>NZ_CP013189.1:669023-1338047 GCF_001444425.1 Pseudohongiella spirulinae
ATGATCACCGAAAGCGGTGGCAAGATCCATCGTCAGGAAGACTGGGGCCGCCGTCAACTGGCTTACCCGATCAACAAAATTCACAAAGCCCACTACATCCTGCTGAACGTTGAGTGCGGCCAGGAAGTGTTGGACGAAATCGTTACTCTGTTCCGTTACAATGATGCGATTCTGCGTAACCTGGTCATCAAAACAGATGGCCCGGTCACTGAAGAGTCTCTGATCCTGAAAGGTGAGCGCGAGAGCCGTGAGCGTCGTGCCCGTGCCGAGCAGAAGCGCCGTATCGAAGAAGAGGCCGCTGCCCGTGAAGCCGCTGAGAGCGATGATTCTGATGACGACGAAGACTATGATGACGACGTCGATTCAGATGATGACAGCGACGACGACAACAACTAATCACTGAATTTGTAAAGGATACTGACTATGTCACGTTTTTTCCGCCGTCGTAAGTTTTGCAAATTTACGGCAGAAGGTATCGACCAGATTGACTACAAGGATCTGGAAACACTGAAGGCCTATATCTCTGAGACAGGCAAGATTGTTCCCAGCCGGATTACTGGCACTAAAGCACGTTATCAGCGCCAACTGGCGACCGCCGTCAAGCGCGCGCGCCACCTGGCTCTGATTCCGTACACAGACAGCCACAACGTATAAGGCGTCCCGCCGCGGCGGGGCTACGGTAAACGGTTACTATGCGGGGTTTGGCGCAGTACGCAATGAACGGTCGCCGACAGGCGATCATCGCATCGGTGCTGTGCGGCATTATACCCCTGGTGAACATGCTCAGTCCGGCTCTGGTCGGCCTGGTGTGTTTAAGACACGGTCCGCGCGAGGCCTTACTGGTAGCAGCCTGGGCGGTACTGCCGCTGATTGGCTGGGCCAGTATGGGCGACCTGACACCTCTGGTGTTGATGGTCGGGGTCACAGTGCTGGCGACAGTGCTGAGACAGGCAGGTTCATGGCAAACGACGCTGCTTGCAGCTATTGCGGTTGGCGTTGGTGCCGAGATGGTGCTGCGGCTGCGCCCGGAGTTTCTGGACCTGCTGCAGCAGCAGGTGTCACTGTTTTTTGACAGTGCCGACATGCCTGAACAACCGGAGATTCCGGCTGATGTCATGCGCAATGCGCTGATCAGTGTATTCGGCGTCATCCACATGTTTGCGGCCATCTGTCTGCTGATGGTGGCCCGCTGGTGGCAGGCGGTGTTGTATAACCCGGGTGGTTTTCAGCGTGAATTCCACCAACTGCGCTTCAAGCCGGGTGTGGCGCTGCTACTGGTTCTGTTGTTTATACTGGCCAGTTTTGGAGTAACCGTATTAACCGGCTGGGTCATGTACTTTTTGATGCCCCTGTTTTTTGCAGGCATCGCACTGGTACACGGTCTGGTAGGAATAAAGAAATTGTCGCGGCTTTGGTTGGTGGCGTTTTATATGCTGATGCTGAATCCGCCTCTGACACAGTTGCTAGCGGTTGCCGCGTTGCTGGACAGTTTTTACGACTTCCGGCGCCGGGCGGCACCACCGCCGGATGATGAATCTGGGATTAATTGAGGATCTAAACATGAACGTAATTTTGTTGGAAAAAGTGGGCCGTCTGGGCAATGTCGGCGATCAGGCTGCTGTTAAAGCAGGTTACGCACGTAACTTCCTGTTCCCGCAGGGCAAGGCTGTACCGGCTACTAAAGCGAATCTGGCAGACTTTGAAACCCGTCGCGCCGAGCTGATGGCTGCGCACAACGAGAAAGTGGCTGCGGCCCAGTCTCGTGCTGCCAAGCTGAAGGAAATGCGCATTGAAATAGCTGTCAACGCCGGCGATGAAGGCAAACTGTTCGGTTCAGTCGGTACCCGCGACATCGCTGATGCGGTTAATGCGGCTGGCGGCGACATCACCAAGGCGGAAGTTCGACTGCCGCTGGGCGTGATCCGTGAAACCGGCGAATGGGAAATCACCATCGACCTGGGTTATGAAGTAGAAGAAGTGATTACACTGGCCGTTGTGCCTGCGTAACACGCCACTGCGCAAAGAACCGCCCGGAGGTTGTGTGAACCTTCGCGCGGTGCAAGAATAGAGCACCGCCGTCCGCAAGGGCAGCGGTGCTTTTTTTTGGGCGCTTTCGATCAGGGATTTCGGGAATACAGATAATGGCAGAGGCTAAAGTAACGGCGCTGAAGGTGCCGCCCCATTCGGTGGAGGCAGAGCAGGCGGTGCTCGGTGGACTGATGCAGGACAATACGGCCTGGGATAATGTCGCTGAAATTCTTCAGCCTGAAGATTTTTACCGTCACGAACATCAACTGATCTTTACGGTCATGCAGCGTCAGGTGGAGGCCAGCAAGCCGATTGATGTGGTGACGCTGGTGGAATCGCTCGATAGCCTGAACGATCTGGAAACCGCCGGTGGTGTTGAATACCTGAGCGATCTGGCCAGTCATGCACGGGGTACGGCCAATATCACCGCCTATGCGCAGATTATCCGTGAGCGGTCGACGCTCAGAACGCTGATCCGTGTCTCCAACGAAATCTCCGATAACGCGTTTAACCCGGCTGGCCGGCCGGCCTCCGATGTGCTGGACATGGCTGAACAAATGGTGTTCAAAATTGCCGATAACCGGGCCCGTGATGGCGGCCCGCAGCAGGTCAATCCGCTGCTCACCAAGGCCGTAGAAAAAATTGATGAGCTGATCAAATCCAAGGGCGGTATTACGGGCTTGTCGACTGGCTATATTGATCTGGATAAAAAGACTTCCGGTCTGCAGAAGTCTGATCTCATTATTGTTGCCGGTCGTCCCTCCATGGGTAAAACCACCTTTGCCATGAACCTGGCTGAGCATGCCGTGCTGCATCAGGATATGCCGGTACTGGTATTCAGCCTGGAGATGCCCGCCGAGAGTCTGATTTTCCGTATGCTCAGCTCGATTGGCCGGATTGATCAGAGTCGATTGCGCAGCGGCCAGCTTGAAGACGAAGACTGGCCCAAGCTGACTGCGGCCATTGCCAGGCTCAAGGACCGCCCGCTGCTGATCGACGACACGGTAGGTCTGAGTCCAACTGAAATGCGCGCCCGGGCCCGGCGTGTTGTGCGTGAATATGGTGGGTTGGCGCTGGTCGTCGTCGACTACCTGCAACTGATGCAGATTAAAGGGTTTGGCGACAACCGCGTGGGCGAGATTTCGGAAATTTCCCGCTCCCTGAAAACCATGGCGCGGGAGTTCAATTGTCCTGTGATTGCTCTGTCGCAGCTCAACCGGAGTCTTGAGCAGCGTCCCAACAAGCGGCCGGTGATGTCTGACCTGCGCGAATCAGGTGCTATCGAGCAGGACGCGGACATCATCGCCTTTGTATACCGCGATGAAGTCTATAATGAAGACACGCAGGACAAAGGGGTGGGGGAGATTATTATCGGCAAGCAGCGTAACGGTCCGATAGGAACGGTGCGACTGGGCTTCCTGGGACACTTTACACGCTTCGAGAATCTCGCCCGACCTGATTATGATGACAGCTATGCCTGACTCATTACCTGAAGATTACACCCTGTTGTCTGCGCATAGCTGGGCTGATATTGACCTGTCGGCCGTGCAGCACAATTTCAGGCGGGCCAGGGAACTGGCACCTGCCAGTCGTACCTGCGCTGTTGTCAAAGCCAATGCTTACGGACATGGCGCACCGCGCATCGCAACCGCTTTGCAGGAAGTGATGCGGCCGGATGATCTGTTTGCGGTAGTGACCTTGCGTGAAGCCCTGAGTCTGCGACAGTACATCGCCGACCGCCCGATTCTTCTGATGCGCGGTCCACTGGATGCCAACGAGATGGCGACAGTTTTACAGCAGGGTTTTTACTGGGTGCTGCACTCGGACTGGCAGCTTGGTCTGTTGCAGCAGGCCTGGCAAAAGGGGCTGCGTCCGGCCGGCGGTAAATTGCATGTCTGGCTGAAGACCAACACCGGCATGAGTCGGCTGGGGATGCCCATGCCTGAGGTGCCGACGATCTGGCAGCAGATCAGGGACCTGGATGCCGGTGCTGAACTGGTATTGATGTCGCATCTGGCCTGTGCGGATGATATGGAAGAATCGCTGACGCCGCGGCAGTTACAGAATTTTAAAACGCTGGCGCAAGACCTGGGTCTGACAGATGGCCATCATTGCACACTTGCCGCATCAGCCGGCATCCTGAATTGGCCACAGACTCACTTTGGCATCGTGCGCCCCGGCATCATGCTGTACGGCGCTTCCCCCATGATAGGCCGGGAAGGTCCGGATGAGGGGCTGCAACCGGTAATGAATCTGAAGTCACGGCTGATTGCTGTGAATCAGGTGAAAGCAGGCGATACCGTGGGTTACGGGGCGACATTTACGGCGCCGCAGGATATGCAGATTGGTGTGATCGGCATTGGCTATGGTGATGGCTATCCTCGTCACGCGCCCACGGGCACGCCGGTGGTGATTCATGCCCGGGACCAGGCCTGGGATGCCACACTGGCGGGACGGGTGTCCATGGACATGCTGACGGTAGATCTGACCGGCATTCCTGCTCTGGCCGGTGATGAAGTCCTGTTGTGGGGCCAGGCCTGGGGTGCCTCGCTGCCAGCTGATCGGATTGCACGGCTGTGCCACACCATCGCGTATGAGCTGTTCTGCCAGATTACGGCGCGCGTCGAATACAGATACCGGTAAGGGAGTTATGGCAAAAACCAAAACCGCCTATGTCTGCTCAGACTGTGGCTCGGAATTCAGCAAGTGGCAGGGGCAGTGCGGCGCCTGCAAGGCCTGGAATACGCTGACGCGGATTTCACTGGGGGCGGAAAATGCCTCGCCGGCGGTTAAGGCTGATTTCCGTCGCCAGGGTTACGCGGGCCAGACCTCGGTCGCCGTGCAGGACCTGTCCGAGATTGATGTTGAAGCTGTGCCACGTTTCAGCTCCTCCATGAGCGAACTGGACCGAGTGCTGGGCGGCGGTCTGGTGCCTGGCTCGGTGATTCTGATCGGCGGTAATCCCGGTGCCGGCAAGAGCACGCTGCTGCTGCAGGTGATGTGTACGCTGGCGCAGAGCATGCCCGCCATGTATGTCACCGGCGAGGAATCTCTGCAGCAGGTCGGCATGCGGGCCAGGCGTCTGGAGCTGCCGGAGAAAAATCTGAAAATGCTGGCTGAAACACAGGTTGAAACTATCTGCGAGCTGGCCTCTGAGGTAAAACCGGCTTTGCTTGTGGTGGACTCCATTCAGGTCATGCACAGCGGTGCTGTGACCTCGGCGCCGGGCAGTGTGTCGCAGGTGCGTGAATGTGCGGCCTATCTGATTCAGTATGCCAAACAGACTGGCACCGTGCTGTTTCTGGTTGGGCATGTCACCAAGGACGGCACCTTGGCCGGTCCCAAGGTACTGGAACACATGATTGACTGCTTTGTCATGCTGGAGGGCGGCAGCGACACGCGCTATCGCATTCTTCGTGGTCAGAAAAACCGCTTTGGCGCCGTCAATGAGCTGGGCGTGTTTGCCATGACCGAAAAAGGCCTGAAGGAAGTGAAAAACCCCTCGGCCATCTTCCTGGCGCGCACTGACGAAACCAGCCCCGGCTCATTGGTCATGGTCCTGTGGGAGGGCACTCGGCCACTGCTGGTGGAAATTCAGGCACTGGTTGATGGCGGGCAATCCGGCAATGCCCGGCGACTGGCAGTGGGTCTGGATCAAAATCGCCTGGGCATGTTGCTGGCCGTGCTGCATCGTCATGGTGGCCTGTTTATGGCCGACCAGGACGTGTTTGTGAACGTGGTCGGCGGCGTCAAGGTAACAGAGACCAGTGCCGATCTGGCCGTTCTGCTGGCCATCGTGTCCAGCTTCCGGGACCGTACCCTGCCCAGAGAGCTGGTGGTCTTTGGCGAGGTCGGGTTGGCCGGCGAGATACGGCCCGTGCCCAGTGGTCAGGAACGTCTGCAGGAGGCCGCCAAGCATGGATTCAAACGCGCTATTGTGCCCAAAGCCAATGCGCCCAAAACACCCATTGCGGGTATGAAAGTCATCGGTGTCAGCAAGCTGTCGGAAGCGCTTGACGCCCTCTAAGTCAGAACCGAAAGGATATTATGGAATCTGTTGTCAGCATCAAGGGCCTGGATAAAACCTATGCAGGTGGTCATCAGGCTTTGAAAAATATCAATCTGGATATCAGGCCCGGCGAGATCTTTGCGTTGCTGGGCCCTAACGGCGCCGGCAAAACCACTTTGATTTCCAGCATCTGCGGCATTGCGCATCCGACATCGGGTGAGATTCTGGTTGATGGCCAGGATATACAGAAAAACTTTCGCCATACACGCAGTATGATTGGTCTGGTACCGCAGGAATTGACCACAGATGCCTTTGAAACGCCCTGGGTGACAGTTAATTTCAGCCGGGGACTGTTTGGCAAGCCGGCTGACCATGCCTACGTTGAGCAGGTGCTGAAGGACGTTTCATTGTGGGACAAGCGCCACAACAAAATCATGACGCTGTCGGGCGGTATGAAACGGCGTCTGCTGATTGCAAAAGCGCTTGCCCATCAACCACGCATTCTCTTTCTGGACGAACCGACCGCCGGCGTGGATGTCGAGTTGCGCCGCGAAATGTGGCAGCTGGTACACAAATTAAGAAAGACAGGTGTCACTATCATTCTGACCACCCATTATATTGAAGAAGCCGAGGAGATGGCGGATCGCATTGGCGTAATTGCTAATGGTGAATTGATCCTGGTGGAAGAAAAGCAGGCGCTCATGCAGAAACTTGGCAAGAAAGAACTGGTGCTGGATATCAAACAGCCGCTCACGGAACTGCCTGCCAGCCTGCAGGCTTTTGCGCTTGAGATACGCAGCCAGGGACATCAATTGGTCTACACCTTTGACAGCCAGGCCGATCGTACTGGCATTACATCGCTGCTGGATGCGCTGCGTGATCAGAACATAGTGTTTAATGATCTCAGTACCACCCAGAGTTCGCTGGAGGAAATTTTTGTGCAGTTGCTGGAGGAGGCGTAATGAACTGGTATGCAGTAAAGGCCATCTATAAGTTTGAAATGGCACGCACCCGCCGGACAATCCTGCAGAGCGTGATTGCGCCGGTCATCACAACGTCACTCTACTTCGTGGTTTTTGGTTCGGCTATCGGGTCACGCATCGCACAGATTGATGGGGTCAGCTATGGCGCGTTTATTGTGCCGGGATTGATCATGCTGTCACTGCTTACGCAGAGCGTTTCCAACGCCGCATTTGGCATTTATTTTCCGAAATTCACGGGCACAATTTACGAGTTGTTGTCAGCGCCGGTGTCCATGCTGGAGGTGGTGCTGGGTTATGTGGGTGCCGCAGCGACCAAGGCGATTGTGCTGGGTCTGATTATCCTGGGTACCGCCAGCTTTTTTGTGGATCTGAATATTGCTCATCCGTTTTTGATGTTGATGTTTCTGGTGCTCACGGGCATTACTTTCAGCCTGTTTGGCTTCATTATCGGCATCTGGGCAGACAACTTTGAGAAGTTGCAGCTCATTCCCCTGCTGATCGTGACGCCGCTGGTGTTTCTGGGTGGCAGTTTTTATTCGATCAACATGCTGCCGGCATTCTGGCAGACGGTGACGTTGTTTAATCCGGTGGTGTATCTGATCAGCGGCTTTCGCTGGAGCTTCTATGAAATCGCTGACGTGAGTCTATGGGTGAGCATGAGTATGATTGTTGTGTTCATGCTTGCGTGTCTGCTGGTGATTCAGCGCATTTTCAAAACTGGATACCACCTGCGCAGCTGATAAGCGACCGGCTCAATTGGCTGTGATCACGCGGTCGCGGCCAGCTTCTTTGGCTTCATACAGCGCGGTGTCGGCGCGCGATAGTACGCGCTCCAGCGGTTCACCGACGTGATAGCCGGTCACACCCATGCTCAGCGTTACACTGATTGTCATTCGTCCGAACGCTATCTTGTGTGCCTTGACGGCTTCCCGGATGATCTCCGCCCGCTTGACCGCTTCTTCCAGGCTGCAATTGTCCAGTAGCATTACAAACTCTTCCCCGCCCCAGCGACACAGCGTATCACTGTCACGTGCATTTTCCTGAATCACTGTGCAAACGCCTTGCAATACCAGGTCGCCAGCGTGGTGGCCGTGCGTGTCGTTCACCTTCTTGAAGTAATCGATGTCGATACTGATCAATGAAACCGGTCTGGGGTAGCGCTTGATGCTGCGCGCGATGTGCTCAAATATGGATTCGAACAAATGTCGGTTGGCAATACCGGTCAGTCGGTCAGTCGTCGCCATGTCTTCAAGTTTGCGCTGGTAGGATCGCAGGGTAAAGTGGGCGATCAGCAGCACCAGAATCATGATGCCGCCTGACAGGCTCAGGTTTCTGAGCAATGTGGAGTCCAGGCGTGCCTCAGTTGCGGTCCCTCGCTGCTCGACGATCAGGTACCAGTCAAACTCCGGTACCAGGCGGCTGTTCAGATAGATGTGATCGCCGCTTGGGTCGATAAAGTCCTGCGAGGTACTGGGAGTGCTCAGGATTTGAGTAGCCAATGGCGAAAAACCAGCCCGATCCTGTAGCCGGTTGACGCCCTGGTAGTCCCGTCCGGTTAATGTGACATTGCCTTGCCGGTCAACAAAATAGATCGTGCGGTCGTAGCGTTGCTGATAGGTATCGATCAGGCGGGTAACGGCCTGCACAGACAGCCCGACCCCGGTCGCGCCGATGTAACGTCCTTGATAATCCAGTACGCGGTAATTGATAAATATGCTCACCCGACTTCGGTCCGCGGTGTCAGTATCAACGTTGACTTCAAATGGTGTGCGCATATCCCGAACGCGAAAGTACCAGATATCGTCAGGATCTTCCGCTGTCACAGTTTTCAGAACACCGGTGGGGTGATAATACTGTCTAGATTCTTCGGAGACGTAAAACGCCGTGATGGTGTCGTATTCGTTCTGTATTTCAGTGAGGTAGGCAATGATTCTGTCAGCATCATCTTCGCCGGTCAGGGCCCAGTCCCGCACAAACGTATCTGTCGCCATGACAGAAGAAATAAGGATGGGCCTGAGCAGATCGCGTTGAATTTCCGAATAGATGTTATCGCTGGTGAGCGGCAGCATCTGATCAGAGATACTGCTGGCCAGTGAGTCCCTGGCAACAAAGTAACTGGTCAGGCTGGTTGCCATAAAACCGGCGACCATGAGAATGGTTAAGGCCCCTACAAATAGATACTTTCTTCTAAGCATTTTCCTACAATCCATTAGGATTTGTGATTGAAGTCACAAATTGACAGGCCGATACCTGGGGAACCAACGCAGCGCAATAGTAACAATTTTTTAAACCAAGAGCAGGTTTACCTGTTATTTCGACCCTTATCATTTGCAAGCTTTGCCGAACAACTCAGAGGTCGGGTGCCGAAGTTCCGCGTTAGAGTCTAAATTGACTGTTCGGGGACTTGCCGATATTGAGCCGGTGGTTTACTGTCATACGACATCTGTAAACTGATCAGGGCGGCGCGGCGTGTATGTGGGACAGTGCAATTGAATTTGCCAGATTGAATGTATGGGATCTGGTAGCGCTGCTGTTTTTCGCTGCGTGCTTCAAAGGCTACCTGTATTACACGGGGCTGCGCAGCACCGATACGCCTTGCCTGGCCTACGCCATGCACCGGTTTCGCAAACAGTGGATTCGTATGGCGCTGACCCGGGAGAATCGAATTGCAGATACCAATATCGTTGCCAACCTGGAGCGCAATGTCTCTTTTTTCGCCTCATCAACGCTGCTGGTCCTGGCCGGTCTGGTGACGCTGCTGTCATCATCTGATGCGCTGATGGGTATGCTGGCCGAAGTTCCTTTCTCCGATGTTAACAGCCGGGGCGAATGGGAACTGAAAGTGCTGCTGCTGATCACGCTGTTTGTATATGGTTTCTTCAAATTCACCTGGGCTTTGCGACAGTTTGGTCTGGTGTCAGTCATGATTGGCGGAGCGCCGGAACACTCCCTGCATCCCAGTGCCGAGGAAACAGCCCGTCATGTGGATTCCATTTCCAAGATGGCATCCAAAGCCTCGGGTAACTTCAACAATGGACTTCGCAGCTACTACTTCAGCATGGCGGCTCTGGGCTGGTTTGTGAATGCATGGCTGTTTATGGCGCTGTCAGCACTGATTGTGTTTGTGCTTTATCGCCGGGAATTCAAATCCGATACTCTGGGCATCATGATGGAAGACTTGCCTGAAAGTTAAGCTAAAGAGGTTTTTTGATGAGCGCCAAAACGTTTTCAGTTCATATGAAGTTGCTGGAGAATTATCTGTTTGAGGTCGACTTTGGCGAGTTCGGTAATATCATGACGGATGAACCGCCACCACTGGGTGACGGGGAAGGGCCGAATCCTTCTGCCATGCTGGCAGCCTCGGTTGCTAACTGCATGTCTGCCAGTCTGCTGTTTGCACTGCGAAAATATAAAAATGATCCGGGCGAGCTGAGCGCCAGTGTGACCGGAACAGTGGATCGTGTCGAAAAATACCTGCGTGTTACCCAACTGAATGTTGAAATTACCCTGGGCCGCGGGCAATCTGAACTTCCGGATATCGGCAAGGCAATGGAACAATTCGAGAGTTTCTGCGTGGTGACCCAAAGTGTCCGCCATGGCGTACCGGTATCAGTAGTTGTCAAGGATTCTGCCGGTGACACGATTGTGGTCTGAACTACGCCTGCTGCTCCGTAACCGCACCTTGCAGTGGGGCTGGTTGCTGCTGGCCATGTCGGTAGTGGTTTTACACAGCTATATTGAGCGACGGCTGGTAGATTCGCGTCAGCAGACCCAGCAGGATGCGCTGACCGATCGACTGAGTGTCGTGCGGTATCAACTTGAAAGCACGCTGACCAATAACCTGTCCCTGATCAATGGGCTGGCAGCCTTCATCGCCTCAGATCCTGAATTCACCGATGAGCAATTCGAAACCTATGCGCGCACTGTCATGGCGCGTGAGCCGGCTCTGGTCAATCTGGCTGTGGCGCCAGGCCTGGTGGTGCGGAATGTCTATCCACTGGCAGGCAATGAAGCCGCTCTGGGGCTGGATTACACTCAGCAGTCGGATCAACGCGATCAGGTTATGGAGGCGATACTGCTGCGCACAGTTATTATTGCTGGTCCGGTAAATCTGGTGCAGGGCGGTCTGGCTTTTATCGGTAGAGCCCCCGTTTTTGTGCCGGAGAGAGGCGGTCAGGAGCGGCTATGGGGCATTGTATCGGCCCCCGTGCTGGCTGAAACCATATTCCAACAGGCGGGCTTGGACGCGCCTTTCGCTGACATGCGCGTCGCACTTCGACGCGGCGATGATGCGGCCAGTGGCCGTGCCTTCCTTGGCGATGATAACGTGTTTGAGCAGCCGGACAGGATCAGTATGCCGGTGATTGCCGGTGGTAGTCAGTGGCAATTGGCAGCGTTACCCATATTGCCAGCCGTCGCGCCTCTGGAGTTATGGATGCTGCGTCTAAGCAGCTTCCTGGTGTTTGCATTGTCATCAATGCTATTAATGATACGCGCCCGACATCTAATACAGAATGATGCTCTCAGAAAGATTATTTTTCGTAATGAAAGATTCTTGCGGGCTGTAGAAAACGTCTCGCAAGTTGGTGGTTGGCGTTGGTCAGGAAGCGTGTTCAGTGAATTGTCTGCGCGGACGCGGGAGATAATGGAGCTGCCCAGCAAGAAGCAATCGATAAACATGGCAATGTTTTGCCACTCAATGGATACAAGCAGTCGCCAGCGGCTCGAGGATTGTCTGCAGCACGCCCTCGTATTGAAACAACGAATAGATGAAGAGTTTGAATTGCGCCGCCGTGACGGTGAAGTGGTCTGGTTGCATATCAAGGCAGAGCCAGTCAGCCTCGAGAACGGTCAGGTTGAGTTGTTGGGGGCACTACAGGATATAACGCAGTCCAAAAAGCTGGATCAGTTGGTCGAATTTCAGGCCAACTATGACATGCTGACGCATTTGCCTAATCGCGCCCTGTTTCTCGACCGTTTGCAGACAGCGCTGCTGCAGGCCAGGCGTCGCAGCACACGCATCGCTGTACTGTTTGTTGATCTGGATAATTTCAAATCTGTGAACGACAACCTGGGTCATGATGCCGGCGATGAGCTATTGATCCAGGCTGCGCAACGAATTCAGTCCAGCGTCCGTAATGAAGATACCGTGGCCAGGCACAGTGGTGACGAATTTGTAGCATTGTTGGTGGATGTGTTTTCGGCATCCGTAGTTTCGCGTATTGCCGACCAGATTGTCGGTGCGATGCGCGAGCCTTTCAGAATAAATGGGCATCAGATTTATTGCAGTGTCAGTATTGGCGCGTCGTTTTATCCCGATGACGGAGATGAGGCAGACACGCTGGTTATCAAAGCTGATCAGGCGATGTACGAGGTTAAAAAATCAGGCCGTAACGCCTGGCAATTTTACACCGCGGCCATGCAGTTGGAATCAGAACACAAGCATCGTTTATACAATGATCTGGTTTCTGCTCTGGATAGTGGTAGTCTGAGTGTCTTTTATCAGCCTGTGGTGGACGCCAGCACCGGTCAGGTAGTCAGCTGCGAAGCACTGGTGCGTTGGAGTCTTGGCGAGGGCGGATGGGTGGCGCCTGATGTCTTTATTCCTCTGGCCGAGGAGCGGGGACTGATTAACCGCATTGATCTGTTTGTGCTGCGCAAGGCGCTGGATTTTGTCAGTAAGCTGAACACGCAATTGACAACGGATATCGCATTGTCGGTGAACGTTTCACCCAAATTGCTGCACCTTCGCGATGATGATGCCCAGGATTGGCTAAGGTCTTTGCAGCAAGAGCTTCCCGTTCAGGTTACCATCGAAATTACCGAGCGGGTTTTGCTGGATGGCAGTGATGAGGTGAGGGCCGTTTTGCAGGCTTTGGACAGCGCGGGTGTTCGAGTGGCGATTGATGATTTCGGGACGGGTTATTCGGGTTTGAGTTATTTTTCCAGGTTCCCTGTGTCGGTCGTCAAAATTGACCGCTCATTTGTGAAAGATCTGCAGATCGGCGCGACTCAGACATCGCTGGTTGAGACCATTTTGCTGATGGCAGGTAAGCTGAATATATTTGTGGTTGCCGAAGGTGTTGAGACTCATGAACAGGCGACGTTTCTACGAGATAACCACTGCCATTATCTGCAGGGTTTCCATATAGCGCCGCCTATGTCAGCGGAAGAGTTCAGCGTGTTCGTCAGACAAAATAAGACTTTAATGGCGGAAAGCCGTTAAATTCCACTGAGCTGTAACTGGTGGTGTAAGCACCTGTGGAGAACCAGTACAGCCGGTCACCGGTTGCCAGATTCAGTGGCAGCTCGTATTTGTACTGCTCGTACATGATATCAGCGCTGTCGCAGGTTGGACCGGCCAGCACCACTTCTTCAGTTTCACCGGTTTTCTCAGTATAAATTGGAAACTTGATGGCTTCGTCCAGGGTTTCAATCAATCCTGAGAATTTACCCACATCGGTGAAAATCCAGCGGTGCAGTGCGGTGTGAGATTTGCGGGAGATCAACACAATTTCTGAAACCAGAATCCCGGAATTGGAGATCAATGAACGACCCGGCTCCAGAATGATCTGAGGAAAGTCGTCACCGAAATCTTCCTGAATGAAACGGGTGATTTCCTCGGCGTATGTTGGCAGAGTATTGGCCCGGGTGATGTAATTGGCCGGGAATCCGCCGCCGAGGTTGATCATTTTGAGTACAATGCCGTCTTCTTCTTTCAATCGCTCAAAAATCACTTTGACTTTGGCAATGGCCGCGTCCCAGACACCGATATCACGCTGCTGAGATCCTACATGGAAGGAAATGCCATGGGGCTCCAGTCCAAGGTCGCGGGCCAGAATCAGCAGATCGATCGCCATGTCTGTGTGGCAGCCAAATTTGCGTGACAGTGGCCAGTCAGCCGTGTGACTTCCTTCGGTCAATATGCGCACGTACACGCGTGATCCGGGTGCAGCACGGGCAATATTGCGTAAATCGGCTTCTGAGTCGGTGGCAAACATACGCACACCTTTTTCATAGAAGTAGCGGATATCTTTACTCTTTTTGATGGTGTTGCCATAACTGCAGCGCTCCGCGGCAACGTTCAGCCCCAGCAATTTGTCCAGCTCGTAAATTGAGGCAACATCAAAGTTGGAGCCTTTGTCGCGGAGCAGTGTCAGGATCTCCGGCGCGGGATTGGCTTTTACCGCATAATAAACGCTGGCATACGGAAAATACTCAACCAGGGTGTCGTAATGCTCACTGATTGTTTCAAGATCAATGACAACAAAAGGAGTTTCCTTGGTGTCTGCCAGGTCTTTGAGTCGCTTGAACGTGGCGGGCGGGTAAAAGTCTTCAACCTTGATTAATTCAGTGCTCATGCTGGATTAGTTCTCCTTCAGCAGTGGCATGGTGATGATGGTTCTCGGCCGCATTGTAACAAAGCGGGGTCAGCGGTAAAACGAAGATTTTTGCAAACCTCTTAAATCGAGCTGGCATTTTCCTGGTGACTGACAATAATAGGGACTTCCCGGGGGACAGCAGCGTCAAATCTGATGGATATATTTCTTAAATTGGGCTGGTATTTCAGGCAGCAGTGGCGTCGTTATGCCGTTGCCGGCGCGTTGCTTGTGCTTGTTGATCTGCTGGAGCTGAGTATTCCCTGGCTGGTCGGACGTCTGGTTGATCAAGTAGTACAGCAGACATTGGACATGCGGCAGTTGTGGACCTATGTGCTGGCAGTGGCTGTACTGGGTGTGCTGATCTATGTGATGCGGTTCTTGTGGCGTATGTTTCTGTTCAGCGCCTCGTTTCAGCTTGCCGAGCTGCTGCGTCAGAAAGTTTACCGGCAGCTTACCCTGATGGCTCCGGGCTTTTATAACCAGCATCGTACCGGCGACCTGATGGCGCGTGCGACCAATGATGTGACAGCTGTGGAAATGACTGCGGGGGAAGGTGTGCTGTCTGGATTGGACGGTGTGGTGACGGGTGTGCTGGTGCTCGCCGTGATGATGCTGTTTATCAGTTGGGAACTGACCCTGGTGGCGCTGTTGCCTTTTCCGCTGATGGCATGGTTTTTTTATGTTATTGGCACTCGGCTGCACGATGGTTTTCGAGACGCTCAGGAGCGTTTCTCTGACCTGAATGATCGGGTTCAGGAGAGTGTTTCCGGGGTGCGTATGATCCGGGCTTTCGGACGCGAAACACGCGAGGATGAAGACTTCATGCAGGTTGCGGACCGGGCGGCTGAGGCTAATATGCGTGTTGCGGCTACAGATTCGCTATACGATCCGGCTATTTTTATAACGGTAGGCGCCTCGTTCATACTGTCGGTGGGTATGGGAGCCTGGCTGATCCAGCAACAGGAATTGACACTGGGGCAACTGACCAGTTTCACCATGTATCTGGGTTACCTGATCTGGCCCATGTTTGCCTACGGCTGGCTGCTGAACCTGGTTGAGCGCGGCAGCGCGGCTTATGCGCGCATCAGCGCACTGTTGGACGCGCAGTCGCCCGTCAAAGATAACGGTGATGTAACGGCAGCAGACAATCACGGCCTGTCGTGGCATGTCGCGCAGTTCTGTTATCCCGGAACTCAACAGGCCGTTCTCAAGGATATCGACATACATTTGCCCGCCGGCGAGACACTGGGCATTGTTGGTGCCACCGGTGCTGGCAAGTCTTCGCTGATTTCTTTGCTGCTTCGTTACTACGATGCCGGACCGGATGATGTGGTCAGTGTTGGGGGTACACCCGTCGCTGACTTTTCCCTGCATGCGCTGCGCAGCATGATTGCTGTGGTTCCGCAGGATGCCTTTCTGTTTACTGCCACCATAGCTGAAAATATTGCTCTGGGGAGACCTGGCGCTTCTCTTGATGAGGTTCGGGAAGTGGCGCGGCTGGCATCGGTGGAACAGGATATTCTGAGATTTCCCGCAGCCTATGACACCGTCGTGGGTGAGCGAGGTGTAACCTTGTCTGGCGGGCAGAAACAGCGCATCGCAATTGCGCGCGCCTTGCTGCTCGATGCACCGGTGTTGGTGCTGGACGACGCGCTTTCTGCTGTCGACGTAGATACAGAGCGTCGCATCCTGGCGCACTTGAATGATGCCCGCAAAGGACGAACCACGGTCATTCTGTGTCACCGTCTGTCGGCGGTTGAAAAGGCTCAACAGATTGTTGTGCTGAGTCACGGTGAGATTATTGAGCGCGGAACTCACCAGCAGTTACTGAGTGCACGCGGCTGGTATGCCCGTATGTTTGACTATCAGAAACTGGAGCAGGCCGTTGTATCAGGACGATGATCTTCCCGCCCGCGTCAACCGCGGCGCACTCTGGCGGTTGCTGAAATATGCGCTGGCGTATCCGCGCTTGCTAAAGGAGGCGGCTGTATTGTTGCTGTTGACCACGCTTGGGCAGGTGCTGGGGCCGGTGCTGATCAAGATCTTTCTGGATGATCATGTCACGCAGAACAATTACCCGGTTTCTGACATTGTCTGGCTGGCGGGCGCATACATTCTGCTATATGGCGTGTCGGCCTGGGCCGGATACTGGCAGGCCATGCGTCTGAACGAGGTAGCCTTTTCAGTGGTGCGTAGTATCCGCCGTCAGGTATTCAGCACGGTTATGCGCAAACCGCTCAGCTATTTTGATCATCGTCCCACCGGCAAGCTGGTGTCGCGCATAACCAATGATACTGAGGCCATCAAGGATCTGTTTCTGCATGTGCTGGCGACATTTGTGCAGGGCATTACCCTGATTGTCGCTGTATTTATTGCGATGGCCATTCTGGATCTGCGCCTGATGCTGATCTGCCTGATTATTATGCCAGTCATGATTCTTGTGATGGTTAACTACCAGCGCTTGAGTGCTCCGCGCTACCACCGGGCACGCAGCATACTCAGTCAGATTAATGCCTCACTGAGTGAATCCATCTCGGGTATGCGAGTGGTGCAGTTGATTAATCAGCAAAGCCGATTTATGCAACGATTTACCGACACCAGCCAGAGCCATTTTCAGGCCCGAATGCGCAATCTGAAACTGGATGCCTTACTGCTGCGTCCCATGCCGGATCTGTTGCGGACGCTGACCCTGGCTGGGGTGTTGCTGTATTTTGGCAGTCAGTCCCTGTCCACAGCGGTCGAAGTGGGTGTCATCTATGCGTTTATCAATTATCTGTCGCGCATTACCGAGCCTGTGCTGCAGATGACGCAGCGGCTGAGTATGTTGCAACAGGCTGTAGTGGCGGGTGAGCGGGTATTCGAGATCCTTGACGAAGGGCAGGAAGAGCACTCATCGGCCAGCCTGCTGGTAGGTCGGGGTGAGGTTGAGTTTCGTGATGTTTCCTTCAGCTATGATGGTGAACATCCGGTGCTTCAGCGCATTGATTTCAAAGTGGCGCCGGGGGAGTTCTACGCTATTGTTGGTCATACCGGCAGCGGTAAAAGTACCCTGATGAGCCTGTTGATGCGTTTTTACGCCCCTCAGTCGGGAGAGATTCTGCTGGATGGTCATCATTTGCACGAAATCAATCAGGATAGCCTGCGCAACGGTGTCGGTGTGGTGATGCAGGATCCGTTTATCACCACGGGCTCGGTGCGTGAAAATATTACCCTGGGTCGGGATATGTCGGATGATCGCGTGGTGGCTGCGGCGAGGGCTGCGCAGCTTCACGACTTTGTCATGAGTCTGCCGCAGGCTTATGACACCCCCATGCAGGAGCGGGGTGGCAATTTCTCAACCGGCCAACGGCAGTTATTGTCATTGGCACGCACGCTGGCGCATGAGCCAAAGGTACTTATTCTGGATGAAGCGACGGCGAATATCGACAGTCACACTGAAGCGATTATTCAGCAGGCGCTGATGAGCATGAAAGGCAAATCCAGTATCATTGCTATTGCCCATCGGCTGAGTACCATTACAAATGCTGATCAGATTCTGGTCTTGCATCAGGGTTGTATCGCACAGCGCGGCACGCACAATGAACTTGTGTCGCAGGATGGTCTGTATCGCAACATGTATTTATTGCAGCAGCGCGAAGGCTGATAAAGCCGGATAACGAGGATCAGGATGTGCAGTTAATAGATCGTTTCGGCCAATGGCTCTGGCGCAATCACGCTGCCCGGAAAACAGTCATAAGGCCTATCTTTAAACGTCTTTCCAGGCGCCCTGCAGCCGATTACCCGTTCGAATGCGAGTTTTTTGGACTGCGTTATCAAGGAAACCTGAACAATAATATTGATTTTGCTGTTTATTTTTTCGGTGCATTTGAAAAGCCTGTGTTGTTCTTTCTGCGTGACACCCTGCAAAAATTGGTACCGGATCGCAGCGGAATATTTGTGGATATTGGAGCGAATGTCGGGCAGCACAGTCTGTTCATGTCGCAATTCTCCGCTAGCGTTCACGCGTTCGAACCGTACCCGCCAGTTCGCGAAGTGTTTGAGCGCAGACGTGCACGGAACCAGCTTGAGAATATCGAAATTTACCCGGTTGGGCTCAGTGATCATAAGGCAGTACTGCCTTTCTACGCGCCGATCGGGCGAAACAAAGGTGCTGGCTCTTTCGACAAGTCGTCTTTGGCCAAGGGAAATGTGGCGAGTGACGAGCTGCAATTGGAGCGAGGAGACGAGCACTCCGCACTTCTGGGACTCTCAGATTTACACCTGATAAAAATTGATGTTGAGGGTTTCGAAAAGCCGGCTCTGCTGGGCTTGTCTGGCGTACTCACCAAACACAGGCCGGTGCTGGTGTTTGAACTCACTTACAACTGCTCAAATTCCGTCGAATCTCTGGATGAATTACGGGCGCTGTTTCCTCCGCATTACGAGTTTCGTGTATTCAAACGTCGGGATGCCAAAGGACGTCTGACCCGCAGGCAGAATGCCCGTGCCCGTTTCACTGGTGAGTATAGAACTGAGCCGTTGGTTCGGCTGTTGGCTTCCGGCCAGGATGACATCATTGCCATCCCGGCCGAAAAAATCAGTGCACTGGGTCTGTGAGGTCCTGACCGCTACGTCCGATTCATGAGCGCAGGGCAGCTTGCGCTGCCGCCAGTCTCGCTATCGGAACGCGCGGCGGTGAGCAGCTAACGTACTGCAGTCCCAGCTTGTGACAGAAGTCGATTGAGTCGGGATCGCCGGCATGCTCGCCACAAATACCCAGCTTAAGATCCTTGCGAGTACGCAAACCATTATCGACAGCAAACTGCATCAGTTTGCCAACGCCGGTTTTGTCCAGGCTGGCAAAGGGATTTTTGCTGTAGATTTCTTTTTGCTGGTATTCGTCGTAGAACATGCCCATATCATCACGGCTCAGGCCGAGCGTAGTCTGCGTCAGATCGTTAGTTCCAAAGCTGAAGAACTCGGCCTGTTCGGCGATCTCATCGGCCGTAATGGCAGCCCGTGGCACTTCCACCATGGTGCCGACCATGTACTTGATCTTGACGCCTTTCTTGTTCATGACTTCATCAGCAATTCGACGCACGATAGCAAGTTGATCAGCCAGTTCGGCTTTAAAGCCAACCAGCGGGATCATGATCTCAGGCTGAACCTTGATTGGATTTTTTCCACCCATGACCTCGGCAGCTGCTTCAAAGATGGCCTGTGCCTGCATCTCGGTGATTTCCGGATACAGAATGCCCAGGCGACATCCGCGACAACCCAGCATGGGATTTTCTTCATGCAGGGCTTTGATGCGGTCGATTACGAACTCCAGCGGCAGACCCAGCTTGTCCGCCAGTTGCCGACGCACAGCATCGTCCTGTGGCAGGAATTCGTGCAGCGGTGGATCCAGCAGACGGATGGTGACCGGGCGGTCACCCATGGCGCGGAACAGGCCAACAAAGTCTTTGCGCTGCATGGGCAGCAGTTTCTTGAGAGCTTCGCGACGCTGCACACCATCAATGGCCAGAATCATCTGGCGCATGTCGTCAATTCGGCTGCCTTCGAAGAACATGTGCTCAGTGCGGCACAGGCCAATGCCCTCGGCGCCGAACTGTACGGCCGACTGAGCCATTGCCGGCGTATCAGCATTGGTGCGGATGCGCAATTTTCGGTGCTTGTCTGACCACTCCATGATGGTCTGGAACAACTGGTAGGTGTAGCTGTCTTCCGGCTTCATGGTGCCTTCAAGTACGCGCTTGACTTCAGAATCGGCGCTTTCAATCAGGCCCTTGTAAACTGAACCGGTGGTGCCGTTAATCGAAATGTAGTCACCTTCTTTCAAGGTGATGCCATGCGCTGTCAGCGTTTTCTTTTCGTAATTGATGGTGATATCGCCAGCGCCGCATATGCAGACCTTGCCTAACTGACGTGCAACCAGTGCTGCGTGTGAAGATACGCCGCCTCGGGTGGTCAGGATGCCCTGGGAATGCAGCATGCCTTTGAGGTCATCCGGTGATGTTTCTGAGCGGCACAAAATGACCTTGTTGCCTTTGCGTGCTTCGATCTCCGCCTGGGCGGCCGTGAAGGCAATACGCCCTGTCGCTGCGCCGGGGCCTGCCGGCAGGCCCTTGCAGATCAATTCGGCAACTTTCTGCGCCTTGAGATCAAATACCGGAACCAGCAGGGTATCCACGGATTCGGCAGGAATTTTCAGCAAAGCAGTTTTTTGATCGATCAACTTTTCTTTGTTCATCTCGACGGCGATACGAATAGCGGCCAGACCGGTGCGCTTGCCATTTCGCGTCTGCAGTATAAACAGGCGGCCGTTTTCGATAGTAAACTCAAAGTCCTGCATGTCCTTGAAGTGTTTTTCCAGGCGCGAGCGGACCTTCTCCAGGTCGGCGAAATTTTTCGGCAATTCCTGGGCCATGGCAGAAATAGGCTTGGGTGTTCGCACGCCGGCGACAACATCTTCGCCCTGGGCATTGGTGAGGTATTCACCATAAAATACTTTTTCACCGCTGGCCGGGTCGCGGGTAAAGGCAACGCCGGTGCCACTGTCGTCGCCTGCATTGCCGAAGACCATGGCCTGGATGTTGACGGCCGTTCCCCACTCAGCGGGTATGCCGTACTGCTGGCGATACAGGATGGCGCGATCGTTTTTCCATGAACCGAAGACAGCCCCAATGGCACCCCAGAGCTGCTGGAAAACATCCTGCGGGAACTCATCGCCGGTTTCTTTTTTGATCAGAAGCTTGTAGCGGCTGACCAGCTCCTGCAGTTCTTCCGCTGTCAGCTCGTTGTCGAGCTCTTTGCCGAGTGACTTTTTCATATCATCCAGCAGGGCATGGAAAGGCTCTTCAGATTCGTCGTTGGCCGCCTGCACGCCCATCACGACATCGCCATACATCTGAATGAAACGACGGTAGCAATCCCATGCAAATCGGGGGTTGCCGGAAATATTGGACAAGCCCTGTACCGTTTCGTCATTCAGGCCCAGGTTCAGGATGGTATCCATCATGCCCGGCATGGAGTCACGGGCACCGGATCGCACTGAGACAAGCAAGGGGTTGTCACGGCTGCCGAATTCGCGGCCCATTTGGTCCTCAACCAGCTTGATGGCTTTTTCGACATCTTTGCTCAGCGTTTTGGGGTAGCTGCGTGAGTGTTCGTAAAAGTAGGTACACACTTCGGTGCTGATGGTGAAGCCCGGTGGGACGGGCAGGCCTATCGCGGCCATCTCGGCCAGGTTGGCGCCTTTGCCGCCCAGCAATTCGCGCATGGTGGCATTGCCATCAGTCTGGCGACCAAAGTTGAAGACGAACTTGTTGGATGTGGTGGTATTCTTTGTTTTGCTGGTATCAGATGTCTGTTTCATGGTTCCCGGTTCTTAATCAGCGTCCAGTGTAGCGAGGTGCGGAAGAATATAGTAAACGGCCGTTAAAATCCAGCGCAGCTGCGGGGGCAGTTGCGCTGAATATGCTCATAATTGTTGCTATCTGGCGGGGATTTCTCTGGATCTGCGAAGTAATGTAGTTTTACTACAAAGCGCTTGCCCGGCCTTAATTCTCTGGTTTGTCGGGCATTTTCGCGGGTGTTGAGCTCATTCGGGAAAGACCTTCGATCAGGTTCATCGGCAAGGGGAAAACAATTGTTGAATTCTGCTCGCCGGCAATTTCGGTCAAGGTCTGCAAATATCTGAGTTGTATAGACTCTGGCTGGGTGGCGAGTTGACGGGCGGCTTCGACCAGTTTTTGGGAGGCTTCGAACTCGCCGGCCGCGTGGATAATTTTGGCGCGTCGTGATCGTTCAGCTTCCGCCTGCTGAGCAATCGCCCGGATCATGCTCTCGTCGATGTCGACATGCTTGATTTCAACATTGCTGACCTTGATGCCCCAGTCGTCAGTCTGCTGATCCAGAATGTCCTGCACGTCTGTATTCAGGCGCTCGCGCTCCGATAACAGTTCATCCAGCTCATGTTGTCCCAGCACTGAACGGAGGGTGGTCTGAGCCAGCTGACCGGTGGCTTCCATGAAGTTTTCAACATTGATGATGGCTTTTTGTGGGTCAACCACCCGGAAATATAGCACTGCATTTACTTTTACCGAGACATTGTCGCGGGTGATCAGATCCTGCGACGGTATGTCCCAGACGGCTGTTCGCAGGCTCACTTTCTCCATTTGCTGGAGGACCGGGATCACAATGATCAGTCCTGGTCCCTTGACCTTGTGATAGCGGCCAAGCATAAAGATGACGCCGCGCTCATACTCTTTCAGTATTCTGAAAGTGCTGAACAGCAGGCCAAGAAATATGGCGGTAAGCGCGAGAGTAAAGACTTCCATAGGTGTTCTCCCCGTAGACTGGAAATGATGGTTTTGACCCGGTCCGGGCTATCGACACTGAGCTTTCTGCTCTCGACAGTCCGGACTGTGCTAAGAATATTACTCGTTGTTATCGGGTGTAACGTGTAGCGTCAGTCCGTCAACCCGGCTGACGCGGAGCCGGTCGCCTTTTTTGACCTGTGCTGGTGTTGTAGCACGCCAGATCTCGCCGTGCATGTGCACATGTCCTTCGCCGGTAAAATCCTCTCTGGCAATGGCGAGTTGCCCCGGCATGGCTTCTACGCCAGTGGTGATGCGTGCCTGGCGGGCTTTCAGGGCGGCCCCCAGAACCAGCAGAACCAGTGCCGCTGTGCTGACGGCAATCGCGGCGATAAGTGCAAATGAAATCTGCCAGGCCGGTTCGTTGGTGTCCATTAACATGACTGACCCCAGTATGAACGCGACCAGACCGCCAAGCCCGAAAATGCCGAAACTGGGGGTTGTCACCTCGAATACCATAAGCCCCAGTCCTAATACAATAAGCGAAAGGCCGACGTAACTGATTGGCAGCATCTGCAATGCATAAGCGCCGACCAGCAGGCTGATCACGCCCACAATGCCGGGAATGCCCATTCCCGGGTTGTAAAACTCCAATATCAGGCCATAAACGCCGACCATTAACAGTAGATAGGCAATGTTGGGGTTGGTGATGATGCTGAGGAAATCGTGTCGCCAGTCGCTTTCGATCATCGTCACTGAAGCGTTGGCGGTGTCCAGGGTGCGGCTACTGTTATCGTCCAGCACAACTGTGCGTCCGTGCAGGGCGGTCAGTAATTCGCTGATATTGCTGGCGACTATGTCTATTACGTTAGCATCCAGGGCGTCGTTGGCGGACAGATTGGCGGCATTGATGACGGTGTCACGAGCCCAGTCCTGATTTCGCCCGCGCAATTCGGCAAGGCCCTGCAGATAAGCGACGGCGTCATTCAGTACTTTCTCATTGGTCTCGCCAGATCCTAAGGCTACAGGTGTTGAGGAGCCCACATTTGTGGCTGGTGCCATGGCGGCAATATGGCTGGCGGTCAGGATATAAGTGCCGGCGCTGGCGGCGCGCGCGCCAGACGGCGCCACCCAGACAACAACAGGTACCGGGGATGCCAGTATGGCGCTGACGATGTCTCGCATGGCAGCGTCCAGGCCGCCGGGTGTATCCATGCGGATGATCAGCAATTGCATGTTTTCAGCGCGCTCCAGAGCGCGTATGATATGGTCCGCGCTGGCTGGACCTATAGGGCCTGTCAGATCGGTCAATGCGATCGATTCACTGTCCGAAGCAGGTGGCTGGGAGTATACTTGTGGTGCAAATGACAGGCAGCTCAAGGCAACAAGCAAAGTCAGGCAGACGAGTCGGACGGGCCTGTGCAGTCGGTTCATGGCAGCCTCCGTTGACATGGGATGGAACCATATTACATAGCTGGCGATAAGTTGTCGACTTGCCCGGAAATGCTTGATTGACAAGGCATGTAGCCAAATTACAAGGGTGTGAACCGACACACTTTGTTGCAAAAATACAGCACACAGCATTGTACTGTTTCGAGAACTTGGTTTAGCATCGATTTCAATGCTCACAGCTGCAATCGATGCAGTTTGCAGAAATAAGACAGACAGAAAGTATGGCGGCAGTTGCAATCGGGAATGGTCCCGGAAGTGAGGAAAGCCGCTTGAACCTGCGGGAGGAATTCCACATGAAAAAATTGAGTTTAGCAGCTCTGGTTGCGGCGGCGTCAGTCGTCAGCTTTCAGGCGAATGCACAAGGTGTTGACCCACTGACTCAGGTTGAGCCGGTTGATGCTGAGTGGTTCTACAATGGTACAGAGCCTGATTACGTTGTTGACGTACCCAGCTTCACAGTACCTGCTACTGGCGTAATCGACTACATCGACTCCGTAATTCCGCTGGAATTCGGCGAAGACAAGTGGGTTAAAGCCGTTCAGTTCATTCCGGGTGACAAGCGCGTTCTGCACCACCTGCTGTCCTACGTTGTTGCTGATACGCCAGACGCTGGTGAAGGCATGCTGGACGAAACTGTGAACGATCCGCGTCGTGAATTCCTGGAAGGTTATGCGCCGGGTAAAGAGTACGCCACAGAGTTCCCCGAAAACACTGGTATCTACGTACCGACCGGTTCAGCTCTGCGTATGAGCATTCACTACACTTCTTTCGGCCAGGAAACTACTGACAGCACCCGTGTTGGTCTGTGGTTCGCCGATGAGAACAATGAGCCTCAGTACCAGTACCACACATACTCAGTCGCCACACCGATGAATCAGATCCAGATTCCGGCCGGCGCCATGGAGTATGAGTCAGCTGCAAGCCACGTCTTCAACGAAGACATCACTCTGTACGGTTTCCGTGCTCACATGCACTACCGTGGCAAGTCTATGGCTGCACGTGTGATCTATCCTGACAACACTCAGGAAGAAATCATCAACATTCCTGACTACAACTTTGCCTGGCAGCCCACCTACCGCATGGATGAGCCGATGCAGATTCCTGCTGGTTCACGTGTAGTGGTAGAAGGTCTGTTTGACAACTCTCAGTATAACCTGGGTAACCCGGATCCGACCGTGGATGCCATGGGTGGTCTGCAGAGCTGGGAAGAAATGTTTATCGGTTACTTCTCTTACACTGCTAACGATTAATAGTGTGTTAGAAGCTCGATAAAGCAGCACAACAACACCAGGGGCTGCTTCTCCTGAGAAGCAGCCCCTTTTGTTTGCCAGTCTTATCTGGTTTGCGGTAAATCAATCTGCCTTAAGTTTGCGCCAGATTAAGATTCAGGCGAGATGGCTATAGTAGTCTTGCTTGTCTGCAATCGTGTAGTATTGTGATCGTTCAAAAAACAAAACAATAATATGTCGCAGAGCGTTTCGTTTCAGACGTAAGTGTTCCGCAGAAATATCCAGAGAGAGAATGAGGGTTTGTTCACCATGAAAAAATCAAAATTGCTGGCGCTATTCACTGTAGCAGCCGCTATGAGTTTTAATGCCTTTGCAGGCGACCGTGTTGGCGACTTCACGTTGATCGACAACAACGGTAAAGCACACCAGCTCAGCAAATATGCTTTCAACAAGGCTGTCGTGATCGTTTCTCAACAGGCTGGCTGTACCAATAACCGTGAAAACATTGCTCGCTACAAGCAACTGCGTACCAACTGGGATCACCGCGGCGTCAGCTTCCTGATGCTGAATTCTTCTCCGGACTACGGTCGTGACGGCATCCGCGCTGAAGAAGCTGTCTGGAACTATGATTTCCCCATCATGGATGATGAAACTCAACTGGTTGCAGATGCACTGGGTGTTACCAAGGCTGGTCAGGTGATTGTTGTTGATCCTGTGCGTATGCAGGTGATCTATCGTGGACCGATGCCGGTTCAGCCAGCTCGTGCGCCGCTGGGTGAAGTACTGGAGGCAATCGTTGCTGACGGTGCAGACAGCCGTTCAATGGATGTTGTCAACGTCGATTTCGAGGTGGCTGAAGGTTGTGAAATGACCTTCCCAGCCAAAGAGCGTTACATGGCAGAAGCGCCTGACTATGAAACAGAAATCGCTCCGATCCTGATCGAGCGCTGTGTTGGCTGTCACGTTGAAGGTGGTATCGGACCGTTTGCCATGAACAGCCACATGATGATTCAGGGCTGGAGCCCGATGATCCGCGAGGTAATCATGACTGGCCGTATGCCTCCGATGCAGGTTGACCCCACAGTTCGTCACTGGACCAACTCAGGCAACATTCCTGTTGAAGAGCGTCAGAAGCTGATTCACTGGATTAACGCTGGTTCGCCGCGTAATTGATTAACTTGCTGACGGTGCCTGATTTCTCAGGTGCCGATCGGTAATCGCAAGAATGCCGCCACTGTTCGCAGTTGGCGGCTTTTTTGTTGAAAGATATTTGCTTGTCTTATCCCCGATGCTGGTTTACGATTCTTGCACTGCAAGGCAGTTTGTGTGCAGCACACACATTCCCGCTCGAGGAGAAAACTATAATGAAAAGAACAAGTTTGACTGCTGCACTTGCGCTGGCGTTTGCCTGGGGAGCCCAGGCACAGACAGGTGTTGACCCACTTACCCAGATCCAGCCCCCTACCAGCGAGTGGACCTATGATGGATCTGCTCCTGATCATATTGTTGAAGTGCCCAGTTTTACTGTGCCTGCCACCGGTGTTATTGACTACATCAATTCTGTGATCCCACTGGAATTTGAAGATGAAAAATGGGTCAAGGCGGTGCAATTCATACCGGGTGACAAGCGGGTCCTGCATCATCTGCTGTCATATGTGGTGGCCGATGATGGACAGAATGAAGGCATGATAGATGAGGCCTCCAATGACCCGCGCCGCGAATTCCTGGAAGGGTATGCGCCCGGTAAGGAATATGCGACAGAGTTTCCTCAGGGTACTGGCATCAAGGTGCCGACCGGCTCTGCGTTGCGTATGAGCATCCACTACACCTCTTTTGGTCAGGAAACCATGGACAACACCCGTGTTGGCCTGTGGTTCTATGACGAAGGCGCTGAGCCTGATCTGGAGTATCACACGTATTCAGTCTCTGCCAACGGACGTGACACACTGCATATTCCGCCGGGTGCCATGGAGCATGAAATGGCCGCGAGCCATGTTTTTGACAAAGATATCGTGCTGCACGGCTTCCGTGCTCATATGCACTATCGTGGCAAGTCCATGGCCGCCCGCGTGATCTATCCCGATAATACCTCCGAGCCGATTATCAACGTGGCCGACTATAACTTTGCCTGGCAGCCGACTTATCGTATGTCGGAACCCATGGTATTGCCGGCCGGATCTCGGGTCGTAGTTGAAGGACTGTTTGATAACTCGCAGTATAATCCCGGCAATCCGGATCCGACCGTGCCGGCGGTTGGTGGGCCACAAAGCTGGGAGGAGATGTTTATCGGATATTTCTCCTATACAGACCTCCCACAGTAAGCATTGCCTTACAAATCGCTTCCAAAGACTAAACAAGAAGCCGTTACTATCGAGTGACGGCTTTTTGTTTGAGCTGTGTCAATGATTCCAGATCTGCCATGACCCACAATGTAACCCTGAAACATCACTATCAGGTTGATTACCTTCGGGGAGGCAGGTCGTATGAAAAAATTGGCAATTGGTACCTCGCTGGCTGTTGCTGCTGCATTTGCCATGCACGCACAGGCGGGAGTTGATCCTTTGACGCAAATACAGCCGCCGCAAAGCGAGTGGGTGTATGACGGCAGTAATCCGGACTATGTTGTTGAAGTGCCATCATTCACGGTACCTGCTACAGGCATCATCGATTACATAGACTCGGTTGTGCCACTGGAGTTTGGTGAGGAGCGCTGGGTCAAGGCCGTGCAATTTATTCCCGGTGATAAGCGTGTTCTGCACCACCTGCTGTCTTATGTTGTGGCTGACACGCCAGACGCCGGTGAGGGCATGCTGGACGAAACGGTCAACGATCCGCGCCGTGAATTCCTGGAGGGTTATGCGCCGGGCAAGGAGTACGCCACCGAGTTCCCGGCTGGAACCGGTATCAAGGTGCCTGAAGGTTCTGCGCTGCGCATGAGTATTCACTACACTTCCTTCGGGCAGGAAGCTGTGGACAGTACCCGTGTCGGGCTTTGGTTCTATGACAAGGACAAAGAGCCTGACCTGCAATACCATACCTATTCTGTGTCTACGCCGATGAATCAGATCGCGATTCCGCCGGGCGCCATGGAGTATGAGTCAGCAGCTACTCACGTGTTCGATAAAGATATCGTGTTGCATGGCTTCCGCTCACATATGCATTATCGCGGCAAGCAGATGTCGGCGCGTGTTGTTTATCCGGACAATACGGTAGAGGACATTATCAATATCCCTGACTATAACTTTGCCTGGCAGCCGACTTACCGTATGTCAGAACCGATGATTCTGCCGGCAGGTTCGCGGGTAATTGTGGAAGGGCTGTTTGATAACTCTGAGTACAATACGGGCAATCCGGATCCGACTGTCACGTCGATAGGTGGTCTCCAGAGTTGGGAAGAAATGTTTATCGGTTACTTCTCTTATACTGATTTACCTCAGTAAATCAATGTTATAACTGTAAGCAGGCCGCTCTGTAAACCAGGGCGGCCTGTTTGTGTGCGTAACATAATGTTACAAAAGTCGGCTTGCCGGGCTTGAGCTTATTTGGTGCCTGATCTACGCTCAGCAGTGTTTTATTAACTCAGATGAGCGTAGAGGAGCAGTAATAATGAAAAAAACCACCTTAACTGCTGCAATGCTGTTAACTGCAGGCTGGATGGTTGGTGCGCAGGCCGGGGTAGATCCCCTGACTCAGATAGAAGCCCCCTCCAGTGAGTGGATCTATAACGGAACCGAGCCGGATTATATCGTAGATGTACCCTCATTCACTGTACCGGCAACAGGCGTGATCGATTATATCGACTCTGTGATTCCGCTGGAATTCGGAGAAGAGAAGTGGGTCAAGGCTGTTCAGTTTATTCCCGGTGACAAGCGGGTGCTTCACCACTTGCTCTCTTACGTCGTAGCCGACACGGAAAAAAGTGAAGGCATGATCGATGAGGCGGTCAATGATCCGCGTCGTGAATTCCTGGAAGGTTATGCCCCGGGTAAAGAGTATGCAACCGAGTTCCCCGCCGGAACGGGCATCAAGGTGCCGGAAGGCTCTGCACTGCGCATGAGCATTCACTACACCTCGTTCGGTCAAGAGTCCGTGGACAATACCCGGGTTGGTCTGTGGTTCTATGACGAAGGTCAGGAGCCGGATCTGGAGTACCACACATACTCTGTGTCTCCGGGCAACCGCACCGAGAACATCATCATTCCGCCGGGTGCCATGGAGCACGAAATGGCCGCCACACATGTCTTCGATAAAGACATCGTACTGCACGGTTTCCGTGCTCACATGCACTACCGTGGCAAGTCCATGGCGGCGCGTGTGATCTACCCGGATAACACCCAGGAAAAGATTATCAATATCCCTGATTACAACTTCGCATGGCAGCCGACTTACCGTATGGATGAGCCAATGGTGATTCCGGCCGGTTCGCGCGTGGTTGTTGAGGGTCTGTTTGATAACTCCGAGTACAACCCCGGCAACCCCGATCCGACCGTGCCAGCGCTGGGTGGACTGCAGAGTTGGGAGGAAATGTTTATCGGTTACTTCTCATACACCGATCTGCCATAATACCTGACTGCATAAGCAGTACACGCAAAAAGGGCTGCTTCCCGCAAGAAGCGGCCCTTTTTTATTGTCCGATGAACGGCAACAGGATGAGACAGAGATATGACGCAGAACGCTTCACTGGCAGCTTTGCTGTCGCCATTTGAATCCCCCAAACTGCAGCTTAAAAATCGAGTGCTGATGGCGCCCATGACGCGCCAGTTTTCGCCTGACGGGGTGCCCGGTCAGAATGTGGTTGATTACTATCGCCGACGCGCCGAGGGGGATGTAGGGCTGATTATCACTGAAGGTACGACGGTCAATCACAAGGCCGCGTCATTTGACAGCAAGATTCCCAACTTCTATGCCGAAGAAGCGCTGGAAGGCTGGAGTAAAGTAGTCGAGGCCGTGCACAAGGCAGGTGGAAAAATTGCACCGCAGCTGTGGCATGTTGGCTGTGCTCGTAAACCGGGTACGGGGCCTTTTCCGGATTACCCCAGTGCAATGCCTTCCGGTCTGGCTCTACCGGGCAAAAAAGTGGGTGAGCCGCTGACAACACAGGAGATTAATGACATTGTCCGCGCCTTCGGCGAAGCAGGTGGCAATGCCAAAAAACTGGGATTCGATGCGCTGGAAGTACACGGAGCACATGGCTATCTGGTGGATGACTTTTTGTGGGAAGGACTGAATCAGCGAGAGGACAAATACGGTGGTTCACGTGCACGTCGCAGTCAGTTTGCGGTTGAGATTGTGCAGGCTATCCGCAGCGAAGTCGGTGAAGATTTTCCCATTATTTTCCGCTTCTCGCAGTGGAAACAGCAGGATTATAGTGCACGCCTTGCGACATCGCCGGACGAACTGGCAGAGGTGCTCACACCCATTTCTGAAGCGGGCGTCGACATTTTCCACTGCAGTACTCGTCGATTCTGGGAGCCGGAGTTTGAAGGATCGGAGCTGAATCTGGCGGGCTGGACGCGTAAACTGCTGAATAAGCCAACTATCACTGTTGGCAGTGTCAGTCTGAACGAGGAGTTCATCACAACTTTCCAGGGCGGGCAGGCTGATGCGGCAGACATTAACGAACTTCTGCAGCGTCTGGCTGCTAATGAGTTTGACCTGGTTGCGGTGGGGCGCGCCCTGATTGCCAACCCGGACTGGGTTAAACTTGTGACGTCTGATCATGCAGATCAATTAAAGACTTACGACCGGTCAATTTTGGCCGAACTGGTTTAAAACCAACGATGGAGGGAAGGGATGTTTGAACGACTGGGAAACAGGCTGGGAATCAGCGCCATTCCGCAAATATTTATCTCGGCGGCAATTATTGCGATTCTCTTTGTTGCGTTCGCCATCCCTTTCAATAGTCAGTTCGCTGCGTTTTTTGAAGCGATCGGGGACTTCACCTTTCAGTACTTCGGCTGGTTTTATGTGGCGAGTGTTTCCGGTTTGCTGCTGTTCCTGATCTGGGTGGCATTCAGCCGCTATGGGGCAATCCGCCTGGGTCAGGATGATGAAACGGCGCAATACAGTGCAGAAACCTGGTTTGCCATGCTGTTTGCGGCGGGTATCGGCACCATTCTGATGTTCTGGGGAGTTGCTGAGCCCCTGTCGCACTTCGCCAATCCGCCGTTGGCGGAAATCGAACCGCAAACGGTGGAAGCGGCCAAGCATGCGATGAATATCGCACTTTATCATTTTGGTCTGCATACCTGGACCATCTTCACCATGCCCGCCCTGGCGATCGCTTATTTTGCCTATCGTAAAAACTTGCCGATGCGTATCAGCAGTGTTTTTTACCCGGTACTTGGTGACAGAATCTTTGGGCCGCTGGGCTGGACGATCGATATTATTGCGTTGCTGGGCACTCTGTTTGGTGTTGCAGTGTCGGTAGGTCTGGGAACACTGCAATTGAACAGTGGTCTGAATGCGGTTTTTGATGTGCCGGTCGGTCAGACCTCACAACTTGTTCTGGTGGCCGTGATCACACTGATTGCGACAATATCGGTGGCGCTTGGGCTGGACCGTGGCATCAAGCGCCTGTCGGAATTCAATATTATTCTCGCTTTACTGGTCATGCTGTTTGTCTGGATAGCCGGACCAACGTTGTTCATTACCTCGGGCATTGTGCAGAACTTCGGCAACTACATGCAAAATCTGCCCTGGATGTCATTCTGGACCGAGGCCTATCAAGCGACCAGTTGGCAGCAGAGCTGGACCGTATTTTATTGGGCGTGGACTATCTCGTGGGCGCCGTACGTGGGGATTTTTATTGCCCGGATTTCCAGAGGCAGAACGATCAAGGAATTTGTGCTTGGTGCGCTACTGGCGCCTCTGGCCTTTACCATTTTATGGTTCTCGGTATTCGGCCTGGCAGCGATTGACCAGGAGCTGAATCAGGGCATGGATCTGGTGACTCAGGTGCAGGCGGATGTGTCAGTCGCTTTGTTCGATTTTCTGGCGACCTTTCCGGTTCCGACTTTGATGTCTGCTGTCAGCCTGGTGGTCATCATCGTTTTTCTGACCACCTCTGCAGATTCTGCTGCCCTGGTTGTGGATCAATTGTCCAGAAACGACCTGCAGCCTAGCCGAACCCGCCAGCGGGTTTTCTGGACCATTCTGCTTGGCTGCATAGCAGGCTCTCTGCTGCTGGGTGGTGGTCTGGATGCCCTGCAGAATGTCATTACCGCACTGGGTTTTCCTTTCTGTGTGCTGCTGGTGTTTATGGCCTACTCTTTACACCGTTCCCTGCACAATGATTATCTGGCGCAGATTAACCAGGTCTGATGAATGCGCGCATTGCGCTGAAAATCTTTGTCGATACTGGCTGTGCTGTGGTCAGTGACCCGGAATTTATCAGCCAATGACGAGTCCAGTCTAAAGCGACGCATATTGGTGGAGAATATAAGCAGACCGCCAGGTCGCAGATGTTGCATGCAAAGCTCAATCAGCATGACATGATCTCTTTGAATATCCAGTACGTTCTCCGTGCTTTTTGAGTTGGAAAACGTCGGTGGATCCAGAAAGATCAGGTCAAATTGCTGTTGGCATTTCTGCAGGTAAGTCTGGCAGTCCATGGCAACCAGCTCATTCTGGCGTAGATTGAGTCTGTTCAGGGCCAGGTTGCGTTTGGCCCAGTTCAGATAGGTATTAGACAAATCCACACTGACCGTTCTTTTTGCGCCGCCCAAAGCCGCCTGAACGCTGACCGAGCCGGTGTAGCAAAACAGGTTCAGGAATTCTTTATCACGGGCGTGGGCATGCACGTAGCGGCGAATGGGGCGATGATCCAGAAACAGGCCGGTGTCCAGGTAACGCTGCAGATTGACAATCAGCCGGGCATCACCTTCCTGTACAACAATGTCCTCGCCTTCGGCATCAAGAGCCTGATATTGCTGTTTGCCTTTTTGTCGTTCGCGTACCTTGATGCTGACCCGGTGCGCCGAAAGTTCAAATACATGCTGCACGGCCAGAACGGTCTGGCGGCGCCGTACAGCGGCATCTGATTCATTGACTGTGGCGGGTGGTTTGTATTCCTGCAAATGGGCGTGAAGCTGTCCATCAAGATCGGTGTACAGATCAATAGCAAAGGCAAACTCAGGAATATCCGCATCATAAACGCGGTAACAGGTTATGCCGTTCTGGCGTGCCCAGCGGCCCAGATTTTTCAAATTTTTGCGCAGGCGATTGGCCAGCATCTGGCCGCCATCATCCAGCGCCGCCGCAGTGATCTGCTGATTATCCACCGCTGTTTTGCGACGCTGGTAAACCGTGTCTTCATTGACAGTAAACAACAGAAGTTTAGCGGGCAGTTGGCCGTTGAACAGCGCGTATTGCCGATCACTGTGAATGCCCAGCAATTTGCCCCACTCCGGACGGGCGGTGAACACGGCGGCCTGCGCGCCCAGCGCTTCACGCCTGATCAGGTCGCCCAGTTGTTGATACAGCTCCATCACTTCGGCGTCCTCTCCCAAACGCTCTGCATAGGGAGGGTTGGTGATCAGCAGCGTGACGGCTTGCCCGGCGCTCGCTTCTGAAATCAGGGCCGACGTGAACTCAATATGATCCCAGACACCAGCGCGCTCGGCGTTGCGGCGGGCCATGCCCAGGGCGCGCAGATCCTGATCGCTGCCCAGCGCCTTGCCGTTCCAGTCTGCACCCTGCTCGCGCCTGGCTTCAGCTTCGGTCTGTATCTGCTCGATCATTGCTTTGTTGTGATGCAGCCAGCTGGAAAATCCGCCGCTTCTCAGCAAGCCTGGTGCCACATCCATAGCCATCAAAACGGCCTCGATCAACAGCGTACCGGCGCCGCACATCGGATCAAAAATGACGGGTTGATCCGTTTGCGACAGGGACGGCCAGTTGGCGCGAGTCAGCAGTGCTGCCGCCAGCGTTTCCTTCATGGGTGCGTCACCCTGCTCCAGGCGATAACCTCTGCGGTGCAGGCTGCCCTTGGCCAGTTCGATGCCCAGCAGTACGCGATTTTTTTTGATCACGGCGTGTATGCGGATATCGGGGTCCTGCTTAACAACGTCCGGTCGTTGCAGGCCATCGGCACGGAACTGATCAACAATCGCATCTTTGACGCGTTGAGCAATAAACTGCGTATGGCGCAATTGCGGTGTGCTGCCTGATGCCACAATGGAAAACCCATCGCTGGCGCGCATATGCTGCTGCCAGTCAACACTGTCGGCGGCCTGATACAGTTCGTTTGCATCAGCGGCTGGTTGCTCTGCCAGTATCACAATGATGCGATTAGCCATCCGTGAGAACATGACGGCCCGATAGGCTGTCAGCAGATCACCGGAGAAATAAACGCCTGCCACAGTCTGGCGGATGTCCTGCGCATTGAGCTGACGCAGCTCGTCCTCAAGCAGTGATTCAAGACTTTTGGCGCAAGTGGCGAAGAATGTGTACGAGCTGGATTGAGATGCGTGAGTCATAGCGCGGCATGATACTACGAAACCACGATGATTTACTCTATCATGCCGGTTTTGACGACGGACAATTCCATGTTGAGTTATCGCCACGGTTTTCATGCCGGCAACCACGCCGATGTGCTTAAGCATGTCGTTTTGCTGGGTCTTTTGCAGCACCTGCGCAAAAAAGACAAGCCCTTTGTCTGCATTGATACGCACAGCGGACCTGGTTTTTATCGGCTGGACAGCGGGCAGGCGCGGCAAACGGCAGAAGCGGATGGCGGGATTATGCCGCTATGGCAGCGCTGGCGTGATCAACAAACATTGGCGCCACTGCTGCAGGATTATATGGCTATGGTTGCCAGCTTCAATCCTGAGGATGCCGGCGCTCGGCCGGTCTGCTATCCGGGCTCTCCTGCCATCATGCAGTCCCAGCTCCGGGAATCGGATCGCATGCATTTAATGGAGCTGCACAGCACAGAAATTGCTGTGCTTAAAGATAATTTTCGTCGCGATTCACGTGTGCATGTACATCATCGGGACGGTTTCGAAGGGGCGGTTGGCATCGTGCCGCCTGAACCGCGTCGGGGCCTGATGTTGATTGATCCGGCCTATGAGGACAAAGCAGACTACCGACGTGCGGCCGATACGGTGTTGGCTGTGCATCGGCGTTGGCAAGTGGGTATGATAGCGCTGTGGTATCCGCTGTTGGGTAAGGCCCGTGATCAGGGCGAGTGGTTGTCGCATAAATTGATTCATGCGCTGCCCTGCCTGAATGTTCAGCTTGAAATATCCCCGCAGACAGAAGAGTTTGGTATGCACGGTTCAGGCATGCTGATCGTCAATCCGCCGTGGCAGTTTGATACACTTTTGCAGCCGGTTTTGACTCAGTTGCATGCTATGCTTTCAGAAACAACTCAATCGGAGAATGACTGAACATGGCCTTATCAGGTTTCTCGAAATTGACGGGCGGTATGGCGGTCTGTTTGCTGCTTTATAGTCCGCTGTCAATGACTCAGAACGCAGCTGACTGGCAGGAAGATGTGGAGCTGCAGCCCGCCACGCCGGGTGTGAATTTCAGTGGCACGGGGCTGGTGATGGGTGAGCTGTTGAATGGCGAGTTACACGATCAATATCCGCAAATGGGTGACGGCACCTTTGCCGATTGCTTTCAGTTTGAAGCCACTGAGGGTCAGAGTTATCGTTTCACGCTGCGCTCGGATGAGTTCGACAGCTATCTGCTGATTGGTGTCGGATTCTGCCAGGATGTGCTTTTGCAGCATGAGAACGATGACTTTGAGCAGGGGTCTGGCGATTCGCGCATTGAATTGACAGCCGAATATCCATTCTACGCAGTTTATGTCAACACATTTGAACCGGGCGCAGTAGGTGCTTACACCTTGCTGGTGGAGCAGGCCAGCGATTAAAGGCGCGTACTGCTGTTGCCCACGCCTCAGTTTTTGTCGCCCAGCCAGCGGACTTCATACAAGTCCAGTCGCTGATCCTTGGCGTTGGTGACCGAGCCTTCATGGCGGACCTGCACCAGTTTGTCCAGGTCCAGATCCACGACCAGCGCCATTTCAGTATTGGGAGTGCTTTCCGCCATCACCGCGTCGTGCGGGAAGGCAAAATCCGAGGGTGAGTAAACAGCTGATTCAGCATATTGAATATCCACGTTATGCACTTGCGGCAGATTGCCGACGCTGCCACTGATGGCGACATAGCATTCGTTTTCGATAGCACGCGCCTGAGCGCAGCGTTGCACACGCAGAAAGCCATTTTTGGTGTCAGTCCAGAAGGGCACAAAGAGAATATCCATGCCCTGTTTGGCCAGCAGCCGCGACAGTTCCGGAAATTCGACGTCGTAACAGATCAGAATACCCACGCGTCCGGCATCCGTATCAAATACTTTTAACTGGTCGCCGCCATCAATCACCCAGTCGCGGCGTTCATGTGGTGTGATATGCAGTTTGGCCTGCGAGTCGACTGTGCCATCGCGCCGGCACAGATAGGCCTTGTTAAGCAGTTTGTCACCTTCCATAACAGGGATGCTGCCGGCGATGATGTTAATGTTGTAGGTGATGGCAAACTCCGAGAGCGCTTCGATGGTCTTGTCGGCAAAAGTCGACAGAAAGCGAATGGCTTCGAATTGATTGGTCTGATCACCCAGACCCATCAGTGGTGCGTTAAAAAATTCCGGGAACAAAACAAAGTCGGCCTGGTAATCGGCAAAGGTGTCCACAAAATATTCAACCTGCGACAGCCACTCCTCGAATGAACCGCTCATACGCATCTGCCATTGTTGAATGCCGATGCGCACCACTGTCTTGCGTCGCTCACTGAGGTCGCTGGTTTCCGGCTCATACAGGATATTGTTCCATTCCAGCAGCGTGGCGTAACCCTGGGATTTTTCATCCTGCGGGTTGTAGTCCTTGAGCAGTCGCTTTACTTCGAAATCATTTGCCAGTTGAAAACTCAGAATGGGGTCGTGAATGTCCCGGTGATCTACTGCTTCGATGTACTCCATGGGAGACATCTCTTCTGCGTATTTGTGGTAGTTGGTAATGCGGCCGCCGGCCAGTATGGCGCGCAGGTTCAGGTCGCGGCAGATATCTTTGCGGGCGTCATAGAGACGTCGGCCCAGGCGCAGGTCCCGGTACTCCGGGTCAACAAACAGGTCCATGCCGTACATGGCGTCACCTTCCGGATCGTGCTTCATCTGCTCACGCCTGCCAATCAGATCGTCATAGGTGTGCTGACGGCTGAAGCGGTCATAGTCGCAGCAGATGGTCAGTGCGGCTGCCACCAGGCGCCCTGAGTCTTCGATGACAATCTGACCCTCCGGAAACTCCTTGATTAGCCGTTTAATGGATGACTCAGGCCAGGCACCACCGATATCCGGGTATACCGCCTCCATCAATATGGCTATTTGCGGGTAGTCCTCTAATGTCAGATTGCGCAGTTTAAGGTGGACATCCGAGGGTGTAGCTGGACTCATGAAGGTTTTTCCTGAAAGTGTAGAGGTCTGTTAAGTTAGCAAATCGACCTGCTGAAATCCATGCGAGGCTGATGCCCTCTGCGCTTGTGGACTTGTTGGCAACTCTGCGGTATTCTCAGAAGTCCTTTCCTGTCAGTGATAACTGCAAGAGTGATACGTCGCTCTTTAAGCCTTAAGAAGGGGGGCTTGATGGCTGTCAATCTGACCCTGCACGGGAAGGCTCCGGTGACCAACGGTGACAACAAGAAAACCACAAAAGCCAGAATCCTGTTTTCGGCTTGATGAGGAGAGTGCAAGTGAAGATAAACAATACACGAATGGCAGGTGGACTGCTGTCGGTTGCCGTGAGTGCGGCCATGGCAGTTCCGGCGCTGGTATCGGCTCAGGAGTCCATTGAATGGCTGACTCTGGGTTCAGACTACGCGCACACACGTTTTATCCCCGCCAGCCAGATCAATGCTGACAATTTCGAATCCCTTCAGACGGCATGGGTCTGGGACGGCGCCAGCTTCCAGGCCAGCAGTGGCCGCTCAACCCCCAGCTATATTGACGGCATCCTGTACACAGTCGCTGGTGATCGTCGCCACGTTGTGGCCATCGATCCGGAAACCGGCGAGACCATCTGGTCATACCGCGAGCCCCACACTTTCCGTCACGAATACTCCATGCGTAAAGACTACGGCAAAGGCGTTGCCTATGGCGAGGTCAATGGTCGTGGCGTGATCTACAACATCAGCCCAGGTTTCTTCCTTACAGCGCTGGACGCCAAAACTGGCGCGCCGCTGGAAGGCTTTGGTCATGAAATTGGTGTTGAGGGCTTCCCGGAAACAGGCGTTGTCGACCTGCAGAAAGTCATTGCCGACTACATGGGTTACGAATTTGATCCGTATTACGGTATTCCGCTGGAAGAGGGCTATATTACCTCGTCGTCGCCCGCCATCGTTGTAAACGATACCGTGGTAGTGGGTAATTCTGCGGAGCAGGGCTATAACCAGACTCGCATTGAGAACATTCCAGGCGATATTCTCGGTTTTGATATAGCAACCGGTGAGTTCAAGTGGAAATTCAATATCATCCCGGATAAGGGCGAGTTTGGTTGGGATACCTGGCAGGATGGTGATGGTAATCAGATTGATGATCCACGAGCCTATACTGGCGAAAACTCTTCCTGGGCGCCCATGGCGGCTGACCCTGACCTGAATATGGTCTATGTTAATACCAACAGTGCGTCCATCGACTTTTATCGTGGGCACACACAGGGTGATAACCTCTATGGCTCAAGCGTTATAGCGCTGGACGCCTCTACTGGTGAGCGTAAATGGCACTTCCAGTTGGTTCACAAGGATGTCTGGAACTATGATACGCCGACAGCGCCAGTGCTGCTGGATGTCCAGCAGAATGGTCGGACTGTGCCAATATTGGCCCAGGTCAGCAAACAGTCCTTCACCTACGTGTTCAACCGGGAAACCGGCGAGCCGATCTGGCCGATTGAAGAGCGTCCCGTTCCTCAGTCCAAGATCCCGGGTGAAGTACTCGCCGCTACGCAGCCTTTCCCGACCAAACCGGCCCCCTATGACATGCAGGGTCTGACTCACGACGATCTGATCGACTTTACTCCGGAGTTGCGTCAGCAGGCCATCGAAGCGATCTCCAGCTTTGAGATTGGTCCTCTGTTCCATCCGCCTCTGCACCGAGACAACGATCTGGGTTACCAGGGTTCTCTTTGGTGTCCGGGTGATATCGGTGGTGTAAACATCGATGGTCCGGCAGCGGCCGATCCGACGACAGGTACGCTGTTTGTCACATCGCGCAAGGGTTGTACCAACCGTATCATCGCCCCTGCTCAGGAGCGGGATGCCATGCTGGAGCTGCCTACGGGCACAACCTTTGCCCGTTACGCACCGCTGCGTGCAGCGTTGGTGCGTGGTCCGCAGGGCCTGCCCCTGTTCAAGCCGCCCTTTAGCCGTATCACTGCAATCGATCTGAACACCGGTGATCACAAATGGTGGATCCCTGTCGGTGAAACGCCTGATCGTGTGAAGAATCACCCGGCTCTGGCTGGCGTTGATGTGGGCAACACCGGTTCCGGTACCGTGGCTCCGATGACTGTTACGTCAACCATGTTGATGTATGCCAGCACCTTTGGTGACGGCACACCTGCGCTTTACGCGGTAGATAAAGAGACCGGTGAAGAGATCGGTCGTGTTGAAGTACCTGGCGTCAGCCGTTACGGCATGATGAACTTCCAGCATGAAGGCAAGCAGTACGTTGTGCTGCAGACAGGCAGCACCCTGACTGCATTGGCTCTGCCGGATTGAAGGAACTGAATGTCCGGCGCTCTGAACCGGACTGATGATCGACAAAGCCCACTGCAGCGAAAGCTCCAGTGGGTTTTTTGTTTTCACAACAACAATAATGAGGTGACTGTCATGAAACACCAGATCGATCAGGATGGCCTGCGATTGCCGATAAAACTCGACACCACGTCCAACGGCGAATACGCACCCATGCCGCTGTCCAGAGCCAATCTTTTGGCTAACGAAATGGCTCATACCAGTGCCTCGTCTAATGCCAAACGGTGTGGCCTGGATCGGCGCAGTTTTCTGATAGGTAGTTGTGGGGCAGCTAGTACCCTCTTGGCGTTTAACGCCGCCAACGCAGCTGCCGGAAAAACTGGCGGTTTCTATCAGATCAGTGATGATGCGGCTGTTGACCTGCAGCTGGCGCAGGCAGAAGTGGGCGGCAATGAATTCATTTTTGATGTGCAGGGGCATTACGTGAATCCCAACGGTGCCTGGCTGCAGCTGGTGCCGGAGAATTCCCGGCCATATTCAACCTTGCCCAAGGCAAGTTGTGAGATGGCCGATGATCCCGGTAATCGCAGTTATCTCAACTGTCTGAGCGCAGATGAATTTATAAAGGATGTTTTCTTTGACAGTGACACCAGCATTATGGTGCTGAGCTTTGTACCTTCAACCCGCGAGACAGAACCTGTCACTATTGAAGACGCGCACGAAACCCGTAACATCGTCGCTCAGTTAGACGGTAGCAAACGGCTGATGATCCATGGGCGCGTCAACCCCAACCAGGATGGCGATCTGGAAGGCATGGATGAGCTGGCTGAACGCTGGGACATTTGTGCATTCAAGACCTACACCCAGTTTGGCCCGGGCGGTGTTGGTTTCTGGCTGCATGACGACCCGGGGCTGGCCATGATCGAACGTGCGCGCTCCCTGGGTGTCAAAAATATCTGTGTACACAAAGGCCTGCCGTTTGGGCCGATTTCTCTGGAGCACAGCCGCTGCGATGATGTTGGCATAGTCGCAAAAATGTACCCCGATATGAATTTCCTGATTTACCACTCAGGTTACGATAATTCGGTGACTGAACAGGCCTTTGCTGAAGGGCAGGGCAGAATGGGCATAGACAGCCTTATCCAGTCTCTGCTGGACAATGAAGTTGCTCCCAACAGTAATGTCTATGCCGAACTGGGCAGTACCTGGCGTCTGCTGATGCGAGATCCGGACAATGCTGCTCATTCTCTGGGCAAACTGCTCAGGTATGTGGGCGAAAACAATGTCCTGTGGGGCACAGACTCCATCTGGTACGGTTCACCGCAGGACCAGATTCAGGCGTTCCGTACTTTCCAGATCTCAACGGCTTTTCAGGAACAATTCGGATACCCTGAAATAACGCCGGAACTGCGACGTAAAGTATTTGGTTTGAACGCGGCCAGACCCTATGAAATCTCAGCTGAGGAGATTAACCGTTTTGTGGCTGCCGATCAGATCAGTCAGCGCAAACTCGCCTATCTCGAAAATCCTCAACCACACTTTCGTACTTACGGACCCAAAACGCGGCGCGAATTCATGAATTTCCTCAGCCTTGGTGGATGATTAATATTGATAATAGTTATCATTAACATAGAAATTAAGAAATTTTTATTATGGTCTGACTGACGTATTCTGACACTGTGAGAAGTTTCCGTTACGAGAGGGCGTCATCATGGTACAGGTCAAGAAAACAGCCAGTTTTGCAGTGCTGCATTTTATTACCGCATTTTCAGTCGCCTGGGCGATGACCGGCAGTTGGCTGATTGGGGGCGCCGTTGCATTGGTCGAGCCGGCGATCAACACGGTGGTGTATTTTCTGCATGAAAAGCTCTGGCAGCGCCGTGCAGCCAATCAAGCCATAGGGCAGGGCCTGGCAGCCTGACCGTGAATTTATGATTGAGGGTGCAGGCGAGTCTGTAGTAGGATCTATTTCCCGCGTCTAAACAGGAGAACAACAGACCCTCGATGGGCCTACTACTGATATTTGCCCTGCTTTCAATATGTGTGTCTTTTATCTGCTCGTTGCTTGAAGCCGCACTGTTGTCACTCACACCCAGCCATATTGTCAGATACCGTGAATCCAATCCGGTTCTGTACAAAAAACTCAGGCGCCTTAAAGACAGAATTGATCAGCCGCTGGCGGCCATTCTCACTTTGAACACGGTTGCCCATACTTTTGGTGCAGCTGGCGTTGGTGCGCAAGTGGGTGTTGTATTCGGAGATGGTTATCTTGCTGTCGCTTCTGCAATCATGACTTTCCTGGTTTTGATATTGTCTGAAATCATTCCCAAAACTCTGGGGGCTCGCTACTGGCAAACCCTGGTTCCAGTTCTGCCCTCTGTATTGGGCGTGCTGATTGCTCTGCTCAAGCCATTCATCCTGCTATCCGACAAAATTACCCTGTGGATGGGTGTCGGCACGCCGGATATCGATCTGCGTGCTGAAATCAAGGCTCTCACCAGCCTGGGTCGTGACACCGACCAGCTTGACGAAGATGAGCGGCGCGTGATTGGCAATATTCTGGATCTGCACGAAGTCAAGGTCCGGGACATCATGACGCCGCGAACCGTGTGCGAATATATGAGCCTGAATGACACAGTGGCCGACATAATCAATGGCATGCGCAATACGGCATTTTCCCGCTATCCGGTGCTGGATGAAAACGATAACCCGCAAGGCATTGTTTTTCGGGCGGAGGTCCTGGATGCCGCGCCTGAAACCCGATTGTCTGATTTGATGAAACCCGTCAAGGTCATTACCGAGGACGTGAATGCGGAGTATCTGCTGGGAGTCTTCCTGAATGAGCATCAGCATATGGGCCTGGTTTACGATCCTTATGGCACCTGGCTGGGGCTGATCACCATGGAGGATCTGCTGGAAACGGTGCTTGGCCAATCCATCATGGATGAGACAGACGACATCCCCAATATGCGGCGGCTGGCTCGCAAGCGCTGGGAAAACCGGCTCAAGTACCAGACAGTGCGCGAACGGTAAGTACAAAGCACCGGCTCACCCCTGCTTTTGAGAGGCAGGGGATTGAGCTATAATCCGCGCTTTGCCAACTAACCTCCCGCTCTGGAATCAGACTATGCAATCGCTCACCCTGCAACCCATCCGGTCGGTCCGTGGGGCCGTCACCTTGCCGGGCTCCAAGAGTCTTTCCAATCGCATTCTCTTGCTTGCTGCCTTGGCGCAGGGACAGACCCGCATCACCAATCTGCTGGATAGCGATGATGTGCGCTATATGCTGGAAGCCTTGCAGCAACTGGGTATCGACCTGGATCTGTCTGCTGATCGGACAGAGTGTGCGCTGTCAGGTGCCGGCGGCGCCTTTCGGGCCGATGCACAGACGCTCTTTCTGGGAAATGCGGGTACGGCCATGCGGCCCCTGTGTGCGGCCTTGTGCGCGGGTGTGGGTGAGTACCAGCTGACTGGTGAGCCACGTATGTATGAACGGCCGATTGGTGATCTGGTGGATGCCCTGCGAGCCTGCGGAGCGCAGATCGATTACTTGCAGGATGAGAATTATCCACCGCTTTATATTCGCGCCAGCGGATTAAACGGAGGGCTGATCAGCATCCGGGGAAACATCTCCAGTCAATTTCTCACGGCCATGTTAATGGCAGCACCGCTGTGCCGTGATGATCTGACGATTGTTGTTGATGGCGAGCTGGTGTCCAAACCGTATATCCATATCACGCTGGATGTGATGGCGCGTTTTGGTGTGCAGGTTGATAACCACGACTACCAGCGCTTTTTTATAAAATCCGGTCAAAAATATCAGTCCCCGGGCGAAATCATGGTGGAGGGCGATGCCTCTTCGGCGTCTTATTTTCTGGCTGCGGCAGCGATCGCGGGTGGCCCTGTGCGCGTAATTGGCAGCGGTAAAAACAGTGTGCAGGGTGATGCACGTTTTGCCGAGGTGCTGGAGCAGATGGGCGCGCAGGTTTTATGGGGCGATGACTGGATAGAGGTCCGACGTGGTGAGCTGCATGGTGTGGATGTTGACCTGAATCACATCCCGGATGCTGCGATGACCATTGCCACTACTGCGCTGTTTGCAAAGGGGCCAACTGTCATTCGTAATGTTTATAACTGGCGCGTGAAGGAGACAGACCGTCTGACTGCCATGGCGACAGAGCTTCGCAAAGTGGGTGCCACGGTAGAAGTGGGTGAGGACTATATTGCCATACAGCCGCCCGAACGTATTCAGTCAGCCGCTATTGATACCTACGACGACCATCGTATGGCCATGTGTTTTTCACTGGCCGCGCTGGGTGACAGCCCGATTACCATTAATGACCCGGGCTGTACGGCCAAAACCTTCCCCGCTTATTTCGATTTGTTTGAGCAGATAGCACAACGCTGACAGAAATCAGATGTTAGCGCAGTACCAGCAGTGAAACTCGCGTTTTTTTGAGCATGGAGGTGGTGGTGCTGCCCAGGATCAGGTGTCTGATACGTGAGTGCCCATAGGCGCCCATGACCACCAGGTCAATGTTTTCCTGCGTCTGGTAATCAGCCAGCGCGCTATCGGCCTCGCCGGGGATGATGCGGGCTGTCACGTCGAACCCGGCGTCCAGCAGGATTTTCTCGCCGTCAGCCAGTTGCGCCCGCGTTGCTTCGGTGTCAGCGCCTGCCATTACCAGGTGGTGTGGAATACCGCGCCCCAGCGGGCTGGCAGCCACAATACGGATACCTTTTTGCATGGTGACGCTGCCGTCATAACAGACCATGACTTGTTTTGGGGGAGTGAAGGATTGCTGGGCAATCAATATGGGTTTGCGCACGGCACGGATGGTGCTTTCCAGATGACTGCCGATATGTCCGTGTTCGGAGGCGTGATCGGCGCCCCGTTTGCCCATCACCAGCATGCGGGTTTCCGGTTGCAGCTCGACCAGGGTGTCGACCAGCTCACCGTGGCGCTGGCGTGTCTCAACGTCGCTGATGCTTTTTTCTGCGACCCGCTGCGACGCAGCTTGCAACATCAGTTTGCCGTGCTCCATGGCGAGTTTGGCGCGCTGTGCGTCCAGGTCAGCCAATTGGTGCAGAAGGTTCTCCTGTGCGTCCATATTCAAGCGGCCGCTCAGATTATGCGGGCTGCCACCGGCTTCTTCTTTGTTCAGTACATGAATCAGACTCAGCGGTGCCTGCATGCGCTGAGCTGACCAGGCCGCAAAGTCGCAGACCGATTCGGCGTAGCAGGAGTCGTCGATACAGGCCAGTACCTTGCCAGTCAGTTCGGGAATCGTGATATCAGTCATGCAGTATATCCATTGTGTTGAACAGTCAGCGTATTAATGGCCCATTAATTTTTCAACGGCATCCGGTTTGTCATGCACGGCGAAGCGGTCCACCAGCGTGGCGCTGGCCTCGTTCAGGCCCAGCAGCTCAACGTCGGCCCCTTCGCGCCGGAACTTGATCACCACCTTGTCCAGCGAACTGATGGCAGTAATATCCCAGAAATGGGCGCGACTCAGATCGATAGTAACCTTATCCACAGCTTCTTTGAAATCGAAGCCGCCAATAAATTGCTCGGCAGAGGTGAAAAATACCTGACCGATCACCTGATAGCGACGGTGCATGCCATCGTCGCTGAGTTCAGAGCCAATATAGAGAATGTCGCCCACCTTGCGGGCAAAGAACAGCGCACTCAGCAGCACGCCCAGTAGAACACCCAGCGCCAGATTGTGAGTCATAACCACCACAACGACTGTGGAAATCATGACGATGCTGGAGCTCTTGGGGTGTTTGCGTAGATCCGCGATCGATGACCAGCTGAAGGTGCCTATGGCAACCATGAACATCACGGCTACCAGCGCTGCCATGGGAATCCGGGCAACCCAGTCACCCAGAAAGACGACCAGTAACAACAACACCGTACCTGCAGTGAATGACGAGAGCCGCTTGCGACCGCCCGATTTTACATTGATGACCGATTGTCCAATCATGGCACAGCCTGCCATGCCGCCGATCAGTCCTGTGCCGATGTTCGCGACACCCTGGCCCACACACTCGCGGTTTTTGTTACTGGGGGTGTCTGTCAGATCGTCAATGATTGTTGCTGTCATCATGGATTCCAGCAGACCCACCACCGCCAGCGTGACAGAGTAGGGGAAGATTATCTGCAGGGTTTCCAGCGTTAACGGCACATCTGGCCACAGGAAAACCGGCAGACTGTCCGGCAACTCGCCCATATCCCCGACAGTGCGGACATCGAGCCCCATGAAAATGGCGATGGCCGTCATGACGATGATGCAGATCAGCGGCGAGGGGACTGCTTTGGTGATGTAGGGCAGCCCATAGATAATCGCCAGTCCGCCAGCCAGCACGGCGAATACCACCATGTTGGCGTTCTCGCCGGTTATCTCGGGCAACTGGGCTATAAATATCAAAATCGCCAGCGCGTTTACGAATCCCGTAACGACGGATTTTGATACAAAACGCATCAGCAGACCGAGCTTCATCACGCCAGCGAGAATCTGCAGCAGGCCTGTCAGCAGAGTTGCGGCCAGCAGATATTCAAGTCCATGGTCGCGCACCAACGTGACCATGACCAGCGCCATCGCGCCGGTGGCTGCGGAAATCATGCCTGGGCGGCCACCGACAATGGCTGTAATAACGGCAATCGAGAACGAGGCATACAGGCCAACCTTAGGGTCGACACCAGCGATGATTGAGAACGCAATGGCTTCGGGGATTAACGCCAGGGCTACGACGATGCCAGCCAGAACATCACCACGGACATTGGAAAACCAGCTCTGTTTGAATGCGCGTAACATAGGTATATCCGAAAATAAAAATTGAAGACAATAGAGCAGTGCTGAGCCGATTTCAGAAAATCGCCCACCGATACTGATCAACTGAATGAGCAGTGAATGGTTGCTGGAACTTATGGTGGCGTGATGGAACGCATGGGTAATGACAGGAACTGCTTTGATTCAAAGGGCGCGCAGTCTAACAGACATAGTGTGAAAAAACAGTGAAATATTCAAAGCCGGGGAGATCAGGTGACCGACAAAGCGGCCGGTCACCCCAAGATTCCGGTCTTAATCACGTGTCTTGCTGACGATCGGTAAGATGATTGCAGACGGCCGTCCGCTGTCAAAATAAATGGTATTGCTCGCCGTTTTTGCGGGGCTGGTGACATCATCGAGCGCGGCGCCATTATTCGGATTGACCGCAAAACGTGGGTAGTTGCTGGAAGTGACGTGTACGCCAATGCGGTGACCCTTCTCAAAGGTCTGGGCCGTGCTCCACATATTAATGGTCAGTTTCTCCACAGCACCCGGGGTCATCAGTTTGACATCCTCCGGGTTCTGCCCATCGCGGAAGCGCGCACGTATCGGGTAGTCCAGAATCAATGCCTCGTAGCCATCGGGGTAAATATCCACCAGCTTGACAACAAAGTCTGTGTCCAGCGCATCGGTGGACACATAAAGCTCCATATCGATGTGACCGGCCACGACCACGTCGTCTTCAAGCACGGCGGTTTCAAAGCGCAGGTAATCCTGTCGCTCACCGATTTCGCGTTGATCACGTGGTCCGACATCCTGGCCCAGGTTCTGGCCGCCGATGGTTGGCACTGGATTGGCCGGGTCAAACAGATAGGTTTTTGATGCATTGGCAGCGGATGGCATGGACGTCGCCAGACTGCCATCAGGCTGCAGGTAAAACCGGGTCAATTGATGTTGCGGTGGCCAACTGTCCGCATGGATCACCCTATTTTTGGGAGATATGGCACCTTTGCGCGCTGAGGCCATCATGTAGTAGCTGACCGGCGGTTCATCCATGATGCCGTTGTCGATGCCTTTCAGCCAGTAATCCCACCATCGGAACTGCTCTTCAATATCGCCGTTGATCAGGCCGCCATTGGGATATTCCAGATCGCCCTGCAGCATGCCGTGACCGAACGCGCCCATAAACAGTTTCTGCTTGCCGCGGGCATTGGGGTGACCTTCATTCTGCAGGTACACATAGTTGTACAGCGAGCCCTCTGCGTAGATATCATGCCAGCCGCCGACGTTATAGACCGGGATTTGCACATTGTGACGGTGAAACAGGAAGTCGGTAGCGCGCCATTGCTCATCCAGCACGGCGCGTGCCCGGTAGGCATTGATGACATCCTCACTGACACCCTGGCCTCGCAGCCAGCCACCAGAGTGGCTTTCCTTGAATACGCCGCCCACAAACCGTGAACGGTAAAACAGGCTGTCGGGAGCGACGGTGACATAGGCGGCTGTCAAATGAGGTGGTGCCGCGGCGGCTGCCAGATTGGAGGTGATGCCAGGTGCCGAGGTGCCGAAAATGCCGATTTTGCCGTTGCTGAAGTCCTGGGCGGCGATCCACTCGATCGTGTCGTAGCCATCTTCAATATCGGTTTCGAAGGGGCGATTTTCACCTTCGGATTCGTAGCGGCCTCGCACATCCTGAGAGATCAGTGCATAGCCTCGGTTGTTATACAATTCCGCGCTGCGATCAGCGCCATTCTTGTTGTAGGGCGTGCGTGTAAGTACAACTGGCCAGGGGCCGTCGCCGTCTGGCAGATAGATATTGGTAGCGAGATTAACGCCATCGCGCATGGGCACCATGACAGAGTCTTGGGTCTGTGCATAGAGCGATGGAATAAAGGTCAGAATGACGAACAATAACAAAAGTGCTGGATGCGGGCGGAGCGAGAATCCGGGTAATTTAGTTTTAACACCACTCATGGGGCAGGCTCTCGTTTGTTGTTGGTTTAAATTTTCATACGGTCAGGTACATGCTCACCTATTTCGAGAGCAAAAAAAAGCCCTGCATTGCAGGGCTTTTTTAAACGCTTCGACTACCGGAGGGACCTAGATGCGCAGACACACGGTGTAAAGTGTATCCTGGTCGTAGCCGGTTGCAGCAGGGACAGCAGCGGCGTTGGCAGTGGCGCCAACGTTGGCGCGGAAAATACCGGAGTCTGTGATGCCATCATCCAATTGCGTATCAAGTGCGATCGCCGCGGAACCAGGCACGTTGTTCATGCACAGCTTTACTGAGCCAGCCGGCATGCCCTGAATCAGGCTGGAGTTCACGCCAATCAGACCACCAAATGGGTTCTGGGGTAATGCAGCCGCACCAATGGTTGCCGGGTTGCCGGGTATGAAACCTGAGGCGCGCAGATGTTGCCAGAAACCCAGAATTTCGACTGTTGGGTTGAATGTTGTTGCGATAGCACCATCCAGTACACCGTTAGGTGCCGTAGATGCTGCTGTGATCGTGGCCCATGAACCACCCCGGCCCTGCAGTGTTGCCAGCGGACCATCGTCACCAGGATATCGGCCATAGCGATCCTGATAGGAGTAGGCTGCAGCAGGAACACCCTGGAAATCATTGACCGCTGCGCGCACTCGCGAGTTCTCGATCAACTGCTGACCCTGCAGAACACCACCGATCAGCAGGCCGATAATGACCAGTACGATGGCGATTTCGATCAGGGTGAAACCACCCTGTGTTTTTTTGATGCCAGAAATCTGTTTCATATGCTTGCTCTCTCAGAGAATTTATATGTCGAGCCGCCGCCTATCGAACTACCTGCCGATATTCAGCATGGCGTCAATATAATGACACTTTGAAAGGTCAACAAGATGTAGGTTTTTTTTACTCATCTGTATGGGCAGGAAGAGTGAGCAAAAAAAGCAAGGGTCGGTCGGGGTGGGCTACGATGGATAAGTTGCCACCCAGTCCGATTGCAGATTGCCGTGCCTGGTAAAGCCCGATGCCACGGCCATTGCCGTGCTCACTCCAGAAAGGTTCAAACAAACGCTCCGGCCATGGGCAAGGGTCTGCATTCTGGTCTGAAAAAGTAATCTGTATGGCGCGCTCTTCAGAGCTTATCTGAATGATGAGACTAACTTCTTCTGGCTGTTTTTTTGCCATATCGGCGTAGTTCCCCAACAGATTATCAATGATCGATTGCAATGCAACCTGCCTGGTGGCTATTTGTGCGCGCCCTGAGATCTCAGCCCGCAATTTATAGCTTTGTGCTGAGTTTCGAATGTAGTCCGACAACTCAATCATCGATGACACTTGCACATTCTTATCTTGACGTAAGCGCTCCAGCATCAATTCAACACGGTCGCGCAACGCCGGAATACTCACTTGCAATGCAGCGATCAAACGTTGTTGTTGACCAACTGGTGGATCCAGAATCTGCTCCGCAGCGAGGCTGGTGAGCTGCAGCATATTTTTGATGTCATGCTGCAGAAATACATTCATTTTTGCGGCTTGCGCAAATGTTGAACGGATGGAGCCCAGCTTGATCCAGAAGTCCATTCTCAGCAGGAGAAAAAAACTTTCAGCCAGGGAGCGGCTGAAGTAGCGCCGCTCCCAACTGCTTTTGGCCGAGAACAGGCTGATTTCCAGTGATATGTCATCAGCATACAGTTGTTGCTCATAGGTGTGAGGTGTTTCCTGTCCTTGCATGCCTGAGAGCTTTGTACCAAACCAGTCCAGGTCCCATCGCAGACCGACAAATCCCCCTTTGTTCAGTAATGGCCAGCAGTCCCGCAGAAAGTCCGGCAGGTCGAAGTTTAGCGACTCATTCAGTTTGATCAGTTCACGCCCACGGTTGTTCTGGGCGTTCGCCTGCTGCAGCAGCCATGCGGTCACGGCAAGAATCGTTGCCCCGATCAGGATCAGGTAAGGATACAGATCATTCAGTATCACGTTGGATCCCAAACTTCTTCAAGAAGTAATAGACGCTTTCACGTTTGATTCCCAGTCGGGCTGCGCTCTGGTAGACATTGAATTCAGTGTCCTTTAGAACCTGGCGTACCAGCTTTTCTTCGGCATCTTCGCGCACGGCTTTCAGACCATCGGCTATTCTGGCGTTGATCTGCAGGCGCGTCAGACCGTCGGCAGACATGTTAATTTCCTGCCTGACAAACAAGAAAGCTCTGCCAAGAGACTGCAGTATCTTTTCGAGTGAGGCGGGTTTGGCCAGAAAATCAAACGCGCCTTCGCGGATGGCGGCCAGAGCGGCACTTTCCTCATCCTGACCGGTCAGCACGATTATTTTTGCGCTGCTGTTAGATGCCACGATGTTTTTTATCAGGGCGATGCCTTCGTCGGTATTGTGGGCAGCGGGCGGCAGCCCCAGATCGATCAGCATGACCTGTATGTCAGGATTGTTTTTTAGCTGGGCCAGGGCAGATTCTCTGCAGTCGGCAGCCACCACGGTGAAATCTCTCATTTCCAGAGAACTCTGCAGCATGCTGCGGAGTGCCTCATCGTCCTCGGCGATCAGTATTTTACGCTCTTCGCGTTCTGCTTCTTCTGTCACGGTAACCTCCCTGCGCTGATCATGCGGCTGAAAAGGATGTTGGGCGATATCCAGATGATCAGATCATCGAATGTTGTTTCGTTGTATTCAGTACTGACAAAATCATTGGTGTTGGTCAGACGATAGCCGCCCACTACCACGTTGCCGGCATTAGCCACTTCGTTGGCTGAACTGAAACTTGACCAGTTAGCGCCCATGGAGAGGACCACTGCTGGTGCCAGGTCTGTGATGATGTCTACGCAGGGTGCCTGTCGGCAGACACGCAGCATGTTGGTATTGTTCAAAGGCGCGGCAGCAAAGAGCGCAGTCATGCCGACGCTGGAAGTAAAGGCACGGTTGGCACCCTGAATGCGGTTAGAAACTGAATAGCGGTAGGGGTTGCCCCAGGGGTCGGTCAGCAGACCATCTGCGTTCACCGCCCCGGTCAATCCAAGGGTGGCAGCTGGCACGAATCCGTGAGTCACTGTGGTCGGGACATTGCATACACCCGTCGCAACATCGACAATCGCTTCCTGACCGGCACTTGTATGACTGGCCGGGCAGGGCAGGCGGCCATTGGCCTGGGCAAAACCCAGCAGTGCTTCTTCAATACGTTTCAACTGCGCATTGGCGTCGGTACGTCGGGTATTTTCGGTACTCTGGCTGAGAGACACCAGCAGGCCGCTGAGCAGAAAGCCCAGAATCATCAGCACCACGGCCATTTCAATCAGTGAGAACCCTCTATGACGCAGGTCAAGTTCCCGGTGATTAATGGGAGTCTTCAATGTGTGTGCTCCTTGTCAGCAGGCGTTTCGATCCCGCTGTAGTTCAGATGGCGGGAAGTTGATGGAATAGATAATGTTGCAATTCTGGAATTCTATTTCTACTTGGTTGGCTGAGTTAGAAGTGAAGGTGATAGTGCTCAGCCAATTTTCGGAGTTGAACCATGCCGCTGCGGCCGCCATTGCTGCTTCAAATGTGGGTTGGTCAGTCGGGTATGTGTCGCCATTGGCTGGATGGTACGAGTCAATGACGCGCTGTATCTCCAGGGCCGCCTGTCGGGTCATCAGGATCCGCATTTCCTGGCCGGTAATGGCAACAATCCTGTCATTGAACTGATCCGGCGTTGGTGAAGACGTGACAAAGGCCGGCCCGGTCTGGTTGCCATTCTCCAGATAATTGGTAGGGTTGTTGTTGATGCGTGTCTGGTTGCCGATTGCCTCGCCCGGGTCGATGATCAGGGCAACAATGTCCGACTGGCCGTTAAGCAGCAGGTCGCCGTCGGTGGCGGAATTTAGCCCGGTTATAGTCGGATTGAACCGAAAGGAGCCAGTTATCACGTACCAAAAGCGGTCATCGTTCTGACGCTCGCTGAAACTGAAGGGTATGCCCAGCGTATATTCGCTTGGCAGCCTGCCGATGGTGTTGCTGGTGCAATTGGCTTCCGAGATCCTGTCGTTGTTGGTGTCCGGGCATGGGAGTCGGCCGGGACCGGAGTCGTCGTAGTCAGGTTGCAGGGTGGCAAAAGCCAGTAACGCTTCCTTTACACTGTTCATTTCACTCAGAACGACAGGATTGCTGCTTCTCGCGGATACTCTGTTATTGAGTGCGTTAAGTGCAACAGCGGCTGCAGCGGAGAACAGCAGGATAAAAAATATCAGTAAGGCCGCGCCGGACTGTCGTTGGCAGACTGTGATATGTGTGGCATTGCTTGTATATTTTTTATCGGACATTACAGGTTCTCCTGCAACATTCGCAATGTTTCCAGCATGGACATGATTCCGCCCAGATTTCCGTCGATTGAGTCTATTTCGACAGCGTCTGGTGCCTGGGTTTGCACACCTACGGCGGGTCGGGTAGATTGGTTCGTGCGCGTGGCGTTGGCCGGAGGCGGTACGAATGCCTGCTCAGTGATACTGCCATCCATCAGTCTCAACACTTGTCCGGGACGAAGAGTAAACACGCCTCGATTTCCAGCGATACGCAGACTGGTTACCATGCCTGTTGTAACCAGGCTGTATCCATCGGGGAGATCGCTTTCCGCTACGGCTTCACCATTAAGCCAGATGGTGTGTTGACCATTGCCATGACGCAGGGTGCCGCTCAGATAGAGCTCCATGTCAGGCGGCAACGGCACAAAATCGTCGTCGCTGCCGCCGATCAGTTGTATGGATGAGAGTTCTTCGAGCCGGATCTCCTGGAGAAGTTCATCACGCAGTGCATCCAGCGCAGCCCGCTCGGAAGGTGTGCTGAAGAATCGACCCAGGCTGGCAGTCTGTGCTGTCGCCGATGTTGTTGATATTGCGCTGATCAGCAGTGTTGATAGAAAGCAGTAGCGTATACTCATCAGAAGCCCCCGCTCAGTTCATCTGCATCGGGATTCAGATTGATGGAATACCAGTTGAAACTGCAGTCAAAGCGGATGTTCTCGGTAACCTGCGAAAAGCGATCGCCGGGACTCTGCTCCAAAAGGCTGCATTCAATCGGTTGCAGAATGCCTCGGCTTTCACGTAACCCATCCATCAATCGTGACAGTTCAAACTCGTGAAGCAGGCCGGTTTGCAGACTGATCGTTGAGCCGCGCAGCGTTAGAGGGGAGCCTGGCAGCGGGTCCTCCGGCAGGTAAGACAAGGGGATTGAGAACTGCGTGCCCAGTTCTACTGTAATAGGGAAAAGCTGCAGTTGCTCGCGAATACTCGCCATATTTTCCAGAAAGCCAAGTCTGTCCTCTTCGTCCAGAAAACCCGTTTCCTGCGCATAGAGAAAACGGTCGATATACTGAACGATAGTAGCCTCCTCCTGAGAAATCTGTTCGATCGACGTTCTGACTCTTTCCAGACTCTGCTGAGCGTCGACAAGTGCGGCAGTGCTCTGCTGATCCAGATATTGCGCGAGAAAATACACGGAAGTCGCCAATACGAGTGCTACCAGACTGATGATCGCTGGCCACTTCAGCAGGGCAAGGTCTTTCTCTGGTATCGGCAGATTGATTTTCACGGTTGCAGTTCCTGCATCAATTCCAGTCGAAACGGTGGATTGATGGTGCTGCCATCCAGACGCATCGTCACGTTGGCGGTGGGGCTTGAGTCGAGCGGCAATTGCAGGGGATTGACCGTGAATCCATGCTCATTGCTCAACGCATCAATAAAATTGATGACTTGATCCTGAGCTGACTGATAGCTGGTGATATTTTCAACCCGGCCTTCAACGATGACGTTGAGTGCGGTCTGTTGATCAATAATAGCCTGGGCCAGGAAGGCTTGTGGCGATATACGTGCGCCAGCCAGCAATTGTTGCTCTGCGGCAGTTTCCCGCTCTTCAGACATACGGACTGACCAGTCGAATCCAATCAGCCTGATATCAGAGATTCCCCGCATGGCTGAGCTGATCGATGCCATGGCTTGCGCCGGATTCAGCGTCTGATTTTGTATGGCATCATAGGTTTCGACAACGACTGCCATGGTATTCGAAGCGATGGGTGTTTCAGGGAAACCCAGACGCAGTCGCTCATAGTCCTGCAGTAAAGGACGCTCCTGAATCCTGAACGATATTGTCCGATCGGTACTATCCACGATATTGAGAAATTTAGGCGTGACCAGCGCAGCAGTCGTGAGCAGGGTGCTGGCAGATAGCAGAAACAAACCCATTCTGACCTGGTTAATATGAAAGTATCTGCGCAACGCAAACGGCGCATAAAGATTCCGCATGCGGCGTTTTTTCAGCGCGTCTGTCATGGCCTCCAGCAAGGCACTCTGCGCTGCCATCTCGACTATCTCATACTGCAACTCGTCGGTATCAGAGAATCCATCAGAAAAGTCAGTCAGCCCGGAGGAAAACACCAGAACCTTTACTGGTTTGTCGAAGGGGACCAGTTTGATCCTCTCGAGATATTTGCGTGTTGGTACAACCTGTTCTGTCAATCGGTTGGCACTGACCGCCTCTTCCTGTACCCATGGTGCCAGTCGGCTCAACATGACCTTGCCGTTCTTCAGGTAGGTCTGTCGGATGCCGGTGGTTGGTTCGATCGAGATCAATATCAGATGTTCTTCGTGACGCTTATGCTTTGCCGCATAGGCTTCCATCAGATAGGCAGGGGTGGTTATACCTTTTACCGGGACCTGACAGCGCAGCAGGGTATCAGTCCAGGGATCAAGAAGCTCCGGGTTAGAGAGTGCGCTGAACAAAACATTGTCATCACGTCGGCCGCTCTTTTCCCTGCCTATGATCGTGGCGAGGCGATAAGGTGTGTTGCGGAATTGCAGTTTGAGTTTGCGTTTTAACAATTCCCGACGGTCAGAGCCACCCACATGAGCGATGGAGTCGTGACGGAAGTCTTCCTCTATGCAGTCGACCAGGATGAAAAAAGGCGTTCTGGCGTCATCCTGAAGTGTCTGCGCCAAGGCTGCGTGACCCTCATGGTTGGCAGGGTACACATGCGAACGCTCAACGCCCCGGCCTGTCCAGTTGAACAGTTCCGCCGCTGATGCGTGGACCAGAAGTATCCTTAACTTGACGTCTTTATTCATGCCAGATCGTTCACCCCTGGATATCAGACCTGAATGTTGCTGATTGTGCTGTATATGGGACCCAGTACCGACATCATGACCCAGCCCAGCAGCAGTCCCAGAACGGCGGTCATGATGGGGCCGATAAGTGCCTGAACCTTTTCAATCGAGTCTTTGATGTCCCGGTCGAAAAAGTAACTTACATTCAATAACGCCTTGTCGAGCTGACCAGTCGATTCGCCGACGTTCATCATGCGAATGACCAGTGGAGGAAACAATTCAGTTTCCCGGAAACTTTCTGCTATGGATTCGCCGTCCTGAATATTGTCATGTGCTTGCATGATGGCTTTCTGGATGACCTTGTTGTCGATGATGCTTTCCGCTATCTCCAGACCTCTCAGTACAGGAATGCCAGCCGCATAGAGCATCGCGAAAAAATTGGTAAATCTCGACAGCAGGATTTTCTGCATAACCGGACCAACCTGAGGGAAATTCAGTTTGATACGGTCGAATTGAAAGCGCGCCGCTTCGTTTTTTTCAATCAGCAATCGAATGGAAAAGAATATTGCCGGTGGTGTGATGATGCACAGGTACCAGTATTTCACCATGAAATCGGAAGTGGCGATCAGGGCTCGTGTATGCATGGGTAGTTCTTCACCCATCGATTCGATAAAGCCCACCAATTGCGGCACCAGATAGACCATCAGGAAGATGGTGACACCCAGAACCGTCGTGCCGACAATGATGGGTGACATCAGGAGTTTTTTTGTAGACTTCTCCAGCTCATCCTGCCACTTGATGATCTCCACCAGCGATTGAAATATTTGTGCGAGTTCTCCGCTGAGTTCTCCGGCCTTGATCAGGTTGACAAACAAGACATCAAAGATCTGTGGGTGTTCGGTCAGCGCGTCAGACAGACTTCTTCCACCTTCAATTTCGTCGACCAGGTTGGAGACCACCTCCCGAAATCTTGGATGTTCAATGCTGTCCCTCAGATCTTCAAGTCCCTCCAGCAGAGGCACACCGGCCCTTGTCAGCTGCTCCATGTGGAAGCAGAAGTTGATCAGGTCGGACTTCTCGATTTTGCGCTGACCGATACTGGCGCGTTTTTCTTCGGTTTCTGAACAACGGATCAAATCCAGGTTCATTCGCGCGAGCCGCTGCTCAAGATCAATGTCGTTAGCGGCGTCAAGGCTGCCCTGCCGCATGCGACCTTCTTTGTTCATGGCTTTGTAGCGATACAATGGCATATGACTTACCCGCTGATTCTGGCGGTCAGATCCAGAACCCTGGTTATTTCTTCCAGACTGGTGGTGCCGTCGAGCACGCGGCGGCAGCCATCATCAACAATCGGCTGAAAACCTTGCGATTTCGCCAGCTCCAGCATTTCTTTCATGCTGGCGCGTCGGGCGATCAGTTCATCCATGTCTGATGAGATTTTCAGAATTTCGATGACTGATGTTCGTCCCTTGTATCCCTGATGATCACACTTGGGGCATCCTTTGGGCCGATGAATAATGATTTCTTTGTCGCTGTGTGACATGCCAAGCAGTCGTTTTTCAAGGTCGACTGCCGGGTAAGGCTCTTTGCATGCCTGACAAAGGCGCCTGACCAGTCGTTGGGCAATGACGCCAATGAGATTGCCGGCAATGACGTCCGGCAAAATTCCAATATCAAGAAGGCGCGGAATTGAGCCGACGGCGGAATTGGTGTGAAGCGTTGAGAATACCTGGTGGCCGGTCATGGCGGCCCGAAAGGCCATTTCGGCGGTAATGTGATCCCTGATCTCACCCACCAGAATCACGTCAGGGTCCTGACGCATCATTGAGCGAATACCCTCACCAAAGCCCATTTTCACCGACTCGTTGACAGAGGATTGACGAATCATGGCCATCGGGTATTCTACCGGGTCTTCCATCGTCATGATGTTGACCGCTTCTGTATTGATATTATTGAGAATTGAGTAAAGCGTCGTGGTTTTACCGCTACCCGTTGGGCCCGTGACCAGAATAATTCCCTCGGGGCGGGCAAGCATCAGACGTAGCAGTGTCAGATTGTCATCACTCAAACCCAGCTTCTCCATGGCTACGATGCCTTTGTTGCGATCCAGAATACGCAATACAAAGTTCTCGCCCCATGTTGTTGGTTGCGATGCTGCACGGAAGTCGATCTGACGACCGACCAGAGACATTGAAATGCGTCCGTCCTGCGGTGCACGGGACTCGGCAATATTCATGTTGCTGATAACTTTCAGGCGCACGACCATGGCTGGCCAATAGCTCTTGTGCAGACTTCGCACCTGCCTTAGCACACCGTCGATGCGATAGCGGATTCTCAGGAATGCCTCTTCCGGTTCAAAGTGAATATCCGATGCTTCACGCTGCACCGCGTCGGCCAGCAGTGCGTTGATAAGGCGAACCATTGGGTGGCTATAGGCCTCTTCCCCAAGCTGCAGGCTTTCCATATCCAGTTCACCGGTTTCGATTTCTCGCAGAATGCCGTCGATCGACAGCTCGAATCCGTAGAACTGCTCAACTATCCGCATAATGTCGGATTCGCCGGCCAGTACGGGTGTAATTCTTAGATCACTGCCGTTTAATGCCATGATCTGGTCCAGCGCCACCACGTTATATGTATCGGTCATTGCCAGCGTCAGGTGTTTGGCCGTTTTGTCATACGACAGAGGAAGCACTGTGTAGCGGCGAGCGATGTCCTGTGGGACTATTTTTATCGATTCCGCGTCAATGACAGCGCCGCTCAGGTCGACTGTTCGTTGACCGGTGTTTTCACTGAGAGCTTCACGGACAATGCCGTCGGTCACGAAGCCGAGATCAATCAGTACCGCACCCAAAGGTTTATTGGTGTTTTTCAGCTCGAGCAGCGCAATGCGTAGCTGGTCTTCGGTGACGGCACCGTTTTCCAGCAGTACCTGCCCCAGCTTTCTCTTGGGCGCTGATGTGCTCATTGCAGACTCCGTTGTATCGATTGAATGCGATCTTCAAGCGTTCGCATGTCGAAGCCCGGGGATAAATCTGCAGCCAGCGTCTGTGCCTCACGGTAATAATTCAGGGCGGCACTGGCCTGGTTGATTCGTTCAAGGCTGACAGCCAGATTGAAGGCGTAATCCGGGCTCACTGGACCTTCCATTTGGGTGCGGGCCGACAGCAGAGCGTTGTAATAAGCCTGCTGTGCTTCGAACCACCTGTCCTGTTCGGCGTACAAATGGCCCAGCAAGTAGTGGATGGCAGCCATCTGCGGGTAATCCTGCAACATGGATTTTAGTTCGAGTTCGCGCTGCATCGGATCGGCAAAGCTGGTTGTACTGATCAATCCAGATCGAGCCTCAGGGTCACGAGGGTTCATCGTTAACAGACGTGAATAATGTTGTCGCGCGGTGAGCATATCGCCCAGTTGCAGTGCAGAGGCGGCCAGACCCAACAGTGCGTCCCGATTGTCCCGGTCAGTATCCAGAACCTGCGCATACAGGGTGCGAGCGACGCTATAGTTCCCCTGTTGATACGCCGCCCAGGCAGACAGTAACTGCATGTCAGGATTGCGGACTGGTTGTGACCGACTGACGCGGACAGGCGAGGCCAGCGCGGAATTAGATGGCTCAGTTGGTGTCGGGGATGCGTCAGGCACTGACTGAATCGCTGCCACGGGGGACTCTGTTTCGTCCCTCGCTTCAGCTGCTTCCGCAGGTATGTCGGCAGGTTGGTTGTCAATTTGCACGGAAGCGGCTGTTATGTCCACTGCAAGTTCGGCTTCTGGTATGCCTGCTGGTTCAGGCATATCTGCCAAGCCATCGGTCTGCGCGGAGGCTGCCGACTCTACAATGTCTGCGGGAGTTTCCGGCGTAATGGATTCAACCGCTATCTGTTCAGTAATCGGCTCCTCAAATGTTGGGCGGAAGTCGGCAGGAATTGTGACATTGTACTGATTGCCTGTTCCGAACAGGTCGAGTTCACTGGCCAGCCATATGACTGCAATGCTTAACGGTAAAAGACCGGACAAGGACAGCAGCACAAGGCGGCGCCGACCGCTATTCGGGGTTCGGGACTTGGCTGCAAACAATTGCCTTGCGGTGGCTTTGAATTGTTCACGTGCCAGCGCCGCCTCTTTTTCACGGTCTTCACCATTTTGCGACGCAGCGGACAGCGACTCACTCGTAGTCGGGATCGGCTCTGGCTCTGGTGCAGGAACTGGCTCTGGTGCAGGAACTGGCTCTGGTGCAGGAACTGGCTCTGGAGCAGAAACTGGTTCTGATTCAGAGGCAGGTTCTGACTCAGGCGCAGGTTGCGGAGCAGTTGTCGATGCCTCCAGAAGTTCTTTCGCAGACACCAGACGGAGCTCATCGTCGTCTGGCGAGTTTCCCTGTATCAGCGCGTCTGCAGTGTTACTCTCGCCAACCGGTTCAATTTCGGCATCTGCCGATTCATAATCGTCGAGAGAAAACGCCAGTGGCGTATGCTGAGGGTCGCCGGTTGCCTCATCAGTGGCCGAAAGCTGCCAATCAGATGAATCCGCAATTTTTGTATCTGGCTCTTCGGGCACGCTGTCCGCTTCCTGAGCGGAATCCTTGTGTTCAGGGGCAGGCGGCGTCTCATCGGCTGCCGCCTTGCGCTTCGCTTCTTCAGCTTTACGAAGCGCTTCCATTAGTAAACTCATTTCAACGTTGCCTGCCTGCTACCTTTGACCTGTTGCCTGGGGTAAGGGTTGAATATCAAAATGATTGCTGATTGGCAGACCGCTGGTAGGCAGAAATTGCCGATACTCCTGTAGCTCTGCATCCAGCGATGGTTGTCTGATCACGACCGGGCGAATGAACACAATTAACTCGGTCTTGCTCGCCTGCTCACGTCGGTAGCTGAAAAGGTTACGTATGCCTGGCAGTCGTGATGCCACTGGCAGACCGGCCGAGTTGGACTCCAGCGAGTCCTGCATCAAACCACCTAGCACGGCGACCTGGCCGCTGAATACCTTGAGAATGGATTCGATCTCGCGAATCTGGATCTCTGGCACAGCATTGGTCACTCCGGCTTCAGCCAAAGCAGGGTTGGGATCATTGACGAAACGCACTATCCGGGAGATGGTCGGCCGCACGTTGAGCGTAACCTGGTCATTGTCGCCAATCTGAGGCGTGACACTCATTACAAAACCTACCGGCACGGTCTGAACCTGGCTAGTGTAAAGTGCTGCGGTTCCCGGTGTGGTTGCCGTCGCGGGTGTGCCTGGCTCAACTTCTATCGAGAAGTAGACCCGATTGTCCACAACTCTCAGCATGGCAGCCTGATTGTTCAGTGCCATGATTTTAGGGCTGGACAGCACGCGAAGATCACCGAATTCGGACAACATGCGGATGGTTGCCGCAATCGCATCTGGCGTGCCGGTTCTGTCAATGGTCAGCATGGAGGCCGGCGGGTCACTCATGTTGATACCGGTCAGGCTCTGGATGAAGTCAATCTGCCCGCTATCGCGACTGATAGCTGCCCAGTCCACACCAGACTGGTTGTCGTCATTGAGTGACACTTCTACCACAGTGGCTTCTATCAATACCTGGGTCAGAGATCGGCTGCTGACGCTTTCGATGAATGCCGCAATGTCGCGATGCTGTCGGGCAGAGGCATTGACCGAGATAAGGCCGGACTCCGGGTTTACGGTAACGCTGGTCGATATGCTGCTGCTGCCATCTTCCCCTTCACCAGACCCGCTGTTAGCAGACTCTCCGAGCAGGCTGAGAATGTTTGCTTCAATAGTCGTCCAAAAATTGTTGCTGGAGCTCTGGCTGATAGAGGCCGTGGAGTTGTTACTGCCGCCGCTCTGCTGACTTGAAGTGCCGCCAACCTGTACGATTGACGTGGCTATATTGAGCCCGGTGTTGGCCTCGCGTGACACATTCACGTAGTCAAGCCGATATGTTCTGAGAAACGGCGTGTCCGGCTCTATGACCAGCGTCGCGTCCTGATCAAAATGCCAGCGGAAATCAACCTGGCGATTAATTCGCTCAATTATCTGCGGCAATGTCTGATCCACAGCGTTGATGCTGACGTTGCCGGTTACATTGGGGTGTACATCAATATTTGTTGCCGTGTCTCGTGCGATGACAAACAGCAGTTCGCGAACCGGAGTGTCCTGTACGATCACCGTATACAGCTCCGGCGCTGACCGTGCAGTTGGGGGCGGCAGAACCGGTGCAGGTCTGACGACTTCGGGAATGCTGCTTGAGTCAATTGTCCGCGCAGGCGCCTCGATGTGCCGCCCCGATGTGGGTCGCTCTGGCAGTGAAGTCTGGCAGGCAGTCAGGGTAACCAACGATACAATTAACACCAATTGTCTGCTGATCATATTAAATAGATTGATCATTTGTCAGCTCCTGGCTCAAAGGCAATCAAGCCGGTTTATGTTCTGGACAAAAGGAGTATTAACCCGGAATGTGCCTGGCAGTGTGAGGGCACCGGATCGCGCTGATTCAACGCTGTCGAAATTGCCGTAGACCAGCCGCCACATTGGGCCATTGGCACCAGGCATCAGACATGCAAATGACTCTTCCAGTAGTCCTGCCTGATCAAGGACCTCCAAAGCGTCGGCCAGGTAGGCCGACTCATCGCGGGGCAAGGATAAAATCTGCAGAGCGAAATCGCCCCGGCCGGTATCATTCAACCAATCGGCGACGGCATCACGCCGCTCGTTCACTATGTCAGGCCATTCCTGTAAACCCGGATTCGTGTTCGTGCTTGTCAGGCTGCCTGGAGCTTGCGCGTCAGGCGCTACTGGTCGGGGCGATGTCGTGATCTCAATGGTTGGATAAATCAGTGCTACAGCAAGCCATACTAACAGCCCGATAAACAGAGTTGCCGCTATGCCATATAACCAGCGTCTGGTGTGGGTCGGCTTGTCATAGTCCGAATCCCGGATGGCGGCCTTTACGTGATCAACGGTTACAGTCGACGTTAACTGATTGCTCAGTGAGCGTGGCCGGGTCGCAGTGCCAGACTCGCTGTAGGCAACCAGCATGGCCTTGTCCGCAAGAATATTAATACGACGAGTCAGCCCGCCGGATGCCTTGGCGATGAGTCGTTCTGCTGCTCGTGTGAACACCTGGGGCGCGGGACAGCCTGCAGCCTGCAAGCGGTGACGGATATAGTCGGAAACCTCTTCAGGGGTCAGGGGTGACAGATAGAAACTGTGAGTTATGCGTTCTCGTAATTGGCGTATGTCACGGCTTTGCAGGTTCTTGTCCAACTCAGGCTGCCCAAACAGGATAATCTGCATTAATTTGTGTTCATGAGTCTCAAGATTGCTGAACAGACGAATCTCTTCCAGTGTTTCCACTGGCATGCTTTGAGCTTCCTCGATAATGACCAGAACGGATTTGTTGGCGGCGTGCTGCTGCAGCAGGTAGGCTTGGAGTTGCTGCATCAAGACAAGTCTGGGCGTCTCCTGGCTGACTGGCAACTCGAGTTCAAAGGCAACCGCGTAGAGGATGTCCTGTGGAGTCAGTTTAGGGTTCGCCAGATAAACGACCTCCACAGTGTCAGGCAGACGCTGCTCAAGCATGCGGCACAGCATGGTTTTTCCACTGCCGACCTCACCAACCACCTTGAGGATGCCTTCGCCAGACTGGATGGCATAGAGCAAAGCCTCCAGGACCACGCCGCGGCCTTGAGAACCTCCGTTGTAAAAAAGCGCCGGGTCAGGTGTAATCCTGAATGGGTGGCGGCTTAATGAATAATACTCAAGATACAAAAATTCACCGTTTCAGCGGAGGTTACAGTCGATTGTTCAAGTCGTGCGCATGGAATGGAAGCTTACCGGATACGACAAGTAAAGATTTGTAAAACTCGGGGACTAAATGGGGTAATTTTTGCCCGTCAAATGCCTTTTCAGGTGGTGGTATGGAAAACGCCTTTAATCCTGGCGTAATCATTGATATTCCAACTGAGTGGTTTGCCCAGTGCTGAGCGCGGTAATTTGTCGGAGATGACCACAGAGGCCGGGGGTGGGACATTGCCCAGATTTTCCCGTAGCCAGGCAGAAAACCGCTCACACCAGGCGGGCACCTCGCTTGCCTTTGTATTTGGCACCAAAAAATAATGCAAGGTCATGCCTGATTGATTGTCTGGCATTGCGCGTACCTGAGCTTCTCCTATATCCGGGTGAGCACAGATCATTCGGGCCAGGGTGGGTAGATGCACATTGTGGCCAAGGATTTGCACTGTGTCATCCATGCGGCCACTGATAGAGATGCGTTGCTTGTCATCTGTCCAGCTGAGGTGATCATTTAGAAAGTGTCGCTTACCCGTCAGCTCATGACGTAGCTCGCTCCGGCCATTGGCCTGTTGCAAATTCCAATAGGGTAATAACTCGAATCCCGCGTTGTTGTCATGACGGAAACCGATGCCAGCCGTTTCAGTGCTGCCATAAACTTCCAGGAAAGTTGCCCCGGGGTACGTCTCGCGCATGCGGCGGCTTTCGGCCTCAGCCATCGGCGCAGTCGAGCTGACGCCGATAAACTGCTCTGGTAATTGGATGCCGAGATCCATCAGTAGGTGCCAGATTGGTGGCGTGGCAACCAGAATGTCGTCATTGTTCAAGCATGTCGCCCAATTTGTCGGCAAGCGTTGACGCGTCTGAATACGAACCACTGGAATCCGGAGTGCAGCTGGCAGAAGCAGCGTCCAGATAAAGCCGTAAATATGGTGAGCGGGCACCACTGCTATGATTCGGCGAGGTGTGAGTGAGCTGATCTCGGGAAGCAGCCGTGCGAAGTGACTGGCCTCGAGCTCCAGATCGGAAACAACATGTTGAGTCAGTACGGGGGAGCCTGTCGTCCCTGATGAGTAGAAGCCGATTTGTTTGTCATCAATCTGCAGGCTTCGGGCAATAACGTCCACCCAGCCCTCAAACGAGCGCTTTGCCAACAACAGATCTGACAGACCCGTCCGGTCAAGTCCCAGAGAAGCTGCCAGACGGCTGGCCATGCTGAGCATGTCCAATGAGGTGAAGCCAAGCGCCCGTGGATCGCTCAGCACTTCACGCGTGTCAAACTCCGGGTCAGACAACAACTCGCCAAGTCCCTTGCGCTGCAGAGCGTCGGCCAGAAAATCGGCCAGCCAGTCTTGCAGCGCATCGGGGCTCGATGGCTGTGACCACCAATGATTCATGATTACAGGCGCTTGACGAAGATCCAGAAGTTACCGCCAACCAAAGCAGGCTTCATGTGAACTTTCACTTTGGTAGGCGACATTTGATAGTCAAAGGTGTATTCCAGCATGACGCTGCCGCGCTCTGCGACAACCTTGTCAAAGGCGCCCTTGAACTTGGGCGTGTTGGTGCAGGGAGCAACATCTTTAAAGAAGTTCTTGCCGATTACCTGGGAGGGCGAGCGACCGGTAATGGCGCCTTCCGTTTCGTTGTATTGAATAATGGTACCGGTGCTATCTAGCTGAATAGCGCCGAAGGCCAGGTCGTCGATTTCAGCGTTACTCATTGTTGCCAGGCGGTTTTCCAGATCGTTAGCGCCAAAATCGATTACTTCCAGTGACATATGCTGCTCCAGTATTCAAGGCGCCAAAGGGCGCGGAAGATTGATTAGTTCAGGTGAGCTTACGTCAGGATCAGGTAGTCAGATCATTGCGCTTCAGCTTGGCTGGGTGTTGCTGGCTCAAGTTGTTCGGCCAGGGGTTCCTCACGGCGCAGGCGTGCGGAGCCGGGATTGCGGCGAGCATAGGCAATCATCCAGCGCAGGGCCAGCATTTCAGCCTGCTCAATGGCATCTGCGTCCATTTGCTCTCGCAGTCGGGCAAGGTACTGAGGCGCCTGTTCATAGCCAAATCGGTAGGATATCTCGTACCACATATGACCAATCACCATGCTTTGCTCAAAGCCCAACCCTTCGGCATGAATGCGGCCAAGGAAAAATTGCGCCATTGCACTGCCACGGTGGGCCGCTTTATTAAACCAAAAGTGTGCCTGTTCAAAATCGCGCGGGACTTCTTCGCTGCCGGTGGCGTATAACATTCCAAGCTGGGTTTGGGCATCGCGAAGATTCTGCTCGGCGGCCATTTCAAAAAAATCTCTGGCTCTGGCGGGACTGCGCGGTACGCCCTGACCGTTGGCATACATCATGGCAGCATTGTATTGCGCATCAGCGCTGCCATTATCAGCCGCCATCTCGAACCAGGTCAGCGCCACTGTGGGGTTGGCTTCGGTTCCCAGGCCTGCCAGGTGCATGACACCCAGATTGTACTGGGCATCGCGATGGCCCTGCCGGGCGGCGTCCTGATACCAGCGTATGGCTTCGGCGTAGTTTTCTGCGCGGCCCTGGCCATAAAAATTCATGGTGCCCACGGCGTACTGACCATCGGCATCACCCTGTTCGGCCGCCTGCAGATACCAGTAATAGGCTTCGCGATAGTCCTGCAAAGTGCCCTCGCCGCGGTCATACATCAGGCCCAGATTGAACTGTGCCTGCGCGATACCCTGCTGGGCGGAAAGCGCGTAAAGCTGCATGGCGCGTTCGAAATCAGGTTCGATACCGATGCCCTGATGGTACATCAGTCCCAGGTTGAATTGGGCCAGCGCGTGGCCGATCATGGCGCCTTCGGTGAAGTTTTCCAGCGCGGTGTCATAGTCTTCAGACTGGAATGCCTGTAAACCGGGTTCTATAGAATAGTTCTGGTTGGTCTGAGCATGCAGCGCGCCACTTAAGAGAGGCCCACTCAGAAGTAATAACAGGGTGATGTGTTTGATCAGTCTCATGAACCGATTGTATCCTGAACAGTCGGCTAACGAAACGGGAAATAAATGGTCGGAGTGAGAGGATTTGAACCTCCGACCCCCGCCTCCCGAAGACGGTGCTCTACCAGGCTGAGCTACACTCCGATGTTGACGGCCTGTGGTCAGGCAGTCGAGGGGCGCATTATATGTCAGAATGCGCCGTTTTTTCCAAGGTCGGCAGAAAAAGTTTTACGCCTGTTGCGAACGGGCATCCAGACTGAATTTTCCTGCGCCGGCACTGGTCAGTATCAACAGGCCGGCCATGATGCCCATATTCTTGAAGAAGTTTTGGGTTTCGTGGGAGCGCTGCAGGCCTTCTTCCATGGTCCAGAAATCATGCATGACCAGGCTGATGATGAATGTCAGCCCGGCCAGCAGAAAGGCCACCACCCGGGTCTGAAACCCCACGAACAAGGCAGCAGCGCCGCCAAGCTGCATGAGTCCGCTAAGCACCAGGAAAAACGGGATCCAGAACATGCCATGCGAGGCCATGTAGTCCACGTGAGTGTCCCATTGCGTGAATTTCATCAGCCCGGGTAACAGAAAATAAATAGCCAGAATCATGCGGCCGGCGGGATTGGCGAGGGTGGTAATCAGCTGGTTCAGAGTGTTAAGCATATCAGGTTCCAAAAATGAATGAATTCATATTAAGATACCGGCTTCTGGCAAATTTGTCGCATGTGTTTTTGATGAAGAATCAATGAGTCTGATTATTTACGCCATTCCTGCCTTTATGGTGCTGTTGTTGATTGAGCTGGCGGTTGATCTGCGGCGTCGCACCGGCTTCTATCGACTTAATGATGCGATTGGTTCTCTGAGTACCGGTCTGCTGAGCCAGACTATGGGGTTTGCAACCCGCTTTGTGAGCTTTCTGGCCTATGCCACTTTGTGGACTGTTCTGCCGCACGGTGAGTTGAGCATGACACCCTGGTTATGGGTGGTCGCATTCGTATTTTATGACTTTTGCTATTACTGGAATCACCGCATGCAGCACACTATCAACGTGCTCTGGGGGATTCACGTGGTTCACCATCAGAGTGAGGAGTACAATCTGACGACGGCACTGCGCCAGCCGTTTAACGGCTTCCTGATCGGTTCAGTGTTTTACCTGCCGCTGCTGTTTATCGGCTTCCCACCAGAGGTTGTAGTGACTGTCGGGTCCTTGAATCTGATCTATCAGTACTGGGTGCATACGCGTTTTATCGGAACGCTGGGCTGGGCTGAAAAAATATTTGTTACTCCGATGAATCACCGTGTTCACCATGCCATCAATGACCCGTATATTGACCGTAACTTTGGCGGTGTCTTTATCCTGTGGGACCGGGTGTTCGGTACGTATCAGGCTGAACTGGATGAGGAGCCCTGCGTCTATGGTGTGCGTAAACCGCTGCATAGCTGGAACCCGTTTTTTGCCAATCTACATGTGCACTGGCAACTGTTGAAAGATGCCTGGCATGCCGACAGCTGGTGGGACAAGCTGCGCATCTGGTTTATGCCAACTGGCTGGCGTCCTGCGGATGTGAATGCCCGTTACCCGCTGCCGCGCTGCCTGCCAGAGAGCCAACAAAAGTATGATGCCAGACCACCTGCTGCACTGGCGACGCTGGTTCTGATTGTCCATGTCTTGTTAATGGGATTCACCGTCTGGTTCCTGCTGTTTGTCGACGTAAGCCGCTTCAATATGGCGTTGTTGCACTTTATACCCCTGGGGGGTGGGCTCTGGATGAATGCCAGGTTGCTGGAGCAAGGTACCGGTGCAATCTGGCAGGCTTGCCTGTTCTGGTTGATCTGTGCGGCCTTGCCGTGGCTGGTCAGCGGCTGGATGCTCCCGGCTCAATCCACGACGCTGGCATGCCTGCTGATTGCTCTGCTTGTTCCTTTACTGTCAGGACGGCGGTTGCTGAGCCAGACGGTCTGATAGGGCGCCAGAGTCAGTATCGCCTGACCGAGGTCGATATGTGTGCCACTGATAAGGTCGTACCACTCTTCTGTGTCGATCAGATTGATGTCTGCCAGAGAAATATTCCGTTCCGTGTCTGAAACATTGTTCAGCGCAAATATGCTCTGATGGCGCTGCAGGCTCTGTCGCCAGAAGGCAAACACCGCGTCGCCCAGGTGCAGGGTGAACTGCGTGGCATTGGGGTGAAAGGCAGGTTGTTGCTGGCGCAGCTGGATGAGTTGACACAGCCGTGTTAACACCTGTGAATGGTTGCTGTGTTCATTGGCGAGCTGTGCGTCCAGTTCTGGTTTTGGCCAGCGCTTCCGATTGATATGACGGTTATGCTGAGTCTGATTCAGCCGTTCGTAATCGTTGCTGGTGCCCAGTATGCTGTGAATGTAAAAGGCTGGCACACCCTCTAATGCCAACAGGATGGCATGTGCACAGATAAAGCGCTGTAGATGCCATTCATCCGCCCCGGCGCGGCTGTGCGTAATTGTGCTGGACAGGGCGTCCCACAGACTGATATTGATTTCGTAGGGGCGCCGCGTCAGGCTGGAGGTGGCACGCCAGGATATTCGTCCACCAGCTCTTTCCATAGCACTCAGCAGATCATGAATCTCATCGTCGCTCAACAGACCTTCTGCCGGCCGTAGCCCGATGCCGTCATGTGAGGCAATAAAGTTGAAATAAAATGTGCCCATTTGTGCGGGTGGCATACTCATCAGCCAGTTCTTAAGGTGACGACAGTGACCTGTCAGCAGTGTATACAGCAGTAGCGGTGGTAGTGAAAAATTGTAGATGCTGTGAGCTTCATTGGCGTTTCCAAAATAGCTCAGGTTCTCGCGCTTCGGAATATTTGTTTCAGTAATGATGATCGCTTCAGGATCGGCCTCTTCCAGCAGCGCGCGCAATAGTCTGACTATTTCGTGAGTCTGCGGCAGATTCAGACAGGTGCTGCCAGCTTCCTTCCAGATAAATGCAACTGCATCCAGTCTGAATACCTTAACCTTGTGATCCAGGTACTCGCGAATAATGCGCACAAACTCCAGTAGAACATTGGGATTGCGAAAGTTGAGGTCAACCTGGTCGTGACCGAATGTGCACCAGACATGTTGCAGGCCGCCGGGGGTTTCTGTGGGGCGCAGCAGCTCGCTGGTGCGCGGCCGGATGACCTGGCTGAGATCGTCCGATGGCGAGGCCGTGAAAAAATAGTCTTTGCCGGGATCTTTACCGTTGCTGAAATTCCTGAACCAGATGTGCTCTGATGAGCAATGATTGATGACCAGGTCGGCCATTAGCCTGAAATTATCAGCAATCTGTTCAATATGGCCCCAGTGGCCGAATTGTGGTGCCACGCGTGTGTAGTCGCTGACCGCAAAGCCATCGTCAGAACTCCAGGGAAAAAATGGCAGAATATGTACGGCGGTAATGCAGTCGGTCAGCCAGGTGTTGAGAAATTCGGACAGGGCTTCCAGGGGCATTTGGAGAGGCTGCTGATCGGTCTGCGGTAAAACGCTGTCTGCATAGCAGATCAGGTAGACATCCCGTTCACTCCAGTGACCCGGGTGTCTGCCTGGTTGCGGGGCGCTCTGCGCAAGGCGCATTTCACTGATCAGCTGGCAGGCAAGTTCATCACGCTGCTTATCGCTCAGGTCGTGATAGATGTGAGCCAGGTGGTGACAGACCCGGTCTTTCAGCTCGCTCACCGTAGACTCCTGAATTCTTCTGTGTCTGCCTCAACGGCTGCCTTGATGCGCTCCAGAACATCGGGCACTGCGCTGCAAACCCGGTTCCAGCTTGGAATAAAGGGCGTCTCCATAGGGTTGTCCAGGAAGTGATCACCGGCACGTTTGATGTTCTGGGCAAACAGTTCGACCGCCTGTTCCTCCTTGTGAATGTCCAGAGTCAGGCCATTGATGATGGCATCATTGCGATAGGTCTCCACAAAATCCAGTGCCACACGAAAATAGGTGGCTTTCAGTGTGCGGAAAGTTTCACTGGACAAGACAACACCATTGGTTGCCAGTTTGCGGAAAATGGCTTTGGCAATGTCGATAGACATTTTGGAAAGACCGGCATTGGCGTCTTCTGCCGACAGATCCTGGTGTTTGTGATCGTAGATATCAGCGATATCAACCTGACAGATGCGGTTGGTGGAATAGTTGCGATACATCTCTGACAACAGGCCTATTTCAAGTCCCCAGTCGCTGGGGATACGCAGATCATGAACAACATCCGTCCGGAACGAAAACTCGCCTGCCAGCGGATAGCGAAAGCTGTCCAGATAGTCCAGATAATCTATAGAGCCAAGTACCTTTTTTAATGCTCGCAGCAGAGGAGTCACCATCAGCCGACAGACCCGGCCATTAATTTTGCCCTCTGCGACACGTGCGTAATAACCCTTGCAGAACTGGTAGTTGAAGCCGGGGTTGGCTACCGGGTAAATCAGCCGTGCCAGTAGCTCGCGGCTGTAAGTCAGGATGTCGCAGTCGTGCAGGGCTATCGCCTGGCTGCGACGTGAAGCCAGCGTGTAGCCCAGGCAGTACCAGACATTGCGCCCCTTGCCAGCCTCTGTCGGCGCTAGCCCCAGGGTTTTTAACTCTTCATCAATGGCGCGTAGTCGGGGGCCATCGTTCCAGAGTATTCGATGATGCTGGGGCAGGTCGGCAAAAAACTCACGGGCGTGCAGATATTGATCCCGGTCAGCGCGATCCAGGCCGATGACTATTTGATTCAGATAGGGCACCTGTTGTAACTCAGAAACGATTCCTGGCAGCGCTGGTCCCTGCAACTCTGAGTAAAGCGATGGCAGAATCAACGTCATGGGCCGCATGCGTGAGAAAACCTGCAGCTCGTATTCAATTTCAGGCAGCGGTCGTCGATTCAGGTTGTGAAGTGTCGTGATGATGCCGTTCTGATGAAAATCGCCCATGGTCAGTTATCTCCTGCGATGAGTCTGATGCACTCACTCCAGCCCTGCGGACCGTTGAGCGTGCTAATCAGTGGCGGGGTTCTGAAAGAATGTTCAGGCAACGGGTGAGCAGGCGAGCGGATCAGCACCGCGACATCGGCCGCCTGCAACATGGCAAGATCGTTGTGGCTGTCGCCCAGCGCAATGGTTCGGAGCTGTGCGTTCCGGTAGGTGGATGTTTTGCTGTAGGCGTCGCGCAGCACACGCAGGGCGAGGCCTTTGTCGGTTTGCCCCAGCACATGGTAGAAACGACCACCACGAAGCAGAGTGAGTTTATGGCGAGTCAGTCGTTCACCGAAGCGTAGCAGGTTTTCCGGCGAGTCCTGCCAGAGCAGTGGTTCGCTGTATTGCCGCTGCTGTGCCCTGATGGCCTGCTCGGGTGTCAGGCCGGTTGCCAGACAAATATCTTGCGTGCTGCTGTTGGTGAGCGACAGAAACCCGAAGGTTTCGGCGAGGGCAGTCACCTGTGTGGCAATATAGTCGTGTTTGGCCCCCAGAACGAAACTGGTGACATGGGCACTGCTGTCAGTTGTTGAAGGGTAGTCACGCGTCAGTATTGTTATCAACTCTGCGTTACCAGGCGTGTGCGGCAAACAGATGGCGGAACCGTTTTCCACAACAAAGGGATAGTCCAGTCGCAGTTCGTGCGCCAGGTTCAGGCATTCAGGCAGCGTTTTACTGGTATTGAAAATAAGCGGAATCTGATCTTTGGCGAGTAATTTCAGCCCCTCACTGGCACCGTCTGTACTGTAGCTGTAATGATCCAGCAAGGTGCCATCAAGGTCGGTAAATACCAACAACTTTATATTTCCAGATGTAGTCATTGGCTGGCGCTCTCGGCGACAACCCGGTGCAGATTATTCAGCGTGAAAACAACATCAGCGCGCGCCGGGAGCACGCGTAGCGCATGGCGAGTCAGGCGTTCGTAATGAGCAATAAACCGTCTGATCTGCGAGGCGTTCATGACACGCAGCGTTTCGCCGGGTGGCAGACTGGCGCGCAATTTTTCTTCTTGCAGAAGTCGCCAGTCGAAAATTGACTCAAAGGCAGGTGCCTGCAACATGATCAACAGATTGAGCTGCTCGAATAAAGCTTGATAGCGTCCGGCCAGAGAGTCGTTGACGTAGCGTCGCCAGTGACCATCAGGATCCTCCACGGCTTCCAGCTCATTAACAGGTTTGGGCAGTTGCTCAGATGACTGTGCAGGGATGCCAATGCACCAGCCCTCAAGAATCAAAACATCGGTGTGTGCTGGGCTGTATTGCCAGTCGGAGCGCGGTACACAGTCGTCTGTGGCTTTGTCAAATCGGGGTAATCTGACGGATTCACCGGCGCGCAGGCGTTGAACGGTATCCAGTGCCAGGTCAACGTCGTGAGTACCCGGCACACCCCGGGTTGCCAGAAGCGGGTGAACGGTGCGGGCCAGATGTTGTCGTTCCTGGTGTGAGTAGTAAAAATCATCCAGTGACATGGCGACAGCGTTTATCTGGTGTTGCTCTTTCAATAGCATAACAAGCAGTTTTGCCAGCGTGGATTTACCGGTACCCTGTGCACCATTTATGCCAATGCAAAGAAAGTGGCTGGTGGCGCAGCGATCGGCAATGTCGTTCGACAAGGGCAGGAACCAACGCAGTGCATCCTGCGCCCAGTATTCGGGCAGCGCTTCCTGGTGGCGAAAGCGTTCTATTCGTTCCTTGACGCTAAGTGGCGGTGAATGCACCAGTATGGTCTCCGTGTCTGTTTGGTGCACCATTCGGGTGCCTCGTGTTGCATGTCGGCTTGCTGTCTCTGACCGGCCGGGCTGTGATAAGCTGCTCGCTTGTTTTATAGCGGCCTGATACAACACTGGCAAGCAAACTCTGGTCCATTTATGCAATCGTCCCTGATACCCGAAAGACCTCTGGTGATTTCGCCCACCCTGGCTGCCACAATCGGCCTGGAAGAGGCGGTGATGCTGCACGTGATGAGTGAGCAGCTGGCATTCCGTGTGACGCAAAGACAGCAGAACCTGGACTGGATTGAGCTGACTCAACAGGACCTGATGGACCTGATGCCGTACTGGGCATGGATTGATGTCCGGCGAGTACTGCAGAGCCTGCAGGACCTCGGTTTGTTATTGGTGAACGCAAAAACCGGCCGCGACGACAGTTGGCTGATCGCGATCAATCAGCGTAATCAGGTTGCTGCCAGTGAGCGGCCCCGAGCAGCGGCAGCACCTGAGTTGCCGAAGCGAGCGGCGCCCGGCAATACTGAAGGTCGGGCCGGTTATATAGCCGGCGACTGGCAGCCCGATCGTGAATGGTTGGCCCTGTGTCGGCAGCACGGTATACCAGAGTCTTTTGCACTGTCGCTGGTGCCGGGTTTTGTCATGTATTGGCGGGAGCGGGCGCAATCGCGATTCTCTTGGGGTAATGTTTTTTACAAGCATGTGTTGAAAGAATGGCGACATGAGCAGACCCGCCGCGGTGCCAGTGAGTTTGAAACTGATATGGCGCCGGGCTGGCGACCGAGTGGCGAGGCGGTGAGTATCCTGGTTAATGCCGGGGTCAGTGAGGCGTTTATCGAAGATGCCGTACCTGAGTTTGTTTTATACTGGCGCGAGCGGGGTGCTGGCAAAGGACCATGGAATACGCGCTTCATCGAACATATCCGTCGACAGTGGGCCAGGTTCAGTGTTTCATTGAAACATGATGGATTGCCCAGACCGATCCCGGAGGACTGGCAGCCCAGTGATGAGGTGTTTGATATCCTGAGTCTGGCAGAGATCGATGCCGGTTTTGCCCGCGAAAAAGTACCGGAATTCGTTCTATACTGGCGCGATACAGGGCAGGCACTGGCCTCCTGGAATACCAAGTTTTTACAATTTATAAAATTCAGTTGGGCGCGGCGGCCGGAAGCGGCTGGCACAGGGGTAGTCGATGCAAGAGATCAACACGCTGCTGAGCGTGGCAGACAAGGACTTGAAGCGACGTTCCGGCGCTTCACAGACCGAAGCTGGGCAGAATAAGCGTGGCAGCCAGTCTCAGCCGGGCAGGCTTGATCTGATAGATGCAATCAATCAAGTGTTTGCTGAGTTCGAGCTGGCGTATCACAATCAATACCTCAAGGCCTTTGCTGACCCGGAGCGGTTGATTCTGACCAAGAAATACTGGTTGGAGTGTCTGAGTGAATTTCAACCCCGGCAATTGGTGACTGCTGCGCGTCGGCTGGTCAAGACACAGCCCTACCTGCCAACCATTTCTGCGATGGTGGCAGCCTGTGAGGAAGGTGGAGAGCTGTTTGGCCTGCCATCGCCACGCGATGCTTATCTGGAAGCCTGCCGTGCGCCGGCCCCCAAGGCGGCTAACGCGTGGAGTCACCCGGCGGTGTACCACGCCGGCAAGGCAACAGACTGGTTTGTTATGGCCAGTGAGCCAGAGCACAAGGTGTATCCGCTGTTTGAGCACAATTACCGGCAATTGTGCGAGCGGGTCATGCGCGGCGAGTCGATAGAGGAACCGGTCACACCGGCGCTGCAGCGCTCTCTCGGCACGCCGCTCAGTGATGAGCAGAAGGCAGAACGCCTGGATGCGCTGCGCAGAAAACTGCAAGTCTGAGCGTATGCTTCCGGGTGCTGAGAAAAGCCACTGATCAGGTCAGCAGATGCAGTTCTCGCTCCAGCAGAGCTGTGTCGCCGGTATTCAGTTCAACCAGACGGCGCAGATGCGTCATGCTCTCCACATCAATGAAATCGCAGGCCAAACCCACCCTGTTATCACGTGTGTTGGCAATGCTGGCTGTCATGCAGATCTGCAAGTCACCACCCAGATGGATACAGACTTCCACAGGTGTGTTCCCGGCAAGTTTTTGTTCAGGCAGCATTTCAATCAGGATGCCTCGCAGTGATATATCTACCAGCTGCACGATGCAGTCATTGTTGCCTTGCGACACTATGGTTTCAGCATCAAAGAAGATGCGGGTGAAGGCGCGTTTCTGATCTTTTGTCATTGGTAGCGGGCCTGCCGATTGCACTGGTTGCGGATTTCTGCGAAACCCGTCTCACATGCTTTATCGGCAGCCCGACCAATTAGTTGAACGCAATCAGGCCAGTTTTCGGTACTTGATACGAGTGGGCTGGTAATCGCTGCCCAGCCGCTTCTTGCGATCGGCCTCGTAGTCTGTGTAGTTACCTTCGTGGAAAATCACCTGGCTGTCGCCTTCAAAGGCCAGGATATGCGTGCAAATGCGGTCCAGGAACCAGCGGTCGTGCGACACTACAATGGCCGTGCCGGGGAAGTTCAGCAGCCCCTCTTCCAGAGCACGCAGGGTCTCCACGTCCAGATCGTTGGTTGGTTCGTCAAGCAGCAGAACGTTGGCGCCGCGTTTAAGCAGTTTGGCCAGGTGCAGACGGTTGCGCTCCCCACCCGACAGGTCGCGGATAAATTTCTGCTGGTCTCCGCCACGGAAGTTGAAGCGACCGGCGTAGGCGCGCGAAGGAATCTCGTAGCGGCCAATCTGCAGAATGTCCTGACCTTCGGATAATTCTTCCCACACGGTTTTGCTGTCATTCAATGAATCGCGGCTCTGATCCACATAGGCCAGATCAACGGTTTCGCCCAGCTCAATGCTGCCGCTGTCCGGTTGCTCAACGCCGGTCAGCATACGCAGGAAGGTGGTTTTACCGGCACCGTTGCCACCGATAATGCCCACGATTGCGCCTTTGGGTACCGAGAAGGACAGGTCGTTAATCAGCAGGCGATCACCAAAGCCCTTGGTAAGATGGTTGACTTCAATAACCTTGTCGCCCAGACGTGGCCCCGGCGGAATGTACAGTTCGGTGGTTTCGTTACGCTTCTGGAATTCCTGGGAGTTCAGCTCCTCAAAGCGGGCGATACGCGCCTTGCTTTTGGCCTGACGGCCTTTGGGATTGCTGCGCACCCACTCCAGCTCGGAGCGGATGGTTTTCTCGCGCGCTGCTTCCTGCTTGGCTTCCACTTCCAGGCGCTTCTCCTTGGCTTCCAGCCAGGTGGTGTAGTTGCCCTCGTACGGGATACCGTGCCCGCGGTCGAGTTCCAGAATCCAGCCGGCGGCGTTGTCCAGGAAGTAACGGTCGTGGGTGATGGCGACTACGGTGCCGGGGAATTCCACCAGGAAACGCTCCAGCCAGGCAACACTTTCGGCATCCAGGTGGTTGGTCGGCTCATCCAGCAGCAGCATATCAGGATTGGACAGAAGCAAACGGCACAGCGCTACACGGCGTTTCTCACCTCCAGACAGTTTGGTGACATCGGCGTCCCATGGCGGCAGGCGCAGCGCGTCTGCCGCGCGCTCCAAAGTCCGCTCGAGGTCCCAGCCATTGGCAGCGTCAATTGCGTTTTGCAGCTCTCCCTGCTTTTCCAGAAGCTCATTCATCTCATCGTCGCTCATGGGCTCAGCAAAGCGATCGCTGATGGCGTTGAACTCCTCCAGCAGTTTAATGATTTCCCCCATGCCTTCTTCAACATTGCCGCGCACGTCCTTGTCTGGATCGAGCTGGGGTTCTTGCGGCAGGTAACCAACATTGATGCCGGTCTGGGCGCGCGCCTCGCCGTTATATTCTTTGTCAACGCCCGCCATGATGCGCAGCAGGGTGGATTTTCCCGAGCCGTTCAGACCCAGAACGCCGATCTTTGCGCCGGGGAAAAAGGACAGAGAAATGTCCTTGAGGATTTCTTTTTTGGGAGGGACGACTTTGCCCACGCGGTGCATGGTGTAAACGAACTGTGCCATAACTCAGTAGTCTCCGGGCGTTGTTCTGAGGTCTTAACATTGAGTGCAGGCAGCGATGCTGCACTCTGCAGATGGGCACATTCTATCATGGAGTGGTTGGCGTAGCAGACACCGTTTGTCCGGCAGACCTGTCATTCGCAGATTAATTGTCGAAAAAGCAACAAACCTGGATTAAGCACCGATTGCCACTCGGTTTTTTCAAATTCTGATGTAACGGTGCTATATTTAAATAATATAAATATCAATTAGTTATGTGGTTGGCTGGAAACGCAGGCAAGTTAATTTGACTACTTGCGATGATTGCGCGAGTGTTCCGTATTATCATGATGATTCCCATAACCGAGAATGATAACAAGAGGCTTACATGAAAACGTTTCGCCGTATGGCGTGCCTGTCTTTGACACTGGCTGCCACTCTGAGTGCTGCGCCTTCTTTTGCGCAGGAAACTATTGATGTAACAGGCTGGGGCACCGGCAATGTGCAGGCAGTCCCCATTCATGAAGGACGTCCCTGGGGTTGGGCGGTTAAGGACTTCATGGACAACCCTGATCGTCAACTTTACAACACGGCCAAAGCCAAGTTGTTGGCCGGGGAACAGATTTTCAGTCATTCGATCTCCAGATTTGACATTGACGCCTACTGCTCTGAAGCGCCTGACTATGACTACACCTGGTTCGAGATGCAGCACAGCACGCTCCGGTATGATCAGGTAGCCGACATGATTGCCGCCTGCCCCAACGTGGGTGCAACACCCATCCTGCGTTTGCCCGATGCCAGTGAAGGTGCCGTGCAGAAGGCCATGGATATGGGGATGCTGGGCATCATTATTCCTACAGTTAATGACGCCATTCAGGCTCGCGAGGCAGCACGCTATGCACGCTACCCACCCATCGCCCGTCGTAGCGCCGGTGGTGGACAGGGCCCTGGCCTGTGGACACCATTCCTGCCTGCTGGTGAAACCTTTCGTGAAAGTGCCAATGACAACATGCTTGTCGTGGTGATGATCGAAACAGTGGAAGGCGTGAACAATGCTCTGGAAATCGCGTCAGTTCCGGGTGTGGACGTGGTCATGCTGGGTAACGCCGATCTGTCCAGTTTCTCTGGCCTTGCCCAGGATTCCCCTGAGTACCGCGATCTTCAGATCAAGACCCGCAATGCGACCTATCGTGCTGGCAAAATCTGGGCGAATGCCTCGACCCGTATGGCACAGGGCAATCCGCTTGCAGAAGAGTCACTGATGTACCTGTTGGGGCCGAGTATCTCGGAACGCGCTGCCAATCAGTAAATCGGCTCGGTGAGCAGGACAGCGCAGCTTACCGGTTTATAATGTCAGACCAGCGAGTGCCCTCCCGATTAACGGGTGGGCACTCCAGCCTGCAACAGATTCAGCGCACCGGCTTCAGGCGCAGGCCGGCGATCTCTGATGGTGTAGCCTTCAGGGCATTGGCCACACGGTCGAAGTAGTCGATTTCGAATTCTCTGACGTGGTCGTCAGAATGCAGGACCCGGATCAGGCTCTGCAGAACGAGGGCGCGGTCTTCATCGGCAAGCTTTCTGGTAGCCTTGCTGAGATAGCGATCCAGTGACTGGCGCTCAAACAGCTCGGATTGTCCCGCTACACGGATGTCTGCCTCGCTGATGTTTTCACCCGTTACTTCCAGCAGTACTGCCTGAATATCCGATATTTCAGATGAGTCGACGTTTTTGTCGGCGCTGGCCGCGCGAGCCAAGACCATCAGCAGGACTTCTTTCATCAGCTGTTTTTCGGCTGCTTCAGAGTTACTGCTCTGGAAAAGGCTGGTCAAGGTTTCAAAGTTGATGATGCTCATCCTGTTCTATACTCCATGGTGACAGTAATCGTTATGGCCTGGTCTAATGCTGATACGGCCTGGAATTAACGGGTAAATCGGAGCAGATGCATGGTATGCAGACTGCCGCCGACAGGCTGCCTACAGTAGAATTCCTTGGTATCAATGTCAATGCACTCACGATTGTCCGACAACCTTGAAAGAGGTCAGACGCCGGTTAACCACAACAACCGATCCGAAACCAAGTGCCAGCAAAAACAGCAGAGGCATCAGGTGCCTGCCCAAGTGACCGGCAAGGGATTCGTCCTGAAAGCTGAATTCTCCGATTCGCTCATATTCCGCCATGCTCAAGGGTTGCCCGGCCACAATGCCGGGCCCGACACGCTCACCATAGCCGGCCTTGAAGGCGCGAACCTGCGTCACATAATGTTGGTGCCGCTTGGCAGAGGTGCCAGCCAGATCATTGAATACACCATGTACGATCATCGCCGGGGACAGATAGCGGATAATGCTCACGCTGGTTTCCCGTTGCTGCGCGGCCGCCTCGAACTCGTCAAGTATCGGCCTGGTTGCCTGGTCGACGGTGTTGGTCACCAGGAATGATGAACGAAGAAACGCGGGAATCTCCGCTGCCTCGTTTACCAGCATTTCCGGATGATCCAGAATGAACTGATTGGCGATTTCCGATTCGCGTAAGCGTGCTTCATTTTCCGTTTCACGTGCTTCAGCAAGATAGGCGAGACGCGTCGGTGTTGGATACGCTGTCTCCAGTATGGCACTGGTGCTAGAAGGCACTATAAATACGAAACCCAGCCAAAGGCCGAGCAGGGCCATGATGTTGAACTCGCTGCGCCGGTTATAACTTGCCACCAGTGCGATAACGCCAACCCAGAATGCAGCGTACACAAGTGTCGCTGCTGACCAGAGAAGAAAGGGAGGCACACGATCTGAAATGCTTGCTGAGCTGTTATTGGTCAACAGCATGACAAGCATTGTCACAAACAGTACGACAAGGATGGCGCCAGATCGAAGCAGCAGTCGTGACCAGAAAAGACTGGAAATACTGACTCCCTGTGACAGTGTCAGTCCCAGCCGGTTGGCGTCACGATCTGCCGAGAGCAGGTCGAAACAGAACACAATCAGCATCAGGGGCAGTAACACGATGATAGCGGTGCTCAGATCGAATGGACCGAGCATTAACGCAACGGGATCATCAAACTCGTAGCGGGAGAACATTCGGATATCCGGATCCGACAGCGAGATTGTGCCCAGATAGGGAAGAATGTCCGATTGTCCGATGGCAAAATCAGCAAGCGGCGCCTGAGGCAGGTAGGATGCGAACCGCACATCCATGGCAGAACCAGTGCGCGGGGATACGTCCGCCAGAGCGCCCTGGGACTCCTTGATCTCCAGATTTCGAAGCCAGGCAGACATGGTCTGGGAAACTTCGCTCTGATGCCTCTCTATAGCCTGTAGCCGGTTCTCCAGATGAGTCTTGCCACTGAGCGCTGCATACAGCAGCAGCCCGGCGAACACGGCAAACAGCAGCAGGGATGATTTTTGCCCCAGGCTGAGTTGCCATTCAGTTGTCATCCAGTCTCGTAAAGTCATGGTCACTATCCTCAGTCAGCCAGCCGTTTGCGTGTAATGGACCAGGCCAGCCAGCCTGTCAGCGCACCCCATGCCAGCAGGACAAGCACATCCACGAGGGCCGAACGCCATGCCAGCGATACTGTTGGAAAGGTATAGCTGAAGTCTGGCACGGTTTCCCAGAACTCTGCATCGGACAGGTAGGTGCTCATGCCGGCACCGTTGAGCAGCATGTCCTCATTCATGATGCGCACGATCTCATTGCGCTGCCGCTCGGCTTCATTGGCGAAATGCTGATAGGCCACAAAGTCTGTGCCGGCAAAGGCACTGGACGCATGCTGCAGGGCAATGGCGGGCGACAGCAGAGACACCCAGCGGCGCGCCCCTCGCTGGCCGTAATACCTGTCATACACGTCGTCGTAGAATGCATTCAGGGCGGCATAGTCCAGCACCTCGGTGACTTCAAGGCGCAGCCCGGTGGCGTTCAGATCCATGGTGGCGAGTTCCTCCAGGCTGACTTCCCGACCCAGTGCACGGCTGACCACGAACTGCTCAGCGGCGCGATACTCGTCACTGTCAGCGCTGGCGCGATTTTCAGCAACGGATGCGCGCAACTCACTCCAGACTTGTGCGCCATCCGGAATCGGATGCACCTGTGCGGCCAGGCCCGCCCCAATGCGAGGCATAACCAGAATCGACACAGCCCATATTCCCAGTAGTACCAGCAGTGCGGTTTTTGCCTGGTTGAACATGGCGGATATCAGCAGTGCGAATGCGGTCAGTGCAAGCACGTAGATGGAGTAGACAATAATCAGCCAGAAGGCTCTTGAAAGTGTATCCTGTGCAGACAGGCTCACGGGTGAAAAAAGTGCCATAATCGCCGAGGCGCCAATGGAGATGGCCACAATTGCGATACCGGCACCAGCGATGACGAGGAATTTTGCGCTGAAGAGCTTGCCGATTGATGCGCCTGAAGCGATTGTCTGCCGCAAGGTACCGCGCTCACGCTCGCCCGCAAATGTGGCGTACCCCAGCAGGAACACCAGCAATGGCAGGAGGATGGTCAGGATGCCGGCGACGCTGAAGTTGCTCAGGCGGCTCAACTCCAGAGAATCCGCCGCGGGCCTGAACATGGCGGGATTACGCTGATGCGCTTCCAGCCAGATAACCTGACCCATGAACTGCGCAGCGCCAGGATCAAACGATGCCAGGGGCGATACAGGCTTGTAAGCCATACGGCCAAAGTGGGCGGCGGAGTGTGGATTTTTTTCACCCTGATCCAAAAACACCTGCTGATCGGTTTCTTGGGCAAACATGGCGTTGCGTTGCTGGTCGGCGTAATTCGCCCAGCCGGCCAGCAGTCCGGTCAGCCCGAGTAAGAGCACGATGATTGCCAGCAAGCGGGTTCGTCCGTCCCGACTGACTTCCATCGCTTCTTTTCTGATGATGTGTGAAATCATGACGCATTCTCCTGGACGGTCTCGGGCATTGCGCCCTCCGGGTCGTGCATGTGTTGCAGATAGATTTTTTCCAGTGTGGCATTGTCCAGCGCACAGGTCTCCAGCGAGTCGACCATCCTGCCGCTCTTCATGATGACAATTTTATCGCTGATTTCCCTGGCCCGGAACAAGTCATGTGTGGCCATCAAAACTGCCTTGCCGTCGGATGCCAAAACCCTGAGCAGGCTGCAAAATTCATTGGCAGCTTTGGGATCCAGGCCGGATAGAGGTTCATCCAGAAGCAGGGCTTGCGCGTTTTTTCCCAGCGCGATCGCCAGCCCAACTTTCTGTCGCATGCCTTTGGAGTAATCCTGCACACGCCGCGTGGCGGCTGACAGGTCCAATCCCACTTTGTCCAGCAGACTGCGCAGCTGTTGCTCGTCGGTGCTGTCAGCGCCGCTCAGGCGCATGAAGTATTCGAGGTTTTCAAGGCCGCTGAGGGAGGGATAGAGGGCGACCTGCTCGGGAACGTATCCCAACTGGCGTCGTGCTGCAGTCTTATCAGAGTGTACATCCTGACCATTTACCTTCGCGTAACCAGAACAGGGGTCCAGAAACCCGAGGAAGAGATTGATGGTGGTGGTTTTGCCTGCGCCGTTGGCGCCCAGCATGCAGACGATTTCTCCGCCAGATATGCCAAGGTTCAGGTTGTTGAGTGCGCTATTGCTGCCAAACGTTTTGCTGAGCGATTCAGCTCTTAACACATCCGCCATGATCTTTACGCCTTTTAGAGTTATGTAGTTGCCGATCTGATTCAGTAGCCTAAAAGTTATGGTGCATCATATCGCTAATTCCTGGATTACCCAGCCAGTCCGTTTTTGCTTCCGGGATATGTGACATTGTATTTATCAGCAAGTCGGCTCTTTTTTGCGCATCTGTGACAGGTGCCATGAATCTCAAGTTGTTCCTGTTGCATGGTAAAGCCGCTCTTGTGCACTTCCTGATTCAACTGCAGAAGAATGTCTTCACGCGCGCCGGTTTCATCAACGCGCTTGCTGGTAAGGCGGGCACCGTGCTTTTTGCAGATTGCTTCCGCGTCACTCAGGCATTGCGGATGGAGGGCCGAGGTCATGGTTCAATCCTCAGTCGTGTTGAGCCAGGTGTGCATTCGCCGCGATCAGCGCTGCTGAAAGTAACCAGCCTATGCCTGCCACCAATGTCATCAATAACCTCCATTCACATCACCGAGTCCAGTGTCATGACCAGACGGGGCCGGCTGGCTGACGCCGCGGGTGATCGGTGCACGATGCCGCGTCCTGCGTTGCCGGGCCACTTTTCACCCTTTAACAGGGCCACGTGGCCTTCGTTAATGCACTGGATGTCCGTCGCCATTTGCAGTTCTGGGCCGGCGCGATTGACAGCGCTCTCGGGCAACCACTCGGTACCCGCGCCAAAGTAGGTGCAGATCAGACGACAGACCACCTGGTCGACATGGAATTTTGGGCACATGGCCCGATTGAGCACGGTCATTCTGAGGCCGATCTGCTGCAGATCGAACAGGCAGGCGTACATGTCACACAACAGTCTGATGTCCTGTAAGAACGCAATTCGCGCGTGCTTTAACGTCTTGTTGGTGTCGGGTATCAATGCGGCAAGGGCTTCCGCATCGACATCGGCCGGCAGGATCTGGCACAGTGAAAAATTCGGTTTGTGCCTGACCAGTTCCGAGGCAAAGCCGCGCACGGCCGTGGCGCTCGGCCGTTGCCATTCAGCCAGATTGATGCCCTCGCTGTAGATCGCAGACAGCCCGGCAGGCGTGTTGGTTTGACGGCGCATCGCTAGGCTGCCTGCTCAATAAACGGGTTCTCCAACGTAAGCCAGTGTTGCGTACCGGCGTACAGTTCGTCGTCATTAAGCAGGCAGGCGTCCAGTTGCGCACAGAGCTCAGTCTGGTCCAGCGACTGGCCAATGAACACCAGTTCCTGGCGCATGTCACCGAAAGGTTCCTCCCAGTTTTCTTCGATATAATCCAGCGCTTCCGCATCAGTGGGCCATTGTTCCCGAGGAGTTGCGCTCCAGAAGGTGCCGGCAAAGCCATGGCGCGCGATACCGCCCGCCTGATTCCACTGTCCAATAAGCGTGGGATGACTGGCAAGCCAGAAGTAGCCCTTGGAGCGGATCAGGCGACCTGCCGGCCAGTCCTGATGGAGAAATTCATAGAAACGGGCAGGATGAAAAGGGCGACGCGCGCGGTAAGTGAAACTGCTGATACCATACTCTTCGGTTTCAGGTGTATGCTCTCCGCGCAGCTCACGCAGCCAGCCGGGTGCCAGCTGGGCTTTTTCAAAATCGAACAGTCCGGTGCCTACGACTTTGTTCAGTGCAACCTTGCCGCCACTGATGGGTATGATTTCAACTTCAGGGTTCAGGCTGCGGATGACCGCCATGACCTTTTGTGCCTGAGCGTCGTCTACCAGATCGGTTTTGCTCAGCAGGACAATGTTGCTGAATTCGATCTGGTCAACAAGCAGATCGGACACGCTGCGATCATCGTCTTCACCCAGGCTTTCGCCGGTTTCCTGAAGGGAGAAGGCTTCCTCGTAGTCGTTCAGGAAATTGGCAGCGTCCACCACGGTGACCATGGTATCCAGGCGGGCTACCTGAGACAGGCTCTTGCCGTGCTCGTCTGCAAAGGTAAAAGTTTCCGCGATCGGGAGCGGCTCGGAAATGCCGGTGGCTTCGATCAGCAGATAGTCGAAGCGATTTTGCCCGGCCAGGTCAGTAATGGACTCAAGCAGGTCTTCGCGCAAGGTACAGCAAATGCAACCATTGCTCATCTCCACCAGTTTTTCTTCAGTACGGTTAAGAGTCATGTCCTGGGATACCGTGCGGGCGTCGATATTGATTTCGCTCATGTCGTTCACAATGACAGCAACTTTGAGTCCGTCGCGGTTTTGTAGAATCTGGTTGAGTACCGTAGTTTTACCAGCGCCCAGAAAGCCTGACAGGACGGTTACTGGCAGCGGGCGAAAGTTGGCAGGAGTGAAGTCGCTATTCATGAGACATTACCAGTCGATAATAAAGCAATGATATAACGTATCATTAATTTGTGAGGAAGGTAAAGTAGCAATGCCAATCAGTCGTTGATCTTTATTATTGATGACTGTCGATAGGCGCGTGCGGCAGGGATTGTGGCCAATATGACCGTCATTAGCAGCATGCCGGTCAGGTAGGGCAGGGTGGCTGCCTGCAGAACCTGGGCAGAAACAAAAATGCCAAATTGCCGACTGATCATGTCCGCAGTAAGCGCCAGCCCCATCGTCAGCGTGGCGATGGCGGCCAACATGCCTGTTACGGTCATCATTAGTGCTTCGGCCTGTATGAGCAGGAAGATAAATGCGGGGCGCGCTCCGAGGGCGCGCAGGACAAGCATCTCACGCTGACGCTGCTGCAACGTCGACAGCAGCATGGTGGCGATACCCAGCAGAGCCGACGCCATGATAAGGCCGCCGATAAGAGACAGCGTACGTTCCGCAACATTCATTAGTTGCCAGAGCTCCGACAAGGCGACGCCTGGCAGTATCGCCAGCAAAGGTTCCTGTGGGTAGTTGTTGATGTCTCGCTGCAGGCTGAATGTTTGCAGCCTGGATTCCAGCCCCAGCATAAAGGCGGTGACCGACTCTGGCATTGGTCCACTATGGTGGGCTGCTTCCAGACTTTCCAGGCTGACATGTATGGTCTGATCGACGGGTGTTCCGGTTGGGGCCAGAATCCCACTGACGGTAAAAGGATGATGGTCATGCTGGCTGAAGCTGGTGGCGCCAATACCGTGGGCGATGACGAATTCGTGACCGTGCTGATAACCCAGGCGTACAGCAACGTCTGAGCCGAGCACGGCGGCAAAGTCTGCAACAGGCTGTGCGTCCGTCGTGGAACGAAAGTCGCTGAACGCTGTGCCGTTCAGTACAAGTGATTGATTGTTACCGTAGCGGAAATGCTGAAAATAGTCGCTGGTGGTGCCCATCACCCGGTAGCCTCGATGCGAGTCGCCCAGTGCGATGGGTACGCTCCAGCTAATACCAGGGCTGGCGCTGATGTCCTGGTAGCTCTCCCAGGTGATATTGTTGGTTGCGCTGCCGATGCGGAACACACTGTAAAGTAACAGGTTTATCTGGCCTGTGCGTGCGCCCACGACCAGGTCGACACCAGCGACGGTCTTGTTGAAACTATTGCGTGCTTCCTGGCGGATGTGCTCTACACCGAGCACGACGAATGTGCTGACAAACACTGATAACACGGCCAGAAAGACCGTCAGACGGCGCGCCACCAGACTGCTGACGGCCAGCTTAAAGAACACTTGCAGAACTCTCGCCGTTGTTGAATCCCAGAGCCAGGTTCAAGGTTCTCAGATCAACCGAATCGTCGAAATAGGTGGCCAGACTATGATCGTGACTGACAACCAGGACGGTACTGCCGACTTCTGCAGAGCATTCCAGCAGAGCGCTCATGAAAGTATCTCGAGCTGCAGCGTCAAGGGCGGAAGTCGGTTCGTCAGCAATAATGAGTGGTGGCGCGTTCAGCAGCGCCCGGGCAATTGCAACACGCTGCTGTTGCCCCACGCTGATGCGAGAAGCCTTGTTATTCTGCACGCCCCTTAGCCCAAGTTGCTCAATAAGCATTGTGGCGCGCTCGTCTGCACCCTGATGTTGCCCGGTGAATGCGGAGGCCAGACGGATGTTATCTGCGACTGACAAGTAAGGCACCAGATTGAATTGCTGGAAAATGACGCCGATAAATTGCGCTCTGAATCGGTCCCGTTGACTTGCGCTTAGTGTGGTAAGCCGGGTACCAGCTACCGAAATTTCTCCAGCGCGGGGTCTGGCTATACCGCAGATCAGGTTCAGCAGTGTGGTCTTTCCGGAGCCGGAGGGGCCATAGAGGAACACCCGCTTTCCGGTGCCGATATGCCAGTCCCGAATGTGCAGCAGATCTTTGCTGTCCGGAGCCCAGGAAAAGCGCAGATCCTTAATACTGACAGAACTTGTATAGGTATGGAGTACCATCAAGGCGTTGAATCCAGTGGGTTAGCTTGGTTGCTCGTTAATGCTATGCTATATCATATATAACTTGTATCCGGGTGGAAATATATGCTGAAACGTTTGTTTGTTCTTGCTGCGCTTATTGTCTGCGCAGCAGGGTTTCTGGTCTTGGTACCTGACGGGTCGCCTGCGCCGATCCCGGCTCAGGTCGCTGATCAGGCAGAGACTTTCAGAGAAGTGGATTGGGTCGAGCTTATTCCTGAGGCGGATCTGCAGGCGTTGATGTCGCCACCAGACTGGCTGCTAGAGATTACAGACGGTTCAGAGGAGGACGACCTGAGCCTGTTGTCGCCTGAGGACTTTGCAGATGAGCAGGAAGCACGGTTTTTCCGGGCACTGGAATCATCTGTGATTGTGCCCGAGATGGACAATGTCCGTATTCGTATACCCGGTTTTATTGTCCCGCTGGTCTTTGACGAGCAACAGCATGTCGTTGAGTTCTTTCTGGTGCCGTATTTTGGCGCCTGTCTGCACCTGCCTCCTCCGCCACCCAACCAGATCATTTTTGTAGCTTACGAACCCGGCGTGGCCGTGGAGTCCATTTATGAGCCTTTTTGGGTTGAGGGTCTGCTGACCACCAGTCTGATCAGCAACGATGTGGCGGATGCCGCTTACCAGCTTGATGCGAGTGCAGTCAGCGCTTATTGGGAAGCTGATACGAGGTAATATTCATGACTACCCGGTTTTTTCGGATGCTGAAGTGCGCCGTATCATGTAAAATATGCGCCTTCTTAGAATGCCAGCCACGGGGAAGCGCATGTTTGACAGTAGCATGAACATCAAGAGTTTCGATCCTGAACTGCACGCCGCTATTGAAGGCGAACGCCAGCGCCAGGAAGAGCATATCGAATTGATTGCGTCCGAGAACTACACCAGTCCACGCGTGATGGAAGCGCAGGGCAGTGTGCTGACCAATAAATATGCGGAAGGTTACCCGGGCAAGCGTTATTACGGTGGCTGTGAATTTGTTGATGACGTGGAAACCCTGGCGATTGAACGTGCCAAAGAGCTGTTCGGAGCGGATTACGCAAACGTTCAGCCGCACTCTGGCTCGCAGGCCAATGCCGCGGTTTATATGGCGCTGCTGAAGCCGGGCGATACCGTTCTGGGTATGAGCCTGGCACATGGCGGCCACCTGACTCACGGTGCCAGCGTGAGCTTCTCAGGCCGGATATACAACGCTGTACAGTACGGCATCAACGAAGAAACCGGCGAGATCGACTATGCTCAGGTCGAGGAGTTGGCACTGGAGCACAAGCCAAAAATGATCGTTGCCGGGTTTTCGGCCTATTCGCGTGTCATTGACTGGCTGAAATTCCGTGAGATCGCCGATAAAGTGGGCGCCTACCTGCTGGTAGACATGGCGCACATTGCAGGTCTGGTGGCGGCGGGTGTCTATCCCAGTCCGGTCAAGATCGCTGATGTGACCACAACTACCACACACAAGACGCTGGGTGGGCCACGTGGCGGCATCATTCTGGCGAAGTCCAATCCTGAGCTGGAAAAAAAGCTCAACTTTGCCGTTTTCCCGGAAAGTCAGGGTGGTCCTTTGATGCACGTGATCGCCGCCAAGGCGGTGTGTTTCAAGGAAGCCATGACCAAAGAATTCAAGGAATACCAGAAACAGGTGGTGGCTAATGCCAAAACCATGGCGGACGGCTTCATCAAACGCGGATTTGAAGTGGTTTCCGGAGGAACTGATGATCATCTGTTCCTGTTGAGCCTGGTCAAGCAGGATATCACCGGTAAAGATGCAGACGCTGCGCTGGGCCGGGCCTACATTACAGTCAACAAGAATGCTGTACCTAACGATCCGCGTCCGCCGTTTGTGACCAGTGGTCTGCGCATCGGCTCGCCGGCGGTGACCCGTCGCGGCATGAAGGAAGCTGAAGTGGCGGAGCTGACAGAGTGGATGTGCGATATTCTGGACGACATCACCAACGAAGCGCTTATCGATCAGGTGCGTGATAAGGTAAAAGCGCTTTGCGCGCGCTTCCCGGTATACCGTAACGCGTAAGCGTTACCCAGAGGATCAGGCTGATGCACTGTCCATTTTGCGGCGCCCTGGATACCAAAGTTATCGACTCGCGCCTGGTTGCCGAGGGTGATCAGGTGCGTCGTCGCCGGGAGTGCATCACCTGTGCGGAGCGTTTCACTACCTACGAAACAGCGGAACTGGTGATGCCCCGTATCATCAAACAGAACGGCAACCGCGAACCGTTTGATGAGGCCAAGCTCTATGCAGGCCTTATGCGTGCCCTGGAGAAACGGCCGGTCAGCATTGAGAGTGTGGAGTCGGCCGTCAATCGCATCAAGCATCACATTCGAGCCACGGGTGAACGCGAGGTGCCATCAAGATTGGTGGGTGAAGAGGTCATGCGGGAGTTGCGGCAGCTCGATGAGGTGGCCTTTGTGCGTTTTGCATCTGTATACCGCAGCTTCAAAGATCTGAATGAGTTCCGGGCGGAGATAGACCGCCTGTCCAACGAGTAATATCTGAAAATCCCTGTGACTCCGGCGGAGAGAGGCTAGTGACGCCAGAAGATTACATGCTGCGCGCTGTCGCCCTGGCGCAATCAGTGCTGACAGCCACCCCTAATCCCCGGGTGGGTTGCGTGATTGTGCGTGACGGCAAAATAGTGGGTGAGGGATTTCACCGCGTTGCCGGCGAAGCACATGCAGAAGTCAATGCACTGATACAGGCTGGCGATCTCAGCAAGGGCGCGACTGCCTATGTCACGCTGGAGCCCTGCGCCCATACGGGCCGTACACCGCCCTGCACCAGCGCGCTGATCAGCGCCGGCGTCAAGAAGGTTTATTACGGTTCAGATGACCCCAACCCTCAGGTGGCCGGCAAGGGTGTCAGCGCTTTGCGCGAGGCCGGCATTGAGGTTGAGGGGCCGTTGCTGGCAGAGACCTGTGAGGCACTGAATCGAGGCTTTTTCAAGCGTATGCAGCAGGGATTGCCCTGGGTTCGTTGCAAGATGGCAATGAGCCTGGACGGCCGGACGGCCATGGCTTCTGGCGAAAGCAAGTGGATCACCGGGGCTGCGGCAAGAGCTGATGTGCAACTGATGCGGGCTGCAAGCTGCGCGGTGGTGACGGGCGTCAATACCGTGCTGGGAGATGATCCCGGCCTGAATGTGCGAGTTGAGCAGATGAATCACGCTCAGGCTGCTGAATTTGCTGAGCGGCAGCCGCTGCGAGTCGTCATTGATTCCGGGCTGCGCACCCCGCCTGATTCACGCATCATTAGCGTGCCAGGACAGGCATTGTTTTTGACTGGTCGGGCGCATGTCCAACAGCGAGCGCGTTTTGAGGGTTCCGGCGCCCTGGTTCGTGAAATTCCGGTGCTGCCTGGCGGTCGGCTGGACCTGCAGGCGGCCATGCAAAGTCTGGCAAAGGACGATGCCTGCAATGAAATCATGCTGGAAGCCGGGCCCACACTGAGCGGTGCCATGGTGCAGGCCGGACTGGTGGATGAAGTCGTGATCTACGTGGGGGCGCGCTTTTTGGGCAGTGATGCGCTGCCCTTATTCCATCTGCCGGGCATCAGGCGGATGCAGGACCATATTGCGCTGGAGCTGACCGATGTGCGTCAGATTGCTGAAGACTGCCGGATTACAGCCCGGCTGAAACGGGTTTAGAAAATCAGACGGGAGCGTGAATGTTTACCGGAATCATAGAAGCTCTGGGCAGTGTCTCGGATCTCAAACTGCGGGATAAAGAATGGCGTCTGAAGATCGCCTGTCCGCGGCTTGATCTTTCTGATGTTCAGTTGGGTGACAGTATTGCCGTGAACGGATGTTGCCTGACTGTCACGGCTTTTGATGACAACAGTTTCAGTGCTGACGTATCAAACGAGACGATGAGCCTGACCAGTTTCCAGACACTGAAAAATGGCTCTCTGGTTAATCTTGAGAAAGCGCTTACCCCGCAGTCGCGTTTGGGAGGGCATCTGGTCAGCGGGCACGTTGATGGTTTGGGTGAACTGGTCGAAAAACACGAGGATGGCGCCAGCTGGCGCCTGACTTTTCGGGTGCCTGACGGGCTGGCAAAGTATATCGCCCAGAAGGGTTCGATCTGTATTGATGGCACCAGTTTGACGGTCAATGCTGTAGCTGGTGCCTGCTTCGATGTTAACATCATCCCCCATACACAGCAGGAAACCATCATTCATACCTACAAAGTCGGTCAAAAGGTCAATATCGAGGTTGATCAGATTGCACGTTATCTGGAACGGCTGATTCTGGGAGACCGTGCTGCCGATACCAACAGCGGCCTGACACGGGCATTTCTGGCCAGCCATGGCTTTGCGGACTGACGGATAAAACGGGAAACTATGAAACTGAATACAGTTGAAGAGCTGATTGAAGATATCAGACAGGGCAAAATGGTCATCCTGATGGATGACGAGGATCGCGAAAACGAAGGCGACCTGGTGATTGCTGCAGAAAAAGTGAAGGCTGAAGATATTAATTTTATGGCCAAAAACGCCCGCGGACTGGTCTGCCTGACTCTGACGCGGGAGCGTTGTGAGCAGCTTGATCTGTCCCTTATGGTCAATAAAAACAATACGCCGTACAACACCAATTTCACCGTCTCCATTGAGGCGGCCACTGGCGTGACAACGGGTATTTCAGCCGCTGATCGGGCCCGCACAATACAGGCGGCTGTCGCCCGCGACGCCAGGCCTGATGACATTGTGCAGCCCGGGCATATCTTTCCGATCATGGCTCAGCCCGGCGGTGTACTGCGCCGGGCCGGACATACCGAAGCGGGTTGTGATCTGGCGCGCCTGGCTGGCTTCACGCCGGCAGCGGCTATCGTGGAAATCATGAATGAAGATGGCACCATGGCCCGCCGCCCAGATCTGGAAGTCTTTGCAGAGCAGCACGGATTAAAGATTGGCACGATTGTGGATCTGATTCATTATCGGATCGCCAACGAGCATACGGTGATCCGCAAGGGCAGTCACCCGGTGAAAACCGAACATGGAGAGTTCACCCTGCATACATTCGAAGATACCATCTCCGGTGGTACCCATCTGGCGTTCACCATGGGCGAGATCAGCAAAGAACATCCGACCCTGGTCAGAGTGCATATCGCCAGCACATTGCGTGATGTCTGTGACGTGATTGTCCCAGGCGCCACCAGCTGGTCGTTCAGCCGGGCACTGCAACACATTGCGCAAGATGGTCAAGGAGTTGCCGTGCTGCTGTCCGGTGATGACTATGATGAAGATATTAACGAAGCAATCGCCGGCGTGCTTGGCCAGCGCAAAGCCATCCCGCGACGACACCGCCACAGCGGCAGCGATGTCACTATTGGTACTGGATCCCAGATTCTGCGCGAACTGGGTGTGGGCAAAATGCGACTGTTGAGTTATCCGGCCAAGTTTAATGCTGTGTCCGGTTTTGATCTTGAAGTTGTTGAGTTCGTGCAGTTTGATGAACCGGCCTGACTGAAATTTATGACAGAGGATTTATGATGAGCAATATTCGACGGGTGGAAGGTGATTTCACATCAGGCCAGGGGCGTTACATTATCGTGGCGGCCCGCTTTAACAGCTTTATAGTAGACAAGCTGATAGAGGGCGCGATCGATGCGCTGCGTCGCCACGGTGTGCCGGAAGAGAACATCAGTATTGTGATGGCGCCAGGAGCCTATGAGTTACCGGTTTTGACCAAGCATGTGGTTGCCAAGCGTCCCTGCGATGCCGTGATTGCACTTGGCGCTGTCATTCGTGGTGGCACTCCTCATTTTGAATACGTAGCCGGCGAATGTGTGAAAGGACTCAGTCAGGTTAGTCTGGATTCAGGTGTGCCAGTCTCGTTTGGTGTGCTGACGGTTGACAGTATTGAGCAGGCGATTGAGCGGGCTGGCACCAAAGCCGGTAATAAAGGCGCTGAAGCCGCGCTGGGCGCGATCGAAATGGTCAGTGTGCTCGGCCAGCTGGGAGCCTGATCTGTGATCGATATTCCCGGAGTCAGTGGCTCCCTGCCGGATCAGGCTGAGCCTGTTGAGCAGTCTGATCAGGCTGCCAGAAATGCCAGGACCAAAAAACTGTCCGAGCGCCAGAAGGCCCGACGCATGCTGTTGCAGGCACTGTATCAGTGGCATATTGCCCGTTCGCCGGTAAACGAGATCATGGCCGAGTTTCTGGTTTACTATCAGGGCAAGATCGACCGCGAGTTTTTCAAGGAAGTGTTCCCGGAAGTCATTAAGCATGTGCAGGAGCTTGATGAGTTGATGGAGCCCCTGATTGATCGCAAATTAGAGGCACTTGACCCGGTCGAAATTTCACTACTGCGTCTTGGCTTGTTTGAACTGGCACATCGCATCGATGTGCCCTACAAAGTGGTGATCAATGAGGCCGTTGAACTGGCCAAAGTGTTCGGCGCGACTGACGGGCACAAATACATTAACGGCGTGCTCGATAAAGCGTCTAAACAGTTAAGAGCGCTGGAGCGCGGTGGCACTGACGGAATTTGAACTGATTGCCCGCTACTTTGCGGCGCAGTCACTGGCTTTTAAGCGCTCATGCGTCGCGCTGGGGCAGGGCGATGACGGGGCCTTGCTACAGGTGCCCGACAGCAGGCAACTGGTGCTCTCGGTTGATACGCTGAATGCATCGATTCACTTTCCTGAGAAGGCGGATGCGTTTTTGCTGGGGCAACGCTGCCTGCTGGTCAACCTGAGTGATCTGGCGGCCATGGGTGCCGAACCGGTTGCGTTTACGCTGGCATTAAGTCTGCCTGAGGTTGATACCGACTGGCTCGAGAAATTCAGTCGTGGACTGGCAGCTGTTGCAGGCCAGTTTAACTGCCCTCTGATCGGCGGCGACACTACTCGAGGGCCACTGTCGATCACCATTCAGGCTCATGGCCTGGTGGAGACGGGACAGGCCATCCTGCGCAGCGGTGCCCGGCCGGGAGATGATATTTATGTGACGGGTACGCTGGGCGATGCGGCAGTCGCCTTGTGGCAGTTACAGGGTGACAGCCGCTTGCAGAGCTCGCCTCTGTCAGAAGCGGATTTAGCCTGTCTGCAGCGCGCTTTCTATCAGCCGGATGTCAGGGTGGAGTTGGGTCGGCGTCTGGCCGGCATCGCATCGGCCGGACTGGATATCTCAGACGGCCTGGCCTCGGATTTGCGGCATATCCTCAAGGCCAGTGCTGGCGCAGCACCCAGCAATGGGACAGATGGAGAACATCGAACAGAATTGGGCGCAGTACTGAATGCTGATGCTATTCCGCTTTCGGATGTATTCACTCGCCTGGTACCCGCAGAAGATCAGCTTTTGCTGGCTCTGACCGGTGGTGATGACTATGAGTTATGTATCTGTGCCTCCCCGCAACACAAACGCGCATTACTGGGTCTGGCCAATCAATTGGAGGTCAGTTTGACTCTGGTGGGACAGATAGTGCAATCGCCAGGGCTGAAGATCCGGCTGAAAGATGGTCAATCAGTGGAGCTGACAGAGCATGGTTATCAACATTTTTCCTGATTCCGGAGTGCTTTAATGGCATCAACACCGCGGTCAGTCTGGCATAACCCGGTACATTTCCTGGCTTTTGGTCTGGGCAGTGGCGCCGCACCACGTGCTCCGGGTACCTTTGGCACCGTGGCCGCTGTTGTGATTTATCTGCTGTTGCCGGTCTCAAATCCCTTGTTGTACTCGGCTATTTTGCTATTGAGTTTTGCAGTCGGTGTGTGGCTTTGCGGAAAGACTGCGCGGGATATCGGTGTACATGATCACGGCGGAATTGTCTGGGACGAATTTGTTGGTTACTGGCTCACCATGTTGATGGCACCACCCGGATGGTTCTGGATCGTCGTCGGCTTTTTGTTGTTCCGGTTTTTCGACATTATTAAACCCTGGCCTATCCGCTGGCTTGACAGACATGTACATGGCGGCCTGGGAATCATGATTGACGATGTGCTGGCGGGACTTTTTGCGCTGGTATGTTTGCAGCTGCTGGCGGCTGTTATTTAGTAAGGGGATAGCAGGTGGAAGTGAAATTTATTGCCGAAGCAGAACTGCCTACGGCATTGGGTGAATTCAGCATTCATGGATTCGAAGACATTGTGACGGGCAAGGAACATGTTGTGCTGGCCATGGGGGATCTGTCGGATGATCAGCCAGTGTTGTGCCGGGTACACTCGGAGTGTCTGACAGGTGATGCCCTGTTCAGTTTGCGCTGTGATTGCGGCCCGCAATTGCAGTTTGCCATGGAGAAGATAGCTGCTGAAGGGCGGGGCATGATTATTTATCTGCGTCAGGAAGGGCGGGGAATTGGCTTGCTGAACAAGATTAAAGCATATGCCCTGCAAGATGCCGGCGCAGATACTGTTGAGGCCAACGTCAAACTGGGGTTTGAACCTGATGGCCGGGAATATGATGTCTGTAAGCCGATTCTTGAGCACTTTGGAGTCAGACGATTGCGCCTGATGACCAATAATCCTCGTAAGGTGGATGCGCTGTCAGATCTGGGTATTGAGGTAGTAGACAGAGTACCGATTGAGATTGGTTTGAACCAGCACAATGAAAGTTATCTGGCAGTAAAAGTCAGTAAAATGGGCCACCTTTTACGTAACTAGATCATTGGCGCGCCCGATCAATATACCGACACATTTGCTGAAGACCTTGCAGAGCCCTCAGACTGTGGCGCTGAACCAGATCTGGTGGAATACTGTAAAGGTGATTGTGCTGCACGGAGGAAAGCTCCGGCCAGCGCCGCCAGTCATCCAGCCACAGCGGCATATTTTCGTCAGATCCGCTGGCCAGAATGATCTGCGGATCTCTGGCCAGCACATCTTCAAGATTTACCTTGGGGCCAATGGGTAACTCGGCAAAGATATTCTGTCCGCCACAGATATTAATCATGTCATTGATCAGCTCCTGGCCGCCCACACTGATTAATGGTGAGTGCCAAACCTGATAGAAGACGCTGATTGTTTCCCTTTCCGCGAATCCGGATTGCAGTGCCTGTACCTGATTCAAAAAATCGGCGCCCAGCTCATTGGCAGTCTCGTGATGCCCGGTCAGCGCACCCAGTCGAAACAGGTGACTGGCGATGCTGCGCAGTGATAGCGGCTCGGCTATATAAACGGGATAACCCATTTCCTCCAGACGTTGTAAAGCGCCGCGTGGATTGCCGCTGCGCCAGGCAACTATCAGATCGGGTTGCAGCGCCACAATGCGCTCCATGTCCAGTGTGTCATAGCGACCGACCACCGGTAATTGCAGAGCCTGCTCAGGGTAATCACTGTAGTCCATGACCCCGACCACCTGGTCGCCGGCACCCAGGCTGAACACCAGTTCGGTTAATGACGGTGCCAGTGTAATGATGCGCTGAGCAGGTTTGGTAAGGGACACTTCCCGGCCACTATCGTCAGTGACCCGGATCGGCTGCGCAAGGGCGCTCTGGCCTGTCATCAGGCAACAAAGCAGGATACAAAAGCGCATTGCGAAGTTAGTAATCAATGCCTTTCTGGACCTTGATGCCGGCATTAAAAGCATGTTTGACATCGTTGATTTCGCTTACGGTGTCGGCCAGTTCGATCAATGACTTGCTGGCATTGCGGCCCGTGATAATGACATGCTGGCTGGTCGGGCGATTTTGCAGTGCACTGAGCACACGATCGGGGTTCAAGTAACCATAGGTCAGCATATATGTCAGCTCATCCAGCAGTACAACATCAATGCTGTTGTCGGCCAGCAGGCGCTCGGCATGTGCCCAGGTCGCTTCGGCTGCCGCGATATCGGAGTCCCGATCCTGGGTTTCCCAGGTAAAACCAGTATTCATGACTTGAAATTCAACTTGCGGGTGTTCGGCGAACAAAAGGTGTTCACCGCATTCCCACTGTCCTTTGATGAACTGCACCACGCCGCAGCGCAGGCCGTGACCGACGCTTCTGGCCAGCATGCCAAAGGCTGATGAGCTTTTGCCCTTGCCGTTGCCCGTCAGCACCAACAGCAGACCTTTGTCAGTGGTGGCTGCAGCAATACGCTGGTCGATGTGTGCCTTTTTGCGTTGCATGGCTTTCTTGTGCCTTGCATTGCGTTGCTCTGGAGTTTCCATATTGTTTTTCCGGTCGGGTCAGTCAGACCGCCCTTGAATGAATTTTACATTGAGTCAATTTGCGACGGATGGACTGGCATATGCCGTCACGATCCAGTCCAATCGAGGTCAGCATCTGCGGCACTTTGCCGTGCGGGATAAAGCAGTCTGGTAATCCGAGGTTTAAAACCGGTATGTGAAAATCCTCTTGTAAGAGATATTCGTTAACTGCAGAACCGGCACCGCCGGCGATGGCGTTTTCTTCTATTGTGACGAGCAGGGAATGCTGCTGCGCCAGAATACGGATCGTCTCGGTATCCAGCGGCTTGATAAAACGCATATCCACAACCGTGGCGTCCAGTTGCTCCGCCGCCGCCAGTGCAGGTGTCAGCATGCTGCCGAATGCCAGAATGGCAACAGTGTTACCCTTGCGGCGCAGTCTTGCTTTGCCTATCGGTAGCGCTTCCATCGTTTGATTGATCGCAGCGCCCGGGCCTTTGCCTCGCGGATAACGAACAGCCGTCGGGCCGTTGTGCAGGTGCCCGGTATACAACATCTGACGGCATTCGTTTTCATCGCTGGGTGCCATGATGACCATATTGGGAATGCAGCGTAAAAAACTCAGATCAAAGCTGCCTGCATGGGTCGGGCCATCTTCGCCCACCAGACCTGCGCGATCGATGGCAAACAGCACATCAAGATCCTGCAGAGCGACATCGTGAATCAGTTGATCGTAGGCGCGTTGCAGAAACGTTGAGTATATGGCGACTACAGGTTTCAGACCGTCGCAGGCCATGCCTGCGGCAAAGGTCACAGCATGCTGCTCTGCAATGGCGACATCAAAAAAACGTTCCGGCCAGGCTCTCGCAAACTCGTCCATGCCAGATCCGGCACTCATCGCCGGTGTAATGGCCATCAACTTCTCGTCGCTGGCGGCCATGTCGCACAGCCACTGACCAAATACCTGGGAGTAGCTTGGAGTATCCGGCGTTTTGACGGGCCGCTTGGGTTTGACCTCGATTTTGCTCATGGCATGCATGCCAAAAGGATCGTTTTCCGATGCGGTATAACCCTTGCCTTTCTGGGTTACGATGTGCAGGAGTTGAGGGCCACGCAATTGTTTGATATTGGCGAGAACTTCGATCAGGCGATCGGTGTCATGGCCGTCAACCAGGCCTATATAGTTAAAGCCGATTTCCTCAAACAGAGTGCCTGGCGACACCATGCCTTTCATGTACTCTTCAGCCCGGTGGGCCGCTTTCAGGGCCGGCGGGATGTGTGAGAGTACTTTTTTGCTGCCACTGCGAATAAAGTTGTAGGGTTTGCTGGCCCACATGCGCGCGAAGTAGCTGGACAGTCCGCCGACATTGCGCGAAATCGACATATTATTATCATTCAGTATGACCAGCACATTGTCATCGAGCTCGCCTGCGTGATTCAGCGCCTCAAAAGCCATGCCTGCCGTCATGGCACCGTCACCGATCACAGCGATGACATGCCTGTCGGACTGCTCGCGACGGGCAGCAACCAGCATGCCCAGCGCCGCGCTGATGGAAGTGCTGGAGTGGCCGACGCCGAAGGCGTCATACTGACTTTCGGTTCGGCAGGGGAAGGCTGCCAGGCCGCCTTGTTGGCGCATGCTTAACATTTGTTCGCGACGACCGGTAAGTATCTTGTGAGGGTAGGTCTGGTGGCCGACGTCCCATATCAGGCGGTCTTGCGGGGTATCAAAGACATAGTGCAAGGCTATGGTGAGCTCGACCACACCCAGGCCGGCGCCAAAGTGTCCGCCGGTCTGGCCTACCGAGTACAGCAGGAAGTTTCGCAACTGCCTGGCCAGGTCAGGAAAATCGGCCGGATCCATCTCTTTCAGGTCGGCCGGCGAGTTTATCTGGTCCAGCAGCGGTGTGTCGGGGCGCTTGAGTGGTATTTCAGTCAGCATTGAATCTTGTGCCTGCGTTCAGCGGTGATCGGTAACGGTAATGCACGGTTGGGCCTTCGTCAAACGCTTAGTGACGTCGGTCCGTAATATAAGTTGCAATGTCAGCCAGGGTTTGTGTCTCACCAGGTAATTGTTCAAGGGCCTGCAATGCATCTTTAACCAGTTGGTCGGCCTTTTCACGGGCACCGGCCAATCCCAGCAGGCTCACGTATGTCGGTTTATTCAAGGCCACGTCAGCACCCTGGGTTTTACCCAGCGTTTGTGTGTCACTGGTGACGTCCAGTATGTCATCCTGAACCTGAAAAGCCAGTCCGATGCTGCGGGCATAAGTTGCCAGCGCTGCCAGAGTCCGGGAATCAGTGCAGCCGGCTGCCAGGGCACCCAATTCAACTGCGGCGCTGATCAGTGCGCCGGTTTTCAATTGATGCATGATCTCGAGTTCAGCAAGCGACAAGCCTTTACCAACAGCGGCCAGATCTATGCCCTGGCCGGCAATCATTCCACTGCAGCCCCCGGCCGAAGCCAGCACCGATAACATACGGCAAGTGGTTTGAGCGTTGAATTGCTGCTGCTCACTTATTATCTGGAAGGCCAGGCATTGCAGTGCATCACCGGCCAGGATAGCGGTGGCTTCATCAAACGCTTTGTGGACGGTGGGTTTACCTCGGCGCAGATCGTCGTTATCCATGGCCGGCAAGTCATCGTGGATCAATGAGTAACAATGCATCATCTCAATGGCCGCCGCAGGTATATCGGCGATGGAGATTTCTGCGCCCAGTGCGTTTGCGGCCGCGTAAGTCAGACAGGGCCGGATGCGTTTGCCGCCAGCCAGAGCGCTGTAGCGCATCGCCTCGGTCAGCCGCACCGGCATGGCTGGCAGATTCTGCAGAGCCATGTCGAGAGTCTGCTCACAGCGTTGCCGGGTCAGCAGAAAAAAATCGTTCAGGTCTGCCTGCATAGTCAAAGTTCTGTAAATTCAGTGTTGAGAGTTGCCCTTTCTCCGGGTCGAAAGGGGGGCGGTCAGAGATTGCCGGGGGTTGTGAGCAGAACGTCGGTCTGGGGCGGTTCACTGTCCGCATTGGTCAGGATCTGCACTTTGAGCTCGGCCTGCTGAAGTGCCTGCTGACACTCGCGGGTCAGATTGATGCCTTTCTCGAATGCCGCCAGTGACTCTTCCAGACCCATCTGCCCTTCTTCCATCCGGGAGACCAGCGCCTCCAGCTCTGTCAGCGTCTCTTCAAAATCCGGCGCTTTGTCCTGAGCCATGTCAGTGTCCCCTATGCAAAGGCCATAATTATCGTCGGTATGGTGGATTCTGACAATGGCTTAACGGAATTGTCACAATTTATCCCTACACTGGCGCCATGGAAATTCAGACCGGGAATGATTGATATGCTGCGAATTCTGTATGGCGTCTCCGGCGAAGGGTCGGGCCATTCCTCGCGTGCCATGGAAGTTGTCCGGCATCTGCAGGATTGCGGGCATGTGGTTAAGGTTGTCAGTTATGACCGCGGTTTCAGAAATTTGCAGGCCAGTTTTGACTGCGTGGCGATCGAAGGTCTGCATATAGTCAGCAGCAATAATAAGGTTCAGGTGTTCAAGACTATCTGGCACAACCTGCGCCGCTTGCCAATCGCTGTCCGACGTCTGGGTGCGCTGCGTGAGCTGCTTGCCACTTTCCGACCGGATGTGGTGATTACCGATTTCGAACCGACATGCGCCTGGTGGGCCCGATTGCATCGCGTGCCATTGATCAGTCTGGATAATCAGCATCGCATGCGTTACATGAAATATGATTCGCCCGCTAATCTGCGCGGCTCACGCTGGCTGACAGAGCTGGTAATTCGCCTGATGGTTCCAAAGCCGGATTATGCCCTGGCAACCACTTACTTTTTCGGCGAGACCAAAAATGATTTCACCTTTCTGTTTCCGCCGATTCTGCGAAGAGAGGTACTGCAATGCCAGCCAGGCGCTGGCAATCATTTTCTGGTTTATGTGACCAGCGAATTCGAGGGGTTGTTAGCATTGTTGCGGCGATTTCCGCAATACCAGTTTCTTGTTTATGGCAGTTCGCAGACCGGAAAGACTGGCAATCTCGAATTCAGGCCGTTCAGCAGTGAGGGATTTCTGCAGGACCTGTCGTCTTGCCGTGCCGTAATCGCCACGGCCGGGTTTACATTGATCAGCGAGGCACTTTATCTGGGTAAACCCTATCTGGCGATGCCGCTGTCAGGCCAGTTTGAGCAGCAACTGAATGCCATCTGTCTGGAAGAGCTGGGTTGTGGCATGAATGCCAGCCGTATGAGCGTGAGGGTGCTGAGTGAGTTTATGAGCAACCTGGCTGTGTATGCTGAAGCCAGTCAACAGTACGCCCTCGATAATCGCCTGTCGGACATCGCACAGGCCAACTCGGGCATTCTGGGTAAACTGGATGAGTTGTTGTCGGGGTTGCAGCCTGTCAGTCCTGCGCGCCGTGCTCTTGCAGCCACTGAATAAAATCTTCATCTTTGAGAGGGCGTGAGAACAAGTAACCCTGCAGATGATCGCAGCCCATATCCTTGAGGATTTGCCATTGTTGTTCGGTTTCCACGCCCTCTGCTACCGTTTTGAGTTTCAGGCGATGCGCCAGTTCGATGACTGAGCGTATAACCTGATTGCCCGGCGTGTTATCACCCAGTGAGTGGGTAAAGCTGGTATCAATCTTCAGGATGTCAATCGGCAGTTGTGACAGTTGCATCATGTTGGAGAACCCCGTGCCAAAGTCATCAATGGCGATAGTGATGCCGGTGGCCCGGATATTGTTAAGGCTTGCCGCCGCTTCCGCCGGGTTCTCCATTAATGCAGATTCGGTAATTTCAAGGCTTAACAATTGCGGTGGCACATGCCAGCGGCTCAGTGCGGTGCTTATGCTCTGCTCCAGTGCAGCACTGCGTCCGCGAAATTGTTTGAGGGAGATGTTGACTGCAATGCTGCAGGGTTGCAGGCCGCTATCCAGGCATTGACGGAGCATTTTGCATGATGCTTCCAGAACAAGGTCGCCAATCGGAATGATCAGTCCGGTTCGCTCCGCTAACGGTATAAATTCCGCGGGCGCTATATAGCGACCATCGGGCTGCGGCCAACGCAGCAGCGCCTCGGCTCCCAGGTATTTTCCGGACGCACAGTCAACTTTGGGTTGAAAGTGCAGCTCCAGTGCTTCCAGCGCGACAGCCTGGCGCAAGGATGTTTCCATATCCAGTTGCTGTCGCACCTGCTTGCTCATGCTGGCTTCGTACATGACGTAGCGGTTGCGGCCGCTGTGCTTGGCACGATACATCGCCGTGTCGGCGTTTCGCATCAGGGCTTCTTCGCTACGCGCGTCAGCAGGATACAGGCTGGCACCTATGCAGGCTTCAACGAATATCTGTCTGCCATTATGGATGGTGAAAGGCGCTGCAAGTGCCTGCAGAATCTGGTGGCAGATGATGTGCACGTCGTGAGCATTGTTGATTTTTCTGGCCATGATGGCGAATTCATCACCGCCAAGTCTTGCCAGTAAATCGCCGGGACGTCTGACTGAGGTGAGGCGGCTGCTTACAGCCCTTAGCAGCTCATCACCAGCATTGTGGCCGAGGCTGTCATTGACGCTTTTAAAATCATCCAGGTCGATATACAGCAAGGCCAGCGGGTGGTCAGTGTGATCCGGGCTGTGCACTGCATGCTGCAGTGCTTCGATGAGCTGCAGCCGGTTGGGCAGTCCGGTCAGCGTATCAAAGTAGGCAAGCTGCTGGCGCTCGGCAATCAATTGATGTTCTGTCTGCCACGCTTTCTCCTGAATACTGCGCTGTCGTTTCAGTGCGTGTATGCTCAGCCAATAAAGCATGACCGAGGTGGCCATCACGTAAAACAGACCTTTCGCGGTCTGAAATGCCACGAGGCTGACCGGGTTTCCCTGCACCTCAGGTAAGGGTAGCCGGTCGCTGAAAATGATCCATAGAGAGCCGCTGATCAGATAGATAAGGGCTATGGTCAGCGCGCTGCGTTTGATACTGCTGATAGACATGCGTTTCACTTATGTGCCAAGCGAGTCCGGTCAGTATAGGTGTTAGGGCCAGTTAAAAACAGTCATCCCAAAAAATCCTTGTGATGGCTTCACGGCAAAGGCAAAATGCGCCTCCTTTCATGTCAGCGCACTGCAGTTGGCAAACCGGCGCGGCGCTCTGACCTAATGGCGGCTTTGATATGCTTACCGATGTTGTTCTTGATCAGATTGCCGAAGACCTGTCGCAACAATCCTGGAGCGTTCAGACAGACGCCATTCCTGAAGAGTTTTTGATAGCGCTGCGCGAGCAGTTGCTGCACATGAATCAGCAAGACTTTCAGTTGGCAGGCATTGGTCGTAGTCAGGATCACATGCTGGCCCCTTCCATACGTCGGGATAAAGTGCGCTGGATTGAGGGCGAAACACCCGCCGAACGTCTGTGGCTGGAATGGGCTGCGCATCTGCAGCGTGGCTTGAATCGGCGTCTGTTTATGGGCTTGTTTTCATTTGAGTCACATTTTGCGCATTATCGCCCGGGCGACTTTTACAAAAAGCACTTTGACGCATTCCGCCCTGACGGTCTGGAACGTGGCGCGCGGCGCGAACTGTCCCTTGTTGTTTATCTGAATCCGGACTGGATTGACGGCGATGGTGGGGAACTGGTGTTGTTTGATCCCCGGAGTGACGGCGAAATTTGCCGTATTCACCCGCAATATGGGACTGTGGTGGTTTTTTTGAGCACGGAAGTGCCACACGAAGTACTGCCAGCCGGGCGCGATCGATACAGTATCGCTGGATGGTTCAGGCTGAATGGCAGTCTTGCAGAGCGTCCGGACCCGCCTCGCTGATCGCCAGACGCTCTGCGGCTCCAATGGCAACAGGTCAGTTATTGACTCGTGAAAACTGCTGACGGTCGCTGGTCGGCATGTTCCCATACAACATATCGCGATAACTCTCGTCCCCGTCCAGATGCAGTTTCAGCCAGGCCAGGGCGTACTTGCCCAGCATGCCGTGAAGGTGCCCGGACTGATTGTTGGCGATAAAGTGATCTCCACCGGCAACTTCCAGATAGACCTTTTCGGTTGTGTCGGGAAGGCTGTCAAAATGAATTCGTGCGTGATCGGCTACGGGCGCAATGCGGTCGTCTTCCCCACCGAATATCAGAGTGGGTATGGTGATACCGCTGAAATCTGCATCCGGTTGCCACGGCGTGTAGGGAATGGCGGCCTTTAGCTGATCACCATACTTCTGGGCAGCCAGCAGGGCGCCACCACCACCCATCGAGTGTCCCATGACGGCCATTCTGTCATTGTCCAGTTGCTGGTAAAGCGGGCTTTCGCCTCGGGCATTCTCTTGGCGCAATGTCCGGATGCCGGCAAACAATGCTTCGGCGCGCTGTTCAGGACGATCACGCAAATCATTGGTGTCGAGCACCAGAACCGCGTAACCATGAGAGGCAAGGCGCGCTCCCCACCAGTTATTGTGTCGCTGTAATTGCGTAAAACCCGGCGATATGGCAATGCCGCCCACCGGTCGGTCAACATTCAGCGGATAATAAATCGTGGCGCGCAAATACTCGGCCGGATATTCAAAGCCGATGTAGGAACGAATCTCATAAGGGCCATTGCGGGTCAGCTCCTCCGGCGAGCTGCCACCCGAAGGTGCCTGCCCGCTGGCACAGGCACTCAGCCAAACGACTGTGAATAGCAATAATAAGTAACGTGAATAGCGATTTTGCAAATTCTGCAACATGGCCTGATCCTCAGTGCGAAGTGGCCAGAGCATAGCGTAGTTCAGGACGGTGTTTAAGGCTTGACAGTGCAAAATCGAAGTGTTTATATCCTCAGATCACAAGGGGAGGTGTATAAAAACATGCTTAACGGGTTCAAAAAATTACAATTATTATCTGTAGCCGTGGCAGTCAGTGCATTGGCCTGTTCACCAGAGGCGCCGCAGAGTTCATCCACACCACAGGCCAGTCAGACAGCATCTGCCCAGTCGCAGTCTGCCGCCAGCGATATTCCTCGTACGCCGGACGGTAAGCCGGATCTGAACGGTATCTGGCAGGTACTGACAACGGCCAATAATAACCTCGAACCAGCTCCACCCAAGTCAGCGTTTGCGATGGTACCCGGGGATTTTGTTCCGGTACCTGCTCCTGAAGTAGTCGCCATGGGTGCGGTAGGTGCTGTGCCTGCCAGTCAGGGTGTCATTACCACCAACAACGGCTACATCCCCTACAAGCCCGAGGCGCTTGCCCAGCGCGATGAAAATCGCGAAAACTGGCTGGATCGGGATCCGGAAATTAAATGCTTTATGCCAGGTGTGCCAAGAGCGACCTACCTGCCTCATCCATTCCAGATATTCCAGAGCAACAGTGCGTTTTTTATTGCTTATTCCTTTGCAGGAGCAGTGAGGAACGTCTACCTGGAAGATCCGGGTGAGCCTCCCATTGATTCGTGGATGGGACAATCATACGGATACTGGGAAGGTGATACCTTTGTTGTGGAAGTGTCAGGCCTGATAGATCAGACCTGGTACGATCGGGCCGGTAACTACCGATCATGGGAATCGAAAGTCACAGAACGTTACACGATGGTTGACGAGAATGTGATTGAATATGAGGCAACAATTGAAGATCCGCAGCTCTACACCGAGCCTTGGACGATTGCGATGCCTTTGTATCGCCGACTTGAAAATGACTTCGAGCTCCCCCAGTTTAAATGTGTGGAGTTTGTGGAAGAGCTGTTGTTTGGCCGCTTCCGTAAAGGCCGTCCTATCGAAGATATGGTCATGCCTTTTTAAGAATAATGAGACTAAATGTCGAAGAGTAACGCCAGGCGGACTGTCTTTGCTCTGGAAACAGAACGCCATTAACGGTAATATTTTAGCCATTGAAGCTAAATGAATAGGGGTGATTAGCATGAAAATGAAACTGCTTGTAGCTGCTGTAGCAGTCGTTGGTGGCATTGCTGCCATGGGTGTAAAAACGCCGGCAACCGCACACCACGCGTTTTCCGCAGAATTTGACGCCAACCTGCCGGTTGCGCTGCGTGGTCCGATTACCCGGGTAGAGTGGATTAACCCACACTCCTGGATCCACCTGCGCCACACCAATGAAGATGGTTCCGAGCAGGCCTGGATGGCCGAGGGTGGTACGCCGAATACCCTGCTGCGTCGCGGCATTACACGTAACTCACTGCAAATCGGTACTGAAATCGTTGTGACCGGTTACCAGAGTAAAGACCGTCTGTGTACGCCGGCCTGTCGCGCTAATGGCCGTGACATCACATTCCCGGATGGCCGTAAGTTGTTTATGGGTTCATCAGGTATCGGTGCGCCGCAGGACGGTTCAGATCCGGACGAGCGGTAATCTGACAGCCTGAAAGCAGTCCCTGGAGTCTGCTGAAGCTTAAAAAGAAGCGCTTGTATGACCGGTTGATCCGGATCAAACAGGCGCTTTTTTTATGTGTTATGCTTTTTGTGCTGATTGCAGACTGAGGTGGCGTTGGATGAATAAGTACCTGTTTTTCCTGCTGGTAGCTGTGTCATCGACAAGCCTGTTGGCGGCAGATGACGAGCCTCAGGCGATAGCGGATATGTCGGCGCTGATGACGCGTATCATCCAGCCGACATCGGATGCCGTTTTCTATGTATCACGGTTTCCGCCTGAAGATGATGCTGCGTGGCGGGAGCTGGAAAATAAGACTCTGATGCTGGCCGAGGCTGCAAACCTGCTACTGATCCCGGGCTATAAACGCCTCACAGAGCAATGGTTGCAGGACACCGTGCTGATGCGTGATGCCTCTGTCAGGGCATGGCAGGCGGCTAAAAATCAGGACCTTGATGCTCTTATGGAGCTTAACAATGACTTGTACACGTCGTGTGAGAATTGCCATACGGCAACGCGGTAACTTCACCGGAATCGCAAATCAGAATACCTGGGGTGGTTGCCGATCTGTTGAGCCGCCGCCGCGGAATTCGGTTGCCATCACGTAAAAACCGGCGGTGCTGAGCTTGAGTGTCACTGTCTGGAAGGTGCGGTTCTCCCAGAACCAACCGTGCATGCCGTTAAATGCTGCCTGATACGAGCCCTGGTCGGATGCTGCGTCCCCCTGGGCATAACTTTCGTCGTAATCTTCGACAGTGATGTCTTCAGCGTGCATGTCAAAGTAGAGTTCGCCATCGGCCTGCCAGCTGAAAACCAGCGTATTGCCTCTGTCCATCAGGTACTTGTATTCCAGCGACTGGAAAGGTTCCAGGACCAGTTCGATGGTCTCGGATTTATGCACTTCGTACTGCGGATTTAACGAATCCGCCGTGGTGTCGGCCATGCCGCTCAGTCCCAGCAGGCGGCCCGTGCCCAGCGGATCACGGCCAAACTCTGCGGGCAGAACCACGGTCAGAAAAATGGCCAGGGCACTGGCAAAAGCTATGCCGATAGCGGCGACAAGCCGGTGTTCTTTCATTGTTTCACTCCCGTCAGGCATTCAATTGCCAGGCTGTCAGCTGATACATCATCAGGATGAACCCGGCGCACATCAAAGCAGCATTACTGATAAAAGCGTACTGCCTGAATGAGTTCCGGGTTCGCCAGACTTCAAAAAAAGCAAATATAAACAACAGGGCAAGAATCTGTCCGATTTCGACACCGACGTTAAAGCTGATCAGATTGACGATCAAGCCTTCATCTGCCAGCTGCAGCTCCTGGAGGCTGGTGGCCAGACCGAAGCCGTGAATGAGACCAAACAGCAGTACCGCAAGGCGTGTGTTCGGGCGCCACTTGCCCAGCCTGTCCAGGCCGCCCATATTCTCCAGTGCTTTATAAACCACTGAAAGCGCGATAAAGCTGTCAATCAGATAGGCGTTGATCTGTATGTCTGCCAACACGCCCAGTAACAGCGTTGTACTGTGTCCAACCGCGAACAGGGTTACGTACTGGATGACGTGAATCGGGCGATACAGGAAAAAGATTACCCCGGCCAGAAACAACAGGTGGTCGTATCCTGACACCATGTGTTTCGCGCCCAGATACATAAATGGTCCCGGTGCTGCCCCGGCATTGCTGGCAATAAAACTGGCATCGCCACCGGCAATGTTATGGGCCAGCGCCAGAACGGGCAGAACCAGCGCCAGCGCCGGCAGAAGCTGTGCCGTCAGCAGCAATACAAGCCGGCGTGTGTGCATCAATCGCTCAGACTGGACGGCGCAAAGCGGGTGACAATCTCCGGGTTGTAGGCCTGGTGACATGCCGTACAGACGCTGTAAAGTTGTGCCCCCGCCTGAAACAGTTCTTCCTCATTCTGCTCCTCGGCGGCGATCATGGCCCGCAATCCCACTTCACTCATGGCCTTGGAGTAAGTGGCCCAGGTAGTGTCATCGTAAGCCCGTCCGGGCAGCATCAGCGCATTTCCCAGCTCAACGATAGCGCCAGCCATGCCCTCGACTTCATGCCAGCCTTCGTCGTCAGTCGGATAGAGTTCGAAGTAACCCTCCACTTCATCATCCACCCAGCCGGCAGATCGCCAAAGCACGTCGGCAACGGGCTCCAGGGCGTGATTCATAAAGGTCACCATATCCAGGGTGAGGTTAAAGTCGGCAGTGTCATGGGCTGCGTTGTCAGTTTCCGCTCCGTTGCAGGCGGCCAGGCTCAGAAGCAGAGCAGCAGCAGTAATAACACGTAAGTTTCTGACTCTCATCATGGCAACAGTTCCCTCAAGAAATCGGTTTAGTTGATAATTAAACGTACAGGCTCATTATGACATATCAAGAACGGGCAAACTTCCAAAGTGTGACCATTCGCCGCAGTCTGTTATGATTCTGTCAGAAATAATAATTAAAAGAGGTCCGGATGGATATGAGCAGAACACCTTGCTGTCTGACGACAGCTGCACTGATGATGTTTACTTCGCTGCTGATGGCTGACGACTATGAGCCTCCTCGCACTCCGTCGGGCAAGCCGGACTTTCAGGGGCTATGGACGAATGCATCAATTACAACACTGCAACGCGACAGCCGATATGACTATCTGGTGGTCCCACCTGATCGTCTGGCGGAAGTGACGGCGGCTCATCCTCAGAACGTGCGTCAGGCCACCGACGACAATCTACAGGCAGGTGAGCTACTGGATGGCTCCGATCTGGCGATGGGACGGGGGTACAATGCATTCTGGATAGACCCAGGTAGTACTTTCGGGCTGGTCAAGGGCGAGTATCGCACCTCCTGGGTAATCGACCCGCCCAGCGGTCGCATCCCTTATTCTGAGCAGGGGCAACAGCTCCGTCGCGAGTTTCGTGCCAAATTCAGCAGTAATGACGGGCCGGAAGGTCGATCGCTGGGCGAGCGCTGCCTGATTGGTTTTGGTGGTACCGGCGGACCACCCATGCTGAATGTGTTGTATAACAACCACTACCAGATTGTGCAGACAGAAGACTATGTGATGATTCTGGTGGAGATGAACCAGGATGCCCGCATCATACCCATAGACGGTGAGCATCGCCCCTCGGCGCTGCATCAATGGCTGGGTGATTCGGTGGGCCGCTGGGAGGGCGACACTCTGGTTGTTGAAACGGTCAATCTGCACCCGCAACAGGCTGGCGGCGGACAGGTACCCTTGTCCGATCAGGGCAAAGTCACTGAACGCTTTACCCGCTATTCTGAATCCCAGATCCTGTATGAGTTTGAAGTGAGTGATCCGGTATACTACGAGCAGGTCTGGCGCGGCGAGATGAGTTTTAATGCCAGTGAAGACCGGATGTATGAATACGCCTGCCATGAAGGTAATTATGGTTTGCCCGGCATCCTGATGGGCGCCCGGCGCGAAGAGGCTGATGCAGCTCAATAAATAAAAGCGCATATAAATATTGCAAATCTAAATGAGAGCAATTATCATTTTCGCCCATCAAGAGATGTACCCAGGAGGCGGAAGTGAATTTATTCAAGAAGTGTGCTGTCACGATAGCGTTGACCTTGTCCGCGTTGTCAATTGCCCAGTCTCAGGCGGCGGAGGTTAATATCTATTCTGCTCGCGAAGAGAATCTGATCAAGCCAATTCTTGACAGATTTTCTGAGCAGACCGGCATCACTGTGAATCTGATTACAGCAGGGGCCGACGAGCTGACCACCCGTATGGAGCTGGAAGGTGCCAATACCCCGGCTGATCTGCTGCTGACAGTGGATGTGGGGCGTCTGCACCGGGCCAAAGAGATGGGCTTGCTGCAGCCTGTGTCCTCGTCGGTGCTCGAACAGCGGATTCCTGCCAAGTATCGGGACAGTGAGGGTTACTGGTTTGCTGCCTCCCTGCGCTCGCGAGTGATTGTTTATGATCATTCGCGGGTGTCCCCTGATCAGTTGTCGACTTATGAAGACCTGGCTGACCCCAAGTGGCGTGGCAAGATCTGCATTCGATCCTCTTCAAATATCTACAATCAGTCATTGACGGCATCCATGGTTGCTCATCATGGTGTTGAAGAAACTGAGCAGTGGGCGCGTGGCCTGGTGGCCAATATGGCGCGTGCCCCGCAGGGTGGTGACCGCGATCAGATTGCTGCGGTGGCAATTGGGCAATGTGAGCTGGCGGTAGTCAATACCTACTATCTGGCAGGTATGCTGAACGCCACCAGTGAGGCGCAGCGCGAGCAGGCAGAACAGGTATCGGTTTTCTGGCCCAATCAGCAGGATCGCGGAGCACATATCAATATCAGTGGCGCCGGCTTGAGCCGTTACGCACCGAACAAAGAAGCGGCCATTCAGTTAATGGAGTTTCTGGTCAGCGATGAAGCTCAGGCCTGGTATGCCGAGGCAAACAATGAGTACCCGGTTCGTGACGATGTGCCAGTCAGCGATACACTGGCAGCCTGGGGTACATTCAAGGCCGATGATCTTGCCTTGGATCAGTTGGGTATTCATAATGCCGAGGGCGTTCGCCTGATGGACAGGGCAGGATGGCGGTAACTCTTTGCTAATGGCATTATTTTGACACGACAGATCGTATTTCTGAGAAAGATTCGGGAACAAAGCGCACTGATCAGTATCATTGCGCTTTGTTTGCTTTTGAGTGTGCCGATTCTGACTGTTGTTGCCTCCGTAGGTAGCGGCAGTGACGGGGTATGGCAGCATCTGAGTGATACCTTGTTATGGACATACATCGGGCAATCGCTGACCCTGATGTTGGGTGTCGGCGTGCTGGTCCTGATCCTGGGTGTGGTGCCCGCCTGGCTGGTCACCATGACGCGTTTCCCCGGTAGCCGGATTCTTGAATGGGCGCTGGTTTTGCCGCTCGCCATGCCCGCCTACATCATTGCGTATACCTACACGGGCATGCTGGACGTAACGGGCCCAGTGCAGGCGTTTATTCGCGATACATTTGATTTACGTTTTGGTGATTACTGGTTCCCTCAGATTCGTTCGCTGAGTGGTGCTGTGACGATGTTGTCGCTGGTGCTTTACCCATACGTCTATTTGCTGTCCCGCATGGCCTTCCTTGAGCAATCCGTCTGTGTGCTGGAGGTTTCCAGAACGCTGGGTGCAGGCCCATGGCGGGCTTTCTTGCGAGTCGCGGTCCCATTGGCACGACCGGCGATTATCGCCGGCCTGGCATTGGTATTGATGGAAACCCTGGCCGATTACGGTACCGTACAGTATTTTGGTTTATCAACGTTTACGACCGGTATATTCAGGACCTGGTTTGGCATGGGCAGCTCTACGGCGGCTGCGCAACTGTCAGCACTGTTGATGCTGTTTATTCTGGTGCTGGTGGTGACCGAGCAGTGGTCACGCAATAAGGCGAAATACCACCATACCAGCACCAAATATTCACGTCTGCCGCAAATCCGCTTGCAAGGTGGTCGCCTGTTCCTGGCCTTACTGTGTTGTGGTTTGCCGGTATTGCTGGGTTTCCTTATCCCGTTTCTGCAACTTGCCTGGTGGGCATGGGACACTCGCGACATCGTCGATTTCTCGGCTTTCAGCCAGTTGATCAGTAACAGCCTGAAGCTGGCCGGCACGGCGGCCGTTATCGCTCTGTTACTGGGTTTGGCGATCAGCTACGCGAAACGACTGCAACCTGGAGTGCCCATGCGAGCCGCTGTGCGGATATTGAGCATGGGATACGCGATTCCGGGGACCGTGATCGCCGTGGGGGTGCTGATTCCGTTTACCTGGTTTGACAATACACTGGATGGCTGGTTGCAGCGGCAATTTGATGTATCGTCCGGGCTACTGCTCAGCGGGACTCTTGTCGCGGTGATGTTTGCCTACGTTGTACGGTTTTTGCCGGTGTCCATGAATACGCTGGATGCCGGTCTGGGCAAAATCAAACCCAGTATGGACGACGTAGGCCGTTCGATGGGGCTGGGCGCCTGGCAGATTCTGCGGCGGGTACATATTCCCATGTTGCGTGGCAGTCTGCTGACAGCCTCATTGCTGGTGTTTGTGGACGTGTTGAAAGAATTGCCGGCCACCTTGATATTGAGGCCCTTTAATTTTAATACATTGGCTATCAGAACCTATGAACTGGCTAACCAGGAGCGGCTGACCGAAGCCGCCGCCTCGGCGCTGATGATTGTTCTTGCCGGCATCATTCCTGTTATCATCATCAGTTTATCCATTTCTGCATCACGACCGGGTCATGACTCACGCTCTGCAAATCAATAATATTTCCGTGGCACTGGAAGGCACACCCATTGTGCACGCCATTTCCCTGAAATTGAAAGAAGGGGATATCGGTTGCCTGTTGGGACCCAGCGGCTGTGGTAAAACAACCCTGCTGCGCGCCATTGCCGGATTTGAGGCTGTCACGGGAGGTGAGGTCATCATTGGTGGTGAAGTGGTGAGCAGGGCCGGACATCAGTTGCCGGTGGAAAGGCGTCAGGTCGGCATGGTGTTTCAGGATTACGCGCTGTTTCCGCATTTAAACATTCGCGACAATATTGCATTTGGCCTGAATGGCTGGAAGGCTGCAGATAAACAGAAACGCGTGCAGGAGCTGGCGCAATTGCTGCACATTGGCGAGCTGTTGGATGCCTATCCGCATCGGCTGTCAGGTGGGCAGCAACAACGTGTGGCGATAGCCAGAGCCATGGCACCGCGTCCGCGTATTCTGCTGCTCGATGAGCCCTTTGCCAGTCTGGACGTGGAGTTGCGAGAGGAGATTGCCCGGGAAATTCGTGAGGTCCTGAAACAGGATGGCATTACCACGATTCTGGTCAGTCATAATCAACTGGAAGCCTTTGCGATGGCCGATGAAATCGGTGTCATGCGAGCTGGACAATTACTGCAGTGGAGCAGTGCGTTTGATCTTTACCACGAGCCACAGAGCGCTTATGTGGCTGATTTCGTCGGTGAGGGGGTGTTCTTGCCGGGTACAGTCATCGATACCTTGAGTGTGAGCACCGAGCTGGGTGTTCTGCATACCGACGAGGATCTGCCGTACGCTTCTGGAGAACTGGTGTCAGTTCTTATTCGCCCGGACGATGTCATTCACGATGATGATAGCCACTCCACTGCGAAAGTGTTGGAAAAAGCCTTCCGGGGTTCAGTCTTTTTGTACACGCTGGAGCTGGACAGCGGTGCCCGCATCCTGAGTCTGGTTCCCAGTCATCATGCACACGCCAAAGGTAGTGCGATCGGTATTCGTGTCGAAATGGACCATCTGGTGGTGTTTCCTGTCGAGGCGGAAACACCACCGGAACGCTGATCTATTTGCTGTCAACCTTGGTGAATGCAACCTGGGTGCGCTCGGAGCCATCCGGATCAAAGGTAGTTACTTCCAGACGGGCACCGCCGGGTCCGAACGGCCATTTGGCGTTGATGTAACCTGCATGACCACCGCTGCTGACAAGGCCTGCGCTGATATTGAAGTTTTTGGACAGGCCCACTGCCGTCCACTCGCAGGCACCTTCCCCGTGCGAGGTCAGGGCATACACCTCATCGCCGTACTTGGGTGATTTGCCCATGCTCTTGACTTCGACTGTGCAAGCGCCGCGTCCGTTATCACCAGCAGCGGACATGTAAACACCTTCAATCATGCTCTGAGCCATCACATTGGCTGACAGGAGTGCTGAGCCGCTGATCAGGAGTGTGCTGAATAGTTTTTTCATTGTCTGTCTCCCCCGTATGCTTTACACAGAATTTGAACCCGTTCATATAACGGTCATTGAGTGTAGGGAGATTCAGGAACAGTCGTTTTGATTCAGATCAAGCGTTGTCGATGAGGAAGGTTTCCAGCTTCTCGTCGGTCAGGCGATGAATCTGTGAAAAAACAAACCAGATGGCTATCAGCAGAACAATCATGCTCGGAATGGCGATCACCGGATAACTTAGCGCCGTCATGCGGCCGAGCTGTTCACTGAACTCAGTGGTACCTGGCGGGCTTACCAGAATCACTCGCGCCAGTATGTAGTTCAGAGCAGATGACAGGAAGAAGGAGGCGGCAACAATTAATGATGCCTGTGACAGGCGGCGCTCAAACAAGGCGGTATTGCCCTTGGCGGCCAGTGCCTGATACAGGGCTTCGACACGGATCAGCTGGCCGTTCAGGATCAGGGTTTTTACCAGAGGGAAGCGGGTTTTCTGGCTGATCAGCACTGCCAGACCAATGGCGCCGGGGATAGCGGCTTCCTTGATGGCGATATATTGCGGATCAAGCTGCAGCAGGCTGATACCGCCAGTAAGAAACACACTGACGACGCCAATGACCGAAAACGGATTGATTTTACCGGTATCGCGCAGATCCCAAAGACCATAAGCGATCGGGAAACTGAGCGCGACAACAATGCTCCACATGGGGCCCAGACTGTCTTCACCACTGAAACGGCTGAGCACAACAACCGGAATGATGATGTTAAAAATCAGATTGCCGAAAAAGCCACCGCGCTGTTTGCGAGGCTGCTGTGTATCTGGAGATGACTCTGTGTTGTTTCCCTGGGTCATATCGGAAGCCGTGTCGGGCCGCAGGGGCATGAAGAGTGGTAGCTACGGGTGGACTTGAACCACCGACCCCAGCATTATGAATGCTGTGCTCTAACCAGCTGAGCTACGTAGCCACATCGAGGACGCGCATTTTGTCTATTTGAGAAACATTTGTCAATAGCATTACACGTTAAAGCGGAAGTGGATAACGTCGCCATCCTGGACGATATATTCCTTGCCTTCCAGGCGCCATTTGCCCGCATCTTTGGCGCCCTGTTCACCCTTGAATGCAACAAAATCATCATAGGCAATCACTTCGGCGCGGATAAAGCCCCGTTCGAAGTCGGTGTGAATGGCTGCTGCGGCGCGCGGCGCAGTGGCGCCCTGTTTGATGGTCCAGGCGCGCACTTCCTTGACTCCGGCGGTGAAGTAGGTCTGTAACCCAAGCAGCGAGTAACCGGCCCGAATCACGCGATCCAGGCCCGGCTCTTCCATGCCGAGATCCTGCAGGAATTCCATTTTTTCATCGTCTGCCAGTTCCGCAATCTCTGCTTCCAGTTTATTGCAGATGGGTACCAGCACGGCGCCTTCGGCTTCGGCGATAGCGCGGACTTTGTCCAGATGGGGATTGTTTTCGAAACCATCTTCATCGACATTGGCGATATACATGGTCGGTTTTATGGTCAGCAGATGCAGGGAGTACAGGTCTGCCAGCTCCTCTTTGCTGAGCTCCATGCTGCGCACTGGTTTTGCCTCGTCCAGATGCAGTTTGACGCGCTCAAACAGGGCGACCTGGCGCACCGCATCCTTGTCGCCGCCTTTTGCGATACGACCCAGGCGCAGTATGCCTTTTTCTACAGATTCCAGATCGGCCAGTGCCAGTTCTGTATTGATGGTCTCAATGTCAGCAACCGGATTGATGGTATCGGCGACATGCACAATGTTGCTGTCTTCAAAACAACGCACAACGTGTGCAATCGCGTCAGTTTCACGGATATTGGCCAGGAACTGGTTGCCCAGACCTTCACCTTTGGATGCGCCGGCGACCAGACCGGCGATATCCACAAACTCCATGCTGGTGGGTATCACTTTCTGGGGATTGACGATACTGGCCAGTACATCCAGGCGTGGATCGGGCATTGGTACGATACCGGAATTGGGCTCAATGGTGCAGAACGGAAAATTCTCTGCGGCGATACCCGCCTTGGTCAGTGCGTTGAACAAGGTGGATTTGCCCACATTCGGAAGTCCGACAATGCCACATTTAAAACCCATGGGTAGTATTCCTGTATGCGTGTATCAATTATGTTTTGAGGGTTGCATCACTCTGGCTGTGCAATGTTTTCATAGCCTCATTCCAGCCGCCAGCCACTATTTGCGGTAGGACTTTCAGAGCCTGATCTATGTCATGCTCAATCTGGATGGTATCGTCCTTGCCCGGATCGCTGAGTACATAGTTGGCAACTTTGCTTTTGTCGCCAGGGTGCCCGACACCGATGCGTAAGCGTTTGAATTCATTGGCGCCGCCCAATGCCCTGATGATGTCGCGGATACCGTTGTGACCGCCATGACCGCCACCTGCCTTAAGGCGTGTAGTACCGACAGGGAAGTCAATTTCGTCGTAGGCCACCAGCATTTGCCCGGGAGCAATATCAAAGTACTGACACAGACTCACCACGGACAGGCCGCTGCGATTCATGAAGGTGGTCGGGAATAATAAGCGGACGTCGTTGCCCTGAATGGTGACACGTCCGACATTGCCGTGAAAACGAGTCTCAGGTCGCAGCTCGCCCTGGTATTGACGACAAATTTCATCAAGAAACCAGACGCCGACGTTATGGCGGTTGCGTTGATACTGCGGGCCCGGATTTCCCAGGCCCACAATCAGTTTGAGCGTGTCTGAGCTCATGACAGGAGGAATTACGCCTCGCCGGACTCTTCGCCGTCAGTCTCTTCGCCGTCCTGCACACCACCACGCGGCGGCTGAACAGTAACAACGGCGTGGTCAGCATCGGCGCCGTGAGTCAGGTCGACACTGCTGACGCCTTTAGGGAAGCTGATCTGGGAAATATGGATGGCTTCACCCACGCCCAGGTTGGCCACGTCGACTTCCAGGAACTCCGGCAGGTCTTTCGGCAGACAGACAACTTCCAGTTCGGTAATGGTACGCAGCAGGCTACCACCGCCAGTCTTGACGCCTTTACACTTTTCTTCATTCAGAATGTGTACTGGTACTTTCACGTGGATGGTCTGCTTGGCGCTGACGCGCTGGAAATCAGCATGCATCAGGCGTGGTTTGGCCGGATGGCGCTGCAGATCTTTGATAACGACCTGCTCTTTCTTGCCATCAACATGCAATGTGATGATGTGGGCGAAGAAGGCTTCATTGCTCACCGCTTTCATCAGGTCTTTGTGGGCAATGGAAATCGACTGTGGCTTTTTGCTGCCACCGTAGATGATTGCCGGTACTTCGTTGGCCAGACGACGCAGGCGGCGGCTCGCACCTTTCCCCAGGTCGTCTCTGGCGGTTGCATTCAGATCAAACTCATTGGACATGATGTCCCTCCGGTTTCAAAACGTCTGTTCGGCTTGCGACCAGCCTGGCAGACGCGTCAGTAAAAGGAACCGCCGCGCATTGTGCCGGCAGTTCCGGTTAAAAATCAGATTTCAGCGCTCTCAAACATGGCGCTGATGGATTCTTCATTGCTCACCCGGCGAATCGATTCAGCCAGCAGTCTTGCCATGCTGAGCTGGCGGACATTGGGGAGATTTTTGATGGTATCACTCAGCGGAATGGTGTCTGTAACAACCAGCGTATCCAGTTCGGAATTGGCGATGTTCTCGGCCGCCTTGCCGGACAGTACCGGGTGGGTACAGTAGGCGACCACTTTGTTGGCGCCATGTTCTTTCAGTGCGGCAGCGGCTTTGCAAAGGGTGCCGGCAGTATCGACCATGTCGTCGACGATCAGGCAGGTGCGACCTTTCACTTCACCGATAATGTGCATAACCTGCGCTTCATTGGCCTGCGGGCGACGCTTGTCGATGATTGCCAGGTCCACATTAAGCTGCTTGGCTACCGCGCGCGCACGAACCACACCGCCGATATCAGGTGATACCACGGTCAGATTCTCGTAATTCTGACGCACGATGTCTTCTGTCAGAACGGGTGAGCCGTATACGTTGTCTACCGGTATGCTGAAGAAACCCTGGATCTGTTCGGCGTGCAGGTCGACGGTCAATACACGGTTGATGCCGACCGCAGAAATCATGTCTGCCACTACTTTGGCGCTGATGGCCACCCGTGCTGAGCGAACGCGACGATCCTGACGTGCGTAACCAAAGTAGGGGATCACTGCAGTGATGCGGTTAGCAGAAGCGCGGTGCATGGCATCGGCAGTCAATAGCAGCTCCATCAGGCTGTCATTGGTCGGGGCGCAGGTGGACTGAATAATAAAGACATCCTTGCCACGGACGTTCTCTCTGATTTCTACGGCGACTTCGCCATCGCTGAATTTGCCGATTTGGGCATCGCCAAGCGGAATGCCAATATAGCGGGCAATTTTTTCAGCCAGCAACGGATTGGCGTTGCCGGTAAAAACCATCAAGTTATTCGCCATGAATTGAGTACCTTCAGAGCCGCAGCCGACAGCGTTACGCTGTCTGGCCTGCTTTGCATTGATTAGTGATTGTTTGATGGTAGTGCCCGTCCGGATTGTTGCTGAGTGCCCGTACATCAAACGAATCGGGAGCGCCGTTACGTCGATTTATTTATCAACACGCAAACGGGCTCCCGGGGATTTGGCTGGGGTGGCTGGACTCGAACCAACGCATGCAAGGATCAAAACCTTGTGCCTTACCAACTTGGCGACACCCCAGTAACAATTGGCTATTTTAAGCCATTTCTCAGAAAAATGCAGCCCCGAATACGAGCAATCAGTGCGACATTGTTCCATATTACGTGTCTTTTGCAGTCATCATCAGGTCATACACTTCTGACCTGTTAACACCTTTGGCGACGAATCCGCGAACCCCGATCCGGGCCATTTCAGCAGATTCGTGCAGAGCACGTAATGCTTCTCTGGCGGCAGACTGGTCATCAAATGCCGCAAACACGCTCGCACCGGTTCCTGTCATGCGGGCTGGCGCATATCCCGACAGCCATCTGAGCGCGGCATCTACCGGCGGGAAAAGCTGTCTGACCAGCGGTTCACAGTCATTTCGGGACTGCCCCGTCAGAAAGGCGTGCATTTTGATGGGTGAAGTGTCTCGTGTCAATTCCTGATGTGAAAAAATTGCTGCCGTTGTGATGTGGCAGGCTGGAGTCAGCACCAGGTAATGTTTGTCGGGCAGTTCGACCGGGGTGAGCTGTTCACCAATTCCTTCGGCCCAGGCACTCTGGCCCATCACAAAGACTGGCACGTCAGCCCCCAACGGCAGGCCGATTCGGGCCAGCTCACTGCGTGACAACTGCAGATTCCACAGTTTGTTCAGGCCGACCAGGGTGCTGGCGGCATCTGAGCTGCCTCCGCCCAGCCCGGCACCGGCCGGGATGCGCTTATGCAGTGTGATGTCAGCACCACAATCAGCGTTGGTCAGTTTTTGCAGCGCACGGGCGGCCTTCAGCACCAGATTATTGTCGTCATTCAGTGTCGCTTCGCTGCACTGCAGGCGCAACTGACCATCGTTGCGAGGACTGATCGTCAGCTCATCGCCATAGTCCAATAACTGAAAGACACTTTGCAGTGTGTGATAGCCATCAGCGCGGCGGCCTGTGATGTGCAGAAACAGATTCAGCTTGGCAGGTGCCGGTATTGTCAGTGTTGTGCCAGTCATGGCAGTGACCAGTTTAACCTTGTCAGATCCAGCCGTAAGGGAGGTTTTTGAATGCGGATGCGGGTTGGCAGGGTTTCGGGACCAAAATTGGTGTAACCCAGATAGTCGATCTGCCAGCCAGCCTGCTGGAATTGTCGCAATTGATTGCTGTCCCCAAAGCTCAGCGCTTGCGATAAACCAGGAGCAGGGATGCCTTTAATCCAGTAGTTCAGTTCTGTGACCGGAAGCTCGTAGCCGATTTCCTGATACAGCAGTTGCTCAGGTGTTTCTGTAATAATGGGGTCTTCGCCCTGTTGTTCGATACGCACCTCGCCCGGGCGGCCTATGATCTCGGTAGCGCCGACATTGAATGTGCCCCACAGGTTGATCTGATACTCGTCGCCCTGTTGCAGCCAGCGAATGCGTGAGGAATGAGATTCATTCTGGTCGCGAACATGAATACTGCCGGTAAACTGCCAGTTCGATATATTTTCCAGCAACTGCCGACGCTCTTCCCATTGAGTATTGACTGGCGCATCGATGCGCGGAGTTAACTGACAGGCATGCAGACCGGTCAGCAGCAGCAGGAGTACAGCCGGACGTCTCACTCCGATTGCTCCGTTCCTGTCAGCCGCTGCATGGCATCCAGCACATGTTCGCTCTGCGGGTCAGTTTCCAGACCCTGCTGCCAGATAAACAAGGCTTCGGCCTGTTGACCCATGGTCCAGAGAACCTCACCAAGGTGAGCGGCAACTTCGGGATCAGGAAAGGCTGCATAAGCCCGCTGCAGGTTGTACAGCGCGTCTTCCAGGTAGCCCAGCTTGTATTGCACCCAGCCCAGGCTGTCGATGATGGCGGGGTCGTCTGGCGAGATGTCGATGGCGCGTTCAATCAGCGCCAGCGCCTCCTGATAACGGTCAGTTTGCACGGTCAGGGAGTAACCCAGGTGGTTGAGTGCACGGGCATCTTCCGGGTTTATGGCAATAATCCTGCGCAGATCCTCTTCGACCTGAGAGTGCTGGTCAGCGCGCTCATTGAGCAATACGCGCGCGAACAGCAGATCAACGTCGTCCGGATACCGGTTTAGTGCCTTGTTCAGCGCTTCGGCGGCTTGTTGCTCGTAACCGGCATTGACCAGTGCTTCCACCTGTAAGGCAGGAAACATCGGTGCCAGGTTGCCGGAGTCAGCGCTTTGTTGTGTTACCCACTCGCTGGCGGCCTCGAACTGTTCCAGCTCAACAAACAGGCGCATGATCTGGCGTTGTGCGGTCAAAAAGGCGTTAGAGCGCTGCTGTATCTGCTGATAGTGGAATAGTGCCTGCTCGGTTTCGCCGCGTTGCTCCAGCAGGTAGCCCAGATAGTAGTTCGCTTCGTCGCGGCGGTGGCCAGCGCGCAACAGGTCGCGCAGCTGTGCTTCGGCCATGGTGAACTGTTCCAGTTCCAGGTTGATCAGAGCCAGGGAGTACAGCGTTTCCAGGTCTTGGGGTTCACGGCGAAGCAGCTCGGTGAACTGCACCGAGGCTTCAGCCAGTTTCTCGTTCTGAACCAGTAACTGCGCCAGGCTGTAGCGCATTAATCGATGTTCCGGGTATTGCTCGACACCTTCAATCAGGAGTGCTTCGGCTAGCCCGGCTTCGCCGGCATTTTGATAGATCTGGGCGTCTATTAATATGGTGCGGGGATTGTCGCCGAATTGTTCGCGGGCTCTGGTCAGCCACTGCCGGGCTAATTCCGTTGCACCGTTCTGATCGTGCATCTGAGCCAGTGCGTAATAAACAGATGATTCTCCCGGGTGATTTTCCAGCACGCCAGTCAGACGCTCAATGATGACGTCCCGTTGGCGGTTCTCAAGATTGAAGGTGCGCGCCGACAGGGCAGTAAAATCCACCTGGCCGCCCAGTTCCAGCACGGTTTCGTAATGGGGTAATGCGCGGATAAACTGTCCCTGCTCCAGATATTGGAATCCCAGAATCAGGTGAGGGTCGAGCGTGTCGGGCTCAAGGCTCAGCCATTGCTCTGCAAGGGTTGTCATGGCGCGTGCATTGCCAAGCGCCGAGGCATACTCCACTGCTCGCCGCAAAATGCCCGGATCCAGTGTGTCCATGGCCAGGCGGTAATAACCATCGGCGGCCCCCGGCATGTCTCCGCGCAGTCCACGGAATTCGCTGAGCAGAGCCAGTTCAAGTTGTTCGCGGCTGAAATTGCCGTACTCGATTTCAACCGGTTCTATTGCTTCGATTGCCGGGGCGGACTGCGGTGCAGGCACTTCGTCAGCAATGCTCTGCGGATCACTCGGGACCTGGGTGGCCGAACAGGCTGCCAGCAGGGGCAGGGAAATTAGCAGCAGTCGTCTGATAGATTGAATCATAATATCCGGTTGAGAGCGCTGGTTGCGCAGCTCTCGATTGTAACAACAGTTAAGAATCAAGACTACAATTCAGACCGGAAGCCAGAGCTTTCTGGTGCAGCCGGGCATTTTCTGTCACAAAACAGGAAAAGCAGCCTGATATTTAGTAAGATAGCGCACTTTTTCTATTCAAGGCATGTTATGGCGCTGGTTCTGCTGGGCATCAATCACAACACGGCTAATGTCTCCCTGCGGGAGCAGGTCGCGTTTCCGCCTGAAAAGATGGAGGATGCCATGCGCCGCGTGACATCCCTGGATGATGTCAATGAGGCGGTAATTGTCTCAACCTGCAATCGCACTGAGCTATACGTAGACGTCAAACTTGACGAAAGCGCCGAAGATCCGCTTGAAACCGATTCCTCCGTGCTCGAACTGGAACAGCAAAAACTGCTGAAATGGCTGAGCGATTATCACGGCGTGCAAGTGTCGGATCTGAGCACCTGCAGTTATTTTCACTGGCGTGAAGATGTTATCCGGCACTTGATGCGGGTGGCCTGCGGTCTGGACTCCATGGTGCTGGGGGAGCCGCAGATCCTGGGACAGATAAAATCTGCGTTTGCGGTGGCAAAAGAGCTTGGGGCGGTGAAGTCGGGTCTGGGCAAGGCTTTCCAGGAAGCTTTTTCCATTGCTAAAGAGGTACGTACGGACACCGCCATTGGTGAGAACCCTGTTTCCGTTGCTTACGCAGCGGTCACGCTGGCGGAGCAGATATTTTCAGATCTCGGCTCGTTAAATGCTTTGCTGATCGGTGCGGGCCATACCATAGAGCTGGTGGCCAGACATTTGTCTGAGCGAGGCGTCAAGCAGATTGTGATCGCCAACCGAACATTGCAGAACGCTGTTAAACTTGGCGACAAGTTCGGTGGCCGCGGAGTGCTGCTGTCGGATATTCCACAGGAGCTGGAGCATGCTGACATTATTGTATCTTCCACCAACAGTCAGTTACCCCTGCTTGGCAAAGGTGCTGTTGAGCGGGCGCTAAAGACCCGTCGGCATAAACCCATGCTGTTGGTGGATCTTGCGGTGCCGCGTGATATCGAGCCGGAAGTTGCGCAGATCAGTGACGCCTATTTATATAGCGTTGATGATATCCGGGATGTGATTGAGGATGGCGTCAAGAGCCGTGCGCAGGCTGCTGAGCAGGCGGCGGCGATTATTGAGCGAGGAGTTGAAGAGTATATCCGACAACTTCGTGCCCTGAACGCTGTGGCGACGCTGCGGGCTTTTCGCGATAAAGCTGACCGGATTCGCCAGGCGGAGCTTGATAAAGCCAGGCGAGCGCTGGAGAAAGGTCAATCGCCTGAGCAGGTGCTGGAACTGCTGGCCCGCGGCATTACCAATAAACTGCTTCATTCACCCAGCGTGCAGATGAAAAAAGCCAGTGCAGAGGGTCGTGACGACGTGGTTACCCTGGCACAGGAACTGTTTGAACTTGGAGATGAGTCGTGAAGGCTTCTATCTATCAGAAACTGGAACATCTGGCTGATCGCTATCAGGAACTGCAGGCCTTGCTCAGTGACGCAGAGACGATCGCGGACCAGGAGCGATTCCGGAATCTGTCGCGCGAGTTTTCCGAAGTTGAGCCCGTAGCACTGGAGTTTGCGCGTTTTTGCCAGACGCAATCCGATATGGCGCAGGCACAGGATATGTTGCTTGATGCCGATCCCGATATTCGGGCCATGGCTGAAGATGAAATCAAGCAGCTCAAGATTCAGCTCGAGACTCTTGAGCTGGATCTGCAGAAATTACTGCTGCCCAAAGACGAACGCGATGCCTTCAATGTGTTCCTGGAAATCCGGGCTGGCACTGGTGGTGACGAAGCAGCGATATTCGCCGGCGATCTGTTCCGTATGTATTCGCTGTATGCCGAATCCAAAGGCTGGCGCGTTGAGGTTTTGAGCGAGCGGCCGGGAGAGCATGGCGGCTACAAGGAAATCATTACGCGGGTGGAAGGTCGCAATGTATACGGACAGCTCAAGTTTGAATCCGGTGCTCATCGTGTGCAGCGGGTGCCGGAGACGGAAACACAGGGTCGTATTCACACCTCGGCTTGCACGGTCGCTATTTTGCCGGCAGTTGATGAGCTGGAAGAGGTGGAGCTCAACAAGGCAGATTTGCGCATTGATACCTTTCGCGCAAGCGGGGCGGGCGGTCAGCACGTCAACAAGACTGATTCGGCCATTCGCATTACCCATATTCCTACTGGTATGGTGGTGGAATGTCAGGACGAACGCTCTCAGCATAAAAACCGCGCTCGCGCCATGTCGCTTCTCAGTGCCCGACTGAATGATATGCAGCAGGCTGCCTCTGCTAAAGAGCAGTCTGACACCCGGCGTCTGCTGGTCGGTTCCGGTGATCGTTCGGAGCGGATCCGCACCTACAACTACCCTCAGGGGCGGGTCACAGATCACCGCATCAATCTGACGCTCTATAAGTTGTCCGAAATCATGCAGGGCGACCTCGATGCCGTGATTCAGCCTCTCATCCACGAGTATCAAGCGGATCAGCTGGCCGAGCTGGCGGCCTGATATGGCAATAACGGTGCGGCAGATGCTGAAACTGGCAGGCGAGCAGCTCGGCAATTCTTCGACGCCGGGACTGGATGCGGAGCTGCTGCTGTCGCACGTTATGAATATCAGTCGAAGTGGCTTGCTGGCGCGCCTGTCAGATCGCTTGAGCGAGCAGGCCGAGCAGGATTTCCTGGCTTTGCTCGCACGGCGCAGGCGCGGTGAGCCGGTCGCCTATCTGCTGGGCAGCAAAGGTTTCTGGACGCTGGATCTGCAGGTCACACCGGATGTGTTGATTCCGCGCCCTGAAACCGAATTACTGGTAGAGATCTGTCTGTCACTATTGCCGACTGAACAAGGTGATTTTCAGGTGGCAGATCTCGGAACTGGCTCCGGTGCTATTGCCCTGGCGCTGGCTGTTGAACGCCCCGGCTGGCAACTGACGGCTACTGATTTCAGTCCTGCGGCCCTGTCCCTGGCTGCAGCCAATGCGGCAAAAAACAAGCTGAATAATGTGTCTTTCAGCTGTGGAACATGGTGTGAAGCCCTGGTACCAGATAAGCGATACGATGCAATCGTCAGCAATCCGCCGTACATAGCTCCAGATGATCCTCATTTGCTTGGGGACAGTTTGCCCTTTGAACCTTTATCGGCGCTGACGGCGCCCGACTGTGGGTTGGCCGATATCCGGCAGATCGTGGCACAATCAGCAGACTATTTGCGGTCAGGGGGCTGGTTGTTGCTGGAGCATGGTCATGATCAGGGGCCAGCAGTGCGGACCTTGCTGCAGACCCGTGATTTTCAGGATATTGTCACAGCCCGTGATCTGGCCGGGCTGGACCGTGTGACTTATGGTCGGAGACCGACAGATGAATGATGAGCAGCTGCTCCGCTATAGTCGGCAGATTATGCTGCCGAGCCTGGACGTTGAGGGGCAACAGCGGCTGTTGCAGGCGACGGTGCTGATTGTTGGCATGGGTGGTCTGGGCAGCCCGGTTGCCATGTACCTGGCGGCGGCCGGTATCGGCCATTTGATTCTTGCGGACGATGATGAGGTTGAGTTGAGCAATCTGCAGCGGCAGGTGATCCATCAAACGGCCAGTATTGGTCAGTCGAAGGTGGAATCGGCGCGCGATACACTGCTGGCACTGAACCCGGATACAAAAATTACCACAATGGCCAAACGCCTGGATGTCAGTGATCTGAACAGCTTGCTGACGAGGGGGGTCGATCTGGTGGTTGATGCCTGTGACAATTTCAACACGCGCTTTATGCTGAATCGCGCCTGCGTCAGTTATTCGGTGCCATTGGTTTCAGGTGCGGCGATCCGCCTGGAGGGGCAAGTGGCTGTGTTTGATACCCGTCGCGAGCACAGCCCCTGCTATCAGTGTCTGTTTAAAGCCGGTGGCGATGATGAGCAGATGAGTTGTGCACACAATGGTGTGCTGGCACCGGTCGTTGGTGTCATCGGCAGCATGCAGGCACTTGAAGCCATCAAGCTCATCAGTGGTCTGGGTGAGGATTTGTGTGGCAGGTTGCTGCTATTTGACGCACACTCCAGCCACTGGCGCGAATTGCGCCTGCCACGAGATCCCCAGTGCGAGGTATGTGCTGTCCGTGCTTGATGCCGTGAACGTCGCGGCGCTATGATGCGGAGCAATTTGACGAAACATTAGATACAGGCTGTGTTACATGCAATTGAACGACACTGAAAAGCAAAGTACAACCGACTTATCAACAGAAGAGACAACGCAAACTGCAGAGAGTGCAGCAGAGCCAATGCCGGTATTGTCGGAGGGTGAGGGGCGCACAGAGCCTGAAGAGGCTGTCGAAACCAAAGAGCCTGAAGAAGCCGAAGAGTCTGAAGAAATCACAGAGCCTCAGGAGGCCACAGAGCCTCAGGAGGCCACAGAGCCTCAGGAAATCACAGAGCCTCAGGAAATCACAGAGCCTCAGGAGACCAAAGAGCCTGAAGAAAAAGTCCCCTTCAGTCACTTTAAACTTGAGGAACCTCTGAACAAGGCTATCAAGGATCTGGGTTACGCATTCTGTACCCCTATTCAGGCGCAGAGTCTTCGCTACACGCTGGTCGGCTATGATGTAACGGGCAAAGCACAGACCGGTACCGGTAAAACGGCTGCGTTTCTCATAACCATTATCAACGATCTGCTTAAAAACCCGACACAGGAAAAACGTTATGTTGGCGAGCCGCGGGCGATTGTCCTGGCGCCCACGCGGGAGCTGGTCATGCAGATTGCCAGCGACGCGGCGAATCTGTGCAAGCACACCGATCTGCATGTTGTCACTCTGGTGGGTGGTGAGGATTATCAAAAACAACTGCGCGCAGTCGACAAAAAGCCGGTAGATATCGTGGTGGCGACTCCCGGCAGGCTGATTGATTTTCTGCAGAATGAGCATCTTTACCTGGGTTTGGTAGAGATTCTGGTGATTGATGAAGCGGACCGTATGCTGGATATGGGATTTATCCCGCAGGTGCGCAATATTGTATCGCGGACTCCGCACAAAGACTGTCGACAGACTCTGTTGTTCAGCGCCACGTTTACCCCGGAAATCATTGAGCTGACCTCGCGCTGGGCAATGGATCCGGTCATGATCGAGATTGAACCCGAGCATGTTGCCACAGATACGGTTGAGCAGATCGTGTATCTGGTGACTACGGAAGACAAGTATAAACTGCTCTACAACCTGGTGAGCCTGCAGGGTTCAGAAAAAGTCATCGTATTCAGCAATCGGCGTGATCAGGTGCGCAAACTGGCTGACAATCTGCACCGCAACGGTGTCAATTGCGGTTTGTTGTCCGGTGAAATTGCACAGAACAAACGGGTCAGAACGCTGGAGGAGTTCCGCGATGGTCGCATCGCTGTGCTGGTCGCAACCGATGTGGCGGGACGTGGACTGCATATCGATGATGTGACACATGTTATCAACTATACGTTGCCGGAGGAGGCAGAGGATTACGTGCATCGTATCGGACGCACCGGTCGAGCTGGTGCTACAGGCACGTCTATCAGTTTTGCCTGCGAAGAGGATTCCTTTCTGTTGCCTAACATTGAGGAGAAGCTGGGGCAGAAATTACCCTGCGTGTATCCGGATCAGAGGCTGCTGACCGATCCGCCGCCGTTTTCGCGGCCATCGAAGTTCAAGGATGAGAGTAAGGCGTCTGGCAGCAAGTCTGGTGGTCGATCTGGAAGCGGCGGCCGCTCACGAGCGCGGCGCTGAAACCAGGCTGACATTTTCCTGTCCGGCCCGCGCTTCAGACGGGCCGTTTCGGAAGGGGTTGAGTTACTGCACGCGTCCCGAGATCGCGCCGTGCTGTTCCATGATCTCAATGTAAGGTGTTGCCAGGCGGTGCTTGCGCAGGTGATCCAGAAAAGTACTGCCATCCGCAAGCCGCACGTTAAGATCCCGACCGGCTTCTACAAAAAACGGTACCAGTCGGGAAAATTGCTTAGGCAACATGCCCCGATAGGCCTTCATCAGAATGTGGTAATCATCCGGAGTGCCTTCCGGGGCCTGTAGCGTAAGGAAGGCCCTGATTCGCTCATCTGACCACTGTTCATTGCGTGTGGCAGGCTGAGTTCGTTCCTTCCCGGTTTTTTTCTCTTCAATCATGCTGACATTCCAATAATTTATCCGCTGAATTAACTTATTCGCTGAGTTTTTTACGCAGCAGTTCATTAAGCTGGGCGGGATTGGCCTTGCCTTTGGATATTTTCATGGCCTGACCGACAAAGTAACCGAATACGGCTTCTTTACCGCTTTTGAACTGTGCGACCTGATCCGGATTGCCGGCCAATACATCATCGACCAGTTTCTCGATAGCGCCAGTGTCGGTTACTTGCTTCAGGCCGCGCGCTTCGATGATCTGATCAACCTCGCCTTCTCCGTCAGCCAGGGCCTCGAAAACGGTCTTGGCAATTTTTCCGGAAATGGTGTTGTCCTTGATGCGCGCAATCAGGGTGCCAAGCTGAGTGGGTTTGATCGGCGACTGCGTAATATCCAGGTCCTGTTTGTTGAGCAGGCCCAGCAGGTCAACGCTGACCCAGTTTGAGGACAATTTGGCATCGCCGCACAGTTCGGCAACCTGTTCAAAATAGTCAGCCATGGCGCGGCTGCTGGTCAGTACACCGGCATCGTACTGGCTTAGCCCGTACTGTTCGACAAAGCGCGCACAACGGGCATCCGGCAATTCCGGCATGGTCGCCCGAACCGCTTCGATGTAGGTATCATCAATGACTATCGGCAACAGATCCGGCTCGGGGAAGTAGCGGTAATCATTGGCCACTTCCTTGCTGCGCATGGAGCGTGTTTCGTCTTTGTCAGAGTCATAAAGACGGGTTTCCTGGATCACCCGGCCGCCATCTTCGATCAGATCAATCTGACGTTGAACTTCATGATTGATAGCTTTTTCGACAAAGCGAAACGAGTTCACGTTCTTGATTTCAGTGCGAGTCCCCAGCTCGGTATCGCCTTTCTTGCGCACCGAGACGTTGGCGTCACAGCGCATGGATCCTTGTGACATATTGCCGTCAGATATGCCCAGGTAGAGGATGATAGAGTGCAGCTTTTTCAGATAGGCAACCGCCTCTTTGGCGCTGCGCAGTTCCGGCTCCGACACTATTTCCAGCAGTGGTGTGCCCGCGCGGTTCAGGTCAATGCCTGACATGCCCTGAAAGTCTTCGTGTAATGACTTGCCAGCGTCCTCTTCAATATGGGCACGAGTAATGCCGATGACTTTTTCATCGCCGTTTTCCAGCTGAATACGCAGGCTGCCTTTGCCAACAGTCGGGTGATCGAGCTGGCTGATCTGATAACCCTTGGGTAGATCCGGATAAAAATAGTTTTTGCGATCAAACACCGAGCGTTTGCCTATTTCGGCATCCACAGCCAGACCAAAGGCCACAGCCATGCGCAGCACTTCTTCGTTCATTACGGGCAGAGTGCCGGGTAGCGCCAGGTCGTAAATATTCGCTTGCGTGTTCGGTTCGGCGCCAAAGGCCGTGCTGCTGCCAGAAAAAAGTTTGCTTTGTGTGGCCAGTTGCACATGGACTTCCAGACCGATAACTGTTTCCCAGGTCATTGTTATACCTCCGGTCGCATGGTGTGCCAGTTGGTATTCAACTGGAACTGGTGGGCAACATTCAGCAAGCGCGCCTCAGAGAAAGCGGGTCCGACCAGTTGCATGCCGATCGGCAGCCCGTTCAGCATACCCGCTGGCAGCGACATACCGGGTATGCCCGCCAGGTTGACAGCGATGGTGTATATATCTTCGAGGTACATGGTGACCGGGTCGCTGTTTTTCTCACCCAGCTTGAATGCAGTGTGTGGCGAAGTAGGTCCCAGGATTACATCAACATCCCTGAATGCGTCATCAAAATCCTGCTTGATCAGGCGACGGATTTTCTGTGCTTTTTTGTAGTAGGCATCGTAATAGCCAGCCGACAGGGCATAAGTGCCGACCATGATGCGCCGTTTCACTTCATCTCCGAATCCTTCCCCCCGGCTGCGCTTGTAGAGGTCCTCAAGGTTTAGCGGATTTTCGCAGCGGTACCCAAAGCGCACGCCATCAAAGCGAGACAGGTTGGCAGACGCTTCGGCCGGTGCCACCACGTAGTAGGCAGGCACTGACAGGTGGTTATGCGGCAGGTCAACTTCACTGACGCTGGCACCGAGGCCTTCCAGTACTTTGATCGCGTCCTGCAGAATCTGCTGCACAGCCGGATTCAGATCGGCAGTAAAGTGCTGTTTGGGCAGGCCGATGCGCAAACCGCTCAATGAGTTCTGCAGCAGCGCGGTAAAATCTTCCACCGGATGGTCAAGGCTGGTGGAGTCGCGCAGGTCCGTACCGGCCATGGCGTTCATCATCAGTGCGGCATCTTCCGCGCTCTTGGAGAGTGGGCCGGCCTGATCAAGACTGGAGGCAAAGGCAATCATGCCGAATCGAGATACCCGGCCGTAGGTGGGTTTCAGGCCAGTGATGCCACAGAACGATGCGGGCTGGCGAATCGAGCCGCCGGTATCAGTGCCCGTGGCCATGACACACAAATCGGCTGCGACGGCCGCTGCTGAGCCACCTGATGAACCGCCTGGAACGCGCTGGGTGTCCCAGGGGTTGCGGACCGCGCCGTAGTAGCTGGTCTCGTTGGAAGAGCCCATGGCGAACTCATCCATATTGGTTTTGCCGAGCATAACCACACCCGCGCTCTGCAGGCGCTCAACGACTGTGGCATCGTAGGGCGATACAAAGTTATGCAGCATGCGCGAGCCGCAGGTGGTTAATACACCTCTTGTACAGAAGATGTCTTTGTGAGCCATCGGAATGCCCGTCAGGGGGCCGCCCGTGCCCGCGGCCAGCATGTCATCTGCCTGCGCAGCCTGGGCCAGTGCCTGCTCAGCGGCAACTGTAATGTAGGCGTTTAAGGTCGGATTCAGCGTGGCAATGCGATCCAGAAATGCCTGTGTCAATTCAACACTGGACAGCTCTTTGCGGCTCAGTGCCTGCGACAGTTCGGCAGCGGTTTTACTCAACATAAAAAGGCGTGTCCTTATTCAATAACTTTCGGGACCAGAAACAGACCGTCCTGGGTGGCGGGCGCAATTTTTTGCAACTCATCACGCTGATTGCTTTCGGTCACCAGGTCGGGTCGCAGGCGCTGGGTGGCGTCAAACGGATGAGCCATTGGTGAAACGGCATTTGTGTCAACGTCCTGCATCTGGTCGATCATGGCCAGAATATTGGAGATGCGGCCGGTCACTTCGTCGATGTCGGACTGATTTATCTCGAGTCGTGCCAGATGTGCAATTTTTTCCACATCAGAATTGTCCAAAGCCATTCATGAGCTCCCTTAGTGTGCGATAATACCGGCTTTACCGGCGTCCGGAGATGTCTTTTGTACCGGACAATTTTGATACTTGCCCTGCGTGTAGAGCGTTGCTAGAGTGCGTATCTTATAGCTGGAGAATCCGTAATTATACGGGATTATGGCCGGTCAGGGGCAACAGTTTCCTTCCAGGTTTCCGATCGTTGTCTGACACATCAGGGAATTTCTCTGAATTGTGGCAGGAACTGTCCGTTAGATTGTTTGTCTGCTTAGTATTAGCGGGCTAAGGGTCCGGGTGCGGACCATTATGATTAAATTGAGGTTAGCAGGAATTCGATGTTCAAAAAAATAAGGGGAATGTTTTCCAACGATCTGTCTATTGACCTGGGTACAGCGAACACACTTATTTACGTCAGAGGGGAAGGCATTGTTCTGAACGAACCCTCCGTTGTAGCAATCCGCAATCACAATGGCCAGAAAACCGTTACAGCGGTCGGGGCCGATGCAAAACGCATGCTGGGTCGGACACCGGGCAATATCACGGCCATTCGCCCGATGAAAGATGGTGTAATTGCAGATTTTCAGGTCACTGAAAAAATGCTCCAGCACTTTATAAGCAAAGTTCATGAAAACAGCTTTTTCCCTCCCAGCCCTCGTGTGTTGGTCTGTGTACCCTGCAAGTCCACCCAGGTTGAACGTCGCGCTATCCGTGAGTCTGTAATCAGTGCCGGCGCCCGTGAGGTGCGATTGATTGAAGAGCCCATGGCAGCAGCCATCGGTGCCGGCCTGCCGGTCGAGAAACCCAGCGGTTCCATGGTTGTGGACATCGGTGGAGGTACCACTGAAATTGCGATTATTTCCTTGAACGGTGTTGTGTACGCCGAGTCGGTGCGAATCGGCGGTGATCGTTTTGATGAAGCCATTATCACCCATGTGCGCCGTAACTACGGCAGCCTGATTGGCGATGCAACGGCTGAACGTATCAAAAAAGAAATCGGTTGTGCCTATCCCTCCGAGGGAATTCTGCGCGAAATTGATGTGCGTGGCCGTAATCTGGCGGAAGGTGTGCCCCGCAGCTTCACGCTCAACAGTGATGAGATTCTGGAAGCCCTGCAGGAGCCTCTGTCGGCCATAGTGCAGGCTGTCAAAAGCGCGCTGGAACAATCACCACCTGAACTGGCGTCAGATATTGCAGAAAGTGGCATGGTGTTGACGGGTGGTGGTGCCTTGCTCAAGGATCTGGACAAGCTGCTGTCAGAAGAAACTGGCTTGCCTGTCATTGTCGCTGATGATCCACTGACCTGCGTCGCCAGGGGCGGCGGCAAGGCCATGGAATTAATGGATCTGAACGAAATGGATGCGCTGACCCTGGACTGATTGGCAACAGGCTGAGGTTCTGCTATCAAAACCTTATTTATAAAAGGTGCTTCGCTGGAATACCGCCTGGTGGCTTATATCATCCTGGCGGTATTGGTCATGTCCGCAGATCGACGATTCGATTATCTGGATCGAGTCAGGTTCACTGTCGCCTACTTGAGCACACCCGTTTACTGGGTGGCTGATATCCCTACCCGTGTTTCGTTGTGGATGGATGATGTCTTCGTCTCCCAGCGTGATCTGATAGAAGAAAATGCTCGTTTGCGACAGGAATTGCTGTTTGCTCAGCGAGAGCTCCAGTTGCTGGCTGGCCTGGCCAGTGAGAACAGCCGCCTGCGTGAGCTGCAGACCGCTTCTCAGGCCGTGCAGGGTCGGGTGGTAACGGCCGAGATAATCAATGTGTCCAACGATCCGGGCTCCCGGCGTGTGCTGATTAATCGTGGTGCTCACAACGGTGTGATGGAAGGTCAGGCGGTTCTGGACGCACACGGGTTGATGGGTCAGGTCGTTGAAGTTCTGCCATTTACAAGCTGGGTGCTGTTGATCACAGATTCCCGGCACGGCACACCTGTGCAGGTCAATCGCAATGGTGAGCGCGCCATCGCCCGCGGCAGTCGCGGCGATGTTCCCGAGCTGGAGCTTGAATATGTGCCGGATACCGCCGACATTGTAGAAGGCGACCTGCTGGTCAGTTCAGGCCTTGGGCAGCGTTTCCCAAAAGATTACCCCGTGGCCGAAGTGACCCGGGTTGTGCATGATCCAGGGCAGGCCTTTGCTACTGTGCGGGCTCGTCCGCTGGCACAGATGGACCGCACACGTTATGTCATGCTGGTGATTCCCGATGATGAGATCATCAGAGGACAGGTGCTGCCGGATGGTTATCTGGACAGTATTGTTGACGAGGTGGCCCCATGATTCAACGCGCCAGTGGCGGCTGGGTCATCGCTCTCAGCCTTCTTCTTGCTTATCTGCTTGCGATTGTGCCGTTTCCTGACTGGGCCATGCATTACCGACCTCAGTGGGTCGCACTGGTACTTATCTACTGGCTGATGGCGCTGCCCTATCGGGTAGGCATCGGCACCGCATGGCTGTCCGGTGCTTTCCTGGATATTCTGCAGGGGAGCCTGCTGGGGATCAATGCGCTGTCATTTGCTCTGCTGGCTTATCTTACGCTCAGTCTGCATCAACGATTGCGGCTGTTTTCGGCACTTCAGCAAAGCGGCATTGTCCTGGTTCTGGTTGGGCTGACCATGACAGTGACGAACTGGATAAAAGTTGGTACCGATCAAACCAGCGAAGGCAGTCTGTTGTATCTGCTGGGTGCCTTGTCCAGCGCATTCGTCTGGCCCTGGCTGTTTCTGATGATGCGCCAACTGCGCCGTGGTTTTGATGTTAAATGAGTCCGCGATGAACACGAACCCGGATTTGATATTGGCTTCAGCGTCGCCCCGGCGTAGCGAGTTGTTAAGGCAACTTGGTGTGCGGTTCCGGGTTTTGACTGCTGACATAGATGAGACACCTGAGTTAAATGAAAAACCTGAACAGTATGTTCAGCGCCTGGCGCGAGAAAAGGCACAAACCATTCTGCGCAGCGCGCAACGACCAGCTCATCTCGCTGTGCTCGGTGCCGATACCATCGTGGTTTGCGACGGGCAATTGCTGGGCAAACCTGCTGATGCGGATCAGGCTGCAGCCATGTTGAGCCAACTGTCAGCCCACACACACAGAGTGCTAACGGCTGTTTGCGTGTGTAATGATGAGAAACTTCAGATTCGTCTGTCTGATACCGAAGTGACTTTTCGGGCGCTGAGTGCGCATGATACAGACTGCTATATTCGTTCGGGTGAGCCGTTTGGCAAGGCTGGCGCCTATGCTGTGCAGGGGCTGGGCGCTGCTTTTGTAACCGGAATTTCAGGCAGTTACAGTGGTGTGGTAGGTTTACCATTGTTTGAAACAGCGCAACTGCTGAAGGAGTTTGACGTGCCTACCGCGTTGGACAGAGGTTGCCCGGATGAGTGAAGAGATACTGATTAACGTCACGCCCAGAGAAACGCGGCTGGCGCTGATCGAGAATGGCCTGCTGCAGGAAATCTACCTGGAAAGGCGCAGCCGCAGCGGATTTGTGGGCGATATCTATCTTGGTAAAGTGGTCCGGGTCATGCCAGGCATGGAAGCCGCTTTTGTTGATATAGGCCTTGAGAGAGCGGCTTTTCTGCACAATTCAGATATCGCGCCGATTGGCGCGGACGGCCTGGAAATCAGACCTGAAGACAGCGCGGCTGCTACTATCCAGACACAATTGCGTGAAGGGCAGATGATTGTTGTGCAGGTTGCCAAAGATCCGATCGGCAGCAAAGGGGCACGGCTCACCACGCATCTGACATTGCCCTCCAGAAACCTGGTATATCTGCCGCGGAACAATCATATCGGCATATCCCAGCGCCTGGAAAGTGAGGAGGAACGTGAGCGCCTGCTCAGTGAATTGCAGCAATGCCTGAAAGAACCGGGCGTACGCAACAGCGGTGGCTATATTATCAGGACAGCGGCCGAAGGTGCTGTAGCCAGCGAGCTGCAGGAAGATATCCGCTTTCTGCAAAAATTGTGGGCCGCTGTAGAAAGACGCATTGAACGGGGTAAAGAAATTCGCGTACTGTATCGAGACCTGCCGCTGTATTTGCGCGCGGTTCGAGACCTGCTTACACCGTGTGTCGAAAAAATACGCATCGACACGCCAGATGCATTCAGAGAAATCAGTGATTTTATCCGCGATTTTATGCCGGAGTTTCTGACTCGAATTGAACTGTACAGTGGTGAGCGACCCATTTTTGACCTTTACGGCATTGACGATGAAATTGATAAGGCTCTGGGCAGACAGGTCAGGCTGAAGTCAGGTGGTGATCTGATCATTGATCAGACTGAGGCCATGACAACCATAGATGTGAACACCGGCGCTTACCTCGGCAGTAAAAATCATGCTGAAACCGTTCTGAAGACCAATCTTGAAGCGGCCACCGCCATTGCCAGGCAGCTGCGTATCCGCAACCTGGGCGGTATCATCATTCTGGATTTCATCGATATGGACGATCCGGAACACCAGCGTCAGGTGATACGGACCTTGAACAAGGCATTGGAAAAAGACCATGCCAGAACCATGGTGACCGCGATTTCCGAGTTGGGCCTGGTGGAGATGACCCGCAAGCGAACCCGGGAAAGTCTGGGTCAGACATTGTGTGCTCCCTGCCCGGTGTGTGAGGGAAGAGGGCGACTGAAAACTGCAGAAACCATCTGCTACGAAATATTCCGGGAGATTGTGCGCGTTGCGCGGGTCTATGAGAATGATGAGCTGCTGGTTATGGCTTCGCAGCTGGTCGTCGATCGGCTGCTGGATGAGGAATCGAGTACACTGGCGGATCTGGAGGTGTTAACCGGCAAGACGATCCGCTTTGAAGTGGAACCGATGTATACTCAGGAACAATATGATGTCGTGCTGTATTGACGGAATATCATGATCATACAGATGGCTCGTGCAACGGGCAGGTGGTTGCTGCGCGTTGTATTCTGGACATTGTTGCTGATGTTGGTTTTGCTTGCACTGTATGTCAGTCTGGGACGCCAGCTGACGCCGTCGGTGAGCAACTATCAGGCTGACATTGAGCAGCGTTTGTCCGAAGCACTTGATGCGCAGGTCACCCTGCAGTCAGTCACAGGCCAGTGGCAGGGATTCAGTCCCCGTTTCCGCCTGCACGGCTTGCGAATAGCCGGGGGCAGCCGTGGTGCCGAGCAGTCACACACGGCGCTTGAGCTGGACTCCATTGAGATCGAGGCCGACATCCCGGCCAGCTTTTTGCAGCGCAAGCTGGTTCTGGCTACAACCCGCATTGATCAGTTGAATCTTGATTTTACCCAGCAGCCTGATGGGCGCTGGCAGTTAAGCGGGCTTGGCACCGGTGCTACGCCGGGAGTGGATGTCGCGCAGATATTTGACTGGGTGACCGGCCTGAGCAATCTCAATTTGCGTGACGCACACCTGGTTTTTCGGCCTGATGCCGGTGCGCCATTGCAGTTGGGCAATACCCAGGTTCAGTTTCAGAGCCGCAACAATCGTTATGCCTTATTCCTGAGTGCGCAGCCTGACCTGGCGGCCGATTTGCTTCAGCTAAGTGCTGAGTTGAGTGGCCCTACACTCGCAGAGCTGCAGGGGCGCGTTTATCTGAATGCCCCGCCCGCCGAATATGCTGAATTGCTCACCTCCCTGAACCTGGCCGATCTGGGTGCCGACCGCCTGTCGCTGTCTTCCTTTCAATTGTTCGGGCAATTCTGGTTTGAGCTGCTGCAGGGTCAGCTAACAGAGCTGATCTGGCAGGGCGGTGGACAGGCAGAGCTGGAGGTCTGGGACGGCGATCAGCAGCAGGTCGTTGAGCGGGTGTTGGTGGACGAGCTGGCTGTCGACTGGCTCAAGTATTATCGCTCTCCAGACAGTAGCTGGTACCTTCAAACTGAAGGCCTTGGGTTCCAATATGACGGTGGTCGCTGGCCCAGCGGCGGCATGATATTCGATTATTTTCCCGACGGCTCCACGCGTTTACATATTGATGCGGTAGATACCGGTCTGGCCAGGCGCCTGATTACTGCATTGCTGCCTGAGGGACCGCTGCGACAGGAAATTGATGGATTCAATGTCCGCGGACAGCTACAAAATCTGGTGGTTAACACCCTGTCAGACGCGCAGGGTTTGCGCCAGGGGCAAGTGGTTACCAATATTGTTGATGGCGCCATTGATGCTCACCAGGGAGTGCCGGCTTTCTGGGGTATTGACGGCTACGCCGAACTGGACTTTGATCAGGCTGGCGGAGTTTATGATGGTGTGGTCGAGGTGGATGCGCATGAAGTGGCCATGCACATTCCTGACCTGTTTACTGAGCGCTGGGATTATGATCATGTAAATGGCCGGGTATCTATTACTGCACGGCAGCAGGATGAACTTCAGTTGCGACTTAGCAGCAGTGTTATTTCTGTCGACTCGCCTGCGGTCACAGCGCATGGGCAATTCGGCCTGGATATTCAGACTGGTGAGGATCGGCTGATCAATCTGGAGCTGATGATCGGCGCACTGCAGGCAGATGTCAGCCAAAAAAGTCAGTATTTGCCGATGGCGCCTCGGGCGCCCGCCGCAGCTCAGAGTGTTCTGCGCTGGGTTGATGAGGCCGTCTTGAGTGGCAATGGTGCCGGCAGCGGTTTTATTTTCCGAGGACATGTGCACGCCGGGTCGCAGCCTGCTGAGCGAACCATGCAGATGTTTTTCCGGGTTGACGACGGGCATTTGATGTTCGATCCGCAGTGGCCTGCACTGGAATCAGTCAGCGGCACCGTCACCGTGCTTGACGGCGATGTGGATGTTCTGGCGGATGCCGGTGAAAGTGTTGGTATCGGTTTTCAGCAGACTCAGGCTCAGGTTCGCACACAGCAGGGCGGGGGCCGTTGGCTCACAGTCAGCGGTACCGGACAAGGAAGCGCTGCGCAGGGCTTGCAGTATTTGCAACAGACTCCGGTGACTCAGGAGTTCGCGCAGTACCTGGCCAACTGGCAGGCGCAGGGTGATACGGAGTTTACCCTGTCTCTTAACATTCCCCTGAGCGCAACGGATGCGCGCCCGGATGTTGTCCTGGACATGAGTTTCAAGGATCACCAGCTATATATACCAGATTATGATTTGCGTGCTGAGGGGCTGTCAGGGCTGCTCAGGTACTCGGCCAGTGACGGGCTGCAGTCAGAAGATATCACAGCGACGATCATGGGACGCCCCGCCGACATTAACATCAACTCGCTGCCAACGGATGAAGGAGCACTGCTGACCCAGGTTGCTGTCAGCGGCGACAGCGACGTTGCTACTTTGCTTGACTGGCCGGGATTGCCAGGAGTGTTAAAGCCTGTCCTGAGCAGGGCAAGTGGGACGTTTTCCCATAGAACGACATTACGACTGGGGCAGACGCCGGAGCTGATGATCACTTCGGACCTGAATCAGGTGAAGCTGGATTTTCCGGCGCCATTCAGCAAGGCTGCCGACGAAGATCTGCCGATGACACTGGGTCTTGAGTTTGCCCCATCGGGCACCCGAGTCAATATGCGCCTGCTCAATCGTCTGCAGACAAATCTGGCGCTCTCTTCTGATACCGGTGCGATCAGTGGTCTGATTTTCCTGGGGCCGGCCGCTGACGGTATGCGGGTCAGACGCCTGAATCCCGGCGCGCCCGGCATAGAGGTACTGGGGCGGATAGATGAGCTGAATGTTGAGGCCTGGCAGCAGGCATTGACTGACATGATCAATATCAGTCCAGGAAATTCCAGTCTGGGCACGGACCAATTGCTTGGTACGGCCGGTGTCACCGTCGGGCAGCTTGATGTGTTCGGTGAACGCTTTGACAATGTCAGTGTGTCCGTGAACAAAACGGCTTCTGCCTGGGATCTTGGCGCACAGGGCGATGCTGTTCAGGGAAGACTGCTGATTCCGGTCCGGCCCGATCAGCCGTGGACGGCTGATTTTGATCGCCTGCGACTGGATATTGAAGTATTTGACGATGTACTTGAAACGGCCCAGCCGGCGCTCGCGGAGGGCAGTGGCCAGGAATTGGATCTGCAAGAACTGCCAACTGTTGAATATGAACTGCCGAGGGAGGACCCGCTGGCCGGTTTTGATCCGCGTCAGTTGCCATACATGCGTTTGAATATCGCCCAATTGACATTGGGTGACGCCGATTTTGGCAGTTGGTCATTCCTGGTGAGGCCTGACAGTTCCGGTGCCTTGTTCAGTGATCTGGTCCTGGACGTCAGGGGTCTTGGTATCGGCAGTGAGGAAGAGCCGGCAGAGTTTCGATGGGTCTATGACGGCCAGCAACATCGCAGTGCTCTGAACGGTCAGGTCAGTGCTACGGATCTGGCGCCGGTATTGAGTGCCTTCGGCTACGCACCCAGTCTGGAGAGCAGTTCTGCAATTTTCGATACGCGCCTGCACTGGGATGGCAGTCCTGCGTATTTTTCGGCACTGGGGCTAAATGGTGACATCGATCTGCAAGTCAACAACGGGCGCTTCCGTCAGCGCGCGGGCGTGGCTAACAGCGCCTTGCGGCTTATCAGTATCATTAATTTTGATTCGCTGGTCAGGCGACTGCGTTTTAGCGGAGACCTGGCACGTACGGGTTTGTCCTATGATGAGATAACCGGCCGGGTAAACTTGAGCCAGGGCATAGTGACAATCGAAGACAGGCTACAGATCATCGGCCCGGCGAGTCTGTTTCAGTTGGCAGGTACCGTAAACCTGGCGGAACAGACGATTGATGGCGACCTCTATATAACCTTGCCGGTCAGCGACAATATTCCCTGGCTGGGTGGTCTGGCAGTATTGAACAACCTGATTAACTGGCAATTGGCTGTTGGCGTATTTATTTTCGATCAGATATTTGGTGATCAAGTCGATAATTTGACCAGCGCCCACTATAGACTGGAAGGACCCTGGGATGGGCTGGAGCCCAGGTTGAATCAGGTTTTTACCGGGGGAGGTAATTAGATCATGATTGAAAAACTTAACTTCCGCCGTCGGGTGGCGGCGGTACAGATGGTCAGTACGGCGGATGTGCAGTCAAATGTTACCAGCGCAACACGACTGATAAAGGAGGCTGCAGACCAGGGTGCGAAGCTCGTTGTCCTGCCGGAAAATTTTGCGGTTCTTGACGGTGGTCCGCAGACTCAGTACGCAGAGCGAGAAGGTGATTTGGATGGTCTGTTGCAGGGCACCATGTCGACACTTTCCCGGGCGCTTGGTGTGTATATTGTGGCAGGCACAATTCCGTTGATAACACGACCGGCTCCGCAGGGCGCAGACCCTGAAATACTTGAAGATGGGCGCGTGCGTCCGGCGTCGCTGGTGTTTGACCCCGACGGCCAGATCATTGCGCGTTACGACAAAATGCATTTGTTTGATGTTGAGGTTGGCGACAAACAGGCGCGGTATGCGGAGTCGGACAGCTTTGAGGCTGGTGACCAGATTGTTGTGACCGATACGGCTGTTGCCCGGCTTGGGCTGTCGATATGCTACGACCTCAGATTCCCTGAGTTGTACCGGCATTTGCTGCGGGAGCAGGCCGAGTTGATTACCGTGCCGGCCGCTTTTACGAGGGTGACTGGTGAGGCTCATTGGGAAGTTTTGCTGCGCGCCCGTGCCATTGAAAATCAAAGTTATGTAATTGGTTGCGGCCAGGGCGGTGTGCACAATGAGAAGCGCGAAACTTTTGGTCATACCATGATTGTGGATCCCTGGGGCAAAGTGCTGGCCATGCAGGAGACTGGCGAAGGTGTTGTCTGCGCAGATATTGATCTTGAAAAGTTATATGAGATACGGCGTAAAATGCCGGTCTTCAGTCACAGGCGAATTCGGTAATGGAAAAAGGTTTAGTCACAAACCTGGCGTCTGCACTGCTGGTTGTGATCGGTTTGATGATGCCGGGTGCAGCAGCGCCATATGTCTTGAGCGCAGGCTTGTTCGCGTTGTCCGGTGCGCTGACCAACTCACTGGCCATTCATATGCTGTTTGAAAGGGTGCCAGGATTATACGGGTCTGGTGTCATTACTTTGCATTTCGAGTCGTTCAAAACTACGATTCGCGAAATGATCATGTCGCAGTTTTTTAGTGCTGAGAACCTGGATCGGTTTTTCGACTCAGATACTGTGATGCATGGTGGCATGGATGAATTGCTGCCGGAGATGATTGAGGAGCTTGATTTCGACCCAGCGTTCGACTCGCTGACTGAGGCGATCATGTCTTCGTCCATGGGTGGCATGCTGGGATTTGTTGGCGGTGTTAAGGCGCTTGATAGTCTGCGTGAACCGTTCGCCCTGCGCATGAAAGCCTATCTGCTGCGGTTTGTGCAATCGCCTGAATTTAAGGCGGGTTTCACTGCCCGCCTCGGTAAGGCCACGCACAGCGAGGCTGTACTGGCTCGTGTAGAGGGGTTGATCGATGCCCGCTTGCAGGAGTTGACCCCTCAGCAAGTCAAGCAGATTGTTCAGGATATGATTCGTCGTCATCTTGGCTGGTTAGTGGTTTGGGGTGGTGTGATTGGCGGGATACTGGGGTTTCTGGTTGCATTGTTTACCAATCTTTCAGCTATTTAGTTGACGACTGCTTGTTACAGTTCGTGAACGTAAAATCATGAATTACGAGATAATTGTGGCATTTTGTATCAGTAGATGTAAAAACCCCGGTTGATCGCATAGAATCGCAGGCTATTTATTTGTTGGCGCATTGCATCGACTTTTGTGGCTGCGTCATTTACTTGAAACAAGGTGTGTGAATTATTATGGCAAGACCCGTTGAGTTCGTTTACGAAGATGTATTGACCAATGCCATGGAACAGTTCTGGCGCGAAGGTTTTGAAGCCAGCTCAGTACAGAAGTTACTGGATGTGACTGGTATCAATCGAGGTACCTTGTACAACTCCTTTGGCGATAAAGACACATTTTTCCGGACCTGTCTGGATCACTACAGCAAGTTGGTAGACAAAGATCTGGCGGCCTCTCTGAATAACGCGGATCTGTCACCCTGGGACGCTATCGAAAAGTACTTTGATGTGACTGTTTTATCGGTTACCAACAAGCGTCGCAGCATGGGCTGTCTGCTGGTCAATTCTTTCTGCGAAAGCATTAACTACGATAAAGAAATCCAGAAGCTGGTCAAAGCTTACTACAATACTATTCGAAAGGCGTTGCTCAGCCGCCTGAGCGAGGCTGAGAAGGCCGGACAGCTGGGCAGCGGCGTAACTGCTGATCTGGCGGCTGATGTGCTGATGAACACGCTTAGCGGTCTTCGTGTCCACTCGCGCGAGGGAAAACCTGTCAAGCAGATGGCTCAAGTGGTCAGTTTCACCCTGAGCACATTGCGCTGATTGATTGTTGTCAGGGGTGTTGTCGTCAGCCTGATATCAGGTATACTTGGACAAAAGTCACATCTCGGCGAAAGCTGTTGTTGAGCTTGTAATCGAGTAAAATTTTGATTAATGGTCAATAAAAACAATTGGTTAGATAACTCTGGTAGCAAATAATGAAAAAACTGGCTGGCGAACGCAAGAACGACGAAAGTAATGTCGACCTGACCCCGATGCTCGACGTGGTATTCATTCTGTTGATTTTCTTTGTTGTGACAGCAACCTTCCTGTCAGAGCAGGCCATAGATGCGGCCAGCAACGAAAATAATGACACGCCTCCAGAGCAGGAAGATGACAAGAAGAATATTCTGGTGGAATTGAGCCAGAATAACGAGATTACCTTTAACGGTGAGCCGCGTGCGATTCTGCCCAGTCAGATCCGCGCTAACATCGACCGTCTGAAAGCTGAAAACCCGGCTGCTTCTGTCATCATCCGTCCTCATGACAACTCCAACGTCGAGACCATGGTGATGGTCATGGATGCAGCGCGCCAGGCAGGTATTTTCAGCATTTCTATTGTTGAACCTTGATCGAGCTGTAAGCCCTGCTTTTTTGTGCAGGGGCCACGCTGGTAAAAACGCACCCAAGGGTGCGTTTTTTGTTGTCGGAGTAATCTATGATTGCCAATCAATTACCCGCTGCCGAGCAGATGAAAACTCTGTGGTTTGATACTGCGGAAGGCTGTGTCCGATACATTGATCAGACGCTGCTGCCCCATACCCTCAGCATACTGACTCTGCAATCTGCAGACGACGCTGCTAATGCCATAGTGCATATGAAAGTGCGCGGAGCCCCGTTGATCGGTATCACAGCCGCTTACGGTGTATGGCTGGCCATGCAGCAGCAACCGGATTCACTGGCACAGGTATGCCATAGTCTGCTGCAGACACGACCTACAGCGGTCAACCTGCGTTGGGCGCTGACACGTATGGAGCAGGCTTTGCAGGACTTGCCGCTGAATCAACGTGAAGCAGCGGCACTGCAGCTGGCCAACCATCTGCTTGCCGAGGATGCGGCGGCCTGCAGTGCTATTGGTGATCACGGGTTGGCCATTATCAAAGACCTGCTGGCAGCAAAACAAAAGGATCATGGGCCGGACGTGATTTTGAATATCCTGACCCATTGCAATGCTGGCTGGTTGGCGACGGGAGCCTGGGGTACAGCACTGGCGCCGGTCTACAAGGCCCATCTGGCCGGATTGCCGGTTCATGTCTGGGTTGATGAGACCCGTCCGCGCAATCAGGGGGCATCCTTGACTGCCTGGGAGCTGGGACGCAGCGGAGTGCCGCATACCCTCATTGTGGATAATGCCGGTGGACATTTGATGCAGCATGGCATGGTGGACCTGTGTCTGGTAGGCAGTGACCGGACAACAGCACAGGGTGATGTCTGCAACAAGATAGGAACCTATCTCAAAGCGCTGGCTGCATTTGATAATCGAGTGCCGTTTTACGCAGCGCTGCCTTGTTCAACGATTGATTTCAACAGCATGGATGGTCTGACTGAAATTCCCATTGAAGAGCGCGACGGCGACGAAGTGAGACTGGTGCAGGGTGCTGCTGAAGGCGGCGATATCAGCCGTGTTGCAGTGACCCCGTCAGCGACCCGTGTGAGTAATTTCGGATTTGATGTGACACCGGCCCGTCTGGTGACCGGCCTGATTACCGAGCTCGGCACCTTTGACGCCAGTCGTGAAGGGCTGGGTCGCATAGAAAAGGCTTTGCGGTCCTAGCCCGGTGGCCATTGCATCTGTCGGCCGCCCAGAATGTGCAGATGCAGGTGGTGCACTGTCTGACCGCCCAGGTCGCCGGTATTGATCACCAGGCGAAATCCGTCCTCTGCGAGGCCCTCTTGTCGGGCTATGTTGTTGGCTGCCAGTAGAATTTTCCCCAAAAGCGCCTCGTCATCACTGCTGGCTTCGCTCACCCGACTCAGGTGCTTGCGTGGAATAACCAGAATATGCGTTGGTGCTGCCGGGTTGATATCCCTGAAGGCGTAAACATGCTCGTCACTGTAAACGCTGTCCGATGGTATTTCTCCGGCGGCAATGCCGCAGAACAGGCACTGGCTTGTCATAACTTTACTTCCTCCCTAAACTGACGGACTGAGTAGTGGTCGCGTGCAAACGCGCAGGGGTAAAAACATATCATGTTGATCAGTCGAAAACATCCTGCAATCCGTTGGTGTCAATTAGGTCTAATGGCTCTGGGGGCTATGCTGGCGGCGCCGCTGCTTGCCCAGATTCCCGTCTATGACTACAAAATAATCAATACCTACCCGCACAATGACCAGTATTTTACTCAGGGCTTGTTGATTCATGACGGCAAGCTGTATGAGGGAACCGGGCGTTACGGGCAGTCATCATTGCTGCGCTTGGATCTGCAAAGCGGCGAAGCCCTGCAGCGGGTCGATCTGGCGCAACGTTACTTTGGTGAAGGCATCGCTGTGGTCGAAGATCGGCTGTACCAACTGACCTGGCGGGAAAATACCGCCTTTGTATATGATCTGCAGAGCTTTGAGCGTATCACGTCGCACTTTATCCCGACTGAGGGCTGGGGCCTGACCTGGGATGGAGAACACCTGATACTGAGTGATGGTAGCCATCAACTGTATTTCCTGGATCCGCAGACAATGGTGGCCAAGCGCATTGTTGCGGTGCAGGCGGAGGGACAGGCGGTCCGCAACCTGAATGAACTGGAGTTTATTGACGGAGAGGTCTGGGCCAATGTCTGGATGACTGAGCAGATTGTGCGAATCGATCCGGTCAGCGGAACCGTCACTGGCGTGATCGACTTGTCTGGATTGCGTCAGCAAACCACAGTGGGGGGCAGTGAAGCCGTGTTGAACGGTATTGCATGGGATGAGGCAACTCGACGTCTGTTTGTAACAGGTAAACTTTGGGCTAATCTTTTTGAGATCGAACTTGTCTTGCGGGAGTAGAGGTATGTGGCGGCTGGCGTCATTCAGTATGTTGATTGCCCTGAGCGCCTGCACACCTGTCACGTTTTATACTCAGGCGGCTGTTGGACAATTATCCCTGCTGTGGCATCGGCAATCCGTCGAGTCCTTGCTGCAAGATGAGGATTTGCCGACTACCCAGCGACAGTCTCTTGAGCTGATTGCACAAGCCAGACAGTTTGCTGTCTATGATTTGCATTTGCCGGATAATGGCAGCTATACCTCATATGTTGACGTCGACAGAGAGCACCTTGTCTGGAACGTATTCGCAGCGCCTGCAGATTCAACAGATCCGCTACAGTGGTGTTTTCCGATTGCCGGTTGCGTGACTTATCGTGGTTATTTCAGTGCTGATGCAGCCGCACGTTATGCCGATAGCCTGGAACGTCGTGGATTTGACGTCTATGTTGCCGGCGTTGATGCGTATTCTACATTGGGCTGGTTTCGCGACCCCATCCCTTCCACGATTATGCAACGCCCGGCTCACAGACTGGCCGGCTTGATTTTTCATGAGCTGGCTCATCAGCGGGTCTATGCGGCTAACGATACCCGCTTTAATGAAAGTTTTGCCAGCTTTGTCGAGCAGGAGGGTTTGCGTCGCTGGTTATCTGCGAAAGGCGATAGCGACACGTTTGAGCGTTATCGGCGGGAGCAGGCACAGCAACTGGTCTTTACCAGTTTTGTGGCTGAGTGGCGTGATCGCTTTGAAGAGCTGTATCGTCAGTCACCCGATGACGTAAAACAGCAGAAAACGCGATTGCAGGATCAGATGCGGGCTGAATGGCTGAGTCGTGATGACGGGGCCGGCTATCGTGGCTGGTTTTCTGGGCCACTCAACAATGCCCAGTTGGCAACAGTATCGTCATATTATGACTGGGTGCCGGCTTTCGAGGTGCTGTATCAGCAGCTTGATGGCAAATTGCAGCCATTTTATGACCAGGTACAACAACTTGCCGACGCCGAGCCACCAGAGCGACAGCAGCGCCTGCAAGCCCTATTGGAACAATCTTTCAGCCATTAGCCTGCTGAGGCTGGCCAGTCAGGCGCGCTTCCAGGTTCTGCACCAGCTCTCGATAGAACTGTGAACCGGTATCTTTCTCGGCTGCTTGCCGGTATTGGTCGAGCGCCTCTTCCAGTCGGCCCTCGCGTTCATACAGCCGTCCCAGTGTGCGATTCATGAACGCATTGCCGGGCATGACGTCAGCGGCTGTCTCATAGATCTGAATAGCCTTGTCGGTGTGTCCGGCATTGTCATAGATGTTACCCATGATGTGCACCAGAGAGTCATCCCTGGGGTCGGCGCGGATCGCCCGCAGATCGAACTCAAAAGACTCTTCCAGTCGCTCGGCGCGACGCAGCAGATCACCGATCGTTTTCAGCGAGGCCGTTAGCGGCGTACTGGGTTGATCCTGCAGATTAATGAATCGTGCCAGCATGGGAATGGCATCATCGGGGCGTTCCTGGGCCAGGAAGATATTGGCCAGGTTACGATAGGCGTCGGCCAGATTTGGATCAGCGGCTACCGCCAGACGATACTCCTCGATGGCCTCATCGTAGCGCTCCAGATTGTTATAGGTGTTGCCGCGACGATAATGGCGCTGGGCCAGTTCAGATTGTGTGCCTGCGGCTGCCCGTTCGTGTTGTGTCGCGCCCTGTGCCAGGGCTGGCGCTACTGGCAGCATGATCACGGTGCCACCGATCGCAGCAGAAATAGCGAATGAAGTAATAAGTTTTCTGATAGATGTCATTGTCTGTCACCTGATAATGTTCGGCACCATAGTAACTGCACGTATCACTGGCAACCATGCCATGAAACTAACAAGCTGCAATAATTTGTGACACGCTTTCATCGCAATATTATCACTTGCAATTATAATGTCCTTAATATGATCCGAACAGGCAAAAAACGGATAGATAAGAGTATGGCAGATTTACGACTGTTTGCAGGTCCAGAAGCTCGTCGAAGGATCGCTGCCCATGGTCTGCGGGGACAGGATTTTTCCTGGCTGGCCGGAGCCTCTGGCGGCCCCAAATGGTTCGTTCTGTATGGTTTGGACCGGTATCTGGCGGGACAATTTTTTGCTGATCGTCAGGTGCCGCTGCGAATGGTCGGTTCTTCCGCAGGAGCATGGCGGCTGGCCTGCTATGCCTGCCCTTCGCCTTTAAAGGCGCTGCAGACGCTGGCCGAGCGCTACTCTGGTCAGACTTATTCAAGCAAGCCTGATCGCCACGAGATCAGTCGGGAAGCGCGTGCCATGCTGGCGGCCGTCATCGAGTCAGGGCAGGGTGATGAGGCGGCCACGTTTATTGCCCACAATGATGCATACCGCCTGTATGTGATTGCCGATCGTGCTCGCCACATACTGAAAAAAGAGAATAAGGCGCTGCTTAACACCGGGTTGGCGGCAGCGGCATTGAGCAATATGATCAGCCGTCGGGCTATAAACTGGCATTTTCAGCGACATGTTTTTCATAACGCCTTCGATGACGGTGCCAGAGAGTTACCGTTGTTTGACTTGTCGACACGTTATATCCCACTGCACCAGAAGAATGTACACAAGGCTTTGATGGCCAGTGGCTCCATCCCACAAATCATGGAAGCGGTTACTGATGTAAGTGGTGCGGGTCGCAGTGTTTTTCGAGATGGCGGCATTACCGACTACCATCTGGATCTGCCCTACAATCAACTGGGTGGACTGGTTCTCTATCCTCACTTTTACGCCAGTGTTACACCAGGATGGTTCGATAAATTTGTACCATGGCGCCATGCCCGTCGAGAGCACTTTGATAACGTGCTGCTGGTGACGCCGGGCAAAGAGTTTGTGCAGCGATTGCCTTATGGAAAAATACCGGACCGGAACGATTTCGGTCGCATGAGCGAGTCACAACGGTTAGCATACTGGCGCGCGGTGCTTGTTGAGAGCGAGCGCCTTGGGAATTATTTCAGCGAGCTGGTTGATATGGGTACTGATGTCGCATCAGTCATTGAGCCGTTCGCTATCATGCGGGAAAAACATGTCTGAATTGAACAACAAACAAACTCAGTTTTTGCCTGGCCGCTTGCTGGCAACAACCGCTCTGGCACTGAGCCTGACTGGCTGCCTGGGGACAGTAGTTGGCAGCGCGGTGGATGTCACATTAGAAGTGGCCAAGGTGCCTTTTAAGGTCGCCGGTGCCGTTGTGGATGTCGCCAGTGGTGACGATGAAAAAGATGACAAGGACAGAGACTGAACAGTGAGCAGTAAATTTAAAGCTGAAGATTTTGGTATTCCGGCCCATTTTGAGCATTGGGATGGTGACAATGCGGAGGATCAGAACGGCCCGTTCTTTTTCTGTCTTGACGGCAACGCCATACAAACGGCGTTTCGCGTCAGAGCGGAGAATTGCAATGCTCATAAGACATTGCACGGCGGCATTTCCATGATGTTTGCTGACTATACCCTGTGCCTGGCCGCTATAGGCGGCAGTCACGATGGCGTGCTCACTGTCTCCTGCAATAGTGAATTCCTGGGTCCGGCCTATGAAGGCGAGTTGGTGACAGGTCACGGTGAAGTGCTGCGCAAGGGCAAGTCTATCGTATTTGCCAGAACACTATTGACGGTTGATGACAGGCCAGTGTTGTCCGCCAGTGCCGTCTTGAAGCTGGTACAGCGTCGCGGTTAAATAAGCAGCACTGTGTCAGGATTGCGGCAGTCCGTAGGTGCGCGCTGCCGTCCCGTAAAATAAGGCGTGTTTTTCCGTTTCAGAAAAGTCGGCAACCATCTTCTTGAACGCATTCCATATCACAGGATAGCTGACTGACAGCCGGTCCACCGGGAAGTTGCTTTCAAACATACAACGTTCTGGTCCAAAGCACTCTATGGTATGCAGATAGTATTTTTTCTGACGTCGCACGATTTCATCGGAGTCCGGCGGCGTGGCGCGTTTATCCCAGCCAAAACCATTATCCGGCATGGCCAGACCACCCAGCTTGGCGATGACATTGGGGCAGCGTGACAGACGCCGGATGTCGTCCTTCCATTGCTCAAAGATGGCATCCCCGGCACCACGATAAATGCCCACGCCCAGTGGAGTGCCAAAATGATCGAGTATCAGGGTGGTATCGGTAACCGTTTCAGCCAGATCGCAGAAATCGACATTCTGATGATGGTAGTGCCAGGTGTCATAGGTCAGGCCAAGCTCGCCCAGAATGCGCAGTCCCTGCCGGAAATTTTCTCGACCGTACAGGTACGGTAAAGCCTGTAACGCGATCAGCAGATCCTCCGGGCGAGAATCGCGGGCACCCGCAAAACGTACACCTTTGAACAGATCGCCGGCTGTTTCCTGGTGAGCCTGAATAATCTCTTTTAGCAAGTCCGGATGTTCACCCAGGGTCAGGTCTATTTTGCCAACGATGCCGTTGATCTGTGCTTTGTCCGGTTGCTGGTGGCTCTGTCTGGCAATCTCCGTGATTGCTCTGGTCTCACCCAGAGATTGTCGCTCGGGGCTGGCTTCTTTGTCGTAGAAAGCCCGACACTCGATAAATACAGTCTGCTCAATACGGTGGCCGCTGTCGGTATCCTGCCACAAGTGCTCAAGCATGTAGTCGTGCCCGAGTCTTTTGCGCCACAGATGATGGTGGGGGTCGATGATGCGACGTTCGGGCTCGAGTATTGCTTCCTGTACCTGAGCCAGCCAGTCATTGCTTCCGGGTTGCAGTGTACTGTCAGTCGCGCTCATAGTTCCTCTCTTGATCAGGTTATTCGTACCAGTAGTCCCTGCGGGGTTTGATGGGAGCCAGCAGGAAATAAAATATCCAGGCAAACCATGAAAGGAAAATAATGGCCAGTATCCAGGCCAGTTTTTCGCCGCCGGAGGTTTTGTCGGAATTCAGGATGATCAGAATTGGCAGCAGCCATACAAAAAAAGCAGCAATTACGAACATCAGCCCCAGGCCCGCGCCAATCAATGGCAGAGCTAATACGGCCAGCATCAAAAAAACGATAATGGTACAAAGATTTTTGATCAGATCCATGGTTTTCGGCTCCCCTCGCTATAAATACAGTTGATACTGTGTGGTTAAAGCGAGATCCGTGCCAATAATTAAATAATATATAATTCAGTTAGTTAGGGTTTGTTTTTGGTGCTTGGGCGTGGCAAGTCAGCCATTCCTTGGCCGATTTCGCAACTTATTGGCTTAAACTAACATAAAGCCATAATAGTCTGTTGCGCTGTATCAACACATGGCCTGAATCAGGAAGGGACCCGGTGTCGAGTAGCTCTTCTCCAGCAATCTTGCAAACTCCTCAGCGGTGTTGGCTGTGGCAGACGGCACACCGAAACCCTTGGCCAACGATTCCCAGTTGATGTCCGGGTTGCCAATATCAAACAGGCTCTCTGCTATGGGGCCGACCTCGGTTACGCCCAGTCGTGCATATTCAATATTGAGAATATTGTATTTGCGATTGGCGAATATCACCGTGGTGACATTGAGCCCTTCACGTGCCTGAGTCCACAGACTTTGTATGGTGTAGGCGGCACCGCCATCACCCAGCAGTGTCAGTACCCGCCGGTCAGGACAGGCCAGCGCTGCACCAGTCGCAACGGGACTCCCCTGACCGATGGATCCGCCTGTCAGACTCAGCCAGCTATGGGGAGCTGCCGACTGACAAACCGGGTGGGCCGCATTGCCGGCGCCTGAGTCGGTGGCGACAATCACATTGTCGGGCAGGGTGGCGGCGATTGCCTGCAGCATATTGCGGGTGTTCATGTCCCCCTGCGGGACGGGCATTTGTGCGTTCTCAAAACGCTGAATGGTGGCCTTGGACGCACCCAGTGCATCAACCAGACTGTTCAGGGCATCGTTTGCATCTTCTTCAATACGAGCCAGGGTGTGCACCTGACATCCTTCCGGCACCAGACGGCTGGGTGTGGTGCGATAGGCGAAGAAGCTGGCCGGGGTCTGGCCACCGACCAGAATCAGGTGTTGCACGCCGGCAAATGAGGCCAGTATATGCTCGGGAAAATAGGGCATACGCTCAACATTCACGCGTCCTGCACCACCATCAATTCGTCCCGGGAAGGTGCCTGTCATGATCCGGCAACCGGTATGACTGGCGATACGAGCTGCGGCTTCCAGCGAAGCCTCAGTGGCGCCGTCATGTTCAAGGATGATGATGGCTTGCTCGCCGCTTTGCAGCACCTTTGCTACTTGTTCAATGTTTCCGGCATCAACTTTGGCGCGCTGCGGCAGGCCATTGGGGCGGGCAGGTCCGGGCGAATCACCCCAGGCGGCGTCGGCCCCCAGAATAAGCGTGGAGATCTGTCCCTGTGAGCCGGGCGTGGCCCGCAAGCTAGCCGTATAAGCATCGGCGCCGTCCTGCGCCAGAGTATCGGCGGTGCTGCACGACTTGATCCAGCAGGAAAAATTGCGTGCCAGCGTATCAATGTCGGAGGTCAGAGGTGCGTCGTAACCAATATGGAACTGTGGGTGATTGCCCACCAGGTTAATGATAGGGCTGCCGGCCTTGCGGGCGTTGTGAAGATTGGCGATACCGTTTGCCAGGCCCGGCCCCAGATGCAGCAGCGTGGCGGCAGGCTTGCCAGTCATCCTTGCATAACCGTCGGCAGCGCCGGTGCAGACGCCTTCAAACAGCGCAAGAACACTGCGCATCTGCGGAACCTGATCCAGCGCCTGTACCAGATGCATTTCTGAGGTGCCGGGATTGGCCAGGCACAATTCAACGCCGCAATCGGCTAGGGTTTCAATCAGCGCTCTGGCTCCGTTCATGGATATATCTCCGCTCTGGCATCTCATCAGGTAAAAACGGTTATCATAGGCACTGCGGCGGCTGACAGCAAGGCTGCAAACATTGCGCGCTCTTGATCACGGTGGTTTCTTTGTTATGATGAGGCCACCATCGGAACACGCCCATTCAACAATAATTTATAGAAGCCTGATTGATCATTGAATTCACTTGACCCCAGTTCTGCTGCCCGGCCGGGCACATACGCGTTGCTGTCCTGTTTTCGTCTGGCAGTCACTACTCTGTTGTTGTCGCTGTTGTTGGCGGGCATACCGCTGACGGCACTGCAAGCACAGCCAGTCATCGATAACGTGGCAGATATCCGCATGCCTGCCGATTTTAATCAGGTAGAGTTTTATCTGGTGACAGTTGATGTGGGCGACCGTGTCTGGGATAACTTCGGGCACACGGCGCTGCGCATGGTTGATCTGGGTTCTGACACGGATCTGGTGTTTAACTGGGGCTTGTTTGATACCAGTGTGGGCGTGTTCCGGTTTGCCACCAATTTTGCGCTGGGCATCATGAACTACCAACTGGGTGTGTCGCCGCCGTCATGGGAATTCGGGCGTTATCAGCAGGAAAATCGTACTGTATGGCAGGATCGGCTGCGTTTGAATAATGCCCAGAAACGCACTTTGTACCAGCGTCTGGCCTGGAATGTGCGACCAGAAAACATCAGCTATGACTATGATTATTTTTACGATAACTGCACAACGCGGGTTCGTGATTATATTGATGAGGCGCTGAATGGAGCGCTGGCTGACGGCAGTCGGGCGCTGACGCAGCGCACTTTTCGCGATGAGGTACTGGGTCATTATGCCAGTGTGCCGCTGATTGGTTTCTCATTGAATGTGCTGATGAATGAGCGGATCGATCAGCGCATGACGCAGTGGCAGCAGATGTTTTTGCCGGCGCAATTGAGGTCGCAGCTACAGCGTCAGGGGCTGCTTGATGAGTCAGAAATATTAATGGAATTCCCTGCACCACAGACACAGCCGGGTGGGCATCTGGTCAGTGGTCTCATGGCATTGCTCACTCTGGGTCTGCTGTTGAGTGTGCGACGGGCATCAATTGCTTCGTTTTCCAGTCAACCAGGTTTTACGTTGCGCTGGCCGCAGCTTTCCTATCGGCTGCTTGGACTGGTCGGTTTGATCGTGGCACTGTTCAGTGGTGTTTATGGACTGATGTTGAGCCTGGGCTGGTGGCTATCCGGGCATCAGGATGTCCATGCCAATGTCAATTTGCTCCTGTTCTGGCCGACTGATCTGTTGGCGTTGGGTATGGTGTTTAGCTGGCTTCTTAAAGGGCGAGCCTACAGCGTCAGCACCATCCGACAACAAATCATCGTGACTTACCTGGTCCTGCATTTGATGGCCGCCCTGGTTTACGTGGTGATGGCTTTGTTCGGACTTAGTGGTCAGTCGCTTGGCACGATAGCCTTGTTTGTTCTGCCCTTGTTGATTCTGTTCAGTCTGGTCAGCATGATCGCTGGTATACAGCCGGTCAGATCGATTCGCTGGGGTTGATGCCAAAGAAATAAATCAGCAGTGCGCCCAGCAGCAGACGATAAATCACAAAGGGCTGCATGCCGATGCGTTTGATAAAAGCCAGAAAATAGTGAATGCACAGGTAAGCACTGATGCCTGACAGCACAGTCCCTGAGGCCAGAGCCGTAAACATGATTGGCACATCGGACTCCAGCAGTTCTTTGGTCTGCTGCCCGGTCGCGATAAAAATAACCGGGATCGACAGCAAAAACGAAAAGCGTGAGGCGGCTTCTCGTCCCAGACCCAACAGTAATCCGGCAGTGATGGTTATGCCCGAGCGTGAGGTGCCAGGAAACAGCGCCAGAGCCTGCGCCAGGCCAATCAACAGGACATCTTTCCAGCCCAGTTGATATTCGGTACGGCCTGATTTTCGACGCCAGTCAGCCCAGCCCAGCACCAGACCAAACACGATCAATCCGGCTGCCAGGTAGAGTGGGGAGCGCAGGGCTGACTCTATGATGTTATTGAAGGTCAGTCCGGCCAGACCAACGGGAATGGTCGCAAACAGCACTGCCCAGGCCAGGCGGGCATCCTGATCCAGTTGGCGGCGGGTAAGTGAAATAAGCCAACTTCGGCTCATGGCAATCAGCTCATGCCTGAAGTAAAGCACAACGGCAGCCAGGCTGCCAAAATGCAGAGCGACATCAAATACCAGGCCTTGATCATCCCAGCCTGTCAGAACCGGTACCAGAATCAGGTGCGCTGAGCTTGAAACAGGCAAAAACTCGGTGATGCCCTGTACCACTGCCAGTACCAGAATCTGAAGCCAATCCATGCCGAATTTGCCTGTAAACGTGTTGTTGTTTAATGAAGTCGCATTATCGGCTAAAACTGCTCGGGGTCAACCATGGGCGCCCAATTGCCCATAAACTGCGCGCCGTCTGCAACGATGCTGGCGCCGTTAATATAGCGGGCAGCGGGTGAACACAGGAACAGCGTGATGGCTGCCATCTCTTCGGCCGTGCCCATTCTGTGTGCTGGCACGTCACGCAGGGTGGATTCGGCCAGGTCGCCGTATTCTGCTGACGCGAACTCCTCTTCGTGTATGCCTTGGGTATCGATGCTGCCTGGTGCCAGGGCGTTGACTGTCACTCCTTTGCGAGCGAGATAATAGGACAGGCTCTGGGTCATGTTAACAACACCTGCCCGGGCGGCGCCGGAATGCACAAACGGCGGTGCGCCGCGGTTGAAGGAATAGACATGCACCACGTTGACGATGGCGCCAAAGCCCTGGTCAACCATCAACGGAGCCACCCGGCTGCACATATTCCAGGTGCCATTCAGGTTCAGATCGACCACTGCCCGCCAGCCGTTATCGGAAATCTGCGAGGGGCGGGCCGGGAACTGTCCGCCGGCATTGTTGATCAGGAAGTCGATGCGCCCGAATCGCTCTTTGGCGGCGCTGACCAGGTTTTCGACATCGGCCGTGTCCCGGATGTTGACCTGTTGCGCCAGGCAATTCGGGTTTATCGCTGCTAGCTGTTCGCGCGCAGACTGCAGATTCTCCGAATTGCGGCTGGCGATGACAACACTGGCGCCGTAACGGGCAAACGCTGTGGCGATGGCCAGTCCGATGCCGCGGGCACCGCCGGTAATCAAAGCGGTGCGGCCTTTAAACAGGTCAGGTTTAAAGATCTCCAGTGGTGAGTCCTTCATTAATATACGTCCTGGTCTGATTGTGGTCTGGCATTAAGTTAAGCGTCGGATGATACCCAGCGATTGGGTAAACTGCTATGCTGAAATGAACGTATTCATAGAACAATCGTTCGAAGTATCGTTTTCAAGGCCAGATAAAAGTGATAAAGTCCGATAGCTTATTTTCCAGGTATCTATAGTTTTTCAGGAGATTCCCAGTGAATGCCGAGTTTACTGCAGAAGAGTTAGCGTTTCAGAAAGAGGTCCGGGAGTTTCTCGAAGCCGAGTTTCCCAAAGACATAAAACACAAGGTGGATAATGGGATCCGGCTGGAAAAAGACGACTTTGTCCGCTGGCAGAAGATTTTGTACAAGAAAGGCTGGGTAGCACCAAACTGGCCAGAGGAGTACGGCGGCACAGGCTGGACAGCCACTCAGAAATACATCTTCGCCATGGAGATGGGTCTTTATGGCGCCATGGAGCCGGTCGCGTTTGGTGTCAAAATGGTGGCACCGGTTATCTACAGCTTCGGAAATGAAGAACAGAAAAAGCGCTTCCTGCCAGATATTCTGCAAAGCAACGTCTGGTGGTGTCAGGGATATTCCGAGCCCAACGCCGGCTCTGATCTGGCTTCTCTCAAGACGACTGCCGTGCGCGATGGCGATCACTATGTTGTCAACGGCACCAAAACCTGGACAACCCTGGGGCAGTACGCGGACTGGATTTTCTGTCTGGTGCGCACCGACTCTACAGTGAAGAAGCAGGAAGGTATCAGTTTCCTGCTTATCGACATGAAGACCCCCGGCATTAAAGTCTCTCCCATCGTTCTGCTGGATGGCGAGCCGGAAGTGAATGAAGTGCACTTTGACAATGTCCGGGTGCCGGCTGAAAACCTGATTGGGGAAGAGAACAAAGGCTGGACCTACGCCAAGGTGTTGTTGACCCACGAACGGACCAACATTGCTCAGGTGCCCAACTCCAAACTGAAGCTGCGTAAACTCAAGGAACTGGCTGGCAAAACACCAGACGGTAATGGCGGTACTTTGCTGAATGATCCGGTATTCGTCCGCAAGCTGGCCGAGGTGGATATTCAGGTGCTGGCGCTGGAGTATGCGGAGTTGCGCACACTGGCTGCGGTCAGCGTTGGCAAGGCACCGGGGCCGGAATCTTCCATCCTCAAAATCGTCGGCACAGAAGCGACCCAGTTTATCGACGAGCTGTATATGGAAGTGGCGGCTTACCACAATATGGTTCATGCGCCCGAGCAGTTCGCAGAGGGTTTCAGCGGTGAGTATGTGGGCGTCGGCTCTCTGGCTGCCAGCGCCAATACCTACTTTAACAATCGCAAGAAGTCGATCTATGGCGGATCCAACGAGGTCCAGAAAAACATCATCAGTAAAGCCGTACTGGGCCTGTAAGCGACGAGGATTTTTAACGTGGATTTTTCATATAGTGATGAGCAGCAGATGCTGCAGGACAGCGTTCAGAAATTTGTACACAGCCAGTATGATTTCGACACGCGACATAAGGTTATAGAGAGCGATAAGGGTTTCAGTGACGAGAACTGGAATTTGTTTGCTGAGCTGGGCTGGCTGACTGTGCCCTTCAAAGAGGAAGATGGCGGTTTTGGTGGCTCGGCTGTTGATCTGATGGTGGTCATGGAAGAGTTCGGCAAAGGCATGGTTGTTGAGCCATTTGTGCCGACTGCTGTGATCAGTGGTGGCCTGATCAGTGAGTTGGGTAATGCAGAGCAGAAAGAGTCTTTGCTTTCTTCGATCATGGAGGGCGGGCTGCAACTGGCAACCGCCTATGCCGAAGCTGACAGCCGGTATAATCTGGCTTCAGTTGGGACTACCGCCAACAAGAGTGGCGACTCCTACACGCTTAATGGCGACAAAGTTGTCGTTCTCAATGGCCCTGCTGCTGACAAGATTCTGCTTGTTGCCCGCACTTCCGGTGACAAGCTGGATCGCGAGGGCATCTCTGTGTTTATCGTTGATGCCGGCAGCGAAGGTCTGACAACTCGCAATTACACCAATGTGGATGGCCACCGAGCGGCGGAAGTGCATCTGAATAATGTTAAGGTGAGCGCTGATGCCCTGTTGGGTGCCGAAGGTCAGGCACTGGTCGCGTTGGAAAAAGTTATTGATCGCGCGGCCGTGGCTGTGAGCGCTGAAGCTGTCGGAGCCATGGATAGCCTGCTTAAGAAGACCGTGGAGTATGCTAAAACCCGTAAGCAATTTGGTGTGGCCATTGGCACCTTTCAGGCATTGCAGCACCGCATGTCGGAAATGTTCATCGAGTGTCAGTTGGCACGTTCAATCGTCATTATGGCGGCTATGACTCTGGATGGAAACGGATCTGACGCAGATAAAGCCAAGGCCGTTTCAGCCGCCAAGAGCCGTGTAGGTCGTGCGATGCGTAAAGTGGGCCAGGAAGCTGTACAGATTCATGGTGGTATTGCGGTGACAGATGAGCTTGATGTGGGGCATTTCTTCAAGCGAGTGACGGCAATCGAGAATCTGTTTGGCAATACGGATTACCACACACTGCGTTACGCAGGTCTGTAATCCCGTCTTAAACTGGATATCGACAAAAACGGGGCAGCGCTCAGGCAATGCCCCGTTTTTGTGTCAATAAGGAAGATAACATTGAGTGAATTGATTCTGGTGCGCCATGGGCAGGCCTCTTTCGGCGCCGATTCTTATGACAAATTAAGCGATACCGGCATTCGCCAGGTCAGTCTGTTGGCAGACCACTGGCAAGAGCTGGGAGAGCGTTACGATGTAACTTACGCCGGAGATCTGCTGCGTCAACAGGAAACGGCTGAGCTGTTGGCACCAGTGATCGGGCAGGCAGAGGTCGAGCGACACAGTGGCCTTAACGAGTATAACGGCGAACCGTTATTCAGAATTTACCTGCGCGACCACGCCCGTAACGAAGGATTTGATGTGCCCGCAGGCCCCATCAAGGATCGCAAGTTGTTTCAGCTGGTGCTGGAAGCGGCGACCCGCCATTGGTTGGATGGCAATCTTCAGCCCTCATCAGAGGATGAGGATTTTGAGAGTTGGCGCGCTTTTCAGGCACGGGTACATAACACACTGGATGAAATCATGGCGCGCCACCGGGGAGGCAGCAAGGTGGTACTGTCTACCTCAGGCGGTGTCATCGCCACCGCGTTGCAGCGCGCCCTGCAGTTGCCTGATAATCACACTATTGCCACCAACTGGATGGTTCATAACAGTTCAGTGACCCGCCTGGTCTATGGCCGCGGCAGAGTGTCACTGGGCAGCTTCAACACATTGTCGCATCTGGAAAAACCACAGTATCAGGATCTGATTACGTTCCGGTAGCGACTGCTTAATAACAACAGGAACAGGGCATGACACAACAAACAATTCTGGTGGATCAGGCACAGGCAGTCAGGGAAGGCGAGGAAATTGATCTTAATGTGCTGCGTGACTACCTCAGGCCGGTTCTGGGTGGATTGGTTGATGATTTAAGCGTTCGGCAGTTTCCCGGCGGCTATTCAAACCTCACTTATTTGTTGAGCAGCGGTAATGAAAAATGGGTGCTGCGTCGCCCGCCGTTTGGCAGCAAGGTCAAATCAGCCCACGACATGGGTCGCGAATTCAGAGTTTTGTCGGCGCTTGAGAAAGTATTCCCCTACGCGCCCAAACCGATTCATTTCTGCGAGGACCACAGCATTCTGGGCTGCGATTTTTATCTGATGTCCTACATAGAAGGCTTGGTTATTCGCAGGGAGTACCCCGACGGACTTGAGCTGACGCCGGAGCAGGTGCGTCAGCAGTTTTTCACTCTGTTTGATGTGCTCGGAGAATTACATTCTGTTGACCTGAAAAAGGCAGGTCTGGATAACTTCGGCAAGCCCCAGGGTTATGTGACCCGGCAGGTAGAAGGATGGAGCAAGCGTTATGTGGCGGCGATGACCTCAGATGCACCGGATTTTGAGCCGATAATACGGTGGCTACTGGATAAAATGCCGGCAGAAAGTGGCGTTGTTGGCATCATCCATAATGACTATAAGCTCGACAACGTCATCTGGTCGCCGCAGGATCCTCTGAGGCTGATCGGTGTCCTGGATTGGGAAATGGCCACTGTGGGTGACCCTCTGATGGATCTGGGTTGCACTCTGGGCTATTGGGCGGAAGCCAGCGATCCCGACTTTTTCCGCCAGTATCGCGCCATGCCCAGTGACGCACCCGGTGCTCCGACTCGGGCGGAAATCGTTTCCCGCTTCAGCGAAAGGACAGGCATTAACGTTGACAACATTGATTTCTATTTCTGTTTTGGACTGTTCCGTCTGGCAGGCATCGGCCAACAGATCTATTATCGCTATGCGCAGGGGCTCACCAAAGACGAACGCTTTGCCAGGTTGATCGACAAGGTGCACAGTTTGAGGCAGATGTGTGAGCTGGTAGTGAAACGCTCCGATCTGTGACGCTGGGGACGTAGACCGCCTCCGTCCCCAGCGTTTCAATGCTCTGAGGCTGTATTTAACAATGACAATAAAACAGAGGGGATAGAAAATGTCTTACATCGATGGATATGTCATGGCGGTTCCCAAGGCTAACAAGGAGAAGTTTATCGCGCATGCAAGTATGGGCGATGAAGTGTTTACTGAGGCGGGCGCCTTGCGTGTGGTGGAGTGCTGGCAGGATGATGTACCCAGAGGCAAGGTGACGGATTTTTATGGGGCAGTTAAAGCTACTGATGATGAGGCGGTGTGTTTTTCATTTGTGGAATGGCCGGACAAAGAAACTCGCAATGCTGCTATGGCCAGGCTGCATGAGACCATGCAGAGCGATCCTCGAATGGATCCGGATAAAAACCCCATGCCTTTTGATGGGGCCCGGCTTATTTTTGGCGGGTTTGAAGTTGTTGTGGATCTCTCAAAATAGGGGGCGCCTGTCATGAGAAAACTGATTCGCTCCTGTTGCATCTCTCTGACTTTGTGCGTGCCTTTTACAAACAGTTGGGTCAGGGCTGAGGTTTTGTATACCGCGGATGCAGGATTTGCGGTTGAAAACAAGGTGCAGATTCAGCAGTCGGTCGATGTTGTCTGGCAGGCATTAGTCAATGATGTGGACGCCTGGTGGCCCAAGGATCACTCTTGGTGGGCAGGCACTTTCTCCATCGACCCGCATGCTGGTGGTTGTTTTTGTGAACGCAGTGGTGAACGTTCTGTGCAACACATGGCCATCAGTATGGTTGACCCCGGTAAGTTATTGCGCATGACTGGGGGGCTTGGGCCGTTGCAGGGGCTGGGCCTGAGTGGTGCGCTGGACTGGCAGATTGTGCCGGATGAGGCTGATCCACAGCTTACCGAGGTGACGCTGACCTACCGGGTAAACGGATACACGCCTGGCGGTTTCGGGCAGCTTGCACCAGTAGTGGACCAGGTCCAGGGGCTTCAACTGGGTGGGCTAAAGTCCTACCTGGATTGATGCGCGGGGGACGGAGGCGGTCTACGTCCCCAGTGCACTGGCGGTGATCAAGCGTCTTGGTGGAGAACGGCATTACGGTCAATCAGGCCACGTTAATCCCTTACGGGAAATTCCGATAAAGCGCGAAGCCTGTCTGAGTCCGGAGCGGCGCAGCCGCGACGTCGAGATTCTGCAGCGCCGGAATTTCCCGTAAGGGATGTGGCCGACCGTAATGTCGTGTACCATCAAGACGCGCAACCCAATTGCTTAAATGGGGACGTAGACCGCCTCCGTCCCCCGCGCATCAACCACCGTAGGCTGATTTCCACGCGCCTCGCCGGAAGATCACCAGGTACATGGCGCACTTGATGATGTAGTCAGCGATCAGGGCGGCGTATACCCAGTACACACTCATCTCCAGCCAGTAGAAGACGCCGGTCAGCGCCAGGCGCCCGAATGCAAAGCCGGTGAACATGATGCGTGCCGGAGAGCGGGTGTCGCCCGCGCCGCGTAGCGCCCCGCCCAGGGTGAATTCGATGGACATCATGGGTTGCACGATGGCAACCATCACAACCAAGGCTACCAGGTAATCCAGTACGATCGGGTCCGAGATGAAAAACGAGCCGATCAGGCGTGCATTCACGCCGATTAGTAATCCAAGTCCTGCCATGATGCCAAACGACACTTTCAGGTTTCGCCAGGCTGCCTGCTCCGCCAGATCCGGGCGTCCGGCACCCAGATTCTGGCCGGCCATGGTTGCTGTGGCGATTGAGAACCCGATGCCGATCACAATCGATACGGACAGAATATTTACTCCAATTCCGTATGCGGTAAAAGCCTCTGTTCCATACAATGACACCACCCACATAAAGGCAATAATGGAGAAGTTGAAGATGGACTGTTCAAGTCCGGCTGGTACGGCAATGCGAACCAGGCGACGCATGCGGTCCCTGTCAAAAAATGCCTGCTTTTGCGGTTTCAACAGCAAGCGATTGCGCATCCATAACCAGTAAAAAATTGCACCGACCACTGCATAGGACAATCCGGCCGCGTAAGCAGCGCCGATGATGCCCATGGCCGGTACCGGCCCCGCCCCATAGACAAACAGATAAGCAAGAACGATGTTGATGACATTGCCGATGGCGGCCACCCACACGGGCGTGATGGCATCGCCTGCGGCCCGCAGCGCTGCGCTGATAACCGCCAGAAAGGAGAAGAACACGTTGAAGTAGATCAACACCTTAAGATAATTGGCAGCCTCAGTCAGTATGTCGCCCTGCAGCCCAAAGATCGCCACCATGGGCGTTGCCAGCCACTGAATCGCTACCCAGAGCAAAAGTGATGCGCCAAGGCATAAAGCTGCCGACAGTTTAACCACCCGATCGGCTTCTGCCGGGTTTTGTGCACCCCAGGCATAAGCCACCATAGTTGTTGTTCCCGCTGTGATCGAAAAGATTATCAACTGAATCGCCATGTAAATACGATCGGCGGCAATGACCGCCGCCACAGCTTCAGCGCCCAGTGCCGCGACGATTTTGATGGCCGCCAGATGAACCAGTGACAACAGCAGGTTGCCAACAATAGTTGGTCCTGCCAGTCTGAACAGACTCAGGCGCGGAGCTGAAACAGGTGAAGCAGCCATACTGGGTACCGGTAATGCAATGAGGGGGACGCCGCCTGGCGTGATGGGCGCAGAGGATACGCCTGCTGCCGGCATTTGGCAAATTATCGCGGTGCTGTGGTACTCTTTGCGGCCTGACTCATATCATCTATCCGGAGAACAGCCTTGGCTCAGGCAGATTTAAGCATTTCTACGACCGCTGCCAGCCGACTGGCTGTGTTGTGTGTCGCATTCATCAATGGTTTTGTGATCATGTCCATCGAATTGCTGGGCGGGCGGGTTCTGGCTCCTTATTTCGGAAGCAGTGTGCACGTCTGGGGCAGCATTATCGCCGTGTTTATGTTGTCGCTATCCCTCGGATATTTGTGGGGTGGGCGGTTGTCACTGACTAATCCGGGTCCCAATACTTTTATTGCGTTTTTTCTGCTGGCCGCCCTGTTGTGTCTACCCATTATTTTTTTCGCCGATCCGGTGATGACCCAGATTTTTCTTAACGTGGAAGATCCGCGTTATGGCTCATTGATTACGGCCATGTTGCTCTATTTTGCGCCAATCTGTGTGATGGGCATGGTATCCCCTTACTCAGTCCGTCTTTTGGTGCTAAGTCAGTCGGAAAGCGGAGGAGTGGCTGGCATGCTGTATTTCGTGTCAACGCTGGGCAGTGCGCTTGGCACACTGGGTACGTCGTTCTATTTTGTCATGTGGTTTGAGATTAACCAGGTCATGTGGGGTTGCGTCGCAGCGCTATTGGCTTGTGCATTGATGATTGCGCTGACGCTTGGAAAACAACAATCAGGAGTCCGGACATGATGGCGTACACTCGCCTCAGCATCTTGTTTTTAATGTTGGCTTTCAGCGTTGCAGTGAGTGCCCAGCGCGAAGTCATTCATGAAGAGCGTTCACAGTACCGCAACGTACTGGTCACGGAATTTAACGGCCAGCGCTGTATGTTGTTCAATATTCACCGCGGCGACATGAATCAGACCTGCATTGATTTGCGCAACCCGCAGCGTCTGGTATTTAACTACACCAAAATGAGTTTTGCCGGTTTGTTACTTAATCCTGACCCTGACAATATTTTGGTCGCGGGTCTGGGTGGTGGCACCATCCCGATGGTCATGCGTGAATTGTTTCCTGAGGCAACAATTGATGTACTGGAAGTCGATCAGGCCGTTGTGAATGTTGCAAAAGAATTTTTTAATTATGAAGAGGACCAGCGTCATCAGGTGCATGTGGTTGACGCGCGTGTATTCATCAAGCGGGCCGGTTTGCAGGGTCGGCAGTACGATTACATTGTGCTTGACGCTTTTTCCGGTGAATACATTCCGGAACACTTGTTGACGCTGGAGTTCCTGCAGGAGGTGAAAACGCTCTTGAGCGACGATGGCGTGGTGGTCGCCAATACATTTGCCTCCAGTCAATTATACGATTACGAATCGGTGACGTATCAGGCGGCTTTTGGGGAGTTTTATAACTTCAAACGAGCAGGCAGTGGTAACCGGATTATTATTGCCATGAAATCAGAGCTGCCACCGCAGGGGGAACTGCGGCAACCGGCTCGTGATTTGTATGAGCGTCTGTTGCCTTACGACATTAATATACTGGAGTATCCGGCACTGCTCAGCACCCGCCCCGACTGGGACGAGTCGGCGCGGGTGCTGACAGATCAGTTTTCACCGGCGAATCTGCTGAACTGATCAGGCTGTCGCCTTTGGTCGTCGCTCCAGTAGTTCAAAGATGCCCATGCCTGCCAGCATGGCAACCACGAACACAATCGCTTTCATTTCACCGGCACCAAAAGCAACCAGTGCCGGACCCGGGCAAAACCCTGCCAGTCCCCAGCCGATGCCAAAACCCAGGCTGCCCATAATGAGACGGCTATCCAGGTCTTTTTTAGTGGGCAGCTTCAGCGGGGCTCCCAGCAACGAATGGGTGCGGCCACGCACGAATGTAAAGGCGATCACGCCCACCACGATCGCACCACCCATCACAAAGGCCAGTGAGGGATCCCAGGCGCCGGCCAGATCCAGAAACGATAAAACCTTGTCCGGGTTTGCCATGCCCGAAACCAGCAGGCCGATGCCAAAAATCAGACCCGTAACAAATGCACTTACGAAATATTTATTCATTGCATTCTCCTTTTGTGGTTCAGGCGCCAATGACATGACGAACGACAAAAACGGTGATAAAACCCGTGGCCATAAAAGACAGGGTGGCGACGATTGAGCGAGGCGACATCCGGGATATTCCGCATACACCATGACCGCTGGTGCAGCCTGCGCCGTAACGGGTGCTGATACCCACCAACAGCCCGGCAATGATCAATAGAGGATAATCCGCGTCAATCTGGATGGTCGGCAGGTCGGCAAACAACAACCATGCTGACGGGGCAAGCACCATCCCGCCAATGAATAGAGCACGCCACAAAATATCACCTTTCTGTGGCGTCAACAGGCCGCCCAGAATGCCGGAGATACCGGCAATACGGCCATTTATAAGAATGAACATAGCCGCGGCTATACCTATCAGTACCCCACCACCAAGCGCGGCCCATGGGGTAAAAGCAGCCCAATCGATAGTCATCAGTGTTCTCCCGTTAATTTACTGTCCTGGTTTGATTGCGGATTGCAATAGACTTTGTGCAGAGCTTGCAGAAGATCCAGTGCAGGGCCCTGTTTCACCCGATAATAGATGTGTTTGCCCTGTCGCCGGGTTGATACCAATCCGTCGCGGCGCAGCACACCCAGCTGCTGGGACAGACTGGGTTGGCGGATGTCCAGGGCCTGTTCCAGTTCACCGACGCACATTTCCTGTTGGCATAGCTGACAAAGTAGCATCAGCCGATCCTCATGTGCCAGCGAGCGCAGTAAATTAACAGCCTTGTCGGCATTGCTGCGCATGTCCTCAAGTTTGATGGCTTCCATCATGCTTGAATCCTCACTCTATGATTTCGATAGATATATTATATTTACAAATATATTGTTTTCAAGTATTTTGTTATCAACACTTTTAAGGAGGCTACTATGAACACCACAGCTCAAGTTTTAAGACCGCAAGTGCAGGCATTTCTTGATAATGACTCGGAAACCTTCAGCTATGTCGTTTATGACCATGAAGGCGGCCATGCTGCGGTCATAGATGCCGTACTTGATTACGATCCCAAGTCTGGTCGCACGCGCACTGACACGGCTCAGCAATTGGTTGATTTTGTTAAGCAAAAGCAACTGACTGTGGACTGGATACTGGAGACGCACGCACATGCCGATCACCTGTCAGCGGCGCCTTTTGTTCGTGACAATGTCGGTGGAAAAATTGCGATTGGCGAAAACATTGTGGCTGTGCAGAAGATATTCCGGGATGTTTTTAATCTTGAGAAACAGTTCCTGGTGGATGGAAGCCAGTTCGACAAACTGTTTGCCGAGGGTGAAAAGTTCTATGTTGGGGACATAGAAGGGGAGGTGATCTACACGCCTGGTCACACGCCGGCTGATATGTCCTGGAGAATCGGCGATGCTGTGTTTGTGGGTGACACCATTTTTATGCCAGATGTGGGCACGGCGCGCTGTGACTTCCCGGGCGGTGATGCACGAACATTGTACAAATCAGTACAACATCTGCTGAGCATGCCCGATGAAACACGGTTGTTTATGTGTCACGACTACCCCGGTGATCGTCGTGAGCATCAGTATGAAACAACAGTCGCAGAACAGAAAAAGCACAATATTCATGTTCACGACGGGGTGAGTGAAGACGAGTTTGTCGCTATGCGCGAAGCACGCGATGCGACACTGGAGATGCCGCGATTGATCCTGCCGTCCATTCAGTTGAACATCCGTGCTGGTGAAATGCCGCCGCCGGAAGACAACGGCACGGTATACTTCAAGATTCCTGTCAACAAGCTGTAATGATTGGCAGTTAACCTGAGCTGAAGTTATTCGCCAAGGATGGCGCGTAACTTTGGCATATCACGAATCTCAATTTCACGGTTTTTTACCGTGATCAGCTCTTTTTTCTGCAGCGCCGAAAATACCCGGCTCACTGTTTCAAGCGTCAGACCCAGATACTCACCGATATCACTGCGTGTCATATGCAGGATAAACCGATCTGGTGAAAGTTGGCAGCGGGCGTAACGGCTGGAAAGACTCAGCAGGAAGGAGGCCAGACGCTGTTCTGCTGTGTAGCTGCTCAGCAGAGTATGGATCTGCTGATCCTTGACTATCTCATTGCCCATAATGGCAAAAAAACGGCTTTGCAGGTTGGGAAGCTGGTGGCTGAGCTTTTCCAGTTGCGAGAATGGGATCTCGCAGATCGAAGAGTGCTCCAGCGCCATGGTCGACACTCCATGTTTGCGTGTCGCTATGCCATCCATACCGATAATTTCTCCCGGCATGTAAAAACCTGTGACGCGGCTCTGGCCGTCGGCACCAAGCACATAAGACTTGAAGCTTCCGCTGCGCACTGCAAACACAGAACGAAACTCGTCATTCTGCCGATACAGATGCTCGCCCTTGCGCAGCGGCCGGTTGCGCTCGATGATCTCGTCAAGTTGAACGATTTCGCTTTTGTTAAGAGAAATGGGCAGACACAGATCGCTCAGCCGACAACTGCTGCAACTGACACTGGGATTGTGCGGACACGGGCGGGCGCGCATTGGATTGGCGCTGCTGGCCAGGTTAGGGACTCGAGCTTCATTCATTGTCATTTTCCAACCCGCACCGTCATGATGTCACAGGGGGCGCCGTGCAGGACTTTGTTGGCAGTTGAGCCGAGCAGCAGCTTCCATCCGGAAGTGCCATGACTGCCGATAACAATCAGGTCAGCGCCCAGTTCTTCCGCTTTGTTTCGGACTTCCGTGGCCGCTGCACCAGCCAGCACGTATTGGTGATCTTTATCGATGCCGGTCTTGGCGGCGATGTCAGCTAACCTTTCCGCTGCAATGGCCATCGCCTCTTCCTGCAACTTGGTCATATTGATGGCATAAGCATCAATTGGATACGCCGCTGCTACCGGCTCTACGACATGCGTCAGAAACAGTTTCGACACATCCCCGTCAGCCAGCTCCACGGCACGTTCGATGACTTTGGCGGATTCGTTCGACAAATCCACCGCTACCAGAATTGTTGTATACGCCATCCTGATTTCTCCCGCCTCTGCTGGTCTTGCTTTTTTAATGTCTGAAGTGTAACCGAGAGCTGCCTAAATGAGAAGCTGGCCAGAGTAAGTGTTATCTGATTGATTAAGGTTGTGGTTTGACTTAATCTGGCTCCAATAGCGCAAACTAAACAGGGGACGGGAGATCACCATGGAGACGCTGAGCAAAATACTGGTCATCATTGAGCCTGAGCAGGATTCACAGTTGGCACTGGATAAAGCTGTCCGTCTGGCCAGAGAATCCGGTGCTGAGCTTGAGTTGCTGATTTGCGACCACAACCCCTACCTGGAAGATGGCTATTATTTTGATCCGCTGCAGGCTCGTCAGTTGCGTGAAGAGCATGTGGCCAATCATCGTCAGTTGCTGGAAGAGATGGCAACTGTCATCCGTGCGCAAGGGTTTACAGTCAGCGTTGATGCGTTGTGGGGAAATCCGCCTTATAAGCGCATTATTGATAAGGTGCTCAAGTCCGGGCCTGACCTTCTGGTGCAAAGCAGCCGCCATCACGAAAAAATTTCACGGCTGCTGCTGTCCCACCAGGATTGGCAATTGCTGCGCTACTGCCCGTGTCCGCTGCTGCTTGTGAAAGACAAACCGTGGCCGGCTCACCCGGTGTTTGTAGTAGCTGTGGATCCGACACACGTCAATGACAAACCCGCCGAACTGGATAACCAGCTCACTGCCGCTGGTCAAAAGTTTGCGGAACTGACAACAGGCGAGTTACATATTTTCCACTCCTGCTATCAACCGCCGGTGTCCGGTCTTTATCCAGTCAAGGTCGATCTGGAGCTGTACAAGCAAAAGACAGCTGACATTTTAAGCAATTTTTCATTAAGCGATGAGCAGTTGCATATTGAAGAAGCTGAGGTGAAAAAATCATTGCCGGCACTGCTTGAGCGACTTGATGCGAGTGTTCTGGTGATGGGTGCCGTATCACGCTCTGCGCTGGATCGCTTTCTGGTTGGCAGCACGGCAGAGCGTTTACTGGATAAAGTCCATCAGGATGTGCTGGTATTGAAACCTGAGGGTTTCAGAGATACGGTGAAAAAAGCCATGCCAACGAGTCTCTGAGCCTGACTGGCAAAGAACGTTCACGCAGCCAGTTCAATGTGGCCGCGTCAGCCAGGTCAGCTTTGCGCCAGAAATAATCCTGGAGTTGGGCGTTAATTGTCTCGGAGAATAGCTCAACCCCCAATTCATAGTTGAGACGCAGACTGCGCGGGTCGATATTGGCCGAGCCAATGAGAGAGTAGTTGCTGTCAACCAGTAATAATTTGCTGTGTACAAACGGCGCTGGCTGATAGCGAATATCCAGACCTGCTTCCAGCAATTGTTTGACTGAATTCCGCGACGCCCAGTCCGCCAATTTTATGTTGTTGTGCCCCGGCAGCAGGATGGTCACCTTGACACCGCGCAGGTGGGCCGCAATAAGTGCGCCGATCAAATCGAATGTCGGAATAAAATACGGGGTCATGATCAGCACCTGATGTCTGGCGGCTGATATAACCCCGTTGATCAAGTGGCTGAGCTTATCAAGATCCTTGTTCGGCCCATCCAGGATAACCCGGCTCCAGACCGCTGCGTCGACTTCGTTGACGTTAGTGCCACGAAAATGGTGCGCATCCGGATCTGCGCAGCAGTAGTACCAGTCCTGCCAGAATGTCCACTCCAGTTCATCAACTATTTTGCCCTGCATGCTGAAATGAATGTCCTGCACGCGATGGCGATTGTGAATTATTTCGGCCAGATGACGGTCACCGATATTTTGCCCGCCTGTGAATGCCGTCAGGCCATCAACAATCATCACTTTGCGGTGGTTGCGCAGGTTAATGTTCAGGGATGGCGGAAAGAGTTTGACCGGATTGAAGCGTGTGAACCGGATGCCCAGCTTTTTGAGAGTTCGACCGATTCGGGGAATGCTCATCAGCTCCCCAAGACCATCCAGAATGACTCTGACTTTTACGCCGCGCTGCTGCGCTGCCGCCAGCGCTCTGGCGATATCCTGGCCGGCATTGTTGCTGTCAAAAATATAAGAGGCCAGCAGAATCCTGTCGCTGGCCTGATTGATCGCGTCGATCATGGCGGGATAAAGACTTTCGCCATTTTCATAGATGGTGAAGTTCGTGCAACTGCTCAGGCCTTTGCGAGAGAGGTTTTCGCCGATCGTGGAAAGCGGACGAAAGTCGGTGCCGTCCGGGTGGATGATGGTCTGCAGAGCATCGCGGTGCACTTTGGTGTTGTAATCGCGTCTTGCCCGGGTTCTTACGCGGTTGATGCCAAACAGTAGATAAAGGACCGGGCCGGCAATTGGCAGAATGATACACAGTGCGATCCAGCCAAAAGCAGAGCGTGAGTCGCGCTTGTTCAGAAGAGCATGACCGGCTGTCAGCAATCCTGCCAGTATGATTAACAGTGGCAGTAACCAAAGCATCAGAGATTGCGTTGAGTCATTCCACATGAGCTTTATCCGCTAGTCAGTGTAACGTCCGCCATCAATGCACAGTGATCAGAGAAGTCGCGCCAGTTATCGCCGGCAATGCGCTCGCAGTGTTGAATGCTGAAGCCGCGCAGGTAGAGCCGGTCCATGGCCAGCATAGGGAAAAACGCCGGAAATGTCTCGGCGCATTTACCGTGAACAATTTCATGGGCTTCACACAGGCCAAGGGAATCTTTGAGCGTGCGATGCGTGGTGCGCCGCCAGTCATTCAGGTCGCCGGCAATGATCATGGGTGCACCTTCGGGCACTGTGCGGTTGATGTAATCAATCAAGTGCAGTGTCTGCAGACGGCGCTCTCGCTCAAACAGTCCTAAATGGATGCATAGCAAGTGAACGCCATCCGCGATAGTGCCATGCAAAAAGCCGCGTTGCGAAAAGTTAACGAAAGAGGCGTCGATGTTATCCCAGCTGACAAAGGGCAGTTCACTCAGGATTGCGTTGCCGTGATGGCCGTGCTGGTAGATGGCATTTTTGCCATAGGCATGATGAGACCAGACCGAGTCTGCCAGAAACTCCATCTGTGAATCATCCGGCCATTGTTGCAGGCGCTCGCGATGGCGTCGGTTATCACCGACCACCTCCTGTAGAAAGACGATATTGGCTTTGCTGGCGCGCAAATGCTCCCTGATGTGAGAGAGCACCAGACGCCGTGGACCTGTCGCAAAGCCCTTATGAATATTGAGCGTCAGAATCCGGAACTGTGTTGCCGTCATATCAGTTGGTTTGACGCTTGTGTTTCATGACCAGCACATCGCACGGAGTGTCATACAGGATCTTTTCGGCTGTGCTGCCGACAATGGCCTGCTCAACAACGTTGCGGGATAAGGCACCCAGTACCAGAATGTTCACCTTCTCGCGATTGACTACATGGCTCAGGGTTTTGGCAACATCGCCACGTGCCATGATGACGTCATCCTCATCAATATCGTGATCACGGATCAGCTCGCACAGTTTTTGCCAGTGAGCCTCTTTGACTTTGCGCAGATAGGTGTCTGCACCAGTCACTTTGGGAAACATGGTGCTCATGTCAGGGAAATAGCAATGGAAAACCCGCTTATTCAGCTGCATTGATTTAGCCAGGCTGGTGGCTGTTTCCACCAGCAGGTGGTCCAGTTCGTTTTGCTGAGACTTGCTGTGCATCGGGTCCACTGAGGCCATGACCGAACCGTCTTCCGCCCAGGGCTGGGCTTTGACCAGCAACAGCGGATAAGGGCAGTTTTTTACCAGCTTCCAGTCTGTATTAGTGATCAGTATGCGTGCCAGGCGACCTTGCTGCTGAACGCTTTTCAAGGTGATATCGGGTTTGAATTCCCGAATCTTGCGCAGCAACATCGCGGCGCTGTTTTTGTCTGTGCTGAACTGTGTTTCAGCGGAAATGCCCTGAGCCTCGAAGCGCTCTTTAAGCGCATCCAGTTTTGCTTGATAGTGCTCGGCGAACAGTTTTTTCTGAGAGGAGAAAAAGCGACTGGTCAGGCTGCTGGTGGCGGCGTCCTGCTGATCAAGCACATTAGGCTTGTTCATCAGCAGCAGAACCTGGGCACGATAATAAAAGGCCAGTAATATGGCACGTTCAATTACAAAGTCCTTGTCATTGTCCGGGTCGACAATGACAAGAATTCTATCCATTTTGTTCACAACTGCTACCCCGGACGCTGCCTGATTATTGTCAGCGCCCATATTGGGTAATCGTCGCTGGTATTGTCAAGAATGAATGGTGCCGGATATGGCCTGCATCAAGTATTCAGGCAGTGCAAATGAGGCGACATGGATATCGGGCGTGTAATAGCGGCTTTTGATGCCTGCCGCCTGCCATCGCTGCCGGACCGTCGCCACATCCAGCTGACGATGAGCTGGTGTGTCGCTGGCCCATGCAAAGGCCATGATGCCGCCGACATAGGTCGGTACCGCTGCACTGTAAAAGTGCGAGTCCTTGAACAGGCGACTGAATCGCTGCGCGGTATTGCGAACCTCATCGGTTTGCATGAAGGCCACGCCATTCTGGGTGACCAGAATGCCGCCGGGGTTCAGACAGCGTTGGCAACCGGCATAAAAGTCTTTGGTGAACAGCACTTCACCGGGGCCGTGTGGGTCGGTTGAGTCTGAGATAATTACATCAAAGGTCTGGTCAGTGGTCTGCACGAAGTCAAAACCATCGCTGATGACGATATTGGCGCGGATATCATTGTAGGCTCCGGCGCTGTGCGATGGCAGATACTTGATGGCCATGTCAATCACGGACTGATCGATTTCGACCTGGGTAATGTGCTCGATACTGGCGTGCCTGCACACTTCTCGCAGAATACCACCATCACCGCCACCAATAATCAGAACGCGTTTGACCGCCCCGTGAGCAATGATTGGCACGTGCGTCAGCATCTCGTGGTAAATAAATTCATCACGTTCGGTCGTTTGCACGACGCCATCAAGAGCCATGACCCGGCCGAAGACCTGATTCTCGAAAATCATCAAGTGCTGATGGTCGGTCTTGTGTTCAAACAGCACGCTGTCAACACTGAATGATTGACCGTAGCCGGTATACAGAGTTTCAGTCCACTGACGTTCGCTCATCAGAAAACTCCAATAAAAAAGGCGTGCCTTACCGTCTGGTAGTGCACGCCTGGATTGGTCAGTTGGTTATTGTTCGCTACCGGGTTGGGTCAGACCGCGAAGTTGCTCGCCGACGGTAACGCGGGTCGGACGGAAGGCTTCTTTAAGGATCGGTACGGCTTTCTCTGGCTGGGCATCGCCACACATGAATATGTCAAAAGCGGCATAACCACGCTCAGGCCAGGTATGTACGCTGATATGGGATTCTGCCAGCACCGCTACACCTGAGATGCCACCATTGGGTGTGAAGTGGTGCATATGTATATGCAGCAATGTTGCGCCGCACTGAACCACGCAATCACGGAAAGCCTGTTCCATGATGTTGAGGTCAGTCAGGTTTTCGGCACCCCAGAAATCGATCAGCAGGTGTGTACCGGCAAATTCAAGGCCATTTCTGCGGATAAAATGGTCTTTCGCTTCAGCTTCCGGTTCCCCGGTAAACGTTGGCCATTCACTCTCATTCGCACTGGTGTCGGTTGGTTTGAGAGACTCTTTTTTAAAGGAGGAGATTGCGCTCATATTCCTTTCCCCAAAAAAAGATGGCGGTGAACTCATAGGCCGTCTGTTTTGCTGTGATTAAGCAGTTGCCGTCTGGACTATAAGCCTCCACACCATGCGTTGTTAAAATAGATGATTTGTCTGATGCTGATCTGCGGAAATTTGCAAGAAGCGACAGAGGGGGAGCAGTTTAGTGATTTTTTGCGGAAATACAAGTGCTTTGGGCACTTTTTTTCAGTCGGCACAGGAGCTTCGATTAGAGATCGGGCCGGGTGGCGGGTCGCAGATTGCGCCCGGCCGCATCCTTCTGCCACTCAGCCGGCGGGGGGGAACTCAACCTCGCCGCTGCGCGGCTCGGGATTCGGACAGTCCCGCCCGCTGATCGGCTGAGTGGCAGAAGGATAAACGCGACCTGAATGGGCGCAATTCTGCGACCCGCCACCCGGCCCTTGTGCCACTCTGCGGGCGTGTTCCGGTTGCTTTCAAGGAAAGTCTGCGAGGGGAGCGTTGCTGCAGCGTGGCATTGAGGGCGGGGAGGTCCGTGGTTGGCGCAAACCTTTCAGGCAGGAGGCAGTATGCAGGAGCAGACCATTCAGGCAGCGCTTATATTTTTTCCGGCCTCCCGAAAAGCGGGCGGGACTGTCCGAGTCCCGAGCAGCTTGCTGCGAGGTCGAGTTCCCCCCTGCCGGGAGGCCGGGGAAAATATGCTGCCGGTCTGCTCCTGCATACTGCCTCCTGCCGGTTTGTGCCAAGCACGGGCGTCCCTGCCCGGGGTCAATAGAACTACTGAGCCTCGCGGATCATGTTGCGGGCGATGATGATCTGCTGGATCTGGCTGGTGCCTTCGTAGAGACGGAACAGGCGCACGTCGCGGTAGAAGCGTTCAACGGCGTACTCGGAGATGTATCCGGCGCCGCCGTGGATTTGTACGGCGCGGTCAGCCACGCGGCCCACCATCTCAGTCGCGAACAGTTTGCAGGCGGCGGACTCGGTGCTGATGTTCAACCCTTCGTCGCGCTTGCGGGCTGCGTCCAGAACCATGCAGCGAGCCGCATAAGACTCTGTTTTGGAGTCGGCCAGCATGGCCTGGATCAGTTGATGCTCAGCAATGGGTTTACCAAATTGCTTGCGCTCTATGGCGTACTTAAGTGCATCGTCGATCAGACGATCCGCGATGCCTACGCTGAAACCGGCGATGTGCAGGCGGCCCCGGTCCAGTACTTTCATGGCCGTAATGAAACCTTCGCCTTCGGCGCCTATCAGGTTTTCTGCCGGCACACGGCAATCTTCAAAAATCACATCGCAGGTCAGTGAGCCGGCCTGGCCCATCTTTTTGTCGATGGCGCCCAGGGTAATGCCGGGTGTGCCTTTTTCGACGATAAACGCTGAAATACCCCGCGCACCCTTAATATCGGGATTGGTGCGGGCCATCACGTTAAAGGTGTCTGCCACCGGACCATTGGTGATGTAACGCTTGGTACCGTTGATAATATAGTGGTCGCCGTCACGCACGGCTGTGGTTTTCAGGGAACCGGCATCAGATCCGACATCCGGTTCGGTCAGGCAGAAACAGCCAACCCATTCGCCGCTGGCGTACTTGGGCAGGAATTTTTGCTTTTGCTCTTCAGTGCCATCAAAGACGACTGCTGCTGACCCAATGCCATTGTTGGTGCCCAGAATGGAGCGGAATGCGGGGGAGGTGCGGCCCAGTGCAAACGCGACGTAAATCTCTTCTTCCATGGTCAGACCCAGACCGCCGTACTCTTCCGGAATGGTCATGCCAAACAGGCCAAGCTCCTTCATTTCCTGGATGATTTCATCCGGAACTTTGTAGTTTTCGGCCACTTCCTGCTCAATCGGAATCAATCTGTCACGGACAAAACGCTCAACGATATCAATCAGTTGATTGAGGGTTTCCTGGTCTCGGATCATGCGTAACCTCTGTAAGTAAAAGCAGTGCTTTATTCATCGAACGAAAGTTCGACATAATACCCCGAACGGCTCCCGGAGTCGATCTGCACGCTCAGGTTTGCTTGTGCTACCATTGCCAGCCTGCAAATTCTGTATGTTATGGGGAACAAGAGAATATTTCTATGAGTCAATTACACGAAGCCTTCATCTATGATGGCGCCCGTTCGGCGTTTGGCCGCCATGGCGGTGCATTGTCGCCTCTGCGTCCTGATGACCTGCTGGCGCATGTGATCCGCACGGTAGTGGGTCGCAATGTCTTCAGCCCGGATGCTTATGAAGATGTCATCATGGGTAACACCAACCAGGCCGGTGAAGATTGCCGCAACGTCGGGCGCTTTGCCGCGCTTCTGGCCGGCATGCCGACAACGGTCGGCGGTTTGACCGTTAACAGGCTTTGTGGTTCAGGTCTGGCTGCTGTGCTCGACGCCAGTCGGGGTGTAAAAACAGGCGAGGGATCTCTGTTTGTTGCCGGTGGTGTGGAGTCCATGAGCCGGGCCCCCTTGATTCTGTCAAAGGCGCAGAGTGCTTTTGATCGTGGTCAGCAGATTGCCGACAGCACCCTGGGTGCGCGGTTCACCAATCCGCTGATTTCCAAAAATTTTGGCGACGATACCATGCCGCAAACGGCCGATAACATCGCCAGCGATCTGAATATCAGCAGAGAGGAAAGTGATACCTTTGCTGCAGCATCGCAGGCTAAATATGAGGCAGCACGCGCAGCCGGCTTTTTTGCTGAGGAAATTATCCCGACCGAGGTGCCGCAGGGCCGCAAGAAACCGCCATTGATTGTCGATGCCGACGAGCATCCGCGTCCGCAATCGACTATAGAAGCACTGAGCGGATTGCGTCCGCTGTTTGAAGGCGGCGTCGTGACGGCCGGTAATGCATCCGGCATCAACGATGGTGCGGCTGCTCTGATTATAGGCGACCGGGCTGTTGGTGAAAAATACGGGGTGAAACCACGTGCCCGCATTATTTCCGGAGCCATCGCCGGTGTTGAGCCGCGCGTCATGGGATTGGGTCCGGTGTTTGCAATTCGCAAGGCCCTGCAACGTGCAGGTCTCAGCCTGAAAGATATGGATGTCATAGAGATCAACGAAGCCTTCGCGACCCAGGTGCTGGGTTGTCTGAAGATGCTGGAGGTCGATTTCAACGATCCGCGCGTAAACCCCAACGGTGGAGCTATCGCTGTGGGGCATCCGCTGGGTGCCTCCGGTGCGCGCATAGCAATCACAACCCTGCGTCAGCTTGAGCGTACTGGGGGCAAATACGCCGTCATCAGTCTTTGTATTGGTATCGGTCAGGGTGTTGCCGCCGTCATCGAACGGCTGGATTAACGATCAGTCAAACTTTTCTTTTCACAAATTAAACAAGTAAGGGATTCACTCATGTCTAGTGTTGTCAGTTACGAAGTGATCAATAATGTTGGTGTCATCAAGGTCAACAGCCCACCCGTTAACGCACTGTCCCAAGCTGTGCGCGAGGGCATTCTGAATGCGGTTCAGGCCGCCCAGAAGGATGAATCGGAAGCGATTGTGCTGATGTGCGAAGGTCGCACGTTTATAGCCGGTGCCGACATTACTGAGTTCGGTAAGCCGCCAATGGAGCCGTCACTGCCGGCGATGCTGGCAGTGCTTGAGAGCTCTTCCAAACTGGTGATTGCTGCGATTCACGGCACAGCACTGGGTGGTGGATTCGAGACTGCACTGGCCTGTAATTACCGTTGTGCGGTGCCGTCTGCAAAAGTGGGTCTGCCGGAAGTCAAACTGGGTCTGTTGCCCGGCGCCGGTGGCACACAGCGTGTGCCACGCATTGCCGGTGTTAAAGCGGCTCTGGAAATGATTACTTCCGGTAATCCGGTTCCTGCTGCACAGGCCAATGACATGGGGCTGATTGACGAAGTGCTGGCAGGCCAGGATCTGCAGGCTGAAGCCATTGCCTACGCTCGAGAACTGGTCGAATCCGGCGCTCTGCATAATCGAGTTCGCGATATCACCATTGATCCGGCCAGCATCGAGCCGGGCTTCTTTGACAATTACCGCAAGCAGGTCGCCAAACGCGCGCGCGGCCAGATCGCGCAGGATCGAATCATTTCCTGTGTTGAAGCGGCGGTAAACCTGCCTATGGATGAAGGCCTGGAAGTGGAGCGCAAGCTGTTCTCAGAGCTGATCACTTCGCCCCAGTCCAAAGCCATGCGACATGCGTTTTTTGCTGAACGTGAAGCAGCCAAGATCAAGGGCTTGCCGAAAGATACACCTGTACGTGACATCAAAAAAGTGGCCATTATTGGCAGTGGCACCATGGGCGGTGGTATCGCCATGTGTTTTGCCAACGTCGGTATTCCTGTACAGCTGGTAGAACTGAACCAGGAGGCGCTGGATCGCGGACTTGGCGTTATTCAGAAGAATTACAGCATCACCGTCAAAAAGGGCAAGCTCTCAGAAGCCGACATGGCAAAGCGCCTGGCTCTGATCACGGGTACTACCTCGTATGACGATATAAAAGACGTAGATCTGGTCATTGAAGCGGTATTCGAAAATCCAGATATCAAAAAAGAAGTGTTCACCAAGCTCGATGCCACAGTCAAACAGGGTGCCATTCTGGCGACCAACACGTCCTACCAGGATGTGAACATGATTGCCGAAGCCACCAAACGTCCTCAGGATGTGGTCGGTATGCACTTCTTCAGTCCGGCTAACGTGATGAAGTTGCTGGAAGTCGTGCGTGGTGATAAGACTGCCGATGATGTGCTGTCTACTGTAATGCAGCTTGGCAAGAAGATTGGCAAAGTGTGCGCGTTGTCACGCGTGTGCTACGGCTTTATCGGCAACCGCATGCTGACTGGTTATGGTCGTCAGGCACACATGTTATTGCTGGACGGCGCAACACCGACACAGGTGGATTCGGTCGCTGAAAAGTTTGGTATGGCGATGGGGCCGCTGGCGGTAGGCGACCTGGCTGGCCTGGATATTGGTTACAAGGCCCGTCAGGCGCTGGCAGAGAAACCCGATCCACGTACCTGCATTATTGCTGACGCGCTGGTCGAGTCCGGACGTCTGGGTCAGAAGTCTGGTGCCGGGTATTACAAATACGATCCGGCGACTCGTGCCCGTCAGGCCGATCCTGAAGTTGAGCAGCTCATCAAGGATAAAGCCAAAGAGCTGGGTATTACCCAGCGCGACATCAGTGAAGAGGAAATTGTTGATCGATTGTTCTTCCCGCTGATCAATGAGGGGGCACTGATCCTGGAAGAGGGCATTGCCCAGCGTCCCGGGGATATCGACATCGTATACCTGTATGGTTACGGTTTCCCGGTCGCTAAGGGTGGTCCCATGTTCTATGCCGACCAGGTGGGACTGCAGAAAGTCTATGATCGCATCTGCGAATTCCGCGACACACTGGGTGCGGATTTCTGGCAGCCGGCGCCGTTGCTTGAGAAACTGGCCAAAGAAGGCAAGACCTTTGCTGACTGGGCCAAAGAAAACGGCTGAGGCGCTGACCATACGGACTCACTCAAGGAGAAGACATGATTTCCTATCAGACTGCGGCGCCGGGTGCGCCGCTGCAGAAAGTAGAAGCACAGACGCCGGCGCCTCAAGGGACTGAGGTGCTGGTGAAAATGGTTGCCTGTGGCGTGTGTCACTCAGATATTCACCTGCATGACGGCGAGTTTGATCTGGGGCACGGTAAAAAACTGGAGGTTGGGCGACCTGGCGCTGTTTTGGGTCACGAGATTTTCGGTGAAGTTGTTGCCGTTGGCCCGGATGCTGAAGGCGTGAAGGTGGGTGACCGCCGTGTTGTGTATCCCTGGATCGGCTGTGGTGATTGCCCCAGCTGTCGTCGCGGCGAAGAACATTTGTGCACACCCGGACGTGGTCTGGGTACCGTAGCGCCCGGTGGTTTTGCCGATCATGTCATGGTGCCGCATCCACGTTACCTGTTTGACAAAGGGGATGTGTCTGACTCGCTGGCTTCTACATATGCCTGTTCCGGTCTGACTGCCTACAGCGCGCTGAAAAAAGTCGGTCCGCTCACTGAGGGCGACGAAGTGGTGCTGATCGGTGCCGGCGGCGTCGGCATGATGGCGTTACAGATAGCTTTGGCGCAGGGAATTCAGCCAATTGTGGTGGATATTGATGAAGCCAAACTGGCTGCCGCCAAAGAGCTGGGTGCCAAAGCGGTTTTTAATTCCGGCGATAAAGCCTCGGTCAAAGCCATTAAGCAGATGACAAATGGCGGTGCTTACGCTGCTATTGACTTTGTCGGTGCAGAGGCATCAGTCAATTTTGGTATGGGTTGCCTGCGCAAGGGCGGCAAGATCATTATCGTCGGCCTGTACGGTGGCGCTCTGAATGTGCCGCTGCCGTTTATCCCCATGAGTGCTCGGATTATCCAGGGTACTTACGTGGGCAGCCTGCAGGAAATGGGCGAGTTAATGGAGCTTGTGCGGGCCGGCAAGATTGCGCCCATACGTATTGAAGAGCGACCCCTGGATCAGGTTACCCAGGCTTTGGCGGACCTGAAGGCAGGCAAGGTGCAGGGCCGGGTTGTGCTGCGGTCCTGATTGTCTCCCGGGAGGTTCTGGCCTACACTGATCTCTTGTTTGCCTGTACAAGAATAACTGGAGGTATGGATGCGTAGGCTGGTTTCCCGAACGTTTATTGCTGCTGCATTGTTGGCAGGTATTTCCTCTGCTATCGCTCAGACACCGCTTTCCGGCTTGCCTATGGCAACGCCGGAGAGCGTTGGCATGTCATCTGAACGTTTGCAGCGGATTGACGATTTTACTCAGCGCTATATTGATGATGAGCTGGTGGCGGGTACTGTCACGCTGGTTGCCCGCCAAGGCCGGGTGGTGCATTTCAGTGCTCAGGGCATGAAAGACGTTGAACGCAATCAGCCCATGACCACCGACACCATTTTCCGCATGGCGTCCATGACCAAGCCGATAGCCTCAGTCGCGCTGATGATGCTGTATGAGGAAGGCTGGTTTCAGCTCGATGATCCGATCTCAGACTGGCTGCCCGAGTTCAGCAATATGATGATCGAGATCGAAAATGCCGACGGCACGACTCGTCTGGAGCCTGCACAGAATCCCATCACATTCACGCATATCCTCACCCACACCGCCGGACTGATGAACAGCTATCGCGGCGATATTCAGCGTTATTCGGAAGTCGCCGCCGTGCGCGGTGAGGAAAACCTGGCCAGCTGGACAGAGCGCCTGGCGACTCTGCCGCTACGTTATGAGCCCGGTACCCGCTGGGAGTATTCACAGGCTACCAGTGTGGTCGGCAGGCTGGTTGAGGTGATTTCCGGACAGGATCTGGATACATTTTTCCGCGAGCGAATTTTTGAGCCCCTGCAGATGCGCGACACGCATTTTTATCTGCCGCGCGATAAGGTGAACCGTTTTGCCTCTCTGTACGGACCCGATGCCAGCAATGAAAATCGTATACGCCTGACTGAGGTGGGTGATGAGCGCAGCAATTACGTCGCAGAACCGCGCAATTTCTTTTCTGGCTCCGGTGGTCTGGTGTCCACGGCGCACGATTACATCCGCTTTCAGCAAATGATGCTTAACGGTGGCGAGCTGGACGGTGTGCGTTTGCTTGGATCCAAAACGGTTGAGCTGATTTTCGCCAATCATACCGGTGATCTGCCACTGTGGCTCAGCGGTCCCGGAATGGGTTTTGGCCTGGGTTATTCCGTGGTTCTGGATCGTGCAGTCGCACATACCTCTGACAGTGAAGGTTCCGTCTCGTGGGGAGGTGCCTTCGGTACGCTGTTCTGGATAGATCCTGAAGAAGAGCTGGTGGCCATCATCCTGACGCAGGTGCGACCTTACTCACACATTAAAATCCGGGAAGGATTCCACAATGTGGTGAATCAGGCGATTATTGATTGATAAAGTTCATACGGCCGCCGCCCTGCAATTTGTGTGGCGGTGGCACTCGCTATTTGATTTTGCGATTTTACGATTTTTTGTAAAAAAATCTGAAACTCCTGATTTTCTCATCTATAACTCTTTAGGGTATGCATTGCACGAACGATACTTATTCGCGCTGTGCTGCTCAGTTTGTCTTTATAAATCAAAAGGGAGTTTGATCATGAGAGAGCTTGATTGTACCGAAATAGAAATGGTTGGTGGTGGTTTCATTCCTGCTATCCAGGCTGTTGTTTATGGAGTTGGATTGCTTGCCGGGAACACAGCGGTACGAACAACTGCAGTTTGGGCGGCTCAGGGTATTGTTGGTGGTTCTGCATTTGCTGCTGTGCAGCATGTCGTAGATCAGAGCTGATTGTTAATGACAAAGTGCTGGCGGTTTAGGCTGCCAGTGCTTGATGACCAGAGGGGGAAGTGAAATGGGCGCTCGATTATTTGCCCTGACTTACTTTTCGGTATTTGCACTCCTGCACTTCATTGATGCGGGCCTGAACTACGCACTATTGATTCAAAGTGAGGGAAGTCACTTTTATGTTGACAAGGATCTATTGAGTTATTTATTTGAGCCGGTGAACATCATGATGGTTGTTGTCTCTACCGCGATGATTTATAAAATGGAGAGCGATCACAAAAGGGCAGCATCACTGGTTAATTCCGGCTGGATGGCTTTGTTATGCACGCCGCTAGTCTTCTTGGGTATGAAGGCGATCTCGGCGATAAACAGCTTTTTGATTTATGTTGGCTATGAATATTCCTTCTTGGGTAAACAGTTTTTTGTTGATTCGGGTACTCCGTCAGTCATAATTTCATTCGTAGTCTTGGCTGTAATATTCTCAATTCCAGCGAGTATTTATTTGCGAAAACGCTACTTATTTCGAATCTGATTGGTGATATCCCATCGAAACCTGTCGCTCAACCAGACTAATACTAATGCTCCTGCAAAGGGGGCACATGTTGCTGCTAAGGTTCGAAACACGGATTCAAGTGAGAAACCAAAATTCGGCACAACCATGGTAAAGGAAAAAAAGTACCAGCTGATAAAAATGTAAATAAGTGCGCTATCTTTGAAACCAATGAACCGGCCAGTAATTGGTTCTCGCAGATATCGGGGGATAACGATTGTAGCCAGCCCGGCAGTAAGAATGCCATTAACAGCTGGGCTATAAGTAGATATTATGTCACTGAGTGCGAACAATGATTTCACCTTGCTACGATGCGTTCTAGCTATGGATCAAAGAGTACTGTTTTCTATGTGCTACTAATATCATTTTTATAGCAGTGTGAACTCTGCATTGCCAATTTAATTCTGATATCAGGAATGCTCATCATGGCAGGAACAATCGCTGTAGGTTTGATTGCTATCGCTGCATATTTGGCTGGAGTCTCGGTCTGGGTTCTGCTGGTAGCAATCACAGTCGGGACTTGGGTTGAATATCGCTGGATTCATAAGCGTAAAGAAGATAAATCGGACTTTCAGTAGAGTGTGGTTTTTTGGGGGAGTACACCCAAACTTGCGATTACTGGAAACCCACCCCAATCGGGCGCATAATGCGCCCGTTTTTCTTTATCGGACAACCATCATGACAGCGCGCGAATGGTTCTGGATTGTGTTTCTGGGCACAGTCTGGGGCGGCTCTTTTATTTTCAATGCTCTATTGATTAGAGAAGTCGGGCCGCTGTGGGTGACAGCATTGCGGGTGAGCATTGGCGCGCTGGGGTGCTGGCTGTTTTTATTTGTGATGCGTAAATCGGTGCCACGAGACCCGGTGTTGTGGCTGAAGCTGGGTATGCTCGGTGTTTTGAACTACGCCATACCCTTTGCCCTGTTTCCGATGGCGCAGGCCAGTCTGGCAAGCGGTGTGGCAGCTATCGTCAATGCACTGACACCCATTGTCACGGTCATTGTTGCGCACTTCTGGGTGAACGGTGAACGCATTACCGCTACCAAAGCGGCAGGTGTGGTGGCTGGTTTTGCCGGCGTGACCATATTGGCTTTGCCGGCACTGAAAGGCGGCGGTGAGACGCGATTATGGGCGATTGGTGCCTGTCTTCTCGCCACACTGTGTTACGCGCTGGCATTGAATGTGGCGCGCAGTTTTCGTGATGTGGAACCGACAGCATTAACGTCGATCGCATTGACCGGTGCTGCGGTGACATCGCTGCCGGTCGCATTTATCGGTGAAGGCCTGCCCGCGATGACCTTGCCGGGCACTTGGCTGGCGGCGCTGGCCATCGGCCTCATCTCAACGGCATTTACCTTTCAGATTATGTACCGGTTGCTGCCATTGGTGGGAGCGACCAACTTTTCGACTACTACACTGATCGCCCCGGTTTCGGCCATTGTGCTGGGGACTGTTATTCTTCAGGAAGTGATTCTGCTATCGCATCTGACCGGCATGCTGGTGATTTTTCTGGGCCTCACGTTTATTGACGGTCGTTTGCCACGCCTGGTGCGCAGCCGATTGCGTTAACTGCCCGTCATCATGCTTTGGGCAATGTAATCAACACCCGCTGCCCATCAGACTCGGTGCTCATGGCCAAACTATCCACCGGTTTGCCCAGAGGTATCTGGCGTGTGAACTGACTGCTGCGGCGGAAATTTCGGGTCATGCCGTTAGCTGAATTGTTCTGCGAGGACGTGACCGTACCGCTGACGGTTAATGTCTGACCGTCAAGCTGAGAGCTCAGTTCAAGTTCGCTTCCTTCCGGGACTGTGATGTGAACGTAGTAGGCGTCGTCGTCCTCTTCAACCCTGAAGTCTGGCTGCGCGCTTTGGAAGTTGAACTGACTGCCGCGCATGCCTGCACCCATGTTAAACAGACTGCTCTGCATCATGTGGTCCATTTGCTGCTGCATGCGGTCGAGCTCAGCAAAAGGATCCCAGCCAGGATCCCATAGGTTGGCCGGGGCTTGGTTTTGCGGGGTAGCGGGTGCCAGGCGCTGCAGCCAATCTGGTTCAGGTTCAACATTGTTGTCGCTGAGCGTTGCGACCTGCTGTTGCAGCTGCCAGTTTGACCAGGCCAGCCAGGCGATGAGTGTCAGGCAGAGACCCAGCCCGGCAGCCAGTGAATACAAGATGGTTTTGTTCATGGGCGTCACCCTCCTGAAGAAATCCGATGATTCAGATAGGGGCTTTTGGCGGAATTTCAAGTATTGTGGGTTGTTATAGAGTCGGCAGGCTTTAGCTCCCTTCGGCCGGGGCGCGTGTTCCCCGCGGAAGTGGGGATGATCCACTGGGTCTCCAGCTACTCCTGCCTGAACCGCTTGATATGAAACGGCAACCCATCCAAGGTCTGAAAATCCGCACACACCAGCTTGGTCAGCTCTGCATTCATGGGCAGCAGGCTCAGGCGCAGACCAAAGATACCGAAAGCAGCATTCAGAGTGGCGGTAGTTGATGGGCCCCTGTTGTTCTCGATGTCAGAAAGTGAGCGACGACTGATGCCGGCCAGCTTGCAGAAGTCTGACTGGCTCATGCCAAGCAGGCCTTTGCGCAAGCGTTTCAGTAGTTCTCCCTCGGAGATTGTTCCCGTCAGATTTAACAGGAGCTGTTCGCGCAAGAAATCTTCACGACCAGTGGCAGACAGGTCGAGTTTTTTCATGGCAGTAATCCCCACTTCTTCAGGCGATTGTCGAGTGTCTGAAATCCGAATGTTGGCATGTTGAGCAGACGATCGCTGACGCCTCAATCGCGCAGTAGATCATGCAGAGACAGCAAGGCTGCGTCGTGCCAGATTCCTCCCAGATGGGTTTGAATGGTCAGCTTCATGACTTCTCCTGTACTTGTGCGCAATATAATGCTCATAAATTGTCGATATGTTAATTATTGAGCAGAATAAGACTCAAAAATTAATATTATGATAATTTATGAGTAATTTAATGCTCATTTAGTGGATTTTACTTGCAATAACGCTTGTGAATCTCAGTCCACACTGACATAGATGCTGCTGATTTAACTGATTTGACTTGCTACACTCTTGGCGGTGATCAAGACTTACTTATTGGAGGTGCCCCTTGCAGGATCTGGAAACTTTCCGCGCGGAAACCCGCGCCTGGCTGGAGGAAAACTGCCCGGCCTCGATGCGCACGCCCATGCCCGAAGATGAAGTGGTCTGGGGTGGCCGCAACGCTGTTTTCAAAAACCCCGACAGCAAAATCTGGCTGGAGCGCATGGCTGATAAAGGTTGGACCACACCCACCTGGCCGGCCGAATACGGCGGGGGCGGTCTGAGCAAGGCGGAGAGTATGGTGCTGGCAGAAGAGATGCAGCGTATCAAAGCGCGTCCGCCACTGGTCAGCTTTGGCATCAGCATGCTGGGGCCGGTGCTGCTGGAGATGGCCACCCACGAGCAGAAGCTGGAGCATATTCCGAAGATTGTGCGGGGCGAGATTCGCTGGTGTCAGGGTTACAGTGAGCCGGGTGCCGGGTCTGATCTGGCCGGCCTGGGCACAAAGGCCATCCTGGATGGCGACGAGTACGTCATCAACGGCTCCAAGATCTGGACCTCTTATGCCGACAAGGCCGACTGGATATTCTGTCTGGTGCGCACCGATTTTGAGGCGCCCAAACATAGCGGTATCAGTTTTATCCTGTTTGATATGGCGTCGCCCGGAGTCACTACCAAACCCATCAAATTGATCAGTGGCAACTCGGTGTTTTGCGAAACTTTTTTCGATAACGTGCGTGTGCCCGCAGGCAATGTGGTGGGTCGTTTGAATGATGGCTGGACCATCGCCAAGCGACTGCTGCAGCACGAGCGCACCATGATCTCCGGCTTCGGCCTGAGCAGCGGGCGCAATAATCGGGGCGGTCTGGCCGACGCGCTGCCTCAGACGGCCATGCACTATCGGGGTGATACCGACAAACTGTCAGATCCGGCGCTGCGCGATCAGATTGCCCAGTTCATGATCGACAGCGAAGCTTTCTCGCTGACCTCGCAGCGCTCAGCGCAAGAGGCCAAGCAGAGTAAGGGGCCAAATGCCACATCCTCCATGCTGAAGAATTACGGTTGTGAGCTGAACAAGCGCCGCTACGAACTGGCATTGAAGGCAGCAGGCACCCAGGCGCTGGGTTGGGAGTCGCTCACTGATGATGGCAGTGACTTCGACGCCAGGGAACTCGATACCACGCGGCAGTGGTTGCGCTCCAAGGGTAATTCCATTGAAGGCGGTACCTACGAGGTACAGCTTAATGTGATTGCCAAACGAGTGCTAGGGCTGCCGGACATGACCTCCATGGTCGCCAACACCAGTAGCAAGAAGTAAGGGAGGACTCACTCATGTCATTGGTATTAAATGAAGATCAGGTGATGCTGCAGGAATCGGCGCGCGATTTCTGTCGCGAAAAAGCGCCGGTGACGGTGCTACGGCAACTGCGCGACAGTCAGGATGCGCGCGGCTATTCGGATGAGCTGTGGCAGGCCATGGTGGGTCTGGGATGGGCCGGTATGGCCATACCTGAAGCCTTTGGTGGTTTTGAGTTTGGTTATTCGGGTCTGGGTATTGTGCTGGAAGAGACTGGACGAACCCTGGTACCGACGCCGCTGATTTCCACTGTGCTGCTCAGTGCGACCGCCATCAATCTGGCTGGCACAGAAGCTCAGAAAGCTGAGCTGTTGCCGAAAGTGGCAGGCGGTGAAACAGTGCTGGCCTTTGCGCTGGAAGAAGGTGCTTTGCACAATCCATCGCGTATCGCCATGACAGCCGAAAAATCCGGCGACGGTTACGTGCTGAACGGCAGCAAACAGTTTGTACTGGATGCCCATGTTGCCGATCACTTTGTGGTGGTGGCTCGTAGCAGCGGTGCAGCCGACGATGCCGACGGTATCAGTCTGTTTGTAGTCGATGCCAAGACGCCGGGCATCAGCGTTCAGCGATTGAACATGGTCGACAGCCGCAATGTTGGTAATGTGCAGTTCGACAACGTCAAGGTGCCTGCAGGTGCGCTACTGGGGGCTGAAGGTCAGGGGCGTGGCGCATTGGAGCAGACCCTGGATATCGGCCGCATCGGTCTGGCGGCGGAGATGCTGGGCGGCGTGCAGGAAGTGTTCGAGCGCACCGTCGAGTACCTGCAGCAGCGCACCCAGTTTGGCGTGCAGATTGGCGCCTTCCAGGCTCTGCAGCATCGCGCGGCTATCATGTACTCGGAGATTGAGCTGTGTAAGTCGCTGGTGCGTAAGGCTTTCGCCGAACTGGATCGCGGTGATGATGCCGAAGACATCCCGGCCTTGGCCAGTATGTGCAAAGCCAAACTTTCTGAGGTGTATGAACTGGTCAGCAATGAAGGAGTACAGATGCACGGCGGCATTGGTATGACTGATGAATTTGACATCGGCTTCTTCCTGAAGCGTGCAAGGGTGGCGCAACAGACTCTGGGTGATGCCGGTTTTCATCGGGATCGTTATGCCCGCCTGCGGGGATTCTGAACCAGGCTATATCAGGCTTCTGAGCTGGGGGCTCGGTCTGTATGTAATGCGATGGACCGCAACGGATTAATGCTGACAGAGGCGCTCAGTGCCGGGCGCCCTTGTCTTTTTCCTGTGCGATGCGCGCTTTCAGCTTCTGGCGGCAGCTCAGTAACAGCAGTCGTCGGAACAGTTCCTGCAGGTCCTGATCTGAGGGCTGTGGCTGATCTTCCTTGCCTGACCAGTTCAGGCAGGTCTCGCTGGAATCGGCATCCACCACCTGAAGCTGTGGTTTGCCATCGTGAACACTGGCGTAGATGAAATATCCTGACATGCTAACCTCTCTTATTTGAGAACTGATATTGGCTTTTATCGTAATGAGAATCATTATCATTAAAGTGCTGCCCGAAATCAAGCCGGGCGAGGTTATTTCTGCATGATTTTTTTAGTGCTTGGCCTGTTGCTCGCTGCGCTGGTGTTCGCACCGCAGCTATGGGTGAAGTTTGTTATGCAGCGACACCATCGCGAGGTGCCCGATATGCCCGGCACCGGCGGCGAGCTGGCCTGGCATCTGATTCAGCGTTTCAAGCTGGATGGCATTCAGGTGGAAGAAACCGAAGAAGGCCGTGATCACTTTGACCCTCAGGCGCAAATGGTGCGGCTCAGTCCCAGCAACTATCACGGCCGATCGGTCACCGCCGTGGCAGTCGCTGCCCACGAAGTAGGTCACGCCATCCAGTTCCACCGCCAGGAATCCATTTTTGAGCTGCGCAAGAAGTACATGCCATTGGCCGCCAAACTGAACCGCATGGGCATTGCACTGATGTGGTCCGTCCCCGTCGCGGCGCTGGTGCTGCGTTCACCCATTGCCATCGGTACTGTCATCGGACTGAGCGTACTGCTGCAACTGGCCGGTGCCATGGCTTACCTGATTGTCCTGCCGGAAGAGTGGGACGCCAGCTTTAACAAAGCCCTGCCCATCCTCGCCGAAGGCGAGTACCTGCAGGAGAAACAACTCCACAGCGCCCGCCAGGTCCTCAAAGCCGCCGCACTCACCTACTTCGCGGGCGCGCTCGCCAGCGTGGTCAATATCGGTCGCTGGCTAATGGTGCTGCGCCGTTGAATCTGCCGACCTTTTCTCTGGAGACAGAACGCTTTCCGCCTCTCATGTTACTTATTATACGAAAGCAGTCGCGAAAATATAAGACTGCAATTTTTGATGCCAGGCCCCTATACTCAGCCGTCCAATCATAGTGACGGGAAGACAACATGACACAGTCCACCATCCCCATGAACGGTCTATTCTCATGCGAATACTTTGACATCGAATCAAAACATACCAAAGGTATCTTGCGAATCTTTGTCGGCAAACCGCCAGGCTTTGATAGCAATGCCAGATATCCCGTGATTTATACGCTTGATGGCAATGCGTCATTCGCTTCTTTGACTGGGACCCAGCGTATGCTCACACAAGGCGGTGAAATGCCTCCGTCTTTTGTTATTGGTATCGGTTATCCGGGTGAGACTCTGTGGGAGTCCATGGCCAGGAGGAACAGAGATTACGCACCAAGCGATCCTGGCGAGGCAGAGATAAGGGCGCTGGGGGCTACTGAAAAAGCAGGCGGCGCGGATTTTCTCCGGTTTTTGCAGGAGGAGCTGAAGCCTCTGATCGAGCGCCGTTATCCGGTCGATCCCAAAAATTCCACGTTACAGGGGGTCTCCTTGGGCGGCCTGTTCGGGGTGTGGGTGTTGCTTACTGAGCCCGGCGCCTTCCAGAACTACATTCTCGGTAGCCCGGCCATCTGGTGGCGGCAGGAAGAATTCTGGCAATGGGAGCAATCCTATGCAGATTGTCACAAAGATTTGCCTGCCAGTGTGTTTGTTGGTGCAGGCGCGCTGGAGAACAAAGATAGTTTGCGTGCCGATGCGCTGAAGATCGCTGAGAAAAATATTGTGCTAAGAGAGCAGGTTGAACAGGTGATTTCGTGGAATGACGAGCATGGCTGGCCGGAGGTGGCGGATCTGGTACCCAGGCTGGTCAATCAGTTGCGGCAGCGCAGTTTTCCGGGGCTACGCATTCATAGCCACATTTTTCCGGATGAATCACATATGTCAGTACCAGCGGCAATTTCTTCGCGAGGTTTGCGATATGTATTCGGCAGCTGGGTGCCGTGCGCCGATTTAACCACAAGATGCGGCCGGGCGTGATGATGCTCACCCTTGCCCGGGCCGCTCATGAAAAGAACGAAGTCTTACTTATTCGACTCGGTAATGGCAGAGTAAACCAGCCGCTTACTGATGCCCTGCAACTGCCGCGCATACATCAGATTACGGTTCTGGATCATGCCAATAAACACCAGGTCCTCCACCGGATCGATCCAGAACCAGGTGCCGCCGATGCCCCACCACCAATAGCTGCCCTCGCTCATGCCGTCGTTACGCGCCGGGTCGGTGACAATGGCAAAGTCCACACCAAACTGGTTCCCCGGATAGCCCGGAATCTCCGCCATGCCGGCCGGCAGTTGATTACTGCGCATAGTCAGTACGGACTCCGGTGACAGGATGCGCACGCCGTTCAGCTCGCCGCCGTTGGCCAGCATCTGGGTGAATTTCATGTAGTCGCCAATGGTGGATACCAGGCCGCCACCGCCACCGAAGAAGCTAGCCGGATGTCGGTACTCACCGCCCAGATTATCGCCGGGTGCCACCAGACCATCCGGTGTGGACTGGTACATTTTAGCGAAGCGGTCGCGCTTGCTGTCAGGCACGGAGAATCCGGTGTCATTCATGCCCAGCGGTTCAAACAGGCGTGTATGCAGAAATTGTTCGAAGGTCTGGCCGGACAGCACTTCCACCAGATAACCCTGAACATCTACTGAAACACTGTAGTGCCACAGGGTACCGGGCTGCTGGCGCAGCGGGATTTTCGCCAGCTTGTCGATCATGTCTTTAAGGGTACTGGTGTCATCCAGCAGGTTGGCGGCGACAACCATGGAGTCAACCTGGGAGCGGGAGAACATACCGTAAGTCAGGCCGCCAGTATGCGACATCAGTTCGCGGATGGTCATTTCGTGGGTTGCCGGTTCAGTGACCGGGATACCGTTCGGACCGTCCTCTTTGGCCACCTGCAGGCCCTGCAGTTCTGGAATGTAACGGGAAACCGGATCGTCCAGGCTGAACTTGCCTTCTTCGTGCAGCATCATCAGCGCCACACCGGTGACCGGTTTGGTCATGGAAAAAATACGGAACAGGGTGTCTTCGTTAACCGGCACCTGATTTTCCAGATCCTGATAACCATAGGCGTCCATGTGCACAACCTTGCCCTTACGTATCAGGGTGCTGACGATGCCGGCCAGATTGCCTTCATCAACAGCGTTGCGCATGCCTTCGGCCAGTTCGCGTATACCGGCCTCACTTAAGCCAACACTTTCCGGGCTGGCCTGGCCCAGGTCGCGGTCCTGGGCGTAAAGCGGGCTACTAAGGGCCAGCAGAGCGCTCAGCAGCAGACTGAGCAGGTAATGTGATTTTAATTGTAGTTTCATGACTTTCCTCGACTCCCTAACTGATTCGAACAACTGTTCAGCAGTGTATATCAAACAGTTACCGTGCGACACAGCTAAGATGCCAGCGTAGCGACAAGTGTGCGTTGGCGCGCGATAACCTGACAAGATCCGGTTAGTCATGGTAGCTTTGGTGCTATCTAAGCAGGGGAGTATAACAATGGCAGTTTATTTAATTACGGGCACCAATCGGGGCATAGGTCTGGAGCTGGTCAGACAGACGCTGGCAGCGGGTCATGAGGTGATTGCAACGGCTCGAGACCCACAGGCGGTGCCTGCGCTCACAGAGCTGGCGGCGTCTAATCCGGGGCTGACCCTGGCTGCGCTGGATCTGGGTGATCCGGACAGTTTTGACGCACTGGTGGGCCAGCTTGATGGCCGTCCGGTTGATGTATTGATCAACAACGCGGGTATATACGGTCCGAGAGATGCATCATTTGGAAAACTCTCGGCAGAGGACTGGTTGACTGTGTTCAATATAGATACTGTCGCGCCCGTGCTATTGACGCAGAAATTGATGCCCAACCTGCGACAGGGCGCCGATAAACGCATCGCCTTTATGAGCTCCAAAATGGGCTCAGTGGCAGATAACGGCAGTGGCGGTTCCTACATCTACCGGACCGCCAAATCCGCTTTGAATCAGGCCGTCAAATGCCTGGCTATCGATCTGCAGCCAGAGCAGTTTATCGTGCTGAGCCTGCATCCGGGTTGGGTGCGCACGGACATGGGCGGACCTAATGGATTGATTGATACAAGAACCAGTGCGCAAGGTCTGCTTTCTGTGATACAACAAGCCAGACCAGTGGATAGTGGCGCATTTATTGCCTATGACAATAAACGTATTCCCTGGTAGGTCACGTCACCGGTTTTGTGCCTTGCTTTAGTGCATCAACGAGTTCTGGTGACTTATATCTGCCCTTTTACCGGAGAGCAAAAATGAATGGTGTAATGAGCAGGCGCAGAATTCTACTTGGCGGAGCGGCACTGTTGGGTGCTGGCATGTTGCAGACATTGCCGGGCGGCATGCGTATGGCATTGGCGGATATTGCCAGGCCCGACTATATTATCCGGGCCAGCAGCAATGAAAATCCCTATGGGCCCTCGCCGGTTGCCGTCAAGGCGATCAATGAGGCTCTGGTTGATGCCAATAAATACATGAACATGACCAACGATCTGCTGGATTTGCTATCCGGGATCGAAGATGTGCCGCGCGAGTCAATTGCGGTCGGTTCCGGTTCGGGTGAAATACTCAGGGTGGGTGGTCTGCTTGCCAGTCTGAACGGTAAGTCGGTGGTCTGTCCTGATCCTACCTTTGGCGGTCTTATCAGCTATGTCGAGAACATGGGCACCGAGCTGATTCGTGTGCCTGTTAATGACGCCATGGAAACTGATCTGGCGGCTATCAAGGCAGCCATCCGGCCCGAAACCGGCATGGTTTATCTTTGTAATCCTAATAACCCGATTCCCAACCTTATTGAGAAAAACGCACTGCGTGAGTTTGTACTCGAGGTATCCCAGGATCGACTGGTATTTATTGACGAGGCTTACCATGAGTTTGTCGATGATCCGGCCTATGAGTCGATGATGGATCTGATCAGGGCGGGGCACAAAAATATTATTATTTCCCGGACAGCCTCCAAGATTCATGGGCTGGCGGCGCTCAGAGTTGGTTTTGCCTATGCACATCCGGATCTGATTGCCGAGCTGAACAGTAAGATGACCGGACAATTGAATATTGTTGGCGTCAAAGCGGCGCACGCCAGTTACCTGGATCAGGATTTCCAGAATTACACTCTGGCACAGAACCGCAAATCGCTGGATATGATTAATGCAATGTGTGATCGACATGATATTCCGTATATCAAGTCACATGCCAATTTCACCTTTATCCATACCGGGCGAGACATTGCTGAAGTCAGCGAAGCTATGCGTGATGCAGGCATATTGATCGGACGGCCATTCCCGCCCTTCCGGGACTGGGCCCGCATCAGTACCACCAAGCCGGAAGAGATGGAATATCTTGTGCAGGTTTACGAGCGACTGTATCTGTCCTGATATCCATGCCGTTGTTGGCTGATTGATGGCTTGACAGCACAGAATGATGGGCGCATCATTGCGCTCATGATTATTCAGACAGTGTATTTCTGGTGGTTTAGCTTCGCGGGCCGCCAGGAAAGCAAACAGTAAATTTGTTTTCAGGCTGCCCCCCTACCAGGAAGGCGGCCTGAGTCATGCTTGAAATAATCCCCCCGGTTTCATTTCTCCCCAGCAAAGTTCAAGTCAGCCCTCTGAGCGGTGACAGCCTCTTGTATCCAGGAGGATGTATTCGTGAGCATAAAACATAGTCGCTATATCAGTGCCGGAGGTGTGCCTGTCAGTCGCCAGGTACAGCCCTGTGATGGCGTCGTGGCGTTAGCCGAATTGACGACTCAACTTGATAGTCAGCCCGGTATTCTGCTCAGTTGTGGCGTCGATTACCCCGGGCGCTACCGCCGTAAGGATCTGATCTTTGTGAATCCGCCTGTGCGACTGACCGGGCGAGATCGCCGACTCGACGTGTGTGCCCTGAATCAACGTGGGCGTATCATGTTGCCTGAGTTTGCACTGGCAATCGCAGGATGTGCGGATTTACGAAGTGAATTTAATGAAGATCAATCCAGGCTTGTTCTGACTGATCTGGCGCAGGTTGACCAGGATCATCAGAATGAGGAAACACGTACCCGCCAGCCCGGCCTGATGCGAATTCTCCGGATCATCGTCAAACATTTCGCCAGTCCTGATGATGCGCTGTTGGGGCTTTATGGTGCCTTTGCCTATGATCTGGCTTTTCAGTTTGAGGCCTGCCAGTTGCGACGGCCCCGCGCTGACAATCAACGTGATCTGGTGCTGTATCTGCCCGATGAAATACTGACGATTGATCCGCTCAGCGGTGCTGGCGAACGGCATCGATACGAGTTTGTCTGCCGCGATCAGCAAGGTCATCAACAGGTGACCGGTGGTCTGAGGCGTCAGGTGGAACAGCTATCGACATATCAGGCAGCAGCGCTATGTGAGGGTGTGATCAATGCTGACTTACCGGTTTCTGATCACAGTGCCGAGCAGTATATCTCGGTGATAAAACAGGCCCGGGAGAAGTTTGCGCGCGGTGAACTGTTTGAGGTTGTGCCAGGTAGAGTGTTCTCACAGGCCTGCCGTGAGCAACCGAGCGCGATATATAAACGCCTGCGCCGCAACAATCCTGCGCCTTATGGGGCACTGATGAATCTGGGCTCAGGTGAGTTTCTGATTGCGGCATCGCCGGAAATGTTTGTCCGCGTGGCGGGCGATCGTGTGGAAAGCTGCCCGATTTCCGGCACCATCAAGCGTGGAGCCAATGCACTTCAGGATGCGGAGCAGATCCGGACACTGCTGAACTCCCCAAAAGAAGAAGCGGAATTGTCCATGTGCACGGACGTCGATCGCAATGACAAGAACCGGGTCTGTGTGCCAGGTACTGTCAAAGTGATTGGCAGGCGTCAGGTCGAACTCTATTCAAAATTGATACATACCGTTGATCATGTTGAAGGGCGCCTGTTACCGGAATTCGACGCTCTGGATGCCTTTTTGAGCCACACCTGGGCCGTCACCGTTACCGGCGCCCCCAAGCGCGCGGCCATGCAGTTTATCGAAGAGCACGAGAAGTCACCACGCCGCTGGTATGGAGGTGCTTTTGGCAGCATCGGTTTTGATGGCAGTCTGGACACCGGACTGACGCTGCGCACCATTCATCTGCTGGATGGGCAGGCCCATGTCAGAGCCGGAGCGACCCTGCTGCACGATTCCGATCCGCAGCAGGAAGAAGCTGAAACCCGGCTCAAGGCCTCAGCCCTGTTGGAGGCGCTGCAGCCGCCGGCGGCCCGGCCTGTTCATGGCGAGGTAGCCAAGTGCATTGCCAGGCCGTCGCTGAGGGTGCTGATGGTCGATCATCAGGATTCGTTTGTGCACAGTCTGGCGGCAGGACTGCGACAGCACGGCGCGGAGCTGGCAACCTATCGCCCGGCTCAGGCACGCCGCTTATTGGCTGAGCGGGTTTTTGATCTGGTGGTCCTGTCGCCGGGTCCGGGGCTGCCACGGGACTTCGATTGTCAGGCCACTCTGGCATTATGCGAACAGGCGGGTGTGCCAGTGTTTGGCGTATGTCTGGGGTTACAGGCGATGGTGGAATATTGCGGCGGTCGCCTGATGCAGATGAACGAACCGGTGCATGGAAAGGCCAGCCGTATCGTGCATTCGGATGACGAATTGTACGCCGGTCTGAAGTCATTCGTGGCGGGCCGCTATCACTCCCTGATTGGCACAGAGCTTCCGGCTGATTTACTGCCGACCGCTTATACTGATGATGCCGATCAGCGTTTGATGAGCATCCGGCACCGCCATCTGTCCTGGATGGCTGTGCAGTTCCATCCCGAATCCATTCTGTCGCAAAACCACACACTTAACGGACTCAGCCAAGGGGAGCGGATTCTGCAGAATGTGATGCAGTGGGCCGCAGCCTGCGCGCCAGCAGGCTTGAAAGCAGCAGCAACAGGGCAATAAACACGTAGAAGGGGACGTGTATGCCCTCTTCATGTTGGTGAGCATCGGCCGCCTGACCCAGGGTCAATTCTGTGGTCGCCCGATCGCCCTGTGCGTTGCTGGCGCTGATCCGGTATTGTTCGCCGACAGCGCCGGAAAAGTTGAACCAGCCATCGGCGTCACTGTTTATGGTCTGTGTCTGGCCTGAAGACAGCGCAATGACCTGAACCGACAACTGCTCAAGCCCGCCGTCATCCGGGTGGCTCACCACACCCATGGCCTGCTCGATGTCAGAAAACACCGTTATACTCAGATCGCCGCTGTTTGCGGCCTGCTCGCGGGCGTAACCGCTTAGCTGCAATACCAGCAATATGGCGCCAGCGATGATCAGGCCGGCATTACACCATGCGGAAATACGCGGCCAGACCAGCACCTGCTGCCAGGCACGAATCGCCACGGCCATGATCAACAAGGCCACTATCTGGCCAACTTCCACGCCGACGTTGAACAGCAATATTTTGCCGAGCAATGCCGGGTCGTCCGCCAGGGTGACTTCCTGCAGGCGAGCTGACAGACCAAATCCGTGGATAAGGCCGAAAGCAAACACCATCAACAGCAGGTTTGGGGCTCTGAAACCCAGCCAGCGCTCAAAGCCATTGATGTTTTCAAAGCCTTTGTACATGACTGTCACGGCGATAACTGCATCGATCAGGTAGTGGTTGGCGGTTATGCCCGCATAGGTGGCAAAGATCAGCGTCAGCGTGTGACCCAGGGTGAAGGCGGTGACAAACTTCAGAATATCAATCAGCCGGGTCAGAAAAAACATGACCCCCAGAAGAAACAACAGGTGGTCATATCCGCTAAGCATGTGCTCCGCGCCGGTCCACATCACTTCCAGATAACCGCCGGAGGCCATGCGTTCACGGGCAATATCGGTCATGTCGTGCGCCAGGGCGCCTGGAGCGGTCAGTAGTGTTATCAGCAACAGTTTGATTATTCTTGTCATTTTCATTGTGATCTGGTCAGTATCAAAATTCTGCCGTGCAAAGCATCGGTCGGGGGCGTAAAATAGACTCCATCTTAAAAGTTGAGAGATCACATGTCGACCCAGGATCAATGCCAGCGCTTTTTGTTCAGCAACGCCGATGTGCGTGGTGAAATAGTCCGGTTAACAAAAAGTTACACAGACACGATCAGCAATCAGGCTTACCCGCCAGCTGTCAGTCAGTTGTTGGGTGAGTTTCTGGCTGCCGGGGTCTTGCTGGGTTCTGCCATAAAATATGACGGCCGTCTGGTGCTGCAGGTGCGCGGCGATGGTGAACTGAGTCTGATTATGGCCGAATGTACCAGTGAGGGGGCGATAAGAGGTATTGCGCGCTTTGATGAAATGCCCGTCCACACCGATTTTGATGCGCTGGCAGGCAGCGGGGTGCTGGTCATTACCGTTGACTCGCGGCAGACAGAGCCCTATCAGGGCATCGTGTCCTTGCAGGGTGGGTCATTGGCAGCGTCCCTGCAGGCCTATTTTGAACAGTCCGAACAGTTGCACAGTTGGTTCTTTTTTGCTGTCGACAACGAACACGCTTGCGGCTTCATGCTGCAACAATTGCCAACTGCCATGCAAAAGGATCCGGAAGAGCGTGAAGCAGGCTGGCAGCATCTGATGACGCTGGCGCAAACACTGACAGCAGAAGAAATGCTTAAACTTGATAACAACGAGCTGTTGCACCGACTTTATCACCAGGAACAGGTGCAACTTTTTGAGCCGCGTGATTTCCACTATCAATGCAGTTGCTCGCGTGAGCGAACAGCACGTGCCCTGATTTCGATAGGCAAGCAGGAAGTTGACAGTATCGTCGCCGAGCAGGGCGCAGTAAAAATCGCCTGCGAATTCTGTGGCACCGAATACCAGTTCGACGCCTCAGAAGTGGCTCTGTTACTGCAGGAGCGCAGCGACGTGCTGCACTAGCTTCCCAGATCCTTTATGACTGCCGCCAGAAATCGTGCTGCTTCGCCACCGCTGACGCTGCGATGATCAAAGCTCAATGAAAGCGGCATGACCCGGTGTGCGGCAATGCCATCTTCTGTCGCAACTGCCTCCAGCCGAATCTTGCCCGCACCCAGAATGGCCACCATGGGCGGTACAATCACCGGGTTCGCGTAACGGCCGGCCATGGTGCCAAAGTTCGACAAAGTGATAGTGGCCCCACGCATTTCCTGCGGAGGAATCTTGCGGGTCTGAACCGCTTCTCGAAGCGCATTTAAACCCTTGCGTAAATCCTTTGGGTCGCGCCCGGCGATATTTCGCAAGACAGGCACAAAGAGTCCCTCCGGGGTGTCCACGGCGATGCCCAGGTCTATGTGTTCATGCCGTTTGACCGCCATCCGCTCTCCGTCATACCAGGCGTTCAGGCCAGGCTCGGCCTGACAAGCAATAGCAATAGCCCGTACCAGTCGCATGGTCGGATCTTCGCCCTTTTTCCAGGCATTGATATCCACATCGTCATGAATGGAAACGCTGACAACTTCGGCATGGGCTTTGGACATATTTTTAGCCATGACCCGCTGCACGCCCTTCAGCGTCTGACCGCCTTCAAATAAATCATTGCTGCGCCCTTGCGGCTCGGGTGCGTCAGTATCGTAAGGACTGCCGATAATAAAATCATCGTCCTCGGCTGTGCTGTCGCGCGAGGCGCTGCTGACTTCGCCGACGACGGTACCACTGTCATCCTGCTCGGCGTCGTACTCCAGTAGCGGGTCTCCCACATGCACAATATCGCCGGGCTCGCCAAAGAGTTTTAATACGGTGCCAGCCTGGGGAGCCGGTAGCTCGACAATGGCTTTGGCGGTTTCTACCGACAGGATGATCTGATCTTCGGTGACCTGTTCGCCGGCTTTGATGTGCCATTCGACAATTTCGGCATCCTGCAATCCTTCACCCAGATCAGGCAGTTTAAAGTATTTCATATTCCCTCCAGCGTTTGGCGCGCAGCCGCAACAATATCGTCAGTCGTTGGCATATATAAATGCTCGTGCCTTGGGTAGGGCATGGTGGCGTCAAAACCGGTCACGCGTTGCACCGGTGCCTTCATCCAGGGCAGGCAGCTTTCGCCGATACGGGCGCTGATCTCGGATGCGACACCGCCGTTTCTTGCCGCTTCCTGAATGATGACGCAGCGCCCGGTATGTCTGACAGAACGTCTGATGGTTTCAAAATCCAGCGGACTGATGGTGGCCACGTCGATGACTTCCGCAGAAATGCCGTCGGCTTCCAGTTTGCGTGCAGCCTGCAAGGTTTCGTGCACCATGGCGCCCCAGCTTACCAGGGTGACATCACTTCCCTGTTTGAGAGTAAAACAGGTATCCAGTGGCAGCCCCTGACCATGATCGGTTACGCGATGTCTGATCATTCGGTAAATGCGTTTGGGTTCCAGAAAAACCACCGGATCGTTACTGGCAATGGCCGATAACAGCAGTCCGTAGGCCCGGGTAGGGGATGAGGGGATGACCACTTTAAGGCCGGGTATATGCGCAAACAGGGCTTCGGTGCTCTCCGAATGATGTTCCGGTGCCTGAATGCCGCCACCAAAGGGCGCGCGAATCACCAGCGGACACTGCAAGCGGCCGCGTGTGCGATTTCTCATACGTGCCGCGTGGCATACTATCTGTTCAAAGGCAGCAAAGATGAATCCCATAAACTGAATTTCAGCCACCGGGCGCATGCCCTGGGTGGCCATGCCAACACTCATACCGGCGATCATGGATTCTGCCAGTGGCGTGTCCATCACACGCTTGAAACCGAAGTCCTGTTTCAGTCCCTCGGTGGCGCGGAAAACACCGCCGTTGGTGCCAACATCTTCGCCCAATATGACGACATTTTCATCGTCATTTAACGCGCGGCGCAAAGCCAGATTGACAGCTTCCACCATCGTCAGCTCGTGTACCTGTGGCTGCTTATTGCTCATGAGTTGTCCCTCCCCTGCTCAGAGCGGGCCTTGATTAGCGCCTGCTGCTCCAACAGTGCCGGGGTCATCTTTTCGTATTGAAATTGCAGGAATTCATCAACCGGCTGGGCTTCTGCTGCCAGGTAGTCAGTGACGGCTTTTTCGATGAGCTGCTGTACTTCTTTTTGCAGCGCCTGCTCCTGCCCGGCACTCCATTCATTGTTATCGTGCAGCCAGGTCTGCAGACGTTTGATTGGCTCGTTTTGCCACGCGTCGCTGACTTGCTGCTTGTCGCGATAACGGGTGGCATCGTCCGCCGTGGTGTGATCGCCCAGGCGATAGGTAACCGCTTCGATCAAGGTGGCGCCTTTGCCGCTGCGGGCTTTTTCCAGCGCGGCAGACACCGCGTCATGAACAGCGGCCACATCGTTGCCGTCCACCTGTATGCCTTCGATGCCAGCGGCAACGGCTTTTTGCGACAGTGTTTCGGTGCCGGTTTGCAAATGGCGGGGTACTGAAATCGCCCACTGGTTATTGTTGATGACTGTCACCAGAGGTAATTGCCAGAGGCCGGCGAGATTGAGTGCCTCATAGAAGTCACCCCGTGAGGTGGCACCATCGCCACAACTGGTCACGACGGCCTGTTTTTCATGTCGACTTTTAAGGGCCACAGCGACACCTGCGGCCTGCGTCAATTGCGTTGCGATAGGGACGCATATTGGCAGGTCACGAGCAGCCGGGCCTTCGAAAAGATGACCGCGTTCGTCGCCGCCCCAGAGCTGCAGAATCTGGCTGAGTCTGACGCCTCGCAGGTACAAAGTCGCCTGATCCCGATAGTAAGGGGCATACACGTCTTTATCTTGCATGGCCATACCGATGCCAATGCCGACGGCTTCCTGGCCCAGGCTGGACGGATAAGTGCGCATCTGCCCGGTGCGCTGCAGAGCGACGGCTTTTTTGTCGAGGGCGCGGATGGTGACCATGTGTCGGTAGGCCAGGCGCAGCCAATCAAAATCATGTTGTCTGGACATGTGCAAAACCTCCCGAATTATGTGAGTTGGCCGTAGAGAATATCCTCTGCCATGCGATCAGCAATCTGCCCTGGCGGAATTTTTTCCGCCCGACTGCGCTCAAACAAATTTAGCAAAGTGTGCTTAAGCCCCAGGGTCCGGTTGCGGATTTCGGCAAGAGGTTTTTTGAGGAAGCCCAGCGAGACGGTGATGAGCCCCCCTGCATTGATGACGTAGTCGGGTGCGTAGAGAATATCGCGCTGCTGTAAAAGCAGACCGTGGGTGGGGCTTTGTAATTGATTATTGGCTGCACCGGCGACAATGGCGCAGCGCAGCCGGGGGATGGTCTCATTGTTCAGGATGCCACCCAGCCCGCAGGGTGAAAAGACATCACAGTCGATACCGATGATCTCTGCCGTGCTGGCCTGATCAGCATGAAATGCCTCGGCACACAGTCTCGCCCGTTCGGTGTTGGTATCGGCAATCGTCAGTCGGGCACCGGCGTTGTGCAGCAACCCGGCGAGCTCAAATCCCACATTACCGACGCCCTGGATTGCTATGTGCAGTCCCTTTAACGAGTCGCGTTGCAACTGGTGCCTGACGGCGGCTTTTATGCCTGCGAATACGCCCAGTGCCGTGAGGGGGGAGGGGTTGTAGCCATCGTGGCTGGTGCCAGATACATAGGGCGTGACAGTGGCCACCTGATCCAGATCGGCGAGCTGCGTGCCACTGTCGGCGGCGGTGATATAGTAGCCATCCAGGCTGTGCACAAACTGGCCGAAGGCCTGATAGAGCGAATGGCGATTCAGGTTCATATCGGCGGGCAGCATGATGACAGCCTTGCCGCCGCCCTGCGGCACGCCAGCCAGAGCGGCTTTGTAGCTCATGCCGCGGGCCAGTTTGATCACATCATCAATAGCTTCGTTATCGTTACTGTAACGAATGCAACGGCAACCACCAAGAGCTGGGCCCAGGCGGGTATTGTGTATGGCAATGATGGCGTTAAGACGGGATTCAGGGTCGTGCCGGAAATGAATGGATTCCAGGCGCGCGCGCTCGATTTTGTCGAACATAATAGCTCTCCACCGCTGTCTGACCTTGTAGGTCGCATGCAAGACCGGCGCTGCTCGGGGTGTTGAGTTGGCGGCCTGCGGTTTATGTCCGGTGCCTTGGGTAAAAGCACCTTGTGTACGGAGCTTAGCCTAAAAAATAGATGCGGGTAAAGAGCGATTAAAGTCGGTGAGCCCGCATAAATGCCGTAAACACCTCGCCGGCTCTGGCGATATCGGCATCGCTGATGTCAAGATGGGTGACCAGGCGTATGCTGTCGCGTCCCAGACAGTCCGCTTTAATACCATGGTCGTCCAGCCAGCTTGCCAGGGCCTGACGGGGTAGCTGCCCTGAATTGATAAACAACATATTGGTTTGTGGCTGGTCCAGCTCAAAGCCTGCTTTCATGAGATGCCCGGCAAGATCAGCAGCCCGTCGATGGTCGTCAGCCAGTCGCTGGATGTGATGATCCAGCGCATGAAGCCCTGCAGCCGCCAGAATGCCTGCCTGGCGCATGCCACCACCCGTTACCTTGCGCCAGCGGCGCGCCTGATTGATAAAAGTCTGCGGACCCAGCAACACCGATCCTACTGGTGCTCCCAACCCCTTAGACAAACAAATGGAAATGGTATGCACATGACGGGTGATCTCTTGCAGCTCACAGCCCAGTTTCACCACGGCGTTAAAAATACGGGCGCCGTCCAGATGCAGCAGAAGGCCGTGCTCGTCGGTCAATTCGCGAGCCTGTTCAATATAATCCAGCGGCAGGACCTTGCCGTGTACGGTGTTTTCCAGGCATAGCAGCCGGGTTCTGGCAAAGTGGCAATCGTCGGGTTTGATGGCCTGTTCAACCTCATCCAGATCCAGACCGCCAAACGCCGTCATGTTCAGTGGTTGTGGCTGAATGCCGCCCAGCACGGCCGCACCACCACCTTCATATTTATAGGTATGTGCCTGTTGTCCCACAATGTATTCGTCACCGCGTGCGCAGTGAGTCAGCAGGGCCACCAGATTGGACTGGGTGCCTGAGGGCATAAACAAACCGGCCTGCATGCCTGCCCTGGCAGCCAGTACCTGCTCCAGTTCGATTACGGTGGGATCTTCGCCCCAGACATCGTCGCCGACGTCGGCCTGCATCATCGCCTGGCGCATGGCAGGTGTCGGGCGGGTCACGGTGTCGCTGCGAAAATCAATGTACTGATCGTTGGGCATGGTCATAAGCTGGTTTTCCGGTATCATGTTTGCCTTGTGAGTGTACTGCGGCCGCCTTTCTGTGACCATCCCCGAGCAACAAATCAATTCTTCTTCCCTGTCTGCACCGCTGGTGCTGGCAGGTGCCGGCCATGCGCATCTGGTCGCCATTCGTGTGTGGGCAGAAGCTGGGTTGCGGGTGCCTGAAGGCAGTGTGCTGGTCTCGCCAACTTCAAAGGCATGGTACTCGGGAATGATGCCCGGCATGATCGCCGGGCGATTCACTCCCGAAGCGTGTGCCATTGATTTGCAGCCGCTGTGCAAGAAGGTGGGACTGCGACTGATCAGCGTGGGTATTGCGTCCTGCCATGCATCGGAAAAACGGCTTGAGCTGACAGACGGGGCAAGTCTGTCCTATAAGGTCCTGTCGATCAATACTGGCTCGCAGCCGCCCACCCTGACAAGCGACGGCAGTATTCAGCAGGTGCCTGCCAAGCCGTTTCCGGCATTTAAAGAGCAATGGCAGTACTGGATGCATGAGGCACCGTCCAGACTGACTGTGGTTGGTGGAGGAGCGGCTGCCTTTGAGCTAACGCTGGCGCTGCAGAAATCATTGCCGCATACGAAGACCAGTCTGGTTTTCAACGGCCGCTTGCTGGATGGTCACAGCCGGCACTTGCAGGCCCTGGCCGGGCGGCTGTTGCGAAACAGAGGTGTGTCCGTATACGAACAGACACGTGTCACGCGCATCGAGCAGGGACGACTGTGGGCAGAAGGTCAGGCGCTGCCCGATACTGGTGCCTTGGTGCTGGCCACCGGTGCCAGAGCCTTACCGTGGTATGCCGACAGCGGTTTGCAGCAGGATGATGATGGCTTTCTTGCGGTAGGCAACACGTTACAGAGTAAGAATCACCCAGATGTGTTTGTCAGCGGGGATGCGGCTACATTGATGTCGACGGCGAAACCACACCCGCGTTCTGGTGTATATGCAGTGCGTCACGGACCGGTTATTGCCCACAATGTGCTGGCTTCGTTCAGCGCAGATTCCTTGCAAACGTTTCAGCCTCAGCGTCAGGCACTGGCCTTGCTGGCAACGGCCGATGGCGGTGCACTGATGAGTTACGGACGTTTTTCCGCGGGAACTGCATGGCTAAGACCGCTGCTGGGGCGCTGGAAGGATTATCTGGATCTGGAATTTATGCGGCGTCATCGCCTTTGAATACAAAACTTCCCAAAGGGAAAACCTGACCGTTAATCAGCAGGTCAACGTGGTGACGCCCCGGGTAATGACGGCGTGTATTTATCGGCTTGAATGATATTTTTTTCGCGATTGGCATCTCAGTATGTGCTTCAAGATCAAGACGGGTCAGTTTAAACACTTTTTCACTGGTGCCGCCATTCGCCTTTACAAAGTGCACTTTATAGTCAATCAGTAATGGCTGCTGTTGATCTGAGGTGCTTTTGATGATGGCAGAAAATTCAACTTCATCGCCGGTTCTGATTTGCGCTGGTCTTATTGAGATATTCGATACAGCCACTTCAGGGTGTGCACCATAACCCATCAGTGCCAGTGCTGTTGGTTCCGCATTCTTGATGGCTACCCGCAGGGCATGACGCACAATCCATTCTCTGTCCGGGCTGGCATTCTCAAGCCAGCGCCTGGCAGTGAGCAGCATCACCTCAGGATTGTCCTTGCCGATATCGTTCAGATTATTGGCAACGGAGCGGCGCACGTACAAAGAACGGTCATCTTTCAGTTGGTCCAGTAATTCCAGTACCGGTTGCGGATCTTTCTGAAAAGCTGGAAGCCTGGATGCCCAGGGCAGGCGCGGCCGCGTGCCTTCCGAGATCAATCGGCGAACGTGCTCGCTGGGGTCATCAATCCAGCTTTGCAGCGTTTTTAATGTGGCTTGCTGGTGATACTGCAGAAATGGCCGGATACTGAACTCGGCGGTAAAACGCTGGGTCAATTCATACTGCGCGCGCATGGATGCATCATGGTGTTGCAGTCCGTAACGCGCGACAAAAAATGTGTGCGGCATAAATAAGAACGGTGCCATGGTGTTGCCTTCGCGGTCAGCGGTTGCTGATCGTTCCGCTTCTGGCGGGCGAGGCGGCGGTAGCGACTCCAGCAGAATATCCACGGCTTGTTCATAGTTATCGGGCAGGGCGTGCTTCAGGCCATCCGCCATGTGCCAGCCACGCGGCATCAACTCCAGTGATTCGTAATCGGGCAGTACAAAATCCAGAAATTTCTGCGCAGAAAAGCGTGGATGAATCGAGCTGATCATGTCAGCAATGCGTTGGGGTATGTCCGGGCCGTATAGGTTTTTTAAGGGTTCTGCCATCAGGGTCTCATGACTGTTTGCTTGCTCTCCAGGAAGGACCAGATAAAACCCAGCGCAAAGCCTACAGTAAAATCTTCTTCATAAAGAGGGCTGTCGCGATTCACCGCACCATTGTGAAACGTAGTTTGAATGCCGGTAAAAATACGCGCTTTTTCATTCAAATGCCAGGTGCCGGTAAAGTTGATACCCGTGCCAAAGTACCCGGCCTCCGAACGATACACGGATCGTTCGTTGCTGACAAACTGCGGAGCCACATCATAGATATAGGCGTGCAGATCGCGGGTAGCCCATACTGGCCGTATGGATAAAGTGCCCTCGAACTCTGGTCGGAACAGGCCATAGTGCCGGTAACGCAGCATCGGCTCGAAGACATAACCGCGGTGGTCAATGCGACTGAAGTCGGTAGAGAAGGCGGCCCGTGCCTGTAAGGATAATTGCAGCTCGCTGCGGCTTTTGTCCCGGAAGGTGAAGTTTTGCAGCTTAAACATGACTTGAGGGCCAACTTCGAAAATGAAATCCAGATCGGGCATGCCCTGGCGCAGTTTATTGCCTTCGCTGTCCGCATCAAACGCGGCGTCAAAGGACAGTGACACCTCGTAAAATTCATTTTCGGCGGTTACAGCACGTGCGGCCTGTCCATCGCCGATTCTGAGCACATCGCCACGGTAGATGATGTATGGCAATCCCAGCCCGCGCGTCTGAGTTTCTGAGGAGCTTGGGTATTGGGGCTGGGAGATAAAAGCTCCGGCTCCGAATCCCAGTTCCCATAACGGTTTTTCGACCATGACTGGCGCAGTTTCGTTTGCATTGGCTTCGGCAAAAAGAACAGAGCAGGCAGCGAAGGTAGTCAGAAATAAGCGTTTCATTGATTTCCCACGTGTTGGTCGGGTTGGTTCTTGTATACGGATATCTATCGCGGAAGGTTCAACAATGTGCCCAGTATTCTGTGGCCGGCCTCTGCGACTCTTTGTAAGGCCTGTTCGCGCATGGCTTCCCGGTAGGTGTCCCGTAGTTGCATAGAACCGAGCTGATTGCCGGTATTATCGCTGCGCTGGATATTGGCGATTACGTTGTCCGGGTAGACATCGGCGTGAAGTATCTCCCTGCTTTCCAGCATCCACTGGCCGGGCTCGAATGCGAAGCTGTCATCCAACTGGGCTGCAATTGCGCGCAGCTCTGCGAGGTTGCGGTTCAGCGAGGGGCCGCGTAAAGCCTGATCCCAGATGGCGTGAAGATTACTGCCGTCGACACGGGTCAGATTGCCACCACGATCGCCTTCAGGAAACAGGTTCGGGGTAAACAGCGCACCGGTATGCAGAGGTTGGTGGATATCGCCAATCAAATGCAACAGCCAGCTTAATGCGATGGCGCGCTCTTCGGGGCTGGTCTGTGTTATCAAAGCGTAACGGGCGTAGACAAGTCCGGTCAGCACGTTGTCGGCATCACTGTGCTGAGTGATTTCGTCGTTTGCCGGGCCGGTTTGCTCAGGCAAAGCATCCATGTTCAGGTAAATATTGCCTTGCAGCGGGACATCGTCGCGCACCCAGGTGCCGTCTATCCAGTGGCGGTTCGGAAAGTGAAAGCGGCGCTGGTCGAAACCCTGAAAACCTCGGGCTATATCCGGCCAGATGGCAGCCTGCCCAAACTGCCAGCGCTGTTGTTCAGCCTGGCCCAGACGGGCAATATCGGCGGGCATGGCGTCGACAAAATCTTGCTGGAAACGGGGATGAGCCTGCAATATGGAGATCCAGTGGGACTGCTCTGTGTCGTTCATCTGGTCATAGGCCAGATAGGCTGTCAGCCGGTGGCCCAGCGCATCCCAGGCCTGCACATTGACCGGCAAGAGCAGCACGAGGCAAAACAAAGACGCCAGTCGGTTGGGAAACATGGTGGGCTCCGGAAAAGCAGGGTCGCAGAAGTCAGGGACTTATCTTATCATGAGGTCTTCATGTGACCATGACAGTTGACCAAAAAAAAGCCCACGTGGTACGGGGATACACACGTGGGCGAGATCACCCATCAATGGAAAAGGGGAGAGTCAGTTCCATTTACCACATCAAACGGGGAAGTATTGATGCTTGACAGGAACATTGCATCAGGCGTGCCAACTTTTCTGTTATTCTCTCAGGTTGCTGTTTTATAAGGATATATGAATAGTTGTCGGTTATGGGTGATGGGGGCGCGCTGTTTATAAAGTGGGCTTATTTAGTTCTTTTATGATTATCTTTGCACTGCTCTGGTGCAGCAAGTAATGTCTATGAAAGTAAATGAACAGGAAGTCGAGCTGACTGCCATCAGGGCTCAGGGTGCCGGCGGCCAGAACGTTAACAAAGTCGCTTCGGCTATTCACTTACGTTTTGATATACCGGGTTCATCCCTGCCTGACTCTCTGAAAACGGCTCTTCTGGAATTGAAAGATCGCCGAATTTCATCGGATGGCGTGCTGATTATCAAGGCGCAACGCTTTCGCACCCAGGAAAAAAATCGAGAAGACGCTTTAGCCCGCCTGCAGGCTTTGGTGGACAAGGCGGGGGAAAAACAGCCGCCCCGTGTTCCGACAAAGATACCCAGGGCAGCGAAACGTAAACGTCTGGATAGCAAGCGTAAAGTTGCTACGATAAAATCCATGCGTTCCAAACCATCGCTTGACTGACTTTTCTTTGAAGGAAATCTTTATGCTGACCCCGTTTCATCTGGCAATACAGGTTCGTGACCTTGAAGAAGCCCGTGAGTTTTATGGAAACCGGTTGGGTCTGCCCCAGGGGCGAAGCTCTGATCACTGGATTGATTACAACCTGTTCGGACACCAGTTGGTGGTGCACCTGAATCCGAATATTGGCAGGGACGGGCAGGTAAATCAGCATGCCAACCATGTGGATGGTCACGGAGTGCCGGTGCCGCATTTCGGCGTGGTGCTGACAATGGATGATTGGGAGGTGTTTGCGGAGAAACTGCGCAAGCTCGGGACTCAGTTTGTTATTGAGCCGTACATACGCTTCAAGGGACAACCGGGTGAACAGGCGACACTGTTTTTTCTGGATCCGTCAGGCAACGCGCTGGAGTTCAAGGCATTTGCAGATATTGAATCGCAGCTCTTTGCAGTGTAGTTGACGCGGGGGACGGAGGCGGTCTACGTCCCCATTTAATTGATTGGTTAATCGCGTCTTGGTGGTGAGCGGGGTGACGGCCAATCAGGCCACGTTTATCCCTGGCGGGAATTTCCGATAAAGCGCGAAGCCTGTCTGAGTCCCGAGCGGCTATGCCGCGAGGTCGAGTTCTACAGCGCCGGAAATTCCCGCCAGGGATGTGGTCGGCCGTCACCCCGCTCACCACCAAGACGCTTTATCACTGCCAGTGGATGGGGACGTAGACCGCCTCCGTCCCCCGCGTTAACCTATCAGTAGACCTCAAACAGGCCTGCAGCACCCATGCCGCCGCCGACGCACATGGTGCAGACGACATACTTGGCGCCGCGTCGCTTGCCTTCGATCAAAGCGTGGCCGACCATGCGGGCGCCGCTCATGCCATAGGGGTGGCCGATAGAGATGGCGCCGCCGTTGACGTTCAGCAGCTCATTGGGGATACCCAGCTTATCGCGGCAGTACATGACCTGCACGGCAAAGGCTTCGTTCAGTTCCCACAGGCCGATATCGTCCATTTTCAGGCCGAAACGCTTCAGCAGTTTGGGAATGGCAAAGACCGGGCCGATGCCCATTTCGTCCGGATCACAACCGGCGACGGCCATACCGCGGTAGGCGCCCAGCGGTGTCAGGCCGCGCTGCTCGGCAAGTTTGCTGTCCATCAGAACACTGGCTGAGGCGCCGTCTGAGAGCTGGCTGGCGTTACCGGCTGTAATACAGCCGCCTTCGATGACCGGCTTGAGGCTGGACAGACCTTCGATGTTGGTTTCAGGACGGTTGCCTTCGTCTTTTTCCAGCTTCACGGTCTTGTAGCTGATTTCGCCGGTCTCTTTGTTCATGACACCCATGACAGATTCCATGGGGACTATTTCGTCATCAAACTTGCCGGCTGCCTGCGCGGCAGCGGTGCGCTGCTGACTTTGCAGGCTGTATTCATCCTGAGCTTCACGGCTGATACCGTAACGCTTGGCAACCACTTCGGCAGTCTGCAGCATTGGCATATAGGCGTGTTCTGACATGGCCAGTACATTCTGGTCAACTGTGCGGAACTTGTTTCGGTGATCGTTCTGGACCAGGCTGATGGATTCCAGGCCGGCACCGACGACGACATCCATGTTATCGGAAATGATCTGCTTGGCAGCGGTACAGATGGCCATCATGCCAGATGCGCACTGGCGGTCCATGCTCATGCCGGAAACTGTGTTCGGCAATCCTGCAGCCACTGAAGCGAGCCGACCAATGTTGTAGCCGGTTGTGCCCTGCTGAACCGCACAGCCCATAACCACATCATCGATCTCATCCAGCGCCACACCGGAGCGCTTGACAGCTTCCCGAATGGCGTGGGCACCCAGGGTCGGCCCCTCGGTATTGTTGAATGCGCCCCGGTAGGCCTTGCCAATCGGGGTACGGGCGGTTGCTACAATTACGGCTTCTCTCATCTCTGGTCCTTCTCTTGTTCGTCGTTAAAAAGTCATACTGAGCGTTTGTTCGGAGTCCAAGTGTAACGGAATATCTGAGTTTATTCATTATTCGTCGCTAAGTCTGTTGCTCTCTGCGCTCATTGAGTTAATCTTATGCGGCGAAAACAATAAAAATTAACCATTTGGCCCAGTGCCGGAGGTTTTCATGATCTCGATCAGCTTCAAGCGAGGGCCTTTAGTGGCCGCAATCAGCGGAGCAGCGTTGTTGTGCTCTGTCCTGACTGGCAATGGATATGCCCAATCTGCGCAGCCAGATTCTGCAACTGTCTCTGCTGCGACCATAGGTGAACGAGTGGGTGATTTTGCCTTGCTTGATCACAACGGCTATTTCCATCACATGAGCTGGTATGACAATCGCAAGGCGATCGTTTTTCTCGTCCAGACCAATGAATCCCGTTCATTCAGTAATGCATTGCCGCAGTTCCAGCGTCTGCAGGAACAGCACGGCACCGATTTCCAGTTTTTTATGCTGAATCCGCTGGGCGAGAGTCGAGCCTCTGTCTCTCAGTCCGTGGGATCTGCCGCAGATGATTTGCCCGTTCTTATAGACGACGCCCAGATAGTTGCGGAGTCCATGGGCATAACGGCAGCCGGCGAGGCGCTGATCTATGATCCGCGACGCTTTGAGCTTGTCTATCGCGGACCGGTTGGCGGGCTGCAAGATGCTCTGACTGAGCTGGCTGCAGGACAGACTGTATCTCAGCCTCAATTGGCTTTTGCAGGTGACCCGATTGCCTATCCAGCCCGCCAGCAAAACTTGACCCGGCAGGTTTCCTATACTCGCGAAGTCGCACCGATTCTTGCGGAGAACTGTGCAGCATGCCACAGGGAGGAGGGTATTGCTCCCTTCGCGCTGAATAACCACCGCATGGCTCAGGGCTGGTCGCCAATGATCAGAGAAGTCCTGATGACCAAACGCATGCCGCCGGGTCAGATTGATCCGCACGTTGGTGATTTTACTAACAGCTACACGCTTTCACCCGCTGACCAGCAAACGCTGGTGCACTGGATTGAGCAGGGCTCGCTGTTTGATGGTCCTGAAGATCCCCTGGCGCAGTTAACCTGGCCGGAGACTGAATGGGCCTTTGGTGAACCCGACCTGATTGTAAACGTGCCTCCGCAGGCAATCCCTGCAACAGGGGTGCTGGACTATATCAACGTTGTTGTGCCTTTCGAGGGTTTGACTGAGGATCGCTGGGTTCGCGCCAGTCAGTACATTGCGGGAGACAGAACGGTTCTGCACCATACCCTGAACAGCATCATCCCGCCGGAAGCTACAGGGCGTCAGCGCTTCCTGGGTGGCGGCAGTCCGGATGATCCGAGTATCACAGCCTACATTCCGGGTGCGGCACCTTATCATGAGCCGGAGAATACCGGTGGCCTGCTCAGAGCCGGATCGCAGCTCGCATTGCAGCTGCATTACACAACGAACGGACGGGAAACTGTCGATGCCAGCCAGATCGGTATCTGGTTTTACCCCGAAGGGTATGTGCCCGAGTACCGTATGTCAGGTCAGTGTGCGTGTATCTTTACCCCGGACTGGACACCGATTCCTCCTCATGATCCCAATTTTGAGCAATCGAAATCGGTGACTGTTCCGCGTGATGCCTATCTGCATGCTTTCTTGCCGCATATGCATTTCCGGGGCAAATACATGCGTTTTGAGGCGACCTATCCGGATGGCAGCAAGGAAGATCTGATCAATATCGCCAACTACAACTATAACTGGCAACTGCGTTATCAGCTTCGTGAACCCAAGCTGGTACCGGCTGGTACAGTAATTACGGCCACCGGGGCCTTCGATAACTCGGCGCAGAATAAGGCTAATCCGGATCCGGATCGTCTGGTGCCTTGGGGGCAGCAGAGCTGGGATGAGATGTTCTTTGGGTCGATCAGCTGGCAGTATGTGGAGCCGGCGGCGCCTGCGTTTGCTTCGGCTGACTGAGGTGTTTTCGTTCAGGGTCCGTGCCGGGCGGCGGGTAGCAGCAGTCGCCCCGGCCGCATCTTTTTACCTTTGACCCGGCGGGGGGGAACTCGACCTCGCCGCGAAGCGGCTCGGGACTCGGACAGTCCCGCCCGCTGATCGGGTCAAAGGTAAAAAGATAAGCGCGGCCTGATTGGGGCGACTGTTGCTACCCGCCGCCCGGCACTCTGTGCCGATCCGGCAGTCCGGCAGTTCAGTGTCTGACGGCAACCCGTTCGGCGGGGGTACGCCCTCGTTCCTTGCTTTGCCTCTCTCATCGCCCGGAATGGACAGCTTCGCCAGTTCCGGTTTTGGTTCTCAGGGGATGTAGATCTCTCGGTGGTACCAGGGGGTTGAGGTGACGCTTTGGAGTTGTTCTGTGCCGTCGAAGATTTTGGAGAATAACGGACCTTCGGCGGTGAACTCGTATCTGTGCAGGCGGCTGTTGGGCGCGCCTGGCGTGCCGAGGGCGTCGGTGGCCTGGTCTATTTTATAGGTGCGGGTGTAGTCGGTGTTTTTGGCGGAGCGGATCACCAGTGTGGCCTGGCGCCTGGTTGGTGGTGCAGGTTCATAGTGCAGGTGCAGGCGGATGCTGTCACCGCTGATGGCGGTCATTTGCCAGGTTTCTTCTACCAAGCCAGTTTCGGTGCCGTGCCCAGAGACACTGCGGCTTGCGCTTGCTTCTGTGGCAGGCTGATAGACTTCGTAGGATCCGGTGCCTTCCGGGGAAACGCCGTTGATGATCATCACGCTGCTTTGTCCGCTGGCCTGATTGCGGGCCTGCACGGACATCACCATGTAGCGGCTGGTGCCGGAGCCGATTGCTTCGCCATGGGCATTAAGCACGACGTGACGATCCATGAAGGTGAGTCCAAGGTTCACCCGGCCGGGGCTTTCCGCGACCTCGGGTACTTGCCAGCCTGCTGGCAGCAGGGCGTTGACCACGTCGGCATTGACGCGAAAGTTTAGCGACGTGCGCGTTTCTGCACTCCATTCCTCGTAAGTCTGCTCGGCGGAGAAAGCAAAATTGGCTGTAATCATTAGTGCCAGCGCTGCCAGGCAATGCCCGGCAGCAGTTTGAGTCAGCGATTTATAGCGCATACGTTGTCCCTGCTCCGGGGCCCAGTGGCAATCCAAGACCGATCCATATCATGGCCAGCACCAGGCCTGTAATCAGCATCCAGATACTATAGGGAATCATGGTGGCCGCCAGTGAACCCAGACCAAAGTCCTTGTTCCAGCGCTGGCAGAAGGCCAGGATCAGCGGGAAGTAGGGCATCAGCGGCGTGATGATATTGGTAGCGCCATCGCCTACGCGGTAGGCAGCGGTGGCCATTTCCGGACTGATGCCCAACAGCATCAGCATGGGTACCATGACAGGTGCCAACAGGGCCCACTTGGAGCTGGCGGAGCCGATGAACAGATTGATCATGCCTGTCAGCAGTACGATAACACTGATCAGAATGGGAGTTGGCATATTGCTGGCCTGAATGACTGCCGCGCCATTGATGGCAAATATCAGTCCCAGGTTTGACCAGTTAAACATGGCCACAAAGTGCGCGGCTGCAAAAGCCAGCACCAGGTAATAAGACAGATCAGCCATCGCTTCTGACATCATGCGGACCACGTCCCGGTGTGACTTTACTGAACCTGTGGCGGTGCCATAAGCCCAGCCACAAGCCAGGAACAGGATGAAGAAGCCAGCCACCAGTGACTGATAGAACGGCTGCATGCGTGCTTCTTCTGGTGCTGATTCATTAATTAATGGTGTGCCGGGTGCCACACACAATAGTACCCAGATACCGATGACCACCAATGCCGCCAGCCCGGCGCGGCGCATGCCCTGTGCCTCTTCATGGCTCAGCACGTCGTCTGCGGTTTTGATAATACCTGCCGTACTGCTTTCGGCATTGGTCACGAGCTTGCCCAGGCGTGGTTCGATGACGCGGTCGGTGATGTACCAGATCACCGGCAGATACAGCAGTGTCATGACAGCGATAAAATACCAGTTGCCGGCGATATTCATGATCCAGTTGCTGTCCAGTGTTTCAACCGCCGATTCGGTGATGCCAAACAAAAGCGCATCCAGCTGTCCAGGCATCAGATTGGCAGAAAAACCGCCCGATACGCCGGCAAAACCGGCGGCGATGCCGGCAATGGGATGGCGACCAGCCGCAGCGAACACGACCCCGGCCAGCGGAATCAGAACGACATAAGCGGCGTCAGCCGCCAGATTGCCAACCATGGCCAGCAGCGCCACAACGGGTGTCAGCAGTGCGGCAGGTGCCATCTTGACGGCGCTGCTCATCACACTGCCAAATAGACCACTGCGCTCCGCTACGCCGGCACCCAGCATCACTACCAGCACGTAACCGAGCGGATGGAAATGCGTAAATGTGGTCGGCATCTCAACCAGCAGGCGTTGTATATTGTCGGCCGACAGCAGACTGGCGGCGGAGATAATCAGGGGGCTGCCATCTTCCATGAGCTGGGTCGGATGCACAGCAGAGACCCCGGTCATCGCAGCGATCACGCTGATGGCGACCACGAACAGAATCAACCAGAGGAAAATGAATACCGGATCCGGCAGGCGATTACCGGTGTGTTCAATCCAGCCTAAAATACCAGCCTGACGCGTCTGATCTGACGGTGATTGGGACATACGGGGTTCCTGTATCTGAGATTATTATCTTTTAAGTCCCGGCAAGAATAATTCAGCACGGCTGCAGGGGCAATGTGAACGACTGCCAAGAGGGAAAAAAGATGAAGGGGCAGCGGGCTTCTTTGAGTCCCTTGCTGCCCCTCCGGTTTCCGCCGGATCAAGGCCGGTCGCTTCCAGCTGGCAGAACTGTCAGATCTGATTGAACCGCATGTGGTTCGTTATTGGCAGTATAAACCATACATGGTTCACTTGCGCTCCAGATTAGCTGTTTATGTCAGAAACCGCCGTGGTACAGCCACTCAGCGGGAGTTTGCCCGTCGTACCGGCCTGGCACAATCAACGATCATGCGCATAGAAAACGAAGAGCAGAACGTGACTATAAAGACGCTGGAGCAATTGTGTCAGGCATTCAAGGTGGATGTGGGCGAGTTGTTTCCGGTGGTCAAACCAGCTCAGCAGTATCACCGGCCGACAGTCGGGTCCGAACAGCGCCCTATGGTGCATGACTCCGGCGCGCATACATCAGCTGCTGATAAACAACGCTCTAAATAAAGCTCAGCGTAGCCAATGCGTTAGTCATGTTCAGCAAAAGAAACAACATGGCAATGCGGCTCAGTGCCTTGCCCGGATCTTCTCCAGTGTAGGCCCGCTTTATTCCGAACAACAGCACAAACGTCCATACTACCGTTAATACCAGCATGATCAGGTAAGCCTGCCAGGCCTCACGCGTTACTGCCATACTGCCAGCGATAAAAAATGCTATCGCCACTACCCAGTACAACGACCAGTATTTGATAGCCAATGCGTATTCGCCCTGCGACAGGCGTTGCCGAAACGAACCGGATTTGATGTTGTCAGTCATAAGCAGTTTATACTGTTTTTTCGAACTGTCGGGCAAGCGAGTATAATGCTTGTTTGATCTAAACCGGAATTTTTATGCTGCATAACGTCAAAAGTCATTTTTATGCCTATATCAGCAAGCTGCGCTGGTTGCAGCGTTGGGGCATGAAACGCAATGTCATCAACGAAAATGTCATGGAACATAGCTGGGAAGTCGCCACTATTGCTCATGTGCTGGCGCTGGTGAAAAATCGCAAATTTGGTGGGTCTGTCGATGTCAACGCGGTTGTAGTTGCCGCTTTGTACCACGATTGCAGTGAGGTGATTACAGGTGACATGCCTTCTCCGATCAAATATCACTCGCCTGAAATCACCCGCGCCTACAAGGCGATAGAGCATCAGGCTGACCACGAGTTGTTGAGCCTTTTGCCAGCAGAGTTACAGGATGACTTTCGCCGGGTACTGGTAGAAGCAGAAATTCCGCCAGAGTATCACCGCATTATCAAAGCCGCCGACACTATCTGCGCCTACCTTAAATGCAAGGCTGAAGTGCAGGCGGGCAATCCGGAATTTCGTCAGGCTGAACAGGACGTGCGTGGTCGACTGGACAAAATTGATGCGCCGGAGGTGAAATATTTCCTGGACACCTTCGCACCCAGTTATGGTCTGACGCTGGACGAGTTACTGAAATGACCGACTATCTGCGCTTTATCGGCAGGCACTGGGCTTTACTGGGGTTCGGTTTTACCACCGTATTCTGGGGTAATTTTGGGCAGTCGTTTTTTGTTGCCTGGTTTGGTGCGGAAATACAGCAGTCCCTGGGGCTCAGTGCCAGTTCCTATGGAAGCGCTTACTCACTGGCAACCCTCGGGGCCGCTATTACAGTTGTCTGGGCTGGCAGCCTGATTGATCGGGTGTCGCTGCGCCGTTACTCCCTGGTGATCAGTGCTGGCCTGGCACTGGCTTTGCTGGTGCTGTCACAGGCGGTGGGATTGTTATCCTTGATACTGGGATTTTTTCTGCTGCGATTGTTCGGCCAGTCTTTGCTGCCGCATACCGGCATGACAGCGATGTCACGTTACTTTACCGATGGCCGCGGCAAGGCCTTGAGCCTGGCGATGTCAGGTGTGCCCGTTGGCGAAATCGTGTTGCCCGCAGCAGCGGTGGCTCTGATTGCTGTGATTGGATGGCAGTCAACATTACAGGTTATTGCGGTCGGTGTGTTGCTGGTGTTGATACCACTGATCATCTTGTTGTTGAGTGCGGCCGGACTCAGCGGTGCGAAGGCCAAACAGGACAGAGAGGCGGCGCAGGCTTCAGCTCAGACTGCGGAAGGCGGCAGCCGCCGCGATGTTCTGAAAGATTATCGTTTCTGGCTGGCGCTGGGCGGCTTGATGGCCAATCCCTTTTTAATCACGGGCGTATTCATCCACCAGAACTTCCTGGTCGACAGCAAGGGATGGAGCATGTCCTGGCTGGCCACCAGCTTCATCGTCTATGGCGCTGTGCACTGGGTCAGTTCTCTGGTGGCTGGCTCTCTGGTTGATCGATTCAAAGGCGTGCGCTTGATGCCCTATTATCTGCTGCCGCTGCTGGCCTGCATGCTGGTTGCAGCATTTGTTGACGGGCAGTGGGTGGCACCGCTGATGATGGCGCTGTTGGGCATGGCGGCTGGCAGCAGTCCGCCCATTAACGGCTCTATGTGGCCGGAAATCTATGGTACACGTAACCTGGGCGCGATTCGCGCCATGAATATGTCGATTATGGTGATGGCAACCTCCGTCTCGCCAGTGCTGTTTGGCTATTTTATTGACCGGGGAGTCAGTGCCGCGTGGCTATACGGCAGTTGCGCCCTGTATGTGCTGATTGCATTGGTGATGATGATATTATCCTACCCCTCAAATTCAAAGCCGCTGACGCCAGAACGGCGCACAGGTGATCTATGAGTAATGAAACTGCCCGGCTTTTTGAAGAGCTGGTGGCCCTGAACTACCAACTCTACAGCAGCCTGTTTCTGAAGCTGCCGCTGGATGCTATCGAACAGACCGGCACCTTGCTGCCGTTGCTGTCGGAAGCCTGCGAACGCGGATTGTCTGAGGGCAAGAATGCCAAATCCATAATTGGCGAATTTTTCGAGCAGCACCGCGAGCATTTCAACGAACACGAGCAGATCCAGTTCCTGTTCAAAATTATTCAGTACGTAGAGCGCCAGGTCGTATTGATTGATGCCCTGGAAGATGCTGCTTACAGTCGAATTCACCAGATCGACAACAAAACCTCACTGATCAGGCTGACCGAAAGGGCGGCCGATGATGGACGCACCGATAAGCTGGCGCAGTTACTGAAAAACTTTGGAGTGCGTGTGGTGCTCACAGCGCATCCAACACAATTCTACCCAGGGCAAGTGCTAGCCATTATATCTGACCTGACAGAAGCGATTTCCGGCGCGCGCACTGGCGAGGTGCGGGATCTTTTACAGCAGCTTGGCAATACACCGTTCTTTCAGAAGCAAAAGCCTTCCCCTTATGATGAGGCAGTGCTGTTGACCTGGTATCTGAGCAATATTTTTTATCAGGCCATTGGTGAATTGGTAGACCCACTGGCACAACGCTTTCCAGAACAGATTAACAGCAATGCCGAGTTGGTCAGCATTGGTTTCTGGCCAGGCGGGGATCGTGATGGCAATCCTTTTGTTACCACCGACACAACACTGCGGGTTGCGGCCAGACTCAGACAGAGCATTATTCAGTGTTATCACAATGACATCCGTCAACTGAAGCGTCGTCTTAGTTTCAGAGATGTTTATGAAGCTCTGGACAAGCTGGAAAAGCAGCTGCGCGATGAGCTCAGCGAGAAACCGGGGCGCGAAGGCGTGTTACTCAGCGATATTCACCTGGTGCTGGATCAGGTTGAGCGACTGCTAAGCGAACGTTACCAGTCCATGTATATTGATTCACTGCAATCTTTCCGTCGCAAGGTGACTCTGTTTGGTTTCCACTTTGCGAGTATTGATATCCGGCAGGATAGCCGGGTGATTGCCCGGACGCTGGAGTCCATCGTTCAGCAACAGCCCGGTTTGCTTCCAATGGATTTCAACTCCCTGAACGAAGATCAGCAGATAAATGCCATGCTCGCCTGCAAGGGCGAGGTGGACGCCAGCCGATTCGACGACCCGGTGATTCGCGATACCATTGAATCATTCTCTGTCATCCGTCGCATTCAGTTCACCAATGGTGAGCGCGGTGCGCATCGCTACATCATCAGTAACTGCCGAGGTCCGGTGGATGTGGTGCGCGTACTGACCCTGTTCCGCCTGTGCGGCTGGCGTGACCGTCCGATTAACGTCGATATCGTGCCGCTGTTTGAAACCATCGATGACCTGCAACGTGCCGGAGAGTCGATGGCCCGGCTTTATGCCAATACCCAATACCAGGTTCACCTGTCGCATCGCCGTCAACGCCAGACGGTGATGCTGGGTTTCTCGGATGGCACCAAAGATGGTGGCTACCTGATGGCCAACTGGGGTATTTACACTGCCAAGGAGGACGTGACTGCGGTGTCGCGCGATCAGGGTGTTGAGGTAATCTTCTTTGACGGCCGTGGTGGTCCACCCGCCCGGGGTGGTGGTGACACGTATCTTTTTTATGCGGCGCACGGCAGAACCATCGAAAGCAATCAGATTCAGATGACGGTGCAGGGTCAGACCATCAGCTCTTATTACGGCATCAAGGATGCGGCCAAGCATAATCTGGGGCAGTTGCTGACGGCGGGGCTGGAGAATAACCTGCTGGATCGTGTGGATCGTGAGCTGGATGACCTGCAGCGTAATCTGATTCGTGATTTGGCAGAGCGCAGCTATCAGAAGTACGAAGCGTTCAAGAATCATAAGCTGTTTATGCCTTATCTGGAGGAAATGAGCACGCTCAAATACTACGCCATGGCCAATATCGGCAGTCGCCCCTCAAAACGAGGCGGTGGCGATGCCATGAAGTTTGAAGATCTGCGCGCCATTCCTTTTGTGGGTGCCTGGAGTCAGCTCAAGCAGAACGTACCCGGATTTTATGGCCTGGGCTCGGCGCTTAAAGCTCAGGAAGAGCTGGGACGCCTGGATGCCTGTCTGGAGCTCTATGAGCATTCGCGCTTCTTCAGAGCGCTTATCTCCAACAGCATGCAGAGTATGAGCAAAACCAATTTTGAGCTGACCCGCTACATGGAAAATGATCCGCAGTTTGGCGAGTTCTGGCAGGATATCTATCAGGAATACCTGATCAGCAAGGAGATGGTTCTAAAAATCTCCGGTCAGGATCAGCTTTTGCAGGATAACCCGCGCAGCCGCATGAGCATCCGTCTGCGGGAAGAAGTGGTGTTGCCACTGCTGACCATTCAGCAATATGCGCTGATCCGCATACGTGAATGCCGCGAGCAGGATGCCGCGGAGCAACTGGCCATGTACGAAAAAATGGTGGTGCGAACGCTGTTTGGCAATATCAACGCGGCCAGGAATTCGGCTTGATTTAAAACCGAATTCCTACTCCAAACGTGGCATAGTGCACCCAGGCAAAAGTGTACAGACTGTCATTGTCAGCACCACCTTCCAGCGTTCGGTACCCTGCATAGACATGCCAGTCTGGCGTGATGTGGTGCTGCACTTTCAGGTTCAGATCAATGGCGCGGCCCTGCGGGGCGGCGGCGCCTTCAAATTCAGCGATCACTGAGGTGCGAGGTGTCAGATGATAGGCCCCGTACAGGTGCAATAAGGGCACCACACCCAGGTCATCATCAGAGTCCTGCAGATTGCCCTGGCGCAGGGCTATTTCCGCATCCCGTACCAGCAGTGCCCCGCCCAGGCCGAGATGCCAGGTGTCACTGCGGTGAAACATCCAGCGATAGGTCAGACGGTAGTTGTTGAACTTGTAGCGCCCCCGCGTGTCAGCACCCGCAGCAAAGTCAGTATCCTGAAAGCGCACAGGATTTGGCAGGACGCCATTGCCGGATGCTTCCAATGGCGCAATATTCAGCCGCAGCGCGTGGCGCTCGTTAAACTCATAGGTGGCATACAGGCGCAGAAAGGGATCGGGCCCGTTGTCGGTCAGATTCAGCATGTCAAAGCGGGTGCCGATGTCGTTGGGAATACGTACATTGTTGCGTTTGAACCAGGCTGGCCCGGTTTCCAGCTCGACGGTCCATGGGTTCTGGGGGTTAAACCCGCTGGCCGGATCCTGCGCCATGCTGTTCTGTGTCGTCAAAGCTACGGTAGCGCAGGTTAAAGCGATAAGCGCGAATTTTGCTTTCATGTTAGCCTCGTGGACATCTGTACCTTGTTAAACACTCACGGGTGACTGTCTGCGAATATACGGTGGTATACGACATCCAGACACACACGGATTACTCACTATCAGACGAGGTGAACCATGCAAACGACAATTAAAGGCATTTCCTCCCTTGTGTTCTTGTGGACAGTCACTGCGGTGAGTGCTCAGCAGGATCCGTTGCCTGCCCATATCAACACGCAGCGCAATCTGATTGTCGCGGATGTTATTGAATTTGCGACTCTGCCCGACAGTGACGGTGAACCAGCACGCATGATGAATCTGGTCGATGAAGCGGTCAGCCAGCGTATCTTTGTTAACGACATGCGTGGCCCCATCCATACGATCAGCTACGACGGGCAGACAGTGACGCCTTACGTCAATATCAACGACGCCCAGTGGGGCGTCGGTGTGGAATACGGCGGGCGTGAGCGCGGTTTTCAGAGCTTTACCCTGCATCCCGATTTTGGTCGCGCTGGTGCACCGGGTTATGGACGTTTCTACACCTGGACAGACGTCAGTGACAATATAACCACGCCCGACTTTGTGCCCGATGGTGGCAATAACGCACACCACACTGTGCTGCATGAGTGGGTGGCACAAAGTCACTCGTCTCCTGTTTACGATGGGGGTGCGCCGCGCGTCTTGATGCGTTTTGAACAGCCCTTTGCCAATCACAATGCGGGACACCTGGCGTTTAATCCGCTGGCCCAGCCCGGAGATGCAGATTACGGCATGTTGTACATCGGTTCGGCGGACGGTGGCAGCGGTGGTGACCCCTTGAATCTGTCGCTGAACATGGCCTCAGCCTTTGGCAAGATGCTGCGCATAGATCCGCTGGGCAACAACAGTGCTAATGGCCAGTATGGTATCCCCTCTGATAATCCCTTTGTCGGGCAGTCCAATGTGGTACCCGAAATTTACGCTTACGGTATGCGTAATCCGCAGCGTTTTGGCTGGGATCCGGCCAACGGCAATCTCTACATGGCCGACATAGGCCAGAACATGGTGGAAAAGGTCAGCCTGGTGCCCAAGGGAGGTAACCTGGGTTGGAATGCCTGGGAAGGCAGCTTCCGTTTTGAGGGGCGCGGACAGATCTCCACCGAATCGCCACGCAGCGACCCCAACGTGGTTTACCCGGCTGTGGAATTCACCCGCTTCGATCCGCTGCTGCAGGGCCGCGTGGCTGCCACAGGCGTCGTGGTTTATCGTAATGGCCCGATAGCCGCCATGAACGACCGCGTGTTTTTTGGTGACTTTGTCAGCGGTGAGATCCTGCATTTTGAAGCCGACAACGTACCCCAGGGCGGCAACACCGGCATCGCCCGCCTGCTGCTGCGTGACAGCTCAGGCGAAGCCAAAACCCTGCTGCAGCTGATTCAGCAAAAGAACCAGCAGCAGGGCCGCAGCCCCGCCGAGCGCGCCGATATGCGCATCAATATGGGGCCGGATCAGCGGGTTTTTGTGCTGAACAAACACGATGGGATGGTGCGGGAGATTGTGCAGTAGGAATTGCAAATTACCGACTGGAAATATTGCAAAGTCCCGATTGTAAATATTGCAAAGTACCGACTGGAAATATTGCAAAATACCGATTATATTGGTTGCAAACTACCGATTGAAGGGTTTTTGCAGTGGCTTATCTCCAGCGAGTGATTGATCTAGAGTTGACTGAGCGTCTGCGGTCGGCGGGCGCCATCGTGCTTGAGGGGCCGAAAGCCTGCGGGAAAACAGAAACCGCAGCGCAGTTTGCAGCCAGCAGCATATTTCTGGATCTGGACGGTGCCGCGCGAGCCAGTATCGACATTGATCCCCGTCTTCCGCTGGCCGGGCCGGTTCCCCGGTTGATTGACGAATGGCAGGTTGCACCTGCTATCTGGAATGGGGTGCGTCGGGAGGTCGATTCCCGCAAATTGCCCGGACAGTTCATCCTGACGGGGTCTGCGACACCTGCAGATGATGCAACCCGGCATACCGGAGCCGGTCGATTTGCACGTCTGCGCATGCGCCCTATGAGTCTATTCGAAATGGGCAGCAGCACGGGCTCTGTATCGCTTGCAGGGTTGCTGAACGGCGCACATAAGTCTTGTCCAGAGCAGCCACTGGATTTCAGTGGCTTATTGGAGGTGCTCTGTCGAGGAGGATGGCCAGCGCACAATAATCTGGCTTTGCCAGCTGCATTAACGGCTGTCAGGGATTACGTGCGAGATATTTATCGTGCAGATATCCATACGGTGGATGGTGTTCGCCGTGATCCCATCCGTGTACAGGCCGTGTTTGAGTCGCTTGCCCGGCATGTTGCTACCGAAGTCAGTCATGCATCGATCGCCTCCGATGTGGCTTTGCCGGGAGGGGCACCCGACCAGGACACGGTCGCCGCCTATTTGAACGCGCTGGAACGGCTGATGATTGTTGAGCCGCAGCCGGCCTGGGCGGTCCATCTGCGCTCGCGCTCCCGTGTTCGCAGCAGCAAAAAATTCCACTTCGTAGACCCTTCGCTGGCGGCTGCTGCATTAGGCGCCAGCCCTCAATCCCTGCAAGCTGACCTGAACACCACCGGATTACTTTTTGAATCCATGGTTATCAGAGATCTGCGAATTTACAGCCAGATACTGGGTGGCGAAGTGCGGCACTACAGAGACAATACAGGTCTGGAGATCGATGCCATCGTCACGACAGCGGATATGCGCTGGGGTGCCTTTGAGGTCAAGATGAGTTCTGCCGGACATGTGATTGATGCTGCGGCAGCACAGCTACTCAAATTTGCAGAGCGCGTTGATACATCACGCTGTGGTCAGCCAGCCGCATTGGTCGTTGTCACTGCTGGCGGATATAGTTACCAGCGGCCCGATGGCGTAATCGTTGTGCCAATTGGTCATCTTGGGCCCTGATCTCATGAAGTGCTGGCCGCTGTCTGCGTCTTAGTGAGTTTCTTGACAATGTACAGTGTGTCGCTTGAATTGAACTCAATCTTACTATTCAGAAGGGCAGGCTGTGAACACGACCAGGTTATCCACTAAAGGGCAGGTAATTATCCCTAAACATATTCGCGAGACACATCACTGGGATCCAGGAATGGAGTTTCAAGTGGTTGAATTTGAAGGTGATGTTTTGTTAGAGCCAAAGGCGGCATTTAGCCCTCCTGCTTTGAAGACGTGGCGTGATAGCAATTGAAGCCAATTTTCTAACCTGACGGCTCCGATATTCCTGCGATTTTTAGTCAGCTCAAATCTGTGATGCCTTACGCAGATTGTTTGGGCTGCCGAACGTTTTTTTATCCAATCAGTTTCTGATTGCTCAGGTGCTGAGTTGGTACGAGCAGGACCTGGATTTCGCGGCTGCCTTTCATTTGGCAAGCAGTCAGAGTCTGACAGCCAAAAAAACATTTCATCAAACGTTTATTAAAAAATCCAGAGGTCTCTCAACGTGTGTTGTTCAGAAACCCTGAGAACGGTGTTTCGAGAAAATAGCCTGTTGAGCTGAAGAGGCGTATGAGCGTTATGTACTGGGATCCGATTATGCGTCACTCAGCATGGTAAGGTATATGGCATTGGCTGGCGAAGCATTGATTCAACAGAACGGGAATGACAACAATGAGCGAGCAAGACAAAGAAAAGTGGGATACGCGCTACCGTGCAGGCGCCTATGCTGACCGAAAGCACGCGTCGGATTATCTGAAAGTTGCACTGGAGCAGATTGGGCCGGTACCTGAGACTGCCAGAGCGCTGGATCTGGCCTGCGGAGCAGGGCGCAACACCTTGTATTTGGCTTCGAAAGGATACGAGGTGGATGCAGTTGATGTCTCACAGGTGGCCTTGCAGCGTGCGCAGCAGTCGGCATTGGCATCCGGCACGCAGGGTATTAACTGGATAGAACATGATCTGGATGACCCGCTACCCGGCCAGTATTGTGATTATGATCTGATTATCATGATGCGCTATCTGGATTTGGCATTGCTGGAATCGATGGCGACAAGGTTAAGTCCCGGGGGCTATCTTGTCTGTGAAGTGCATCTGCAGACTGATGAGGCTGTAGCCGGACCAAAAAGCGCAGATTTTCGTGCGGCACCGGGGGAGTTGCTGACCGCGGTTTCCGGACTTGAGGTGGAGGATTATTTTGAGGGATTGGTTTCCGATCCGGATGGGAAGATTGTGTCCTTGGCCAGAGTTCTGGCAAGGAACTCCTAAACGACAATTGCGGGAATACTGATATCCTTGGGAGAGACTTTCAGCAAGCGTTCCGCCACGTTTCCCATGCCTTTGAAAAAATAAATCAGGGTGTTCGTATCCAGAATAAACATCAGAATGGTTCTCTGGGTGAGTCGTCATTCTGCGTTTTGCGTATCTCTTCAAGTGTCGGGAAGTTATCCCAGGAGCCAGCCATTTGAACAATTGATGGTGGCCACTCGTTGGCTACTTTTTCTTTGATGAGCTGTGCTATCCACTTGCTCTTGGATAGCTGGGAAGATTTTGCCGCCGCATTCATTTTCTTCTCAATATCATCCTCAAGGTAAATTGTTACTTGTCCCATTCCCACACCCCGTATCAAAACGGTCATAAATATATGTGGAAATATATGTGTGCCTTGCGGATTTATCAATCACCTCCTCAACGGCTGCAGCTTCCAGTACGTCAGCGAGCGCCACAGCCACTCCAGAGGCCCGAAACGGAAATGCCTTAACCAGATGGGTGACCACCATAATTGCAGTGCCCAGACGCCCAGTACGATCAGCAATTGCCCCCAGCGCTCCACCTGACCAAACAGCCCCAGGCCATGACCATAGAATATCAGGCCGCAGATCACTGTCTGCATGATGTAATTGGTGAAGGCCATGCGGCCGGTTGCTGCCAGACGATCTGTCAGGCGTCGCAGCAATTGTTTTTTCAACAGCATCAGCACAACACTCATCCAGCCGAGACTGATCAATACACTGCCCCAGTAATTAAACTGGGAACCCATGAACATGGACGTTAACTGCCAGTTGTTATTAGAATTCCAGAAAATGCCGTATATAGCCAGGGGCAGGCCAATAAACAGACCGAGCAATAAAAAACGCTTATAGACAGCTATGTCTGCCTTGCCCGTCAGTATGCCGGATTTGTAAAGGGCCATGCCCAGCAGCATCATTCCGCTGGCGCGCCAGAAGCCCCATAGAAACAGTGCCAGGCCTTGCATTTCCTGTGTCATGGGCACACGCGCTGCCATCTGCTCTACCCAATTTCCCTGATAGGCGGCAAGCTCAGACTGAATTTGTTCAGCAGTAGGTTGCCACATTGGCAGGATTTCTTCCGCAACTTCTTCCGGCGGTAATGATGGCAGTCCCATTGCTGTCAGCAGATACACAACTGAAGACACTGAGAGAAAAACAAGAGAGAGCTTGACCAATGTGCGTGTTGTTTTGTTGCGCAACGGATATATAAGAAAGGCACAGACGGCGTACAGGAAAAGAATGTCACCATGCCAGAGCAGATAACCGTGCAGCATGCCGAAAATCAATAACCAGACGTTGCGCCGGTAGTGGTAACCGGCAACAGACGTGCCTTTTTCTTCAGCCCGGTCACAAAACAGTACAATGCCGGCACCAAAGAGCATTGAAAACAGCCCCATCATTTTCTGGTCGGTCAGCAGGTGGCTGATCGCCCAGACTGCACCGTTGACGCCTTCCAGTGAGCCGTAGGCTGTCGGGTTGAGGTAGGCGGCCATTGGCATTGAAAATGCCTGGATATTCATGACCAGAATGCCCAGAACGGCAAAACCCCTGAGTACGTCGAGCGCGTCAATACGTTGATCTGATGGTTGCACGGTTATCAACCTCGCTTGTTATTCCCTGTCATGTTTATAGCGCAGGGGCACAGCGATTGCCAATTTATTAATAAGTGCCCCAAACAGGGGGTGGCGACTTGCAACCGCTCGGTGGTAATTAGGGGAAATACTATTTGATATCAATTGGGTGGTCGCGATGCGCTTAAAGTTCACACTATTATTTGCTTTTCTTTTAGCCTTAACCGACGTAGAGGCGCAGGCACCGCGTCCTGGCTCAGCAGCACAGCAGTCTGATCCGAACACGGTCTTTGCCGGTCTTCGTAATACCGCGCAGTCACTGGCTGTAGCTGAGCGTTGCGAATGGTCTCAAGAAGTTTATCGGATGGCAGGCGGCGCCCTGTTGAATATACAGATTGCTGATCTCAAGGCTCAGCTCGGAAATCCGCAGGCGCATCAGCAAATCGACGCGGGTCTTGCTCAGGCTGTTGAGCAATCGAATAGCTTCAGTTGTCAGGGTCCCGATGGCCAGGATGTCCCGCAGCGCGCTCAGCTTGAAACCCTGATCGAAGATCAGTACTGGCGTATGGTGGCGCATATAGACGCGTTTGCCGGTTCAAACTGGGAGCGGCCAATCAGTTTCAGCCCAGAGGAACGCAGCGTGCTGGATGAGGAGGTGGCGCAGATCCGGGCACAGCAGGGTTATGGGTATTATGCAGTCTTTAATCCGCTGGAATCCATAGCAGGTCGCACATTGCCACTGATATGTCGTGAACGGAATTTGACGGCAGAGCGGTGTGGTCCGGTTCCTGCCGAAGCAGAGCCTTTGTTGCCGATTGTACAGGTCATTCTGAATGAAACTGAACAGTTCGCACGTGCAGTGCTGGTTGAAAAGGCGTCTCAGAGGGAAGTATTGCTGGCCGCCCTGAACGGGCAACCAGAAAACTATTTTGCGTTAGGCCAGGATTGCCGGATGGGGGCCCGCGTGGTGAATATGGGACAGGCACGAATCAGAGAATTTCGCGATGACCCGGATGCAAGTAGCTGGCAGGAGCTGGCGCTTGCCGACACTCAACAGCTGGGGCAGGCTGATTCAGACGGCTGGATGCTGATGTATCGTAACAATTTGAATTCAATAGTGATCAATTCACCCTGGCATGTGATTGCTCGCAACGGGGGTGAGTGGGCCTATGAGGACGTGTTGCTGCCCTTTGAATTGCCGGCGGAACTGCCGGAAGATATCCATGAGCAGATGCTGCAGGATCTGGAAATATTTGAGATTACACCCACTGAGGAACAGCTGGCTCAGCTGGTTGAAGAGCTCAAACAGTCGCACAGCGATTCATACACTCAAGTGTTTCTGCTGAACGGCTCCCGGATAGCCCTGAATGGCAATCAGGAGCTGCAGATGAATAACTGCTGGATCGACTGAGGCTCACATGACCAGGTTTGTTTTCAATATGGCTGACATGGGCAGGAAGTCATTCGTTCTGACCTGCATGTCCAGTGCCTGCAAGCGACCACCTGCCTCGCCCAGCGTCACATAAATCTGGTCCAGGTCGTCACGGGCCAGTTGTCGCACCCGATCCAGGGTGGAATCATCGCCAAACTGGCCGGCGATGGTGGCCAGATGATAGAGATACTGGGTGCGGATCCGGCCTTTTTCGCTCTCCACGCCGTCGTAGCGCTCTACCAGGGAGATCGGCGCCAGAAACATGGCGGCCAGAACACTGTCGCGGGCTGCGTCGAGCTGCTTTTGCATCAGGTCAATCCATAGGCCGGCTGCCAGATCAGGGGTATTATTCTCGGCCAGATTGCCTGCCTTTACGACCAGCCTGCGCGCATCATTGAAGCGGCCGTTTTGAATCAGAGCATCGTACAGCGAACGACTATGCAGGATGTGCTCCCCAACGAACGAGTCGCTCATCGCCATTTCAAGGGCTGCGTCGAGCTGATTCTGCGCGACAAGGTGTCTCAGCTCGCCGATGCTGATGCCCAGTTCAAGCTGTTCCAGGTCTGAGCCTGTGAGTTGACCGCGCAATTGTTCGGCGTCTGTTTTGCGACCCACCGCGGTCAGCAATTCAGCGTAGCGGGCGCGGTATAACCCGCTATTCTCGGCCTGCTGATGTGCGCCGACGATATGGGAGACCCGATCCAGATGTCCTGAGGCCAGAGCCAATTCGCCTGCGACGACCAGGACATCAATGACACCGGTCACCTCCTGGTCAATGTTCAGACGATCGGTCTGGTTGGCGCCGATATAGTCTTCCGCCGCGACGTCGGTGATCACGGTGTTTATCAGGTTGGCCGCGTTCTGGGTGCGTCCTTCGGCAATCAGCAGTTGCGCGAGACGGACGACATCCTGAAAATCATAGCCGGTGAGTCTGTTGCCGGTGATGTTGGCAGATGAGCCGATGCGTTCAGCATGATCGAGCATCAGGCTGTCAACCCGTGCCTGCCAGTTTGGCACAAAAGCGCCCCAGGCACTGCTCGTTTCAACAAAAGTCGAAAAAGTCTGAAAGTCTTCGGTATCAAGCAGTACCGTTGCCATCACGTCGCTGACGTCGTTGGTCCAGAAACTGCGCGGTATTTCATTGTCATCAATATTATCCAGTCCGGGAATCCCGAAAAAGCTGTCGGACAAGGTGGAGTCATCGTAGGGGTAGGGATTTGGCAGATAGCGGCGCTGATCATCCAGATAATTCTTCCAGGCCTGATAGCGTTCCCGGCCGCCGTGTTCAAATATGTGACGTGTCAACTGCGCATAAGTAGCGTATTTCAATTCGGGGAGCAGAATTGATTCTGCCGTGCTGACGGCTGAATCCAGCTGACCTGCTTTGGCAAGGATCAGGGCGGCCTGCGCTTTGGCCCGCTCTCCGGCATCAGCAGCATCACGAATAAAGAGGGGGTACTTGAATGCGGTGACCTGGTTGCCAGCCAGCCCGGCTATTTCTTCAGTGCGTTGAAGCTGCTGGCTGTTCAGAGCAGCCAGCCGGGTTTTCAATGTTTCCAGATTGGCCTGCAATTGTTGCAGCACGGCAGGGTCGGAGGGATTGGCGATTGCTGCAGGAACGATGGGTTCGCCAGCGAAGGCTCGCTGCAACATTTGCGAGGCAGGTGCCACAATGCGTTCAAAATTCTCCAGGTTCTCCGGACGCTGAATATTTCTCAGTGCCTGAATTTCTCTCAGCCCGGCTTCGGGCTCTCCCATCTGCAGGCGTTGCTCCATTTCGGCATTGAAGGCCTGTGGGGTAAATTGACTGCGCCACGACTGATTAAAGCGGGGGATCGCGTTTTCGGGTTGCTGCAACTGGACGTAAACGCGACCGGCGTTAAACAGTAACTCCGCCCGTCGGGCTTCGGTCTGGCCGTCGGCCTGCGCCGCGCGGTAAAAGTAATCGGCGCTGCGTTCCAGCTGGCTCGCGTTATACATCAGTTCTGCAGCAAACTCTGCCAGGCGCGGATGAGACGGGTTAGCATCTGAGGCCTGCGTAATGCGATTCAGCCCGGCTTCCCGTTCCCCGGTTTTGATCTCGACATCGCCAAGCCACAGGGAAGCTTCCGGATGATCCGGGTGCTCGCGCAGGATTGTGCGCAGCAGATTTACGCCGCCCTGAACATTGTTCTGCATCAGCATGATGCGAGCCTGCGTGACCTGCACCAGGACGTTATCCGGGAAACGCTGTTGAAGTTGATTGAACAGGTTTAGTGCCTGCTGCCCCTGGTTTTGTTGCAGCAATGAGTCAAACTCGGCGAGCCGCGCGATAACGGTAGTGTCGTCATCGTTTGCCAGAGCCGGAAAAGCGGTGTTCAGGACGATGGCCAGGGCAATTGGTTTGAGAGCGTTGAGTGTGAACGGGCGGCGGGTAGCAGTTTTCACGGCGGTAGCTCCGGGTCGCAGCGGAAGTGAAGCCCGATGCTAGCAGAGCCGATTTTTATCATAACTCCCCCGATTGGGGGGGGTCAGTCTGCGTTCGCCTGAGTAACGGCCAGCAAAAAGATGTGTTTTGCCGTGCGTTGCATTACATCAATGTCAGCCCATTCATCGGGGAAACCGCGCCGCCCACCACGTTCACTCGAAATGCCTATCGAGAGTGTGCCACCGGCAATGGAGACATTCAGGTTGGCTGATCCGGCATTTGACAGTGCCGGACTGCTGCCAAGGTAGTCAGAGATCGCGACGGAGGTTTGCACCAGCGAGCTGTCCAGGGCACCGTCTATCTGGCCTGGCGGTGTTCTGGAGACTTCTTCCATGTTGAATGTAATGCCCAGTTCGGCCGTGACCTCATCCAGGATATGCCTTACCTGGCTTTCCATGGACTCGATATGTTCAGGGTCCAGTGAGCGCACGTCCAGCGAGAACCAGCCGGTTTCCGGTTTGTGATTAAAGACTGCGCCACTGTTCAGCACGGCTACATTAAGCCGGGTGCGCCGATGTTCAAACAGTTGAGGTTCCCTGATCTGAAAAATACGGTCGACGGCGCGGCCAATCGCCTGATTCACATTCGGCAGGCCGCCGTTGAGCGTATGGCCGGCAGGGCCATGGGCATGGATACGCCACCAATGAATGCCCAGCGCACCGTAACTGAGGGTGCTGCCTTCGCCCAGAATATCCACAAAGGCGAGAGCCTGATCGCGGTAGTCCGCATACAGCGCATGCATGCCCCGAAGGCCGGTTTCTTCTTCAGCGACCGAGGCAAACACCAGGTCATGTTCGGGAGTTATGCCGGTTTCCAGCAAGGCGCGGGCGGCGGAAAGCATGGCAACTGTAGTCAGCGAGGTGTTGGTGCCTGGCCCAACAACCCGGTTGCCATCAATGACAGGCGGCGTCCCGGCAGCGCGCTGGTGTTCAGCAACCGTGGCCAGGTCATCCAGCGTTGACACAAAGACCAGCGCTTTGCCGGATCGCCCCGGAATTCTGCCTGTGACGTTGGGTGCTTCAGAGATCTGCACATCCTCCAACCCGATGCTGCGCATCAGCTCCGCCACGGCCGCGGCGCGCTCGTGCTCCTGGCCGGATGGCGAAATGATCCCGCCGATCTGCACAAGCGTCTGTGCTGAAAGTCCTGAGCTTTCATCGATAATGGCAAGGCCTTGCAGGATTTTGGTATCGGCAAGGGCTTCATCCAGTGCGCGTTCCTGAGCATGCGTCGAGACACTAGACCCGATGCATGCCATTATCAATGCGGCTGTCAAGATTCGCATCACTGTGCTCCGTCAAGAAACGCGTTATTGGTCAATCATTTCAATGGCTATAGCTACTGCTTCACCACCGCCAATACAAAGACTGGCAATGCCGCGCTTTTTACCCAGCTTTTGCAGCGCGTACATCAGCGTGACAATGATACGGGTGCCGGATGCGCCGACCGGATGTCCCAGCGCGCAGGCTCCGCCGTGGATATTGACTTTATCATGCGGCAGGCCAAGTTCACGCATCGCCAGCAGCGGCACCATGGCAAAGGCCTCGTTGATCTCAAACAGATCGACATCGGCGGCGCTCCATCCGGTTTTGGTCAGCACTTTTTCGATGGCACCGATCGGGGCCACAGTGAATTCGCTGGGGTGACGGGCATGGCTGGCCTGGGCCAGGATTCGGGCCATGGGCTTGAGATTATTGTCTCTGGCAACACTTTCGCGCATCAGAACGACTGCAGCTGCTCCATCCGAGATGGATGAAGAATTGGCTGCTGTCACAGTTCCATCGGCGGCGAAGGCCGGGCGCAGGGTGGGGATCTTGTCAACACTGGCTTTGCCAGGCTGTTCATCGTGTGTCACCGTGATGTCGTTGCGACCGGCTTTTACGTCAAGGGAGACAGATTCGGCATCGAACCAGCCTTCTTTAATCGCTGTCTGGGCGCGGCTCAGTGAGGCGATGGCATAATCATCCATGTCCTTGCGAGTCAGGCCGTGTTTGTCGGCTGTTTCTTGTGCGAAGCTGCCCATCAATCGTCCGGTGTAGGCATCTTCCAGGCCGTCGAGGAACATGTGGTCCTTGAGCTCGCCGTGGCCAAGGCGCAGGCCCCCGCGAGCCTTGGGGATCAGGTAGGGTGCCAGGGTCATGTTTTCGATACCACCGGCGAGCACAGTGTCTGCGTTGCCTGCCAGAATCTGGTCAACGCCCATCATGACCGTTTTCATGCCAGAACCGCACATTTTGTTGACGGTTGTACAGGGCGTTGTCACAGCCAGTCCCGCACCAAGGGCGACCTGGCGGGCCGGCGCCTGCGCCAGTCCGGCGGGCAATACACATCCCATCAATACATCGTCTATACAGCTGTCATTGTCTGATGGATTAAGGCCGGCGCGCTCAAGTGCTGCGCGCGCAGCAGCCACGCCCAGTGCAGGGGCCGCTGTGTTGCTGAAAACGCCCTGAAAGCCACCAATAGGCGTACGGGCGCCGCCCAGGATTACAACGTGATCTTTGCTCATGATCTGTCCTTAAAAGGAAATGGGTCAGGTAGAAAAATTGATCAGTGACTGCTGCGCATCTGTCTTAAACGATGCTTGCACTGCGATTCAAATTCCTTTAATTCATGCAGGCTGAGCTGAATGTCTTCCAGCTGCTGCTTGAGAATCTGCTTACGTTCGTCAATTTTATCCAGAACGTGCCGTAGCTGGGCCAGCTCTCCGATCGGGGAGTCATATAATTCAAACATTTCACCGATTTCGTCCAGCGAGAACCCCAGGCGCTTGCCGCGCAGGATCAGCTTCAATCGGGTATGGTCACGTTGGCTGTAGAGCCGGTTTCGACCTTCGCGTTCCGGATTGAGCAGACCCTCGCTTTCGTAAAAGCGGATGGCCCGGGTAGTGATGTCAAATTCTTTGGCAAGTTGCGAGATTGTATAGGTGCGGCTTCCGGTATCGCGCGGATCCAGTGCATTGGAGCGTAAAAAGGTGTCGCTGAGTACATCCGTGATATCTGGCATTGTGGTGTTTTTCTTTGATTGACGTTGACGTTAACGTCAATATAATAAACGAGCATTGTCGGCAGTTCAATTTTTAACACCGGCGGGCCGATTTATAACAATAGCATCGCCACAGCGATTCCACAGGAGTTCCCGCGTGTCCCTCGAATTTCCCCGTTTTGTAACCGCAGCCAGTCTGTTTGACGGTCACGATGCCGCCATCAACATCATGCGCCGAATGCTGCAAGCGTCCGGCGCCGAGGTGATCCACCTGGCTCATAACCGTTCAGTGCAGGAAGTAGTTGAAGCTGCCGTGCAGGAGGATGTGCAAGGCATTGCCATCAGCTCTTACCAGGGCGGACACATTGAGTACTTCAAATACATGGTCGATATGCTGCGCGAGCGCGGCGCCGGACATATCAAGGTGTTTGGCGGCGGCGGCGGGGTGATTATTCCCTCCGAAATAAAAGAGTTGCACGCCTATGGTGTGTGCCGCATCTATTCGCCGGAAGATGGCCAGAAGATGGGGTTGCAGGGCATGATTGATGACATCATGGCCAAGGTGAGAGAACAGGATGTTGACTCTCCTGACGCTGATCTGCAGGCCATACAAAATGGCGACCGAATTGCACTGTCGCGGGTGATCAGTGCGCTTGAGAACGGATCGCTGGATGACGCCTCACGGGCGATGTTGCAAGAGCAGGCTGAGCAGGCGAGCGTCGTGCCTGTGCTGGGCATTACCGGCACCGGCGGTGCGGGAAAGTCCTCGCTGACCGATGAATTGATACTGCGCTGTCGGCAGGACAGTAATAATGCCTTGCGAATCGCCGTGCTGGCCATTGATCCCACGCGGCGTCGCACCGGTGGTGCACTGCTGGGTGACCGGGTGCGCATGAACTCCATCTACCACCCATCAGTTTACATGCGCTCTATTGCGACCCGGCGTTCTGAAACAGAAGTACCGTCATATATGCGCGACATTATTAATGCCGTGCGCATATCCGGCTTTGATCTGGTGGTAGTGGAGACCCCCGGTATTGGCCAGGGGGATGCAGGCATTGTGCCTTATGTGGATTCATCGCTGTATGTGATGACGCCGGAGTTTGGTGCCGCCAGTCAGTTGGAAAAAATTGACATGCTGGACTATGCCGATGTGATTGCCATCAATAAATTTGATCGTAAGGGTGGCGATGATGCCCTGCGCGATGTCAGCAAGCAGGTACAGCGCAACCGCACGGCCTTTGATCGATCGGTGGAGGAGATGCCGGTATTCGGTACTATTGCCTCGCGCTTTAACGATGACGGAGTGACTGCTCTGTATCAGGCTTTGCTGCCGGTGTTGCGCGACAGGGGGCTGGTCGCCTTTGAAAGTAGCTTGCCAATAGTGCGCACCCGCACTTCAACCCGCCAAACCGCCATTGTGCCGCCGCAGCGGCAACGCTATCTGGCTGAGATTGCCGAGTCTGTGCGCGGCTATCGCCAGCATGTTGAGCAGCAGGCTGTGCTGGCGAGGGAAATTCAACAATTACAATGTTCAGCGCAGATGCTGTCGCGTGCTGACGGCTCTGATTCCGTTACCGACAATCTGCAGGGGCTGATCAAGGCCCGACAGCAGAAACTGGATGGTGAGTGTGCGGCGCTGCTGGAGCAGTGGCCAGCGATGCAACAGGAGTACACTGCCGACGAGCTGGTGACCCGGGTTCGAGATAAAGAGCTGCGCACTCAGCTTACCTGGACCAGTATGTCCGGTACACGTATACCCAAGGTCTCATTGCCACGGTTTAACGATCATGGTGATGTGCTGCGCTGGTTGATGCTGGAAAATGTGCCAGGTCGCTTTCCTTATACGGCCGGTGTTTTTGCCTTCAAGCGAGAAGGAGAAGACCCCACACGAATGTTTGCCGGAGAAGGTGATGCCTTCCGGACCAACCGGCGTTTCAAAGCCCTGTCTGAGCATTCAGAGGCCAAGCGTCTATCAACCGCTTTCGATTCGGTCACGCTGTATGGTTTTGATCCGGATGAGCGTCCGGATATTTACGGCAAAGTGGGCAATTCCGGTGTATCCATCGCTACGTTGGACGATATGAAAGCGCTGTACGATGGTTTTGATCTGTGCCATCCAACGACGTCAGTGTCGATGACCATTAATGGGCCGGCGCCCACCATTCTGGCTATGTTCCTGAATACGGCGATTGCTCAGCAGATGAGCCGGTTTGTTGCCGAGCAGGGACGGGAGCCATCGGCTGACGAAGCCTTGCAGATAAGAGCGCAGACGCTGGCCGCTGTGCGCGGCACGGTGCAGGCCGATATTCTGAAAGAGGATCAGGGGCAGAATACCTGTATTTTCTCGACTGAATTCAGTCTGAAACTGATGGGCGATATCCAGGAGTATTTCATCGCCAATAAAGTGCGCAATTTTTATTCAGTGTCGATTTCCGGTTATCACATTGCCGAAGCCGGTGCGAACCCGATTTCTCAATTGGCGTTCACACTCTCCAATGGCTTTACCTTTGTAGAAGCCTGGCTGGCGCGAGGCATGCATGTGGATGACTTTGCGCCCAATCTCTCTTTCTTTTTCTCAAACGGCATGGATCCGGAGTACACGGTGCTGGGTCGGGTGGCACGACGCATCTGGTCCACCACGCTGCGCGAAAAATATGGCGCTAACGATCGCAGTCAAAAACTGAAATACCATATTCAGACCTCGGGTCGCTCATTGCATGCCCAGGAAATGTCCTTCAATGACATTCGTACCACCTTGCAAGCCTTGATTGCCATTTACGATAACTGCAACAGCCTGCATACCAACGCCTATGATGAGGCCATCACCACGCCGACCGAGGAGTCCGTGCGTCGTGCCATGGCCATTCAACTGGTGATCAACAAGGAGTGGGGGCTGGCTAAAAACGAAAATCCCAATCAGGGTGCGTTTATCATTGATGAACTGACCGACCTGGTAGAAGAAGCCGTATTGCAGGAATTCGAACGCATCGCCGAGCGCGGCGGTGTACTGGGTGCCATGGAAACCGGTTACCAGCGCGGCAAGATTCAGGATGAGTCCATGTACTACGAGCACAAAAAGCACGATGGCTCCTTGCCCATCGTGGGCGTGAACACCTTCCTCAATCCGCACGGCGATGATCACGACGGTGAGTTCACCCTGGAGCTGGCGCGCTCCACCGACGAAGAAAAACAGAGCCAGATCCGCAGGCTGCGCGAGTTCCAGGCTCGACATGCCGAGCAATCGGTGGAAGCCATTGCGCGGCTGAAGCAGGCTGTCATCAACAACGACAACGTCTTTGCTGTACTGATGGACGCCGTGCAGTCGTGCTCACTGGGTCAGATCACCGAGGCCTTCTTCGAGGTCGGCGGGCAGTACCGACGGAATATGTGACCGCCATGGATGGCGGAAATGCCGTTTTTGCAGGAGCAAAAAACAGCGTCATCACGCAATCACATGCTCCCCGGCCCGGCTGATCAGTGGCTGGGTTTCTCCTACCTGATACTCCTGTTCCATCACGGTGGAGACGTACAGAAATTGCGCTGCCACTTGCTCGCGTGTGATATCCAGCTCAATCCAGCCGCGGCCCAGGCCGCGCATATAACGCATTTCCGGACTATTGCGCATAAAGGCCGCAACAAGCTCGCGTTCAGGCAGTGGCAGAAATGTTTCAAAGCCCGGTGAGCTGACGCTGGGCGTGCCAAACTCAACGGCAATCGCGTCGCCTTCATCATCGTGCAGATCAAAGGCCCAGGAGCTGTGCGTGTCTCCGGCCAGCACGACCGCGTTGTTGGCATGCTGGCGAAACAGATCCAGCACGCGCTCGCGGTCGGCCGGATACCCATCCCAGGCATCCAGATTCAGGGGCATCCTAGTACTTTTTAGCGACAGGTCAGTGACAAAATGGCAGGCGATCTTTGATGCGAAGGATGCTTGCTGCTAATGTATCGGACTTTCCACCGCGAGGCGTTGTCATGCTGATCTGGATAAGCAGTTATATCTTGCTTGGCGCTCTGACCGGTATGCTCGCTGGACTGTTTGGCATCGGCGGCGGGGCCGTCATGGTGCCCGTGCTGACGGTCCTGTTTGCCGCTCAGGGATTTACGCCAGACTATGTGGTGCATCTGGCTTTGGGTACTTCCATGGCTGCCATTGTGCCGACCTCTGTCGCCAGCCTGCGTGCGCATCATCAACATGGCGCTGTGCTCTGGACTGCCGTGCAGGGGTTGGCGCCCGGTATTTTGCTGGGCACATTTGCCGCGACGTTCCTGGCGGCATACTTGTCGCCGCGACCACTGGCAATCTTTTTCTGTATTTTCATGAGCTATGTGGCAGCACAGATGATATTGAATCGCAAACCAAGCCCATCACGCGAGCTACCCGGATTCGCCGGACTGTCTGCCGTGGGTGCTGGCATCGGTGGCATATCAGCACTGGTGGCGATAGGCGGCGGCACCATGACCGTGCCATTTCTGTCCTGGTGCAATGTGCGTCTGCAGACGGCCATCGGCACCTCGGCAGCCGTGGGTTTGCCCATCGCCCTGGCCGGCTCTATGGGTTACATTCTGAACGGCTGGGGTATAACTGGCCTGCCAGAGTTGACGCTGGGATTTGTCTATTGGCCTGCCGTGATTGCCATGGCCGCCGCGAGCTTCTTCACCGCTCCGATTGGCGCTAAACTGGCGCACCGGTTGCCGGTGGCCACACTCAAGAAATTGTTTGCTGGTCTGGTTATACTGCTGGCGCTGCAGATGCTGCGAACTGTCATACAAGGCTGAAGCCCGAGGAGTCCGGATGGCAAAGTGGCTGATGAAAACCGAACCCGATGAATGCAGCATTGATGATTTTGCAGCAGCGCCTGACAAACCCATCGTCTGGGAAGGCGTGCGCAATTACCAGGCACGCAATTTCATGCGCCAGATGGCAGAGGGCGATGAGGTATTTATCTATCACTCAAGCTGCAAACATATTGGCGTGGCGGGTATTGTTAAAGTGACTCGTGGCGCTTATCCGGACCCTTCACAGTTTAATACCCAATCAATCTATTTTGATAGTAAAAGCAGCCTGAACCAGCCCCGTTGGGACACCGTCGATCTGGTGTTTGTCAGTAAACTGCCGCGGCTCATTCCCCTGGACGAACTAAAACTCATGCCAGAATTGTGTGACATGGCGCTGGTTAAAAAAGGCAATCGTCTTTCAGTGATGCCGGTCAGCCAGTCGCAAGCGGATGCGATAATCCGAAAGCTTGGCGCTGGCCGTACCGACTGATGTCCAGGCCATCCGTGCGGATTGCTGGTCGTTGACCGGTAATCATCCGAGTCAGAATGTCGGCAGATCCGCAGGCCATGGTCCAGCCCAGGGTGCCATGACCTGTGTTCAGGTACAGCCCATGCAGATCTGTCTTGCCAACAACGGGCGTGCCGTCAGGTGTCATGGGACGCAGACCGGTCCAGTATTCCGCCTGTGCCAGGGCACCACCGCGCGGGAACAGGTCGCTGACCACCATGCGCAGGGTCTGCAATGGACGCTTGCGAAGCGACAGATTGTGGCCGGCCAGTTCGGCCATCCCGCCAACCCGGATGCGGTCCGCAAAACGTGTAATAGCGACCTTATAAGTCTCATCCATGATTGTCGATTGCGGTGCGCGTTTGTCATCTGTTACTGGCAGAGTAAGAGAATAACCCTTGACCGGATAGACTGGCAGATCAATGCCCAGTGGTTCCAGCAAGGCCGGTGAATAACTGCCGGCGGCCAATACATAGTGATCGGCGGTAAAGGTCTGCTGTTCACCATTGGCATTGGTGGTGCGTACACCCGTTAAACGATGGCCGTCGCTTTTTAATGCATCAACCTGATGATTAAACAAAAAGCGCACACCCATGGCCTGGCATCGCTCAGCCAGTTCGCGAGTGAACAGATGGCAGTCACCGGTTTCGTCCAGCGGCAGACGCAGGCCGCCAACGATTTTTCCGATACTGTCGGCCAGCCCGGGTTCGGCCCTCAGACAAGCGTATTGATCCAGCAGCTCGAAGGGCACGCCCAGCTCCTGCAGCACGGCAATATCCTGTTGCGCCGCATCGAACTGCGCCTGGGTACGGAACAGTTGCAGTGTGCCTTGCTGGCGCTGCTCATAGTGAATGCCGGTCTCTTGGCGCAGTTCGTTCAGGCAGACACGACTGTGCTCAGACAGGCGCATCATGCGCTCCTTGTTGATGCGATACCGGATCGGGGTACATTGCGTCAGCATTTGCCACATCCAGCGGTATTGGCTCAGATCCGCTGTCGGTCTGATGGCCAGCGGCGCATGTCTGGACAGCATCCATTTGATGGCTTTCAGCGGCACTCCTGGAGCGGCCCAGGGCGATGAGTAACCGGCCGAGACCATGCCCGCATTGGCAAAGCTTGTTTCCATGGCGGCACTGTTTTGGCGGTCGATCACTGTAACCTCATGGCCAGCCTGGGCCAGATACCATGCGCTGGTGATGCCGATAACGCCGCTGCCAAGTACGATTGTGTGCATTGCTGATCTCCCGAAGAGCCTTCTCTCCGATTAGGTTTCAAAGGCGTATTGTAAGATCAGATGGCAGAGTGTATTTTCTGTTTTATTGTTGAAATGCAGTATATATTTCTGTATTAAATAAAAATTATGGTGATTATTTATGAAAACTCGCCGCGCCTCCAGCAAGGAGCTGGATCAGATAGATCGACATATTCTGCGCATCCTGCAACGTGAGGGGCGCATCTCTTATGTGGAACTTGGCGAACGGGTTGGTTTATCGACCACGCCCTGCATGGAGCGGGTGCGGCGGCTGGAACGCGAAAAATTCATCCTGTCCTATGGTGCCCGTCTGAACCCGCACAAATTACAGGCAAACCTGTTGGTGTTTGTTGAAATCAGCCTGAATACCAAGTCGGCCAGCATTTTCGACGAATTCCGTCGCGCGGCCATTAACCTGCCCCATGTTCTGGAGTGCCATCTGGTATCCGGAGACTTTGACTATCTGGTCAAGGCGCGCATTTCCGAGATGGCCTCCTATCGCAAGCTGCTTGGTGATATCCTGCTGAAGCTGCCCGGTGTGCGGGAATCAAAAAGTTATATCGTGATGGAAGAAATCAAAGAAACACTGGAACTGCCGGTTCCGGAAATCAGTAGCGGAGATGATCTATGAGTGCCAAACCTGACAACATGACTGCCGAAGAGTGGCAGGTGCGTATCGACCTGGCGGCGGCCTACCGGCTGGTGGCACACTTTGGCTGGGATGATCTGATCTTTACCCATCTGTCCGCCCGGGTGCCGGGCAACTCACACCATTTCCTGATCAATCCCTATGGCATGATGTTTCATGAGATTACCGCCTCATCGCTGGTCAAGGTGGACCATGAGGGTCAGGTCGTTGAAGAAAACGGATATGGCGTCAATCCTGCCGGGTTCACCATTCATAGCGCCGTGCACATGGCCCGACCGGAGGCCGGCAGCGTCATGCACCTGCATAATCATGCCGGCACGGCCGTGTCGGCGCAGAAAGGCGGCTTGCTGCCAATCACCCAGACTGCCATGCTGGTTTATCCGCGCATTGCCTACCATGACTATGAGGGCGTGGCCCTGAATCTGGATGAGCGTGAACGTATTGTTCAGGACCTGGGTGACAAAGACATCATGATTCTTCGCAACCATGGCACCTTGACGCTGGGCCGCACGGTGGCCGAGGCGTTTACCTTGATGTACTTTCTGGAAAATGCCTGTGAAAAGCAGATTCGCGCTCAGGCCGGTGGAGAGTTGTACTTTCCTTCGGAGCAGGCCATTGAGACCACTCGTCAGCAGTCGGCCACTTTGCCCAAGGTGGCACCATTGCTTTGGCCGGGCCTGATCAGAACGCTGGACGCCAGGGATCCGGGTTACAGGACCTGAGAATGAAGTATGCACGACTGCCATTGCAGGACTCCGACACGCTTGATGCCGTCAGAGCGGCATACCGGGTGGACGAGGAGTCGCAGGTTATTCGCCTGAGTCAGACCCTGCAGTGGCCGTCGTCAACCGCTGATGCAATCCGCGACCGTGCCGGAAAACTGGTGACAGCCGTGCGCGCAGAGCGTCGCAAAGGTTCAGGTGTTGATGCCCTGATGCATGAGTATCAGTTATCCAGCGAGGAAGGCGTGGTACTGATGTGTCTGGCGGAGGCTCTGCTGCGCGTCCCGGATGGCGCCACAGCTGACCGGCTGATTGAAGACAAGTTGACTGCCGCCGATTGGGAAGGGCATCTGGGTCACAGTGAGTCCTTGTTTGTTAACGCGTCAACCTGGGGGCTGGTTTTGTCAGGCAGATTGCTGCGCCAGTCTCTGCACGATGGGCACGGAAAAAAAGTATTCAGGCAATGGGTGCAGCGCTGCGGTGAACCTGTGGTGCGACAGGCTGTGCGGCAGGCCATGCGCGTCATGGCTCGCCACTTTGTCACGGGCAGAAGCATTGAAGAGGCACTACAGCGTTCGCAAGGCCGAGCCAATCGGGCCTATCGATATTCATTCGACATGCTTGGCGAGGCCGCTCGCACGCAGTCGGACAGCGAGCGCTACTTTGATGCCTATGTGCATGCCATCAACGCCGTTGGCAGGCAGTCTGGTGATATGGGCCCGTTGGATGCACCGGGCATATCTGTGAAACTCTCGGCGCTCTACCCACGTTTTGAAATGTCGCAGGCGGACCGCGCGCTACCCGCGTTGACGCGAAAGATGGTCTCGCTGGCCAGACTGGCCTGTCACTATGATATCGGGTTGACAATCGATGCCGAGGAGGCGGATCGCCTGGAGCTGACGATGGCCGTGTTCGACGAACTGCTTCGGCAACCGCAGCTCGCACAGTGGCAGGGGCTGGGTCTGGCCGTCCAGGCTTATCAAAAGCGGGCTTATGATCTGCTGGACTGGATCGCGTCGCAGGCCCGGCAAAACCAACGATCAGTTATGATCCGGCTGGTAAAAGGTGCTTACTGGGATACAGAAATCAAGCGTGCTCAGGAGGACGGTCTGGATGATTATCCGGTGTTCACCCGCAAACAGAATACCGATATATCCTATCTGGCCTGCGCACAGAAACTTTTTTCGTATCAGGACTGCATCTATCCGCAATTTGCTACCCACAACGCGTATACCGTAGCGGCCATTCTGGAGCTTGCCGATCCACAGCAGGCATTTGAATTCCAGCGCCTGCATGGCATGGGTGAACCTTTATATGATCAACTGGTGACCAACAATCCAGAACTGAATTGTCGGGTTTATGCACCGGTTGGCAGTCACGAAGATCTGCTCCCCTATCTGGTCCGCCGCCTGCTGGAGAACGGGGCGAACACGTCTTTTGTCAATCGGATTATGGACGATCAGGCGCCGCTTGAATCACTTACTGCGCACCCGCAGGAGCAACTTAAGACCCTGGCTCAGATTCCTCATCCACGCATACCACTACCGGCTGATCTGTATCCGGACAGGCGAAACTCCAGAGGGATGGATTTGAGCGATGTTCGGGCCTTGTCTGCCCTGGATGAACAGTGGCAGGTGTTGTCTGGTCCGTCGATTCCACCGGTGACAGACGCGTCGATTGAGTCAGCACTGGAGGGTGCCTTTCACTACACAGAACAATGGCGCCTGACTGATGTGAACTTTCGTGCAGGCTGTCTGGAGGCTTTGGCAGATCTGCTTGAGGAGCGCATGCCGCATCTGATTGCGCTGTGTTGTCAGGAAGGTCGCAAGAGTATCCCTGACGGTGTGGCTGAAGTTCGCGAAGCCGTCGATTTTTGCCGATATTACGCTGCGCAGGCGCGTCAGTTATTTGATCCTCAGGCATTACCCGGACCTACCGGGGAGTCGAATCAATGGCGACTAAGAGGGCGGGGCGTGTTTGTTTGTATCAGCCCGTGGAATTTCCCACTGGCGATATTTCTGGGGCAGATCAGTGCAGCGCTGGTGGCTGGCAACACGGTGATCGCCAAACCCGCTGAACAGACGCCGGCAATTGCCTGGATGGCGACACAGTTGATGTATCAGGCAGGTATTCCGGAGCAGGCGCTTTATTTGCTTGCCGGTGATGCCGGCACAGGCGCACGCCTTGTGAAAGATTCCCGTGTAGCAGGGGTGGCATTCACCGGATCAGAGCTGACCGCCCGTCGCATCAATCAGGCACTGGCCTCTCGAGAGGCTGCTATAGCGACATTGATTGCCGAAACAGGTGGTCTCAATGCCATGCTGGTAGATTCATCGGCGTTGCTGGAGCAGGTCGTGGTCGACGTTCTGCGCTCCGGTTTTCAGAGTGCAGGGCAGCGTTGCTCCGCTTTGCGAATTCTGCTGGTGCAGGAGGATGTGGCGCCAGCGCTGATCGAACTGCTGCGAGGTGCTATGGATGAACTGATTATCGGAGATCCGGCCGATCTGGCGACTGATGTGGGACCGGTCATCGATGAAAACGCGCTGGCGTCACTGTATGAACACATTGATTACCTGGAAGGTAATGCCCGGTTGCTCAAATGCTGTGAGCTTTCAGATAGCTTGTCAGACACCTTGTACTTCGCACCTCGCTTGTATGAGATCAGCCGTATAGAACAGCTTTCCCGTGAAGTGTTTGGGCCGATCGTCCATCTGCTGCGCTTCAGGGCCTCTGATCTGGATCGTGTCATCGATCAGATTAATGCAACAGGGTATGGTCTGACATTCGGCATTCATAGCCGAATCAGCAGTCGCGCCCAGACTATTGCGTCCCGCATTAACGCCGGTAATGTGTATGTTAACCGCAATATGATCGGTGCTGTGGTGGGTGTACAACCCTTTGGTGGCAGTGGCTTGTCCGGCACTGGTCCTAAAGCTGGCGGCCCCCTGTATCTGACCCGTTTCACCAATGAACAGAGCATTAGCATTGATACCACTGCTGCAGGCGGCAACGCCTCATTGTTTGCGCTTTCGGATGATCACTGACTCCGCCAGAGGTAGTCATAGCCCGTGAGCTACCTGATTCTGTTTGTGGTCGGCTTTCTGGCTGCCACCCTGCTGCCCGCATCATCAGAAGTTCTGCTGCTTACCCTGTATCAACAGGGCGGCAGTGCGGCGGGCCTGTGGATAGTCGCGACGCTCGGCAACTCATTGGGATCATGCGTCAATTGGTGGCTGGGCAAAGAAATCAGACGATTCCAGAATCGACGATGGTTTCCGGTCAGCCAGGCGCAGTTGCGTAAAGCCGAGCAACACTTTGCCCGATATGGAAGCTGGAGTCTGCTGTTTGCCTGGTTGCCTGTAGTGGGTGATCCATTAACCTTCATGGCCGGTATATTGAAGGTCAGGTTCAGTCTTTTTGTAACGTTGGTGGTGCTTGGCAAGGGTGCGCGCTATGCGGTGATTTTGTTGATTGCCCAAAACATACAGTAAGCCAAGCGAAAAATGACAAGGATGCCATCAAACTCTGACAATTTGTCACACGTTGCATATTGGAATTTACGTTAGCATAACGTCGCTATCATTCGTATTTCTGTGGAGCTTTAATGATTGCAGCATGGACCAGTCGTCACACATTACTTACGCTGCTGAGCCTGTCTGTCCCTGAAGCACTGCTTCATGCTCAGGAGCCCGGGCAGATAAACAGCCCTGATCAAACCTTCACCAGTGCCGATGGTTCCACCGTGATCTATCCGGCCGCTTTTTTCGCCCCCTACAGTCCTGTGTCGGTCACGGATATGCTGGACCGTATCCCCGGTGTGTCTGTGGGTGGCGGCGGTGGCGGCCGCGGGCTGGGCACCGGCGGGGATTTACTGATCAACGGTCAACGCATTGCCGGTAAAGACAATTCACCGCGTGAGCAGTTGGACCGGATAGCGGCACGAGAAGTAGAACGCATAGAAATTATTCGTGGTACCTCGGCTGAGTTGGATGTGCGCGGCTCTGGTCAAGTGGTCAATGTGGTGTTGACCGAGTCTGACAGTCGCTCCAGCACACAGATAGAGCTGGTTGGCAGGCTTAATCATGATGATACGGCTGAGGCTGGCGCGTCACTGTCGCATAGTCGCCAAATCGGTGGATTGCAGGCTTTGTTCAATCTGGAATCCCGACCCAATTATGAAAATCGGCAGTACAACGAAACTCAGTACGATGCATTGCGGAATCAGATCGGTACCTTGTCAGAGACCAATATTCGCGATCAGGATATCTACGAATTCAGTGGCAATATGAGTTATCGTATCGGCGAGCAGAGCATGCAGTTTAATGTGTTGTTCAGTGACTTCAGCCATCCGCGTTATATCAGCCGTCAGTTCGATGACAGGCTGGAGGATGAGGATACCGATTACGACTTTGAAAATTGGGAAGTGGGCGGTGACTACGGCATTGCATTCGAGAACGGGCATCGTGCCCAATTACTTTTTGTAGCCACTGATCAGTCCCGGGATTACATACGCGAACGTTTTGATGTTGACGCGGCTGATAATCGTAATAAGTCTTTGTATACCGAGTCCAATCAGCGGACCCGCGAGCGCATTGTGCAGGGCAATTACAACATGCCTTTGACTGACGCGCAGGATATTCGTCTGGGGCTGGAACGTGCAGTCACCCGACTGGACTCCAGTCTTTTCATTGGGTCACGTTCAACAGACGAACCGGTCTCTGATCGATATGGTGGGCTGAGTCCCCGCCCTCTGTTGTCCAATCCGGGTACAACGGTGGAAGAGACACGTTACGAGGCATTTGTGTTTCATAACTGGACGCTCAATGATCGTATGACACTGGAGAGCAGTCTGCTGTACGAAAATTCCGAAATCGCGCAGAGCGGCAATGTGACTAATAGTCGCCGCTTTGACTTTCTGAGACCTTCGCTGGATTATCGGTTTAACTTTACGGACTCAATGCAATTGCGTGCCACTGTTTCCAAAGGAGTATCACAGTTAAGTTTTTCGGCATTTGCGGCCACAGCCAATAACAATGATAGGGAACAAAATGCCAATGCCGGCAACCCCGAGCTGGAACCGCAGGAAGAAACCCGCTTCGAGGTTGGGCTTGAGTATCGATTGCCGGCAGACAGCGGTGTGGTCAATTCGCGGATCTTCTTTCGGGATATTAAAAACTATATTGGCAAGATCAACGCAACAACTAATCCAGCGCAACCGCTCTCGGCCGAGGGTAATGTGGGGCCGGCCACGCGCTGGGGAATCTTTAATGATGCCAGTCTGCGGCTGGGGTTTGTGGGTTTGCCGGACGCTATTGTTTCGGCTGAGCTGAATATATTCGATTCAGAGATCACTAACCCGTTTTTGGGCAGCAAAGAACGTATTAATCGCCGCGGCGAGGCTGAGTTGGGTTTTCGGCATGATGTCACAGCGCTGCGTTTGAGCTACGGTTTTGACTACCGTTATCCCTTCCATGGTGGGGAGTATGATATTGATATACGTACAATCACTCGCAATGATAGACAGCCATCGCTGAATCTGTTTGTTTCCAAAGTGTTTTTTGATGACCTGACGGTGCGTCTGGAGTCAGACAATACGCTGGATGACTATGAATGCCGTCAGCGGCAACGTTTTGAGCCGACCACGGTTAACGGTTTCCTGGACAGGATTGAAGAATCCTGCAGCAGCCGCTTTCGTCGATTGACCCTGAGGGTACAGTCCACGTTCTGAACAACCGATCAGAGCGTGGACTGTGGGTTTGCCGGCTTAATCCGGCAAGGCATAAACCACCAGAGCGGCGCCCTGATTTTGCAACTGTCCCATGGGTCCCGCCGGTCCTCCGGTCATCGCCATGACCGCTCCCATAAAAGTTCCGGCATGGATAGTGGGCTGGCCGATTGCGACAGCCACGTACTGTTTGCCGTCAGCCATATAGGTGATCGGGAAGGAAGCCGGAATATCACCCAGATTGGTTTTCCACAGCACATCACCATTGCGTTGATCCAGTGCCTTGAACTGATGATCCAGTGTGCCACTGAAAATGACGCCGCCCGCGGTAGCTACAATGGCGGATGTTGGTGGCGCCATTTCTCTAAAATCCCACAGTAGCTCCTTTGACCTGATATCGACAGCCTGCAGACGACCAAACTCGCCTTCCCCGCCTGGCACCGGGGCCGGTATCAGCGCAGCGCCCGTCGACAGAATGCTGTCGCCGCCCACGGGCCCGCCGTTCATGCACATCTGCGTGATGGGCAGAAAGAGAATGCCGCTTTCAGGGTTTATCGAGCTGACCTGCCAGTTTCGGCCGCCTGCCGCAAATGGACAGACCAGCTGCGTTGATTCTATGCTGGGTCTGGCATTGGGTTTCATGGTTTTGATACCGGTTTCCGGATCGATTGAGGCAATCAGGTTTTGCAGGCCCAGGTCCATGGAGTACAGATACTGTCCACTTGCCGCGTCAAGAACATCAAACAGTGCCATTTTGCCGGCCGTCACCACGGCTTTGCGGGTCTCACCATTAAAGGGAACGTCCATCAACTGGCGCTCGTAGACCCAATCCAGGTCCCACTGATCATTGGACACATGCTGGTAGTGCCACGCCAATTCGCCGGTTGAGACGCGCAGCGCCAGTGTCGAGTTGGTATACAGCGCATCTGACGTTGTGCCGGGGGCACCACTGGGATTCAGCAGCGGTGCCGTGTCATAGGTGGGCGCGGTGCCAAAATAAACCAGATCCAGGTCGGCGTCGTAAGTAGGGGGCATCCATACAGAGCCGCCACTGCGCGCACTCAGTTCAAGACCATTCCAGGAGTTGTCGCCGAACTCACCGGGGCGCGGAATGGTATAGAAACGCCAGGCCTCCTGGCCGGTTTCCAGATCCAGTGCAACAATGAAACCGCCTTCTGGCACCATGGTGGCATTGACACCCTGGATAATCTTGCCATTGGCAATGATCGGTGTGGCTCTTAAGGTGTGGCCGCGTCGGCCGATACGTGAATCGGCAATGGCGGTATTCCAGATGACTTCGCCGCTGCGAATGTCCAGGGCCACCATGCGCATATCGTTGGTCGGCATGATGATTTTGTGGCCGTGCAGGGCAGGGCCGAATTTGGAGCTGGGTGGAGCACCTTCGGCAGTGGGGTGGCTGTATTGCCACAGCAGCTTGCCGCTGGCGGCGTCCATGGCCATCAGTGTGTCGTTGCCATTGAGCAGGAAAAGAACGCCGTCGTGCACAAGCGGTGTTGGTGTATTCGAACCGGGTTCCAGTGGCACTCGGTAGGCTTCCTGCAGCGTGCCAACATTATTGGTGTTGATCTGGTCCAGGGGGCTGAAACCGTAAGCGTCCCAGGTGCGTCTCCACATTAGCCAGTTTTCGGCGGGTGGGTTGGCGAGCATGTCGTCAGTGACTGGGCGCAGGTCGAGCGCTGGCCCCTGAGCCAGTGAAGCTGCAGCGCAACTCATGGCACCGGCCGCTATCAGGCAGCGTAAGGCATTTTTTTGCAGGAAAGGCATGGTTAGGTAGTCCCCCGTGTGATTGTTATTTTTTCCACGAAACAGGACTTGGTTATACTGCAAAACGCGCAGATACAGTAGTGTCAAAGTGAACGAATTCGATAATTTTCAGCTAGAGCGGGGTAGTCAGTTGTCTGAAAACAGCAAATTCAGTGGCAGGAGCCTGGATAATATTCTCGATAGCGCTCAGGTAGGCGTATGGGAATGGGACATTAACAGCGGCCAGACAATTATCAACCGCCGTTGGGCTACGATGCTGGGTTATACCCCTGAGCAACTGGAACCGGTTACGTTTCGATCATTCGCAGAATTAGTGCACGAACATGATATGCCTGCCTTGCAGAAGGCTTTGAATGATCATATTGAGGGTAATACCGAGTATTTTGTCTTTCGTTTCAGAATGCGAGCCGCGAACAATAGCTGGCGCTGGATTAAGGCGCGGGGCCAGGTCAGCGAAACCGGGGATGATGGTACACCGGTGCGAATGACCGGCATTCACCTTGATGTGAGTGAACTGATGGGGTTGGTGGAGGTGGAAACGCAGGTCAGTAAACGTCTCGACAGCATTTTGCAGACCTCGCCTGCTGTCATTTACGCGGCCACGCCTGAGTCGCCTCACACTATGCGTTATCTGTCACCCAATGCCCGGAGTGTGTTTGAGCTGTCAGTTGACGAACTGATTGCCCGCGGAGGCTGGATGGAGATTATCCATGCAGATGACCGCGATTCGGTCTGGGCAGCATTTGAGCAGTGGCTTGAGAGTACCGGCGACGATACGCTTAGTCAGCGATATCGAATTGTCGGAAACAATGGAGAGGTGCGGTGGCTCGAAGACCTGTGCCGCAAGGTCTATCTCGACGGCGAGCTCAGTGAGCTTGTTGGTTCGCTTATAGATATGACTGAATCTGTCAGCCGTGAAAGACTCCTGGAAAACGTGGTTGATGTAGTGCCGGGTGTCATTTATCAATTCAGGCGCTCGTCTGACGGTCATTACAGTTTTCCGTATTCCAGCAGAAAAATGTTGGAAATTTATGGCGTCTCGCCAGAACAGGCGCGTGTTGACGCCAGTGGTGTATTCGAGCGGATCCATCCCGAAGACCTGGAAATGGTGACTCTTTCTATTGAGCAATCCGCCGAACAGCTCAGGCGCTGGAGCCTGGATTACCGAATGCAGATGCCCTCTGGTGAGCAGCGCTGGCTACACGGAGACGCCTTGCCGTTCAGAGATAATGACGGCGCCATATCATGGTTCGGCATGATCATGGACATAAGCCGTCAAAAACGGATTGAAGTTGAACTGGCAGATGCCAAACAGCGTCTTGAGCGGGCTCAGCGTATAGCCCGGACTGGACATTGGGAGGCTGACATGGTGACAGGCGAGCTGTTCTGGTCTGATATCATTTATGAAATATTCGGTTTCGACAGCGCCACCACGACACCTTCGGTCGAGTTATTTTCAAATTGTGTGCATCCTGAGGATCTGGATGCTGTGCGGGCAAGCGAGCGCCGCGCAGAATTGACGGGTGTTCATGATGTGGAACACCGAATCGTGCGCCCGGATGGAGCTGTTTTATGGGTGCATGAGCTTGCTCGACGTGAGCGTACCGCAGATGGCCGAGATGTTCTGTACGGTACAGTACGGGATATCACCGACACCAAGGAACTGGAGCTGGAATTGCGGCAATTATCCACGACTGATGCACTCACCCAGGTTTCCAACCGCCGCTTTTTTATGCAGGCCGGCAGCCAGGCTCTGGAACGCGCCCGGCGGCAGAGCCGACCACTGTCGGTATTGATGTTGGATCTGGATCATTTCAAGAAAGTTAATGACACTTATGGACATGCCAAGGGTGATGAAGTGCTGATTCGAGTTGCCGCATTGATGCGCAGTCGTGTTCGACAGTCCGATACGCTGGCAAGGCTGGGAGGGGAAGAGTTTTGTGTGCTGCTGGAATCATGCTCACTCGAATCTGCCGAGGATTTGGCAATTCAGTTGCGCGATGATATCCGTGCATTGCAGTTCGCTGGCGCAAATGGCGTTCGATTTCAATTGACCACCAGCATTGGTGTGACGAGTTATCTGCCCGGAGAATCGCTGGATTCAGTGATGTCACGGGCAGACAGCTGTCTCTACGCAGCCAAACGTGATGGGAGAAATCGTGTGATCGCCGACTCTTCGTCAGTTAGTAGCTGATTGCGTCAGCGCACCACCTCGGTCGTGCAGTAGGTCGATTCCTCCAGCCGGCGCGTGTAGTTGTTGAGTATGCGTGACCCTTCAGCAGCCTTGATCACGCCGGCATTGATCTGCTTGCGCACCAGCTCCGTCATGCGTCGGTCCAGATCGTTGGGGAAATACTGAACCTGGCTGAGCATTTCTTTGACACTCAGGCCCTTGAGTGTTTCCTCAATCCAGAAGTTACCGCTTTCATCTTCGCGGGCGTAGACGTGAACTTCATCGACCCTGCCCAGCAGGTTGTGTGCGTCGCCCAGAATTTCCTGATAGGCGCCAACCAGAAATATTCCCAGATGGTAGGCTTCACCGTGATTGTGTTTGTGCAGGGGCAGCCAACTGGTGTTGGCATGACCACAGACATACTGATCAATTTTGCCATCCGAGTCGCAGGTCAGATCGACAACCTGGGCCCGCCTCTCGGGTTTTTCGTTCAGGCGATGCAGCGGCATTACCGGGAAAACCTGCTGTATCGCCCAGTGGTCAATAATTGAATGAAATACTGAAAAATCGCACAAGTACAGATCGGTGAGTTGTTCTTCCAGCTCCAGTTGCTCGGTAGGCGGTGGTGTGAGCTGCGCGTCAGAAAGTTTGCGCAGTACTTCGCGACATATACTCCAGTACAGACTGTCAGTGTGTGCCAGCTGATCCAGCGTCAAGTACCCGAGCCGCATTAATTGATCGGCTTCCTCACGGATCTCGCGGGCATCGTGATAACACTCCAGCAGTATGCCGGTGACCTCTGTTGCGCAGGCTTCCTGGTAGGCTGTCTCTATCCGCGAGATCAGTGTGGGTGAGTCGGGTGGTGTTTCATCGTTCATGGGCGGGCTGTCCGGACGGTGAACGCCCAGAACAGGGATGACCAGCATTGAATGATGTGCAGTCAGCGCACGGCCACTTTCAGACAACAGTGTGGGTACCGGTACACCGCGCTCCTCACATATTTCCTGAACGGCGTAGACGACAACGTTGGCATACTCACGCAGGCCGTAGTTGATTGATGAGTCAGGATTGTCGTAGTCGCCACCATAGTTGACGCCCAGGCCCCCGCCAACGTCCAGAAAGCGAACATTGACGCCGCGCAGCACCAGATCCGCGTAGATCTGGGTGATTTCCTTGACGGCGCTGCGCAGTACCTGAATGTCGGAAATCTGGCTGCCCAGATGGAAGTGCAGCAGTTCAAGAGAGCCTGCCTGTCCCGCCTTCTCCAGGGTTTTCACCAGGCGCAGTAACTCGGGCACTGTCAGTCCGAATTTGGAACGTGCGCCGCCCGATTCATACCAGCGACCGGCACCGCGGGTGTTCAGTTTGACGCGCACTCCAAGGCGCGCTGCAGCGTCGCGCTGACCCGCGAGAATCATCAACTGTTCAAATTCGGAGTATTTTTCAATGATCGGAATGACCTGCTGGCCAAGCTGTTGGGCATTCAACATCATGGTCAGCATGACATGATCCTTGACGCCGTTACACAACAACAGCGTGTCCGCGCCAATCAGTGGCAGGGCGGCCATCAGTTCTGCCTTGGAGCCGCACTCGATACCGATGTCATATTCCCGGCCGGTCTCCATCACCTCAACGACCACTTCCTGTAACTGGTTGACCTTGATCGGGAAGATGCTGCGATATTGACCCTCATATCCGGCTTCAGTAATGGCATCGCGGAATTTTCGGTTCAGTCTTCGCACCCGAGAGCTGATGATGTCCTGGAAACGAATGATCAGAGGCAGTGATGAACCACTGTCCAGGGCTTCGGCGACCACGTCATTGACATCGATGGTGATATCCTGGCCTTCGATGGGTTTGACACAGACGTGTCCTTGCTCATTAATCGAGAAAAATCCATCGCCCCAGACGTCCAGTGCATACAGGTCATGAGCGTCGCGAATACTCCAGGGGGTTTGTTGTTCAATCATCAAAATCAGTCCTCAGCGTTTCTTGCATTCGGCATATAAAGCCAGCAATTCAATGGCGATCTGGGCGCCAGCCAGCGCCGTCATTTCTGCGTGGTCATAGGCAGGCGCAACCTCGACAACGTCCATGCCAACCATATTAATGCCCGTCAGGTGGCGAATAATGCTAAGCGCCTGCAGGGATGACAGCCCACCCGGCACCGGTGTGCCGGTCCCGGGTGCAAAAGCCGGGTCCAGGCAGTCAATATCAAATGTGACATAGGCTGGCAGGTCGCCAACCCGCTGCCTGATACGCTCGGCAATGCTGGCCGGACTATGCTCCAATACATCCGGTGCGAAAACAATGTCATAACCCAGGGTGTCATCGTTGGTTGTTCGTATACCAATCTGAACAGAGTGTTCTGGCAGAACAATGCCTTCTTTAGCTGCCTGATAGAACATGGTGCCGTGGTTAATGCCTTCTCCCGAAGATGGCCATGTGTCGGTATGCGCATCGAAGTGGATCAGAGCCATCGGGCCGTGTTTTTTAAAGTGCGCACGCAAGCTGGGATAGGAGATGAAATGATCACCGCCCAGCAGTAATGTCGCCGCGCCGGCGTCCAGAATACGGCTGACCCAGGATTCAATGTGTTTGACGCTGGTCAGGCCGCCGCCCTGGTCGTTTTCGCAGTCACCGTAGTCGATCACTTTCAGCACTGACAGAGGGTCATTTTTCCAGGGCCAGGGGCGTTCCCATGCCAGCGACATGGAGGCATTGCGGATGGCCCGGGGGCCCAGCCGGGCGCCTGAGCGGTTAGTGGTGGCAATATCCAGCGGGATGCCCATCACGGCAACGTCGATATTGTCCAGATTGCGCCCGAACGGTGTGCGGAAAAAACTGACCGCACCGCCAAAGCTGTGCGAGTTGACTGCGCCGCCGCCTGGCTGACCTGTTATTGCATTGTCCCAACTGCCCATCGATGCTCCTGTCTGAACATGTCATCTGCCTGTGTTAGATGCAAAGGTAAACTACCCGCAGGGCAATGCCAAGCGGCTGTTTTTGAAAAGAGTTGTTACAACTTTCTACGAGTTGCCGCTTTATTGCGGCAGTCGCCGTAGGATAATGCGCGAATGAGCGTAACATTGGTCTACAGAGTCGATGCGTGCGTAGTCATGTACTGACATTATCAGAGTTAAGCTTCAGAGTTGAGCTAATGAAAACTGCCTTGCAAATATCGCGATTGTTCAACACTTCAGTCTTGCTCGCCGCTTTCGGTCTGCTTGCGGCCTGTGGTGGTGGAAGTGAGGAGTCCGCAGCGGTGCCATCGAGAGGTGGTTTTGGTGGCCCGGGCGGTGGCGGTCCCGGCGGGCCGAGAGCGGTTATTCCTGCTGTTGAGGTGGTTGAAGCACAGCTTGGAGCGTTGCCGCTGGAGGAGCGACTCACAGGTCGGGTCAATGCACGTAATCAGACGGCAATCTATCCGGAAGTTTCTGCACCCATCACTGAAATCTATGTTGATAACGGTGATTATGTGAACGAAGGTGACCCTCTGGTTCAGCTGCGTGACGCGGAATACGTGGAGCGCTATCAGCAGGCGCAGTCGGGTCTGGAAATCGCCCGGGCACAGACGCGCCAGGCAGAGGCCAACCTGCAGGTGCTGCAGAATCAGCTTGAACGCGTTCGCGAGCTGACCGCACGTCAGCTGGAAACTGCCTCGACACTGGAAAACATCGAAGTTGAAGTGGCTGTAGCCCGCGCCAACGTGGATTTACGCATGGCGCAGGAAAATCAGGCTAGATCCGTTCTAGAAGAACGCCGACTGCAGTTGCTTAACACAAGCGTCAGAGCGCCCATCAGTGGCATTGTTGGGCAGCGGAACGCCGAACGTGGTCAGATGGCGACCAGCAACTCACAACTGTTCTTAATTGGTGATCTCGATGAGGTGCGTATCGAGGTGCTTATAACCGAGCGCCAACTGACATATATCCGCGAAGGCATGACCGTTAACCTGTATTCGGAAAACTGGCCGGGTACGGTTCTCGAATCGCAAATTTCGCGTATTTCGCCCTTTCTTGATGTGAATACCTCCCGCACTCAGGCTTACATCGAAATGAGTAATGCTCAGGGGCTGATGCGTCCGGGGATGTTCCTGAATGTGGACGTTTTTTATGGCGAATCCGCCGAAGCCGTGCTGATTCCCAACAGTGCCCTGTATCGCGACCCGCGCACTGGCGTGGAGGGCGTGTACGTGATGTCACCGCCCGGCTCGGAGTTCAGGCCGGTCGCTGATGTTGACGGCGCTCCCGCCGTCTCACCACCGGCACCAATACAATTTGTGCCCATTGAAATTGTTGCCAGCGGACGTATGGCCTCGGGTGTGCGCGGGGTCCGTGAGGGTGACTGGGTAGTGACCGTCGGTCAGAATCTGCTGATGGGTAATGTTTCCGAAGCGCGAGCCCGTGTTATCGAGTGGGATCAGATGATGCGGATGCAGCGCATGCAGAGCCGGGATATGTTTGAAATTATCGACGCAGCCCGCGACTCACGGCAGACCCTGAAGGATAGTTGATCCGCAAAACCTCTTTATGGCTCATGGCGATTAACACATGGCACTGACAACTCAATCTATCAGGCGACCCATCGCCACATCAATGATCTTTCTGATCATCATCACGCTTGGCATGATGGGGTTCCGCTTTCTGCCGGTGGACCTGCTGCCGCCGGTAGAATTACCAGAGTTGTCCGTACAGGTTAGTTATCCCAACGTGGGACCGGAAGACATTGAGCTGTTGGTCACTGAGCCGCTGGAGAACGTGTTGTCCATTGTGCCTGATGTGGAGCAGATGACCTCTGCCTCGCGCGAAGGTAATGGGTCAGTGACGCTGAGATTTGCGCAGGGCGTTAATATCGACGTGGTCACCAATGACGTGCGGGAAGCGCTGGATCGGGCCCGCCGCAGTCTGCCCGAAGATGCCGATCCGCCACGTATCAATCGCTTTAACCCGGATGACCAGGCTATTGTGGTGCTGGGTGTGCAGTCAGATATGGACCTGATGGATCTGACCACCATCATGGAGCGCGAACTGGCACGACGTTTTGAGCAAATTGGTGGTGTGGGTGCGGTTGACGTTTGGGGTGGAATTGATCGCGAAATCCGGGTTGAGGTGCGCCGGGATCGCCTGCTGGCCAGCGGTCTGACCATGAATGATATTTCTGCTGCTATAGGCCGCGAGGGCAGCAATGCGCCCGGGGGCAATGTGCAGCGGGGCCTGTCAGACCTTTATGTGCGCTCCATGGGCGAGTTCACGGACGTTGATGAAATCCGTGATGTTGTGATCCGGAATATAGGCGGCGTGCCTGTGCGGGTCGGTGATGTGGCTGATGTCAGTCTGGCGCGCGCGGATATCGGCCGCTATATCGAGATCGATGAAGTGCCCATGCTGCGTATGGGCATTCGCAAGCAAAGTGGTGCCAATACTGTAGCGGTTGCCGAAGCGATCCGCACCGAGATGCAGCGCGTGAATCAGGAGCGCAGTGATCTGAGCATTCTGCTGGTCACTGACCAGAGTGAGTTTATTCAGGAGTCAATCGACAGCGTCCGTAACTCAGCGGTCTGGGGCGGCATTCTGGCAGTCATCGTACTGATGTCGTTCTTCAGAAACGGCTCGATTACCTCCATTATTTCCATTTCGATTCCGATAGCGATAATTGCCACTTTCGCGCTGCTGTATTTTGGTGGACTGACCCTGAATCAGATGAGCTTTGGCGGGCTGGCGCTGGGCGTGGGGTTAATTGTCGATAATGCCATAGTGGTGATCGAGAACATTGTCCGGCACCGGCAGGGCGGGGCATCTCTCAAGCGCGCGTCGCAGCGGGGGACCAAGCAGGTCACCGGTGCCATTGTTGCGTCTACCATCACGACCTCGGTCATATTTCTGCCCGTTGTGTTTATGCAGACCCTGACCGGGACCATGTTTCAGGAGCTGGCGCTGGTTGTTGTTTTCGCGCTGATGTGTTCCCTGTTGGTTGCACTGACTCTGGTTCCCATGCTGTCCAGTCGTTTCCTGTCGGTAGTCCCGGACACTGAGCGCACTGAAATTAGTACAAACGAACGTGTACTGTTGGCGGTAGAGGGTCGATATGAAAAGCTGGTCGGCTGGGCGCTGACGCACAAACTGATCGTGGTCGGGATCACCGCGGCCCTGCTGCTGGGCTCCGTCTACAGTCTGCGTTTTGTATCTTATGAACTGACTCCCCAGGCAGAGGCGGATACCATTTCTGTCCGCATGCGGATGGATGAGGGCACCAATATCGCCATCTTGCATGCCTATATGATGGAAATGAACAACATCATTCGCAATATTGTACCCTGGGAAAATGTTGTGCATTACACGCGCGATGTCAGCAACAGTAATGCTGAATTGGAGCTCACGCTGGTAGATCTTAATCAGCGCACCATGAATGCCAATGAGTTGGCGGACTATATTCGGGCCCGTGTAGAGTCGGCTATTCCGGGTATGCGGGTCTGGGTCCGGGCACAGTCCGGGCTGTGGATCATGCGGCGTATTTTCGGTTCTGGCGGCGACGACGCAATCCAGATTCAGTTGCGTGGTTACGATCTGAGTCAGGCGGAAGATGTGGCGCAGGCTATTCGCGAACGTGTTGAGGTGTTGCCGGGTATTGCCGATGTTAACCTGAGCAGGCTGGAAGGTCGTCCGGAGCAGCGTATCAGTTTTGATCGTGAACGTATGGCCGCACTGGGCATTGGTGCAACCGATATCAGCCGCGCTATTCAGGCCAGTATTGGTGGATCACGCGCCGGCGTATTCCGTGACCGCGGTGATGAAATCGACATCATCGTTCGCCTGCGACCGGAGGACCGTCTGAATGTTCAGGACATCGACAATATCTCAGTCAGGGCTGCCGACGGACAGGTCGTGCCCGTTTCTTCTCTGGTAACAACCTTATATGACCGTGGTCCCACAGATATCCGGCGAATCAATGGGCAGCGGGTAACATACATCAACGCCAACCTGGAAAGTGGTGTGGCTCTGGGGGATGCTGTGGATACTATTCGCAGTGATCTTGCGACCATGGATCTGCCGGCGGGTTTCTCGATTGTTTATGGCGGGGAATACGAGGAGCAGATCAAGGCTCAGAGAGATTTTGTGCTGGCTATTGTGATGGCATTGGTGTTGATTTATATGGTCATGGCGGCGCAATTTGAACGTTTCCTGGACCCATTAATCGTGATGGCCTCGGTACCGTTGGCGATAGTTGGGGTTGTGCCGACCCTGATCATGACCGGGACTACTCTTAATATGCAGAGTTTCATGGGCATGGTGATGCTGATCGGCATTGTGGTGAACAATGCTATTCTGCTGGTCGATTACATCAATATCATGCGACGTGAAGAAAAACTGGATATCGTGCCGGCGGTCATGAAGGCTGGCCGGTTAAGACTTCGCCCAATTCTGATGACAACCATGACGACGGTGCTGGGCTTATTGCCTCTGGCGTTGGGAATCGGTGCCGGTGCGGAAATGCAGGCGGCACTCGCCAGAGTGGTCGTAGGTGGTTTGATTGCATCCACTCTGATTACTCTGGTCCTGATTCCTGTCGTATATGTGTCAGCCAATGTTTTGCAGCAGTGGTTGGCCGTCAGATTACCCGGAAGGCGAGCGCAACCACCCGTCAAAGCTGCCCAGGCTGAATATCGTCAGACGCTTCAATGATCGTGGTGATGGTGTCCTGGTCGTGCACTTTTTTCAGTGAACCGCTGTAGATGTTGTAGTGCCAGCCGGTCAATTTAAGCCTGCCTTCTTTTACGCGGCTGGCAATCCAGGGAAAAGTCATCAGATTGCACAGTGAATATCCCACTGCGGCCTGTTCACACTGGTTGTAGATTTGTGGATCATCCAGTTGCGAGCCATCAGCCAGTTGAGCCACTGGCGCGACAATGGACATCCATTTGCCGATAAACGTGGACTTGTCCAGTTTATCGCCCTGCTCGACCAGTGCGCGTATGCCACCGCAACGTGAGTGGCCCAGTACAATTATTTCGGGCACTTCCAGCACGGTAATGGCAAATTGCAATGCGGCACTGGTGCCGTGATAAGAGCCCTGCTCCTCGTAGGGTGGTACCAGATTGGCGACATTGCGGATAACAAACAAGTCGCCAGGTTCTGTATCAAAAATCAATGAAGGTTCCAGACGCGCATCGCAGCATGTGATCAACACATACGATGGCGTCTGGTTTTTGGCTAGCTCTCTGATTTTCTCTTTATTTTCAGAGAAATAGCCCTGTTTGAAGCGCTTGTAGCCTTCCAGTAGTTTATCGGTCATTCCCTAACTCACTTTCTTTTTATCTTTGGTACTACTTGACTGTTGCGGCCTGAGTGCTCAATTAGCCGGAATCAGACGCTTGATGCCTTCACCTTCAATACCCAGGTAAATATAACCATCTGGTCCCTGCCGAATGGCGCGGATACGGCCACTGTCTGTAATCAGGTCGGTTGAACGGATTACCCGATCATCGGAAATTTCCAGCAATTCCAGCTTGGAGCCACGAAGTCCGCCAACCAACAGGTGATTCTTCAGTTCCGGGTAGCGATCGCTGCTGACAAACTCAATGCCGGCTGTTGCAATAGAGGGATCCCAGTACCAGATGGGTTGTTCCATGCCAGCGCCGTGAGTCGCCTCGGCCAGAACTTCGCCGTTGTAATTGATCCCATAACCGACATAAGGCCAGCCATAGTTCTTGCCAGCTTCCGGGATATTGATTTCATCGCCGCCGCGCGGGCCGTGCTCGCTGGTCCAGATCTGGCCAGTCAGCGGGTTGATGGCGATGCCCTGCTGGTTACGGTGGCCATAGGACCAGATGGCTGGTTTGGCATTCGGCACGTTAATAAAAGGGTTGTCCTGCGGAATGCTGCCGTCGTCGTTAATGCGGTAAGTTTTTCCGCCGTCGCGGCTCAGATCCTGGACATTGGTGAAATGGTCGCCCCGATCACCAATGGTGAAGAACAGGTAGCCGTCATTAAAAATCATTCGGCCGCCATAGTGCTGACCGCGGGTGGAATTGATTTCGGCGCGGTAAATAACTTCTTGATTGCTCAGTCGGTTGCCGTCCAGTTTGGCGCGCATGATGGAGGTATTGCTGCCTTCCCCATCGCCTTCCGGGTCTGAATAGCTGATATAAAGCCAGCCGTTAGTTTCATATTCGGGGTGCAACACAATATCCAGCAGGCCGCCTTGACCATTCACGTGGATTTCGGGCAAACCGGCGATCGGAGAGCCAGCCTGGCCATCGCTCAGCCGGTATAGCTCGCCATTGCGATCGGTGACCAGCATGTCGCCATCGGGCAACCAGGCCATGCCCCAGGGCATCTGTACATCACTGCTGACGTCTTGCAGCGTGAATTCCGGCAAGCCCTGTGCCTGTGAGTGATCTGTAAACGTCATCGCCAGGGCTGAAACACCCAATGACAGTGCCATTGCGCCTAACCAGTTACTTCTTTTCATAACAGATCTCCGTGCTGGATTTAAGGGAAACTATTGTAACGGACTACGTGGTTTGTTTCAGCATGGATTAACGGGGGTATTGGGCGTCTTGGCTCGCTTGTTGAGTGAGCTGCGACAAAATACCGCAGTTTGGCATGTCGCAAGTTGTTCTCATTAAGGTAGAATCTGTCGCAATAACCTTTCGGAGGACTCGCAAATGATCAAACCAGAAACAATTAAAATTATGCTGTGCGCTCTGCTGGTGGCGCTGTTCAGCGCGCAGGCAGTTGCTCATAGCTCGCTGACCGCATCATTGCCGGGCAATGGTGCCGAGGTCGTCAGCCCGCAGCAACTGGCGCTGACCTTTAACGAACCGGTCAGATTGCTGCGTCTGTCTCTGGTTCATGGCGAAAACCACCAGATCGATTTTGGGTTCCAGGCAGTTACAGCGGCTCAGGCAGAGTTCGTGTTTGATCTCCCCGAGCTCATGGTCGGTGCACACACGGTCACCTGGACCGTCATTGGCTCTGACGGCCATACGGTTAGCAACAGCTTTGGATTCTCAGTCAACCCTCAGGCTGGCGAGGCTCACATGCAACACCATTCACACGACGAGCACCACCATCACTGAGTCTTGATGACATGACTGCCTGGGATTGGCTCAGTACTGTCAGCAAAGGACTGATGTATCTGGCAATGCTGACCACGGTCGGCGGATTGTTTGTTGCTTTTTATTACCCACAACTCTGGTTGTGGCGGCGGTATCTCATTCCAGCATCGCTTGTCGGTCTGGTATCGGTTTGCCTGTATTTTCTGGTGCAGATCGGCCAGGTAAATCAGGGTGGCCTGGCGGGTATGCTCGATCTGCAGATGGGGCAGATTCTGGCTACTACTGTGCTGGGCGACGGGATGCGCTGGCGAATCAGTGGGTTCATGCTGATTTTACTGTCAGGTCTGGCGATGCTGCTGGCCGACTCATCGACACGCTTTGCACGGCTGGCAACCCCCGGATTTGTGCTTGGAATCGCGGGTGTGCTGGCGCTGGCGATGTCATTGGCCGTGCTGGGGCACGTCAATACACTTGATCTGACTGCTCGACTGGCTGTCATGCTGCATTTTATGGCGGTATCACTGTGGGCAGGCGCGCTACTTCCGTTGCTGGTGGCCTGTCGGTCCTTTGATGCCAACTCGTCGTTGCAGACGCAATCTCTTCACAGGACGTTGTTACAGTTCAGCCACGCAGGCTGGTTTTTCCTGTCACTGATGCTGTTGTCAGGCATCGTCATGATGGTCTATCTGCTTGATGAGCTCAGTGAGTTATCAGGTAGCCAGTATGGTCGCTTGCTGATGCTCAAGATCGGGCTGGTACTGGTGATGATGCTGGCGGGTGCCTTCAACAAGTTTTTACTGTTATCACGCTGGCAATCGAGCGGGCCGGGGGAGGTTACGCGGAAGTTACAAGGAGTCATCACGGCAGAGATCGGTTTGGTACTGCTGGTTGTTGCCGTCACCAGCGTTATGACAACCCTTATTGGCCCTGGCCGCTAGAACAAATTATGCCTTGATTCAAGGTAAATATTTTTGTCATCAAAGTGCAAAGAAATTGTAATATTTGATGGCATTGTCTAGACTTCGCCCCAAATGAATTACTTCGAAATTTCTTACACCGCTCTGGGTGGCCTGGCGATTTTCTTCCTGGGCCTGAAATACCTGTCTGAGTCCTTACAATCCAGCGGTCAGGAAGCCATCAGGCGTATCCTGGCATCATTGACGCGCAATCGGGTCATGGCAGTTCTGGCCGGGGTAGGGATTACCGTATTTGTGCAGTCCAGTTCTATCTCGACTGTTATGACCGTCAGTCTGGTCAACGCCGGCTTGATGGAGCTCAAGCAGGCAATCGGAGTCATTCTGGGCGCCAATATCGGCACTACTGTCACCGGTTGGATCATATCCATCAAAGTAGGTAAGTATGGTCTGCTGCTGATAGCACTGGGCATGTATCCGATGTTTGCGGCCGAGCGCCAGTGGTTGGCTACACTGGGTAAGACGTCAGTGGCCCTGGGCATGGTATTCACCGGTCTGGAATTTATGAGCGGGGCCTTTGTGCCGCTGCGTTCCGACGAAACATTCATTTCTTACCTGTATTTGTTTGATGCTGACTCCCTGATCAGCCTGCTGGCATGTGTGGTGCTGGCCTGTCTGCTGACTGTCATTGTGCAAAGCAGTTCCGCCATGCTGGGCATTACTATCACTCTGGCTACAACCGGTGTCATTGACTTCAATACCGCCGTCGCTCTGATCATCGGTGAAAATATCGGCACAACCATTACCGCTCAATTGGCCGCCATCGGTGCCAATACCTCGGCAATCCGCGCGGCCCGGGCACACGCCATATTTAATATTCTTGGTGCCATGGTGCTGATTGCGGTTTTCCCCTGGTACGTCAATCTGGTTGATCTGATGGTCGCCGGTGAAGCTGATCTGCTGGACGCCGATGGTATGCGTCCGAATATTGGTTTTCACATCGCTGTGGCGCACACCATGTTTAACGTGATCAATGTGTTGATCTGGATTCCATTTATCGGCTTTTTGACCAGGACAGTGATCTGGCTGGTACCGCAGCGCAGCGAAAAAGAAAAGCACAAACTGAGATACCTGGGCAGCCGTACCACCATGGCGCCGGAGGTGGCCCTGCAGCAGGCTGATCTGGAAATGGATAATATGGTCGAGATCACCCGTGAAATGTTCACCACCACGCGTGAATATGTGCTGGGCAACGGCCACGACAAGAAATTATTTGAACGCATCAATCACCTTGAAGATATTACAGACAATATCGAAGAGGAAATGATCAAGTTCATCACCATTGTACTGACCGGCTCAGTCAGTCAGGATCAATCCACACGTTCCTACGGTTTGATGCGAATGGCGGATGAGATTGAAAGTATTGCTGACTCTTTGCAGGCCTTCAGTATTTACCGAAGCCGTTTGTTCAAGCGCAATGAAGACATTGGCGAAGAAGCCTGGCAGGACATCATGGTGTTCTTTAATGAAGTTGAAGCCTACTTTAATCGCCTGATGTGTGCCCGCCAGAATGACATGGACGCCAGTGATATCAAGTCCATGATCAAAGAGTCAAAACAGATCAAGAAACTGGGTAAAGAAATGCGCGACCGTCACCTTGATCGCCTGCGTGCCGGTCAATATCCGGCGGTGACAGCGCAAACGTTCAGTGACATGTTTATGTCCCTGCAACATATCAAGAATCATTCGGTGAATTATGTTGAGGCTTATGCGGGATTGTAATCCCGCATCAGCATCCTCAGGCGGATCGTGCCAGATAAAAACAGCCCATTGAAATCAGAGCTGCCGCCAACATCAACAACAACATCGGATAGACTGTGCCATTAAACAGCAGCGCCACCAACTGCGCAGCCACGGCTGAAAACCCCATCTGTAAAAATCCTGTCAGCCCTGACGCACTGCCGGCCATGTCCGGAAATTCATTAATGGCAGCCGCCTGAGCGTTGGGCAGGGAAATACCATTGCCAAACGTTGTCAGAGCCACCGGCATAAACAGTGCCAGAGGGTGGTGAACGCCGGACAGGTGCAGTAACAGCGCAATGCTGATGCCACTGATGCTCAGCCAGGCTCCTCTGGAAATCAGAGTATTGACTCCTGCGCTTTTTGAATACCAACGTGTGACGTAGTTGCCTGCCATAAAGGCCGCGGGCACCATAATGAAATAGTATCCGTATTCGTTGGGCGGTCGCTTGAGCACCGAGACCATGATCTCCGGTGCCGCTGAAATAAAGCTGAAGAACATGACCGAGACAAATGCGACATTAAGTGCATAAGCGGCAAAAACCCGAGAGCGCATTAAAGTGACAAAGCCGCCCAGCATACTGAGTACGCCCGAAAACGGCGTCTGCTTTTGCAGGGTTTCAGGCAGTGAACGGCTCATGGCCAGCAGCAAGAATAAACTGATCGCAGCAACCAGATAGAAAATGCTGTGCCAATCAAAGCGAATCATCAGCTCACCACCCGCCAGGGGTGCCAACATGGGCATGATAACCATCACCATCACCAATGTGGCGATGACGCCGGCCGCCTGATCTGCCGGGTAGACATCACGGACAATTGCACGTGCCAGCACCAGTCCGACAGCACCTCCGGCCGCCTGGACGATGCGGCCAAAAATCAGCCACTCGATGGAAGCTGCCATCATGCACAATGCAGAACCGAATACTGTAATGGCAATGCCGAGCAACATGATCGGTCGCCGGCCATAGCGGTCTGACAGCGGTCCATAAATCAGTGTGGCGACGGCAATTGAAAACATCGACAGGCTCAGCGTCAATTGCGCGGTGCCGGTGGAAATGTCAAAAGTTTCTCTGACAATGGGTATGGCTGGCAGCATAATTTGCATGGCAACAGGCCCCAATGCTGAGGCGGCGGCCAACAGAACAATCATGCCGCGTGAAAACTCTCGCGGTGATTCAGGCATGGCTGTGGGATCCGTGATTAGTCAGGGCTGCAACACGCGCTCTCGTTGTTCTTGTTGGCTGCTGTTACTCTGAGAACTGATGATTACGCTGGTGCCCAGCAGGCCCAGACGTTGAGTGCGGCTGATATTATACGGCAGACGGAAGGTGTGATGTTGAAATTGATTGGCAAGCAATTGTGCATCGCTGTCGCCAGGGTCATTTATATTGTCTTCTGTCACCTCTTCGGTCAGCTCAATACAGGACAGCGCATCACCCTGCTGGTCGCGCAGGCAAAGCACATCGCTTACCGATTGAGGCAGCGCCAAAGGCAGTCCCTGAACATGACTGGCGAAACGGGGCGAGCGGCGCAGATAGGATTGCAATTCCTGCGAAAAGTCAGTGTTGTTCGCTGTAAATCTGACTGGCAAAGCGATTCCCAGGCGTCGAAACAGGCTGGGATCACGGCGCAGCGCATACGTATAATAGGGTAGCGCCTGATCATATTGACGCTCTGACCATAATGCCTGCGCCAGGCGCGCACTGACTCTTGCCCTCAGCATGACCTCCTGTGAGGGCAGATCACGCAAGGCCATCTCGGCCATCTGGCGGGTTTCGCCGTGTTTTCCCTGTTGCGCAGCAATTTCTGTACGATAGCTGTATAGGTAACCGTTATTCAGTGCGAAGGCGCCTTGTGCTGCGGTATTTTCGAGCAGTTTCTGCATCACGCCGGGTCCAATCAGGCGGATGATTTCCGGTTCTATCCATTCAGGAATGTGAACATCCAGCGGCGCGTATGGGCGCATGCGATTGATCAGGGTTTCTTCGTCAGCAAACAGAGAGGCCGCATGTCGCCCGGCTCGCCAGGCCCGAAAGCGGGCGGCCTGTGCTTCAATCCATAATCGCCAGTTGCTCAGCAAGGGCCGAGTGGCCATGGTTTCGCGCAGCCTTTCGTAACGCATGTGATGGGCGATGCTGTTGACCAGTGCCGAATAGGAGTCTTTCTGTGCTTCATCAGCGGTGTAGGAACCGGTGCGGTCTGGTTGATTCAGGGCGGCTTGGGTAAGTCTTGCTGCATCGTCAGGATAACCAGCCAGATTGAGAAAGACAGCGCTAACCATAAAGTGGTCGGCCCTGTTCATGACACCGACCAGCGGCGACTGATTGTCGCGCCACACCATCATGCGATCCAGCGCCTGCCTGGCCTCATCAAAGCGACCCTGGTTCATGTACAGGTATAACTTGTAAACCCAGGGGTTGCCTACGCTGTCGGGATCCAGTTGTGCAGAGGCACGGTCCAGATAGTTTTCGGCTTCGTCAAAGCGCAACAGATTCAGCGAAACCTCGGCTGAATTGAGCAAGTGCACGGTATCGAGATCTTCAAAGCCCTGTGCGGCAGCCAGACTCTGATCTTCATTCATGGCGTTTTCGCAGGCCTGAAGAGATTCGTTAGGGCGCAGATCGGCCAGTTCTACCGCGCATAAAGTGTTCCAAGCCCGGCTGCGATCGCGAGGATTATCACTGCTGTTGAGGACCCGCTCAGCGCTGGCTCTGGCTTCGTCATAACGTTTCATTTTGATCAGCGGCCAGCCGCGGAAGGACTCGGTGTCCTGTCCGTAGATGTCACTGATCTTGTCCAGGTACTCCAGCGATTTTTCCTGATTACCGATCAATTGGTGGGCATAGGACAGCTGGCTGAGGGTCAGGTAATGCCATTCCAGGTTGCCTGATTCCAGTGCTCTGCCCAGCGACGTATAGTTGGTTAATGCTTCAGCTTGATTCAGATGAAAAAGCGCTCTGGGCAGATTACCTTCTACCCGAAACAGGACCTCGGCAAGAGCGTATTGTGCGGCGGGGGAGTCAGGCTGCTCACTGATCCATTGCTGTGCCAGCTCTCTGGCGCGTACATTCTGACCCAGTGCCAGAGCGTCACAAACCGCCAGCGCCCGGGGTTCACTGATTCCACTGAGGCCGAAGCACAGGCGCTGGGCTCGAGAAAATTGCGTGCTGTCCAGTTCACTGCTGTCCTGGGCGTGAATCAGGACAGAGCAGCAAACACCCAGCAGACACAGCAGCTTGCATGCGCTACTGATTAATGACTTTGATTGCGTGTGACCTGGCCGGGGTGATTGCATACAGAGGCTCAGGCGCTGGCTTTTAATGTGCTGCGTGCCAGTTGTTCGATGGGCTCACGCATACAATCGCGGAGCACCTTGTTGAAATCGGACACGCCCGGAGCCAGCTCGACGCGATGGCCCAGTATGTGTGGCAACAGGCTCTCCAGGTCATCGGCACTCACATAAGGTCGACCGCGCAAAGAAGCCAGCACCTGCAATGCAGGCAGGCTCAAGACCAGGCTACGTGTTGAGTTGCCTTGCAAAACACGCTCGTCATGACGCAGATTGCGAGAAATATCGACCAGCGCAGACTTGATGCTGTCAGAGATATAAACATGCTCATCTATTGCGGCGCGCGCTGCCAAAATTTCATTGCGCCCCACTTTGATCGTGCTGCTACTCTGGTCCCGCCGCTGCTGCCAGGTGTCCAGCACTTGCAGCTCGGCGTCACGGTCAATATGACGCATGATGATTTTGAACAGAAATCGGTCGAGTTGCGGCGTCGGCAGCGGGTAGGTGCCGACCAGATCAAGCGGGTTCTGGGTAGCAATCACAAAAAACAACGGGTCCAGCGCGTAGGTCCGGTTGTCGACAGTTACCTGCTTTTCACCCATTGCCTCCAGCATGGCGGATTGCACTTTGGGGGAGGTGCGATTGATTTCATCGGCCAGCACCACATGCGCAAATATCGGACCATGGCGAAAGTGGAAGGCATTGGTACTGGCATCGAATATAGCGCTGCCTGTCACATCGGAAGGCAACAGATCCGGCGTAAACTGAATGCGACGGAACGCGGCGATGGGTGGATTGTCCGAGCCAGCGTGTCTTTCTTGATCATCCACGATGGCTTCGCCCAGAGCCTTGGCGAGAGTGGTTTTTCCTGAGCCGGGAAAGTCCTCAAGCAGAACGTGGCCATCAGCAATCAGCGCGATCAGAGTCAGTTCAACAACCTCATCGCGGCCAATCACTTTGGCCTGTACGGCCTGTTTAAGGCGCTGCAGAACAGCCTGAGCCGTCGTCAGCTGATCGACACTGTGGGTGCCGGAACCTTGCGTTTCCATTCAATGCCTCACTATGCAATACCGAATAATGTCAGTGTGTTGCCATCCAGGCCATTGGGTGGATGGCGGCCAGCAAGTGTCGCCAGCCTGGCTGACTGCGTTTGATTTCTTGACGTAATTGGTGCCTGAGTTGATACCAGTGCGCTTCAGGTATTGTCGCCAGGGTACCCGCAGCTGTGTGCAGGGAATAAGCGTAACCAGGAGTGCAACTCAGGTGTAACTCAGTCATTTGCCCGAAAGAGGGTAGTTGATTGACTGTACGGCGGGCAAAAGCTTCGCGGCTTTCACCGGGCCGACGCCGGATACCGTAAGCGCTCAGCATATCCAGCGCTGCCCGGTATTGTGTGCGATACAAGGATTCAGGCGTCGACCACAAGGGGCTGAACTGGCGCCAGAAACGGATCAGATAGGCAAACACCAACAGCAACAGTGCAGACCAGAAAATAGCGAGTGCGACCTGGCGCAGCGATGGCAGACTGCTGTCCGTCTGGCTGTCCAGAAAGGCCTGAAAGCTGGCGTCGTCGCGCAGCATGTCACCGAGCATCTGCTGCAACGAATCCTGTGGATCGGAAGACATATCAACCAGTGTGCGTGACGGCGCAGGATCAACGATGACCCAGCCCAGACCGTCCAGGTAAATTTCCGGCCAGGCGTGACCATGGATGGCCTGTATCAGCAGCGCTGAACCGCCGGCCCGATTGGCGGCAGGCACGGAGTAACCGACCGCTACCCGGGCCGGAATGCCCAGGCTGCGATACATGTAGGTGGCAGCATAGGAGAAGTGAATGCAGTAGCCGGTAACGTCTCCGAACAGGAAAGAGGCAGCGGGATCATCCGCGTAAGCATGCTGATTTTTCAGGCTGTATATGCCGTTATCGTCCAGCCAGGCTTTGACAGCCAGTGCCTTGGCGTAGGGGTCGTCGGCAAATTCTGCCTGAATATTGCTGACCAGGTGTTCGGCGAATTCCCCATAGCGGGGATCATCCGGCATTTCCAGGTAGCGTTCCCACTGGGCAATGGTCCAGTCCGGTGAGCCGGCGGTACGGCCAATCAGATCCGGGAATTCAAATTCCGGCACCATGGATTCGACCGTATAGGTCTGGCGGAATCGCAGGCTGTTGGGGTTGGGAGCTGGTTCGAATCGTACCGGTGCGTCCAGCCCAAACGGGCTGCGGTGAGGTGTCAGCAATCCTATGGTGGTAGTAACGCTGCGGCGTCTGTCCTGAGCCGGCACATGTTCTGTGACAGACACCGGACTGGACGGGAAATTTTCTACCAGGTCAAGATCCAGGTCGTCACTCTCTGCGGTCCACAGCAAGGTTCCATTGAACTCGGAATAGGCTGACTCGCGGAAATAATAGGCACCGCCCTGTGGTTCGTAATCATCCCGGAACAGGACTATGGCAACGGGAGCCTCGCGGTCATTCGCGTCATTATCGCCGTCGCGGAAAGGATTCTCGGATTGCGACCCGCTGCCCCCGGCGCCCTGTCCGGTCAGGCCCAGGTTATCGGTCATAGTGGGCGTGGGCATGCCAAACAGCTGGACATATAGCAGCAACGAAAAACACAACACGGCCAAAACGGAAAAATGATAAGGCAATCTGTGCTGGCCGCCCTCCAGCATCAGCAGCACTGTCAGGGTGAGCACGGCAGCAACACCAATGCCCATCAGTACATACGAAGGATCGATGCCGCGAATCAGGGCAAAGTCCCCTATGAAGTAGGGACGATCAATCATGCCGCGCTGGTGGGCAGCCAGAGTGATCACAAACGCGGCAGTGACAAACAGTAACTCCGGGACATTGCCCCAGCTATAGCGCCGGGCATAAAGTCGCAGCACGATGCCGATACAGCAGGCCAGAACTGCCCAGAAAAGCAGTTGGCCGCTCTGATAGGCAAGCATGGCGCCAATGGAGCCTGCGATAATGGAATTGCCAACCAGCAAGCGTGACAACAAGGCCGTCAGGCTCACACCAACGGTGACAGCCAGCACCACAATCACTAGTCTGAGGCTGAACAGCAGATGATTTCTGTGCCTGGAGTCCATCCATAATACACCGGCGAAAGCTCCCGCGAATGCCGCGAACGAGCCAACCACGGTAGTGACCGGGGCGCTTAGAACCCAACAGGCCGCAGCCAGCACAAATGCCCGCATCAGGCTGCGTTGGAAAGAATAAGATAGTTTGTTGGCGGGACTGGTCATTTGTTTGACATTAAACTCTTTTAAGTCGATGGTCAAAGCACTGACCGCTTTGCCGGTCTACAACAAGCACCTGCGTGCCGACCTTGCCGAACAGTGCGATCAGCTCCCGTAAATCAGCTGCTGCAGAGCGGCTGGCCTGCTTATCGGCGCTGAACAGCATCCGTTGCCAATAATGGGGGGGCGATGATGATTCAGTGCTCCCATCAATGCCGATGACAATAGTGAATGGCCCCGGGAAACGCGCGAGCGTTTCCAGCAGTGACCGGGTCCATGAACCTTTTGTGGCAGGGACAAAGACGATACAGGCTGAATACTGACCACCCTGCTGTTGTAAAAATGCATCAAGCCCGAACTCAAGCGTGCGTCCCGGTTGTCTCGACCCGGCAATCAGTGGCAGTGCGCTGGCCGTTGTGCGGGCGACATCGCTGCTGCCATCGGCGCTGAATAGCCAGGGCTCCCCCAGTGCACCCTCAGCCACTGCAAATCTGGCGACACCTGCCGCCGCTTCGTCCGCCGGACCACTGACCAGGTAAGCCAGGGTTCGTTCTGACTGAAACATACTCTTTTCTGGCAGTCGCACATTCAGATGGCGGTTGCGGGCATACACTCGCCACATAATATCGCGAACGGAATCACCCGGCGCGTAGCGGCGAATATCCATACGATCCCCCTGCGGTGCGCCCCGAAAATCCGGAATACCATCCTCAGCATCCATTGAGCGTAACAATGGCAGTGCCCGTAATTGGCCGATTTTCGGCAGAATCATAATCTGTGCGGCCTGACTCATGCGCCAACTGAAGCGGCACAGACCCATGACATCCCGCACAGTAAACAGTCGTGTGATGTGTCCGCCGAGACAGCGCTGCTCGGGCACAATGGTCTCTTCCAGCAGATCCTCATCGGTATTAAAGCGAATGCGGGTATGCATGGCGTCAGGCGCCACAACACGCCATTCCAGGGTCATCATTGGCAACCAACTGTGCCCGGGGATCATGAATTGCGTGTCATTGGGATATGACGCTTCGGCTTTTAACGGTGCCTGCGCGGAATTCAGTGCCAGTCGCAGACGTTTTCTGATGATCAGTCCGGTGGTGATGACCATTATAGAGCTGATCAGCACGATACTCAGCGCACACACGGTCAACGCAAATACCACCAGGTCCATGCGCTGATAACCGAAACCCTGCAGGGAAGCTAAAGCCAGCAGCAGAATAAGCAGCCCGGCCATGCTCAGCGGAAAGTGTGTGCGCAGCCGCTCAGCGTAGTGGCGTATCTGTGTCTGCACGGCAAGATAACTCATTCGGATTGCACCTGTTTCAGGCATGCGGCCATTATGCGATTATTACGGCTGTGCACCAGCAGCCTGGCATTCAGCAACTGCGGGATTTCAATCAGTACGGTGGCCAGCAATAGCATGAGGCCATAAGCGGTCATCTGCATGGCCACGATCATGAAAACACCAGATAAGGTCAGGCTGAGAGTAATCAGGCCCCTGATCCACCGGCCAAGGTAGAAGTGGTGTATGCCCATCGGGAAAAGCCAGTTGAGCGCTTTGTAGGTGGAGGGGCGCTTTAACAGCCGGACTTCGAGTTGATGGTAGCGGTATTGCCTGGTTGCCGGCAGCGCACGAACCACGTCGCGGATTTCATGTTCCTCAAGATTGAGCTCTTTTTCCGAGAACATTAATCGCCTCAAGCGTTAACAATGACGCGTATGCCATCTGTGTCAGTTCTGTATCAGCTTGGCCAGCTTATCCTGATTGCGTTGCCATAAAATGACAGCAAGCAATAAGCCGGCGCCGACCAGATGATGGTAAATCGTCAGCGGCGCCCACAGCAGCAACACGGCTGCAACCAGCAGCATGGCGGCTGATGCCAGGTTTAATGGACGATCCAGTCGCCACTGCAGTAGTCCGGCAGCCGCATAGAGTCCCAGACACGACCAGAAGAACGTATAAAATCGTTCAGGCCAGGTGCCTGAGATCAGGGGTGAATAGGCAAACAGCAAGGGCACAAGATACAGGCCTTTAGCAACCTTCCATGAGGTGATACCGGTAGCCATTGGGCGGGTGCCGGCTATTCCAGCAGCCGCGAATGCTGCCAGACACACCGGCGGTGTCACATTGCTGTCCTGCGACAACCAGAAAATGATCAGGTGGGCGCTGAGCAACATGCCGGTTAGCAGCTCCGGACTCAATAGCTCGGCGCGCAGAATCTGGCGCATCTCCAGGGGCATTTCGCGCAATGCTACCAGTGGATCACCACCAAACAGGTTGATGGTGGCTGTCACGCTGGCTGGAAGGTCCGGCGCGCTCAAGGCCGCCAGCATCTGATCCTGTGCAATCAGGTCAAACAGAATCGGCGCTGACAGTGTTGCCAGCACGATGTAGGAAGCGGTCACTGGCAAGCCCATGCCGAGCACGAGAGACGCGATGGCAACCAGCAACAGGCTGATCAGCAGACTGCCGTCAGCCCATTCTACGATCATCAGCGAAAAGGCATTACCGACGCCGGTGGTTGTCACCACATTAATGATGAGACCGACCGCCACCAGCAGCAGTGCAGTCGATACCATGGTGCGGACGCCATCAACGGTTGCATCAAAGATACCCTGCCACTTCATCGGCGTTGGCGACAGCCAGGAAGAGGCAATCACCGCAATTATTGCCACAGCAGCCGCTCGTATTGGCGTATAGCCGGCAATCAAGAGTCCCACCAGTACGCCCAGAGGAATAATAAAGTGCCACCCACCCCGTAAGACCGACAGGATACTTTCGTGATCGCCCGCTTTGTCGGCGTGCAGGCCCAGCCGTTTGGCCTCAATGCGCACAAAAAACATGACGGTCAGATAGAACAGCATTGCCGGCAGCACCGACATGGCAATGATATGCAGATAGGGTATCTGGGTATAGCTGGCCATGACAAAGGCACCGGCCCCCATGATGGGAGGCATCAGCGCTCCGCCAGTTGACGAAGCGGCTACCACGCCGGCCGAAAACTGAGAATTGAAACCGGAGCGTTTCATCATGGGTATGGTGATCACGCCAGTGGATACTGTATTGGCGACAGCAGAGCCTGAAACTGACCCCATTAAACCTGATCCGATGACCGCGACAAAACCCGCGCCACCGGTAAAACGACCGGCCAGGCAGCGGGCAAAACTGACAATAAAATCACCAGCTCCGGATTTCAGCAGAAATGAGCCGAATAAAATGAACATGAAAACATAAGTGGCTGATATATTGGCCGTCATACCAAACATGCCTTCTTCACTGAAGTAACTTCGGTACAGAACGGTCTCCAGGCTCAAGCCGGGGAATGAGAAAACACCACTGATATAGCGCCCCATAAAGAGGATATAACTCAGGGAAATCAGAATCAGCACTGGCATGAACCAGCCAGTGGTGCGACGGGTGAACTCTATGGCCAGCAGAACGGCGATGCTGGTAATCACATAGTCGGACAGGATGAACTCGGCCTCTCTGGCGTAGAGGGCGTCTTCAAAGAATATCATGTAGGCCGTCACCAGCACGGCCAGCACGGCCAGAGTCACGTTAATCAGCTTTAACCACAGCGGTGGTGGTTGATGATCGGGAATGGTTTCATTGCCGGACAGGGCGCACAGGGCGACAAAGCCGCCGAAGTGGATTACCGAGAACCATAGTTCCGGGATGGTTGCAAAGACGTTCGCGTAAATATGAAAGAGGGCGAACAGGAAAGCTGCCCATTGCAGCACCGGTGATCTCATGATTCAGGTCTGTTGTAGTTGGGAGGCAGCAGCCGATCCGGAATTTCCAGGCCTCTCTCCAGATAATAACGTATGGCACCGGGATGCAGAGGCGCACCCAGTCCACGCACCGCGCGCTGCAATTGCATGTCCCGGGTGGCAGCATGAATATCCTGCAGGGCGCCAAGATTCTCCCAGATGGTTTTGGTAATGTGATAAACCACCTCTTCAGGTACATCATCGCGGACTGCCAGAACATTGGGGCTGGCAATGGAACGTACGGGTTCATCCTGATTCGGGTAGGTACCCGGCGCAAAGTCGTACCAGTCCCACAGATCGTAACGCCGGTTGATGTCAACCAGGTCCTGCTCAGTGAAATTAAGCAGACTGATGCGATCACCCATTTGTGCAAAGGCCTGGGTAATAGCGCTCACCGGCGCACCGGCCGGCACGTTCATGCCTACAACATTGCCGTCCTGAATGGCATTGGCTGCGCCACCGTAACCCATCCAGGCAAAATTCATCTTGCTTTCGTAGTCGATGCCAAGAGACTCGAGAATATAGCGGCCTGTCTGCTCGGCACCGGAATTACGGGCGCCCAGCACAAAACGTTGACCATCAAGTGTATCCAGATCACGAATGGTGCCGTTTTGCACCAGGTCACTCATCAGCACAAAATGTTCAACATTAAGCCAGACCGCCGCCACCGATCGCAGATGAGTTTGCGGGCGACTGATGGGGCCTTCGCCATTCCAGCCCCACGCTGCAAACGGCCCCTGCAACAGGGCAAATTGTGCCTGGTTATCGCGCAGTAGTTTGATGTTTTCCAGCGAGCCGGCCGAGCTGATGGCCGACAGCGTAATGCCTTCAGTTGGTCCGAGCTGAGATTTGGTAATGGTCGCGATGGCAACGCCAATAGGGTAGTAAGCACCGCCGGTAGTGGCAGTTGTCAGAATATACGGCCTGTTGCCGGCCAGTTGGTCGGAGCAGGAGGTCAGTGCAAGCAGGCCGGTTAGTATGATTATCAGGCGCATCTTCATGGGCGCTGATATAAGCATATTTCGGCCTGAATCTCAATCAGCGCATGGGTCTGAGCAGATTGCGCATATCCCGGGTATACGGCACGGCATAGTCGTAGGAGGCGACAATTACATTATCCGTGGTTCTGATCAGTTTGGCGGTGACAAATACGTTGTCATCAGCGGGTGCGTAGGTGCCGACCAGCACTACAGGCGCGTTATGTGTGTCGCTGATATCGCTCACCGCGCGTGACAGGAGAAATTCACCCTGCTGGCTGTCAATGTAAATATTGTCGCGCATCAGCACTTCCACAAAGGAGTAACCTTCGATGACAAACTGGGACACCAGTTGCTGTGAGGCCATACGCCCGAAAGTTGAGGAAGTGGTCAGATTATTTACGTCGGCAAAACTGGCAGCAATCATGCGTCCGCCAGGCTGCAGGTTACTGCCCGCCATCTGGATCAGGTATCTGGCGGCATCGTGATGAGAGGCGATAACCCTGTTGTTGGATGTTTTGATTTTACCGCTGCTGCAGGCTGACACAGTCAGCGCCAGACAAAGCAATACAAGAACGCCTGTTCGTGACATGTATTATTCCCCCTGTTCGCTGCTGACTACCTGGAACTGGCGACCCTGTCCCTGATAGTTGTGTTCATCCTGTGCATTGAAGTAATACACGCGAGAGTCGGCCGCGATGATGCGATTGCCATCATGTAGTCTGGAATTGACCACGACCTCAGTTACTGATTCTTCGGTATCACGCCAGACCACATTGAGTAGATCCAGTCCAAGTCCAACAGGGATGAGAGCCAGCTCCTGGTCGGTCCAGTTGCGGACATTGGCGCCAAACACACCAATGGCAAAAGCCGCTGAGGCTGTGCCGGGTCGCGGTCGCAGCGATCTGCGATTCTCATGTCTGACGACCTGAATATCGTAGTCGATATGGTGAGAGGCCGATGCAGGATCCAGGGCTACCTGAACATTATTTCCTACCAGGTGGGCCAGCAACATATTGCGATAGGCCTGTTCAAAGGGGCTGTCACCGACATCGGCAGACCGGATACTGAGCAGATTACTGTCATCCACTGCCTGGCTGATCGCGCTGGCTTCATTGGCGGCCAGTATGTCCCAGTGCGCTGCCGAGCGCATGTAGGATTGTTCAGACGCCGGAAACAGGGTGGCACGCGGTTGTGGTGTATAACCGCTCTGACAGGCTGCAAGGCTCAGCAGGGCCATGCCCGCGATCAGACGTTTGCTTAGCATAATTTGTCCCTTTTCGATCCTGTGTTCTCATGTTTACGAATTTCCACCGAAGATTATAGCCAGTTAAGGACTTTAAGTGATGCAATGACGACAAATTGTTCCCTTTATCATCCCCAAGCGGCATAAAAAACGGTCGACATTCTGCTATATCGGCTACTTGGCCGGGGCATTTAGGCTTTAGCCGTGCTTTTGAAGTATCGTTTGTTACTATAGAGGTTGTGCTGCCTTAGGTGTGTCGAGGAAAACGGATTGACAGTTGATATAGCGCTGGTTCTGGGAATACTGCTGATAGCAGTGGTGTTTTTTGCCACAGAGAAGCTCCGCATGGATGTGGTTGCTCTGCTGGTGCTCAGTGCGCTGGCGGTCACGGGTCTGGTGTCACCCGATCAGGCGATTTCCGGCTTCAGTCATCCGGCAGTGGTGACTATCTGGGCGATGTTCATATTGAGCGATGGCCTGACCCGGGCCGGTATAGCCGACGCACTGGGTCGGCGGGTCATACGGGTGGCGGGTGACAGTGAAATGAAGCTGGTTGCCACCTTTATGCTGCTGGCCGGACTGCTGTCCGGGTTTATGAACAATATCGGCGTCACGGCCCTGCTATTGCCGGTGGTTGTCAGTGTTGCACGTCAGGTTGGAGCGACACCTTCACGTCTTTTGATGCCCATGGCCTTCGGCTGTCTGCTTGGCGGCGCGTTGACCCTGATTGGCACGCCACCCAATTTGCTGGTCAGCACCGCGCTGGAAGAGTCCGGCTTTCAGGGTTTCGGATTTTTCGATTTCACACCTATTGCCGTGCCAGTGTTGTTAGCCGGCACAGCCTTTGTGGCGCTGGTGGGGCGTCACTGGTTACCGGCCCGCGATCCGGTGGCCGAGACTGGCAGCAGCCGGGATCTTCGTGAGCTGTACAGTTTGCAGGAGCGCATTTTTGCTGTGCAGGTGCCGGAAGACTCCTTGCTGGTCGGCAAGCGTCTGGGTGAGACCGGTTTGACGGCGGCGGCAGGCCTGATGATTATTGCCCTGAGTCGGTCAGGCCAGACGCAGGCTTTACCCTCGTCAGTCACCCGCTTGCAGGCAGGTGATATTCTGCTGGCGCAGGGGCGACTGGATCGGTTCAAGCTGCTCCGTCACTGGAGTGAGTTGGCCATCGAGCGCGAAGCGCCGGTTTTGCATGACCGTTTGCTGGAGGATGCGGCGCTCTATGAGGTGGCCCTGACAGAAGAAAATCCCCTTATCGGGCGCACACTCAATCCGCTGGACTTCAACGAACAGACCGGTGGCTGGCTGTTGGCCGTTCTGCGCGGTGACACCGTGCGGCGTACCCACCTGGCAGATTACGAGTTAAAGGCCGGTGACCGCATTCTGGTGCAGGCTGGCGAGAAAGCCCGTAAGTCCGTCGAGTCACGATATGAGTTCGATAAGCTGCAAGCCCTGGACAAGGAACAGGTGCAGCATCGATATCAGCTCGATGAACGTCTGCTGGTACTCAGGGTGCCCAAAGATGCGGCACTGGACGGCAAGCATATAACTGATATGCGTCTGGGCAAGGCCTTCGATCTGCGCCTGATGGCGTTATTCCGCGAGGGCGAGTTCATGCGTCCGATTCCGGCTGAGCTGGAAATTCATGGCGGCGATTTGTTGCTGGTGCAGGGACGGCTGGAGGACTTTGATCTGCTGCGCGGCTTACAGCAGTTAAAGATGCTGGATGATGCCACCCCCTATCTGAAGGTTTTTGAGCAAGGCAAACTGGCGATGGTTGAGGCCATTATGCACCCGCATAAATGGATCAATAACAAGACCATCGCCGATCTCAAGCTGCGCGAGGCTTGGCAGGTGGAGGTTGCTGCTTTGTGGCGGGGCGGTCGCCCGTATCGATCTGGATTAAAAGATATGGAACTACAGCGCGGTGACGCGCTGTTGCTGGTCGCGCCGGTAAAACAACTGGCGGATCTTAACCGCAATAAAGACCTGATCATTCTGAATCCGGTATCAGCACCAGAGGTTGACAAGTCTCGCGCGCCGATTGCTCTGGGCAGCATGCTGGCGGTGGTGTTGATTGCACTGTCCGGCTGGTTGCCGATTTACATTGCCGCTCTGATGGGGGCGACAGCCATGGTATTGGGGCGATGTCTGACCATGGAACAGGCCTACAAGGCCATACATTGGCGTTCTATCGTACTGCTGGTGGGCATGATGCCCCTGGGGACAGCCATGCAGGGCAGCGGCGCTGCGGATTTTCTGGCGGCTCAGTTGCTGACTCTGACCGGTGCATACAACCCCTGGTTGACCGTTGCTGGTCTTTATTTTCTGTCTGTCATCGGGACCTTGATTATTCCGGTGGTGGTGCTTGTGGTGCTGATGGCGCCGATTGGTCTGTCACTCAGTCTGAGTCTGGGTGTCGACCCGCATGCGGCCATGATGGCCATTGCCCTGGCGGCTTCGGCAAGCGTGGCAAGTCCGGTCGCCCACCCCACCAACGTGCTGGTGATGGGGCCGGGCGGTTACCGGTTTGTTGACTTTCTGAAGTTGGGCCTGCCACTGACGTTGGTGGTGTTTGCTGTAGGCGCCGTGTTGATGCCCTTGGTATGGCCGCTCTAAGAAATTACTGCATCTGTGAAAAATCAGTAGCCGTCATATATTCGCGCACGACACTCTGCAGAATCTGGCCGTCACGATTCGATGCTTCAGCAACCTGAGCCCACTCCGGATCGCTGCCAAAGGCTCGCCAGGAGGCTGTCGCTGCTTCCATGCTGTCGTGTTTCAATATGTAGATCAGTGTGTTGCCGGACTTTTCAGGGTCAACTGGAACCCAGTACCCGATATTGCTCATGCCGTGTTTTTCAAAAATACGCATGGTGTGGTCACGAAAACGTGCCAGTAGTTTATCGAGATTGCCGGGTGTGGAAGTGTAGGTCCTGAGTTCGTATACCGGGCCACTTTGAGCCAGTGACAGTGGCGACAACGCCAGCGTGAAGGCAATAGTCAGCATCATTGCTGATGTTTTTATGATTGATTTCAAGATCTGATCCTCGATGATAAGCGGGTTCGGACTGAGATTAGCAGACTGGCGCTGAATGCAGCAATAGATGAGGTTGCCGCCTGACAGATGCATGGTGTCTAATAGTTTGCACAGGACGTCGCCAGAGGGTTTTTCATGAGTCAGGATCAATTCATTATTATCGCCATCCTGCTGCTGAGCATGGTGATGTTCATGTGGGGGCGCTGGCGTCATGATATGGTCGCTGGGGGCGCATTATTGGCCTGTATCCTGACCGGCCTGGTGCCCTCGGCAGATGCCTTTACCGGATTCGGTCACCCGGCTGTCATTACTGTGGCATGCGTTCTGGTGCTTAGCTACGGCCTGCAGATAACCGGGGCGGTGGACGTGCTTTCGCAGCGGATTTTGCCCTCATCGGCGGGTCCGACACTCAGTATCTTCTCGTTGACTGCTCTGGCAGCGGTGCTTTCCGGTTTCATGAATAATGTGGGTGCTCTGGCGCTGCTGATGCCTGTTGCTATTCAGATGGCTGCCAAACAGGGCATTCCCACTGGCCGCGTCCTGATGCCTCTGGCTTTTGGTTCCATCTTGGGAGGTACGACCACTTTGATCGGGACGCCCCCCAACCTGATTGTATCCGGTTTCAGGGCAGAGTCCGGCTTGGGCCACTACAGCATGTTTGATTTCTCACCGGTAGGTGTGTCGATCACGGTGGTGGGCATTCTGTTTGTCGGGCTGATTGGCTGGCGACTGGTACCCGGACGTAAACAGGCGGAAAGCGCCAGTTTTGAAACCGGCACGTATCTGACCGAAGTGCGCATAGTGGCGGACAGCAAGGCGGTCGGCAAGACACTGCGCGAAGTCGAAGCCACCCTGGAAAAAGAGGATGCGCAAATTGTTGGCATGGTGCGTGGCGATGTGCGGGTCATCGCCCCTTACTCCAGGCGGGTGATCCGGGAAGACGACATTCTGGTTATTGAAGCTGAGCCAGAGTCTTTGGGAAGCGCATTGGGCAGCCTGGGGCTGAAGCTGGAAGAGGAGGTCATTTCGAAAAAGGCGTCTGATGAAGAGAAAGACAGTGGCGACAGCAAGGCGGAAAAAGAAAAGTCAGCGGATAAATCACAGCGCAAGGATCTGATTAATAAACGTGGTCGCAAAGTAGCCGTTAAATCAGAGAAGCTGTCAGAAAGCAGTGAAACTGCAGAAACCAGTCAGTCTGAAGAGAAAAAAACACCCAGCAAATCAGATGAACTGGTCATACAGGAACTGGTGGTCATGCCCGACTCCAATCTGGCAGGTCGCACGGCGTCGGATATTGAATTGAGAACGCGTTACGGCATTAATCTGTTGGCAGTGTCCCGACAGGGGCGGCGTTCAATCAAGCGCTTGCGCTCCACTCCCATCCGGGGTGGCGATGTCTTGTTGATGCAGGGAGTTCCAGAGGCGGTTTCCGGATTCGCCAATGATTTTCGCTGTGTTCCTCTGGCGCAACGCGATATCCGCGTGCCCGTGAAAGGCCAGGCGTTGCTGGCCGTTGGCATATTCATGTCGGCTATATTGGCAACCGCCTTCGGTATTCTGCCGGTATCGATAGCTTTTTCTGCGGCGGTGCTCGCCTATATGGCTCTGCGCATTGTGCCGCCTCGTTCAGTGTACGACTCAATTGACTGGCCCGTGATCGTGCTCCTGGGAGCCCTGCTGCCAGTGGCCGGGGCGATGGCGAGCACCGGCACTGCTGATGTGTTGGCAGGTGCTTTACTGGACTGGCTGGCGCAGGGCAATGCCGTAATTGCGCTGGTGTTGATCCTGGTTGTGACAATGACCCTTTCTGATTTTATGAACAATGCGGCAACAGCGGCGGTTATGTGTCCATTGGCAATCAGCGTCGCTTCACAATTGGGTGTAAATCCGGACTCATTCCTGATGGCAGTTGCAATCGGTGCATCCTGTGCTTTTCTGACGCCTATCGGCCACCAGAACAATACCCTGATTCTGGGTCCCGGCGGATTCAAGTTTGGTGACTATTGGCGGCTGGGTTTGCCGGTAGAGATTGTAGTTGTTGTTGTCAGCGTGCCGACTCTGCTGTGGATCTGGCCCTTGTAGCGAGCAGTCTTGTCAGGATCGGGGTTCCTCTTTCTCGGCCGTCTTCAGCAGCATCCAGGCACCGATAAATATGGAACTGATCATGCTGATGGCGAGCACAACCACCAGTCGATAGGGAATGGCAATATAGACACCGCCAAAATACTCGGCGGCCATGGCGAGCAGATTAACAACCACCAGGGCGGTGAAGAAGACTATCCAGATCAGCTTTTTCATTATTCTGTTACTCCGGATCAGTTTGTGCTTTATTGTATTGTGTCAGTGTGACAGAAACAGAATGCCGGTGACAGACTCCTCATTGCGCTGTAGCAGTACAAAAATATCATCGCGCCCGTCATCATTTAAATCGCGCAGTGCCAGATCGCCCCTGGCGGCACTTTCGTCCAGCGGGACAATCGTGTCCGGGGCACGGTCACTGACAGCCCGAACGTCCCGATTAATTTCGATATCGAACTGATCAATGATGCGGCGGATATCGATTTCATAGCTGTCGACACTACGACTGTAGTTCAGTGATGCCAGAAAACGATCATCAGAGGGATCGGCTTCGGGTTGCAGAGCCTGGTTGAAAAGCTGCAGTTGATCGCTCATCAGTACCAGCAGGTCGGACATGGCCTGTTGTGTGCCATTTACCCGTGCAGCAGGTATGACAGCTTCCATCGAACTGGCCCGTTCGCGGACTTCGTTGACCGACCCGATCAGGCGTAACACAGACGGAAAACGCAAGGCAACATTGATCCGCCGGGAGGGACGACGCGCAAAGCTGTCGCCCTCGTTTGGGTAGATGTAGGCTTCAAGATTGATGGTGCCGGAAATAGCCAGCCATAGAAAAACGTCGCTCAGCGATACCTGTTCGACCCGCCATAACCACAGGTCAGGCTGGTCGTCTTCGTTCTCATCATAAAGAAATACTGACAGCACATTGCCGCCGGAACGCAGAATCTGGTCAGCCTGCTGCAGATCCACGCCCTGATCAGTTCCCAGGTGCAGTGCGACCCGCCCCCCTTCACGCAAGATCAGATCGTCAAAGCCATCACCATTCATGTCGGAAAGGATTTCTTCGTGGGTGAGCGCCAGCACGCCGGTCAGATTGGCGAAATCGAGTTGATCGAAGTCGAAGTCTCCCAGCCGTTCGCGAATCGCCAACCGGTCCACCGATATGTCCGGTTCGCTGTTGAACCAGACGGCTTCGTTTGAGCGAGCAAGAAACACATCCAGCCGTTCCTCGGTATCGGAAATCAGATCAGGCAGCCCGTCACCGTTGACATCACGCAGGGTCATCAGCGGAATGCGCAGTGCCTGGCCAACCTCGCGGCCCAGCTCCCGTCCCGGATGCAACACTGAACGCAATTGCATGTCGGACACTACCCGCAGTGGCTGTTGATAGCTGCCGTCGGTGGACCGGATAAAAATACTGAGTTCGCCGGCGCCCGGTATGATCAGATCCGGCCGACCATCATCGTTCAGGTCCCGACTCAGACTCAACTGATGCACACCCTGTGGAAGAAAACCGCTGACATTGTCCAGCAGCGTTTCTGCCTCACCAAACTGGTCCTGTTGCAACTGCCAGCGCTGCACCTGCTGACCATCAATAAGAGCAATCAACGCGAAATCATCGCTGATATCCCAGCCCGTGGCCTGTCCGGGCAGGGTCACGCTGGTTTGTGGGGCATTAAAGTCGAACAGACCATCCTGTTGGTAAAATAAATTGATGGTATTGCCATTCTGAGTCAGCACGTCGCTCAAGCCATCCTGATTGGCATCAACGATGATCAACTTCTCTGTATCCGGCGGCAGTGTAAAATCGATGCGCGTATAACCTTCAATGGTGTTGGCGTTTACCGTTGCGAAATTCCCGGCGACGACGAGGGCGGCAAATAACGCGACTTGTCCTGGAAAGAGATTCATGGTTGTGAGATTAGTGCAGTAATGGTGTTGGAATGGAAAAGTAGAATGTCCGGCACTTGATCGCTATTGATATCATGAACCTCAAAGTCCAATATTGTGCGACCTGGCACATATTGCCAGAAAGGCTCGGCCGAAAACTGCAGATTGTCGGAAATGTTCCTGGCGGCCAGGGTGCCTTCCTCCGTCAGGTACAGGGCGTCAATCCGGCCATCACCGTTTATGTCACTATGGAGCTGGATTGGACTGGTCAGGCCGCGAATGCTGGATGCGGAGAAGCTGTCGTCCTGACGAAAATCCGGTCTATTGTTGAACACCAGACCGTTGCTGCCCGGGCCATACAAGAGCTGGGTTCTTACGATGCTGGCATTGCGAATGGCATTTACCAGCGGGATGGTATAGTAGGTGACACTGAGCTGGCGTTGTCCATTTTGCAAAAGATCGCTTGTGCTGATACGCAGGTCATACCCACTGAAGCGCATGACCTGACTGGGTTGTTGCAGATCAAAATGTCCTCCCTGATTCAGATACAGGAAGACATCCCAGTTTTCACCTCGTTCGACAATGCGAACGATGTCGGTCAGCCCGTCGCCATTTAGCTCCAGCAGTTGAATATCCCCCTCCATAACGACAGGACCCTGCCAGGTGACGGGTGAATCCGCCTCGCCAACTCGATCGCGACTTACGATGTTGATCTGTCCGAACAAGTCATTACCGACATTCAGAAAAACAATGTCGGCTGCATCCCGGGCGGTCATATCGCTGAGTACGGCGGGCGGCAGCCAGCGCTCGGTTTCCAGAAGTGTTTGTGAAGCATTGGCTTTGGCGTCGACCACAAAGTCCTGAAAGTCAGAGGCTGAACGGGGGATAACCCGGACAACCAGTCCGTCCTGTTCGTTGAAGGATACTTCGGTGGAGAAGCGGCCGGCTGCTGGCGGTAGCCGGCTGGGGTCGATGTCAGTATTTTCAGTTCTAATCTGACGAATTAATTCAAAGCTCTCATGGTCGGTGGCGCTGAAATATCCGTAGCCATCAGTGCCAGGCAGCAGCAGGTCGACAAAGCCGTTACCCGTCAGATCCCGGGGCTCTGGCAGAAAGTAGGTTATCCGGCGCTCAGGTACTGATGCCAGAAATGGCCAGTCGAACAGATGCCGTATATTGCCGGCATAAGTTGCCTGTGCTGTGCTCAGACTGAAGACTGAATTGCCAGTGAACAGCAATAGTTCCACACCCGGTTCAGGTCTTACATCAGCAAAGGTCACGGCGACAATTTCCGGGCGGATATCCACAATGCGGCTTGGCTGTGCCGGAAAGCGATGATCTGCCTGTTGCTGGAAAATCAGTAACTGTCGACCCACACCAGCCGCCCAGTGCGGTACGATGAGATCGATCAGCCCGTCGCCGTCGACATCCGCAAGGCGGATATTATTTGGCCATTCAGGAGCCGGAATTTCAGATGCAATGTAGTTGCCTTGCGCTATCGCGCTTCCTGAAAACAAGGTGGCAAGCAGGGCTGCCGTTACAAAGCGCCGTTGCTTCATTCTTCGATCAGCTCCCCGAAACCGGTGCTTGCCCGGAATAGTCCCAGTACATCGTATTGCTGCTCAGCTCCGGTGCGCTGATATTGAAAAATCGAGAACATTAGCAGATCCCCGATGCGCAGACGGGTCTGATCGGGATTGAGTGAAGATTCATACCTGAATAGGGGCCAAAGGCTCAACTGGCTGAGGCGTCGACCCGGATGCCAGAGCGTGATCTGCTCTGACATCACACGGGACCCGCGTCTTATTTGCAGTGTCACTTTATCGCCCGGATTGTAGCCACTGTTGATACGGGAGATCAGATCCTGAGCCGATGTAATTGCCTGCTGATCCAGCGACAAAATAATATCACCGGATTGCAGACCGGCATCAGGCAGCGGACTGTGCTCGAACCAGCGAATCAGTTGGGCACCAAATACGGGTTGTTGCTGGCTGTCAGTGGTGCGCGTGCTTGTAAAGCCGGCTCTGAGCAGCACCGGGTCCGCCCGGTATAATTCGACAGGGGGCAGTTGTACCAGTGAAGAAGCCTGAACATTGACATGCGCTGTGAAGACAGTGGTGTTGCGTCTGACCTCAAACTCGAAGCGACGATCTGAGCTGGTTTCCAGAGCCAGCGCGTCCAGAACATCGGGTTCATTACTGGGCGCACCATCAATACTCAGGATCACATCACCGGCCCGGATGCCGGCCCGGTCAGCGGCTCCGCCCGGGCTGACGGTGCGAACGCGGATTCCGGGTAATATGCTGATGTTGGTCAGGGAATCACTTTCGTTGATCGTTGCGCTCAGACCAAAATCCACTGCAGGGGTGCCCGCGCTTGTCGGGTTGCCCGTGAAGTCAGACTGCTCAGCAGACATGGAGACGCTGGGCGCCAACTGACGAGGTTCGGTACTGACACAGGCGCTGATTGCGAACAGGCACAGGGTGATCGCCATACTGCGAATTGGCCTGACATTATACAGGCTGGTGACAGGGCTTAATTTCATAGTCGCTTCCGGCTGATGGCCAATAGAGCGATCATGACAAAAATCAGCAGTTGTGGCCACGGTACCCAATAGTTAAGCTGTATGGCACCAGGGTTGATCATGACATCGGAAAAACCCCTCACTAATCGGCTGACATCCTGCAGATAGGACTCATTGAGCAGTGAGGGCAGATAACTGATGTAAAGATAATCGGCCAGATTGCCGACCAGACCTTTCAAGATGTCCATGGCCAGTGTGATGCCCAGCGCCGCAACGATTGCCTGCGTGCCATTGTTGGCTAATACAGAGATGGCGATGCCCAGGGCGATGGCAGCGGGCAGGGGAATTATGGCCAGCGTCAGACCCAGACGTATTTCATCGATGATTTCATTTGTGGCAATCAAGACATAACCGTCTTCTGCGACCGGCACAAAATCCCATAGCAACCAGGCACAGAATGTGCTCAGCACCAGCAACAACAAGAGTGCCAGGACGCCAATAATATGCGACAGGGCCAGTTTTGCCATGACAGTGGTGCGGCGACTGACTCGGCGGATAAGAATATGCCGTAACACGCCACTGTCCTGATCAGCCGCCTGGTTCCATGCGGCGTAGGCGACCAGGATCAGGCCACTGACGGTGAGTCCGGTCAGGTAGGCATCGACCAGCGAGCCCCAGGCATCCGCGCCGTCAATCTGACCAAAACTGCTGGCACCCATCAGCGCATCGCTGGCTTGCTGCGATGAACTGATCAGCTTGCCCAGAATCAATTGTGCGCAGGCAATAAGCGCCGGGGCGATCACCACCAGCCGGGCTGAATTGCTGCGCAGCGCAACAAACAGCTCTGCGCGCAGGGCGATAACAAAGGCGTTCATAAGGCTCGCCCCGTCAGGCTGTCGTGAAATATCTGGCTGAGGTCCTGTGTCTTGGCGCCCAGTTCGGAAACGGCAAAGCCACCATTGACCAGCAACCGGTTAATCTCGGCAGCTTGCATGTTTTCGAGTTTGAGTGTCAGGCGACCGGCAGAATCGATGGTCAGATCCTCTGCCTTTGTATGATGCGCCAGGAACGCTTGGGCAGCTTCCGGCCGGTCGCAAACGATGGTCAGCTGTAGTTGTTGTGTTGATACCAGTTCCTTGAGCTGGCCGCTGCGTGATATGCGCCCTTGGTGTAAGATGGAAATGTGCGTGCAGATTCTTTCCAGGTAAGCCAATTGGTGGCTGGACAGCAGAAAGCTGCTGCCTTCTTCGCGATTGAGTTTGAGAATCAGCGCCAGTACGTCCTCCACTCCGCCGGCATCCAGGCCATTGAACGGTTCGTCCATCACAATAAAGGCGGGTTGACCCAGCAGGGCGTGGGCGATGGAGACCCGGCGCCGGTTGCCCAAAGACAGCTGCTTTATCCGATAATTGCTGTAAGAGGATATGCCCAGCAGGCGTTCGACTTCGGAGGCTGAACGGCAGGGCTGCGGGCAAAGCAGGCGGGCGTGTTCCAGTACCTGACGGACGGTCAGATGCTGATGGATAGCCGGGTTGTCAAAAATGCCCACGACATCACCGCCACCTTGCCACAGCTGCAACGGATCGCGCCCCATGATGCGGATTTCTCCATCATGGAAGGTCTGCATGCCCAGTACGCACTCCATGGTGGTCGTTTTCCCGGAGCCGTTCAGCCCTACCAGACCATGAATGGCGCCGGGTATCACTTCCAGATTCAGGCCTTTCAGTACCTCTGTTGCTCCGAAGCGTTTGCGCAGGCCGTTTATTGACAGAACTGATGTTGCCAAGGAGTCGGTCTCCGCAGTGTCTCAGTCAACAAATACATCATCCACGCGGAGCTCTCTCACCGTGCCCAGCTGCTCCAGCGATTCGATGTCCATGCGGCTGGTGTCGCCGACGATGGAAATGAGCTTGGGGCGATCCGCTACCCGATTGCGCTGGAACTGCAGCACATCTTCAAAACTCATTTGCTGCAATTGCTCAAAACGCTGCGGGCGCGGGTCGCCCGACATGCCCAGACGTTCCCAGGAGCGAACCATGCCCGGAATCTGTCGAGCACTGGCTGTTGATGTGCGGTAAAGATTAATCTGCGAACCCAGCGCATCATTAAAACGTTCGGCCGACTGGGGCATGTTGTCAATCAGATCAACAAACGCCTGCAGCGCATCAACAGCCTTGTCGTTCTGTGTGCCGATCACTCCCAGCATAAGGGTCTCGGAATCCGTGCGGCTGCCCTGGGCGTATCTGGCAGCCGCCGAATAGGCCAAAGCTCTTGCCTCTCGCAGCTCCTGAAACACCACGCTGGACATGCCTGAACCAAAGTAGCTGTTGTATAACGAGGCGGGCACAGTCAGTGATTCATCATAGAGCTCATCCGGGAATTCGATTCGCACTTGCGCCTGCGCGGTCTCACGATGGATGAGGTAGATTTCATTTTCAGCGATCTGGCGCGCGAACTGATTACGGTGGGCAGGCGGCTCATTCAGCTGTTCAGGTAGCTGGTGATGGCGAGCGAGAATGTCATTGACCCGTGATAGGGGCATGGAACCGGTATAACTCAGTGTATGTCTGTAGCCAAGCAACTGCGGGATGATCTCCAGCAGTTGATCCAGTTCAACGGCCTGTATCTGTGCGCTGCTCATGGTACGCAACATCGGTGATTCATCGCCATAACGATTGAAGAGATACAGCGCCTGACTGATAGCCTGCGGATTCTCCCGCTGGTCACGGCGTGACTGCAGGATAGTGCTCTTCAGCTCACGCAGGGTTTGCTCATCACTTTGCGGATCCCGCAACAATGACAGCATCAGGGCCAAAGACTCTTCAAACTGTGGATCCATGCCGGAAATACTGATGGACATCTCGTTGGCGCCGACGTTGAAGCTGAAGTTGCTACCCAGGCGGTACCATTGTTTTTGCAACTCTTCTGCCGGGTAATCAGGTGTGCCGGCTTTGTCGATCAGTGCAGAGACCAGGCTTAGCAGATCGTACTCTTCCGTGCCGACATCAATATTGATGCTGAAGGTGAATAAATCGTTTAGCTGGTTGCGGGCGTAATACAGCGGAACCTGCGTGCTGAATTCAGCGATCTGATAGTCGACGCCTGCCTGCAGAAAGCGCGGCTCTATGTCGTCGTAGGGCATGGCAAGTATCGCTGCAGCATATTCAGACTGCCGGCTGGGGTCGACCTGTATGGGATCAATCTGTGGTTTTTCCACTGGCGGAATGTCAGCCGGACCGTTCAGTCGGTGCACAGCCACGTAGTTGTTGCTGGTAAAGTATTTGTTGGCAACATCGATGACATCCTGCTTAGTCACACGCTCTAAACGACGAATCTGGTTGATGGCCGTGTTCCAGTCACTGTGCTGCAGAAAGGCCTGGCGCATGGCGGCAACGCGGGCCGTGTTGGATTCCAGAGCCCGTTTGTCCATGGCTTTGAAATCATTGACGATGGCCGGCAGAATCCAGTCCTCAAATTCGCCGCGCTTGATTATCTCAAGTTGTTCCAGCAGCAGACCCTCGACCTCTTCCAGTGTCTGGCCCTCGCGTGGCACACCCCAAAGGCGTTGTGAGCCGTAATCGTTATGAAACTCAGGAGAACTGCCGGCGGCCTGAACGCGTTGGCGCTGGTTCAGGTTCAGATTGATCAGGCCAGCGGTGCGATTGTCCAGAATCATGTCCAGCAGCATCAAGGCTTCTTTGTCAGCATGGCCATTAGGCACCGTGCGGAAGGCCATCTGCACCTCTTCCTGCCCCGGGTAGGTCACGGTCACCCGTTCGATATCGGCAATAGGCTCTTCGTCCCAGCTTTGTGCGGGTGGCAGTGGCTTGGCCTGCCACCTGGAGAAATTGTCAGCGATCAGTTGGATAGTCTGGTCAATGTCGATATCGCCACTGATAAAGATGGCCATGTTGTTGGGCACATAATAGGTATCGAAGTATTCCTGTATGTAAACCAGCGATGGATTTTTCAGGTGTTCGGCATCGCCGATAGTGGTCTGCTGACCATAGGGGTGGTTTTTGTAAAGCAGGTCGGCCAGGGCGTAGTAAGAAATCCGGTCACGGTTGTCCAGGGTGCGGTTTTTCTCCTCATAAACCACCTCCAGTTCGGTGTGGAAAAGGCGGAAGACCGGGTTGATAAAACGATCGGACTCGATAGCAGCCCACTGGGCCAGGCGGTTGGCCGGGAGCCCAACCTTGTACACGGTTTCTTCGTGCCAGGTGTGCGCATTCAGGCCGCTTGCACCCATGCTGCTGTAGAGCTTGTCGAACTCATTAGGGATCGCGTACTCGGCAGCCTGCTGGGCGGTGGCGTTTATCTGCGCGTAGATTTCAGCTCGTTCAGCAGGATCAGTGCTGTTGAAATGTCTCTCATACAGCTCAACTATCTGGTCCAGATAGACTTTTTCTGCTTCGAAATCCAGGGTGCCGAGTTCGGTATTGCCCTTGAACAGCAGGTGTTCAAGATAGTGTGCCAGACCGGTAGCGTCTGCCGGGTCGTGTTTGCTGCCGGCACGCACTGCGATTTCAGCGTAAAAACGCGGTTCTTCAGGGTTGCGGCTCAAATAAACGCGCAGCCCGTTGTTCAGTTCAAAAATGTGAGCGCCCAGCGGATCATCCGGGTTGGGCGGGTAGATGCGTGTGTACTGCGCTCGCTCTGGCTCGGCGCTGTCGCCAACTGGTGTTTGTGACTGTTGTGGCGAACAGGCCACGATCAGCAAGGCGCAAATTGCCGTGATGGTGGTGAATAAACGTCGCGTGAGCGAAGCTGACTGGAACATGACCGACTCTCCGGAACTCAACTGCTGATATGGCTAATGTATAGCAATCTGCGAATAATTCCACTGCCAGGCAAGTATACGTCGATAAAGTGCGGGTAGTTCAGGTCAAATGGTCAGCTTGATGGATGCGTTTTACCAGTAGCTTTCGTAGCTCAATTGTCCTTTCTGTGTCGCGGTGTTCTGGCGAAAGCCACGGGGCTCCAGTTCACGAATGGCATCCTGCACCATGCCGGGGTTGCCACATAACATGATGTGAGTGTTGTCCGGGCTGAAAGCCAGTCCCAGCGCCCGCTCCAGCTCGCCACTGCGAATGCTGGCCGGGATATGGCCTCTGATTGCGCCGGGTACGGTTTCGCGGCTGATAAACGGCAGCAGGGCGAAGCGTCCGGGGTGGTGCAGTTTCAGCTCATCGAACAGCGCCCGATACTGAAAATCCTCTTGCGTGCGCGCCGCGTAGACAAGCACCACGGTCTGAAAGCGTTGCCAGATATCATCGCTTTGCAGCATCGATATAAAGGGTGCAACACCCGTGCCGGTAGCCATCAGGCATAAAGTGGCAGTATCCGGCACATTGTTCAGTGTCAGCGTGCCGGCGGGATTCTTGTCGACCCACACAGTGTCACCAGGCTGAGCTTGCGACAGTCGGCGAGACAAATCACCCTCCAACTGTGTGTAGAAAAAGAACTCCAGCGGTTGCGCACCCGGAGCGCTAAGGATTGAGTAGGGCTGAGCAATCCGCTGGCCATCAATGTCCAGAGCCAGGTTGGTGTATTGCCCGGCAATGAAGGGCCTGATATCGGCCTGAATTTTCAGGGAGAATAAATTGCTGGTCCAGTGGGCCACGTCTGCCACTGTGCCTTTGACCCAGTCTGTCATCGGGAACTGCCTGCAGTGAATCTTTGAGATGAATGATTAATAAGCGGGCGCGCATTGTCGCACATTTCGAAATTTATTGGCACTTGCCCGTTTAATTCTATAGTCTTGAACGCTTGATACGAGCATTGCACTGATTCAGATGAGGTGGGTAAATTGGCGGGCAAATTCAAAAATAAAATGCAGGTGTGGTTTGAGATTCCGCTTTGGAAGCGAATAATGCTGGCGCTGGTGCTGGGCGTGGTTGTCGGGGCAATCTGGGGTGAAGGTGCCCAGTCGATCCGCTGGATCGGGGATGTATTCATCCGACTTATCCAGATGGTCGTGGTGCCACTGGTCTTTATCACTATTGTGGCTGGCATTGTTTCCATGGGTGACCCCCACAAGCTGGGTTCTTTGGGAATAAAAACCCTGGCAATTTACATGCTGACAACCGGCCTGGCGATCAGCATCGGCTTGATTCTTGCGGTAGTTATTCAACCAGGTGCCGGTGTTGATCTGTCAGGCGCTGATCCCGGGACGATTCAGGAAGCCATGCCGCTGGGAGAGCGACTGATGTCCATCGTGCCCAGCAACCCAATTGCGGCTTTGGCTGAGGGTAATATCCTGGCGGTTATCTTTTTTGCCTTGTTGTTTGGTGTTGGCATTTTAACAGTCGGCAAACAGGCGGATCCGCTGGCACACCTGATGGAAGCCGGTTCATCTGTCATGCTCAAGCTGACCCATTGGGTTATGGAGGTGGCGCCGTTCGGTGTGTTTGCACTGATTGCCTGGGTGGCCGGCACGCAGGGCGCGGCGGCACTATTGCAGGTTGTGGCGCTGGCATTGACGGTCACGCTGGGCTGTTTCATTCATGTTATCGTTGTGCACGGCAGCCTCATGAGGTTTGTGCTGAATCTTAATCCTCTGGATTTTTTCAAAGGTGCCAAGAATGCCATGCTGGTGGCATTTTCGACATCGTCCAGTTCAGCGACACTGCCTGTCAGCATGTCGGTTGCCGAAACCAATCTGGGCATCAAGCCGGTGGTGGCGTCTACTGTGTTGCCGATTGGTGCCACTATTAATATGGACGGCTCAGCTCTGTACGTCGGTATCGTGTCAGTTTTTGCTGCGCAGGCCTTCGGCGTAGATCTGACTTTTATGGATTATTTGCTGGTGGCTGCCAGCACTACGCTTGTGTCTATAGGGACGGCTGCCGTGCCCGGGGCGTCAATCTTTCTGATGGCAGCGGTCATGGAAACGATCGGTTTGAACCCAACGCAGATCGCGCTGGTGGTTGGCTTTGTACTGCCATTTGACCGGCCACTGGACATGATGCGCACTGCGGTGAATGTGACAGGTGACCTGTCTGTGGCGACGGCCGTGGCGCGCTGGGAGAATGAGTTCGACGAAGATATGTTTACAAACCGTTTTAATCAGGCCGGTGAGAATCAGGGCCGCGGAGGTCAGAAAGAGTAAGACAGGGTGAGTCCCAGTCGGATGTCCTGATCAAGGAAATACAGTGTGGAGGCTGGGTCGGCGCGGGTCAGTATAATCTGGCTGCGCAGTTCCCAGTCGTCATTAATGCGGTAGTCGGCGGCCAGATTCAGCAGGCCGGCTTCGCCATCCAGTTGTCCCTGGAATGTTGCCGAGAGCATGACTTCTTCATTCATGATGCTGTGGCTGTAGCGAACCAGCAGATCACCACGGGTATCCAGTCGCAGATCATTGATCCGTTCCGCAGCGCCGCGCTCAATGTTCTGTAATCTTTCAAATCGCAAGCCAACACTGATCAGGCGGGTGGCGCTGATGCCGTACTCAAAACCAGCCGAGATACCCAGTAAATCACCTTTGTTTAATGTTGGAAACGCGTTTGTCAGGCTGTCGACCAGCACGCCTTGCGAGTAACTCATATCCAGAGTCAACAGTAGTCGGTCGATTGCGCGATTGGCGCTTAATCCCAAAAGCATGTAGTCATTAATGTGTGCAATGGCACGGTTGCTGCCATCAGTTGGCGGTGTAAAGCGCAGGCCATTTTCGTAGAGTCTGGCCGCCATGACTGCAACATCGCTGCCTGTGAATGACCGGCTCCAGCGTGTGCCCAGCTCAAACAGGGGTTTGTCCCGATGATAGTGCGGCAACCGGAGAGGCGAGCCCGGAAACAGCGGACTGTTGTCGACGGGCAGGGGATCGAATTCCGGGTATAGATTGACAAAGCTTGACCAGGTGCCATGGTCAGAAAAATGGTCCCAGACAAGCAGCCACTGATTCAATCGGGCATCTTCAATATCGATAATTGTGAGGTCGCGATACTCGGTGGTGTTGATCACGTCGAGTACGGAGTTTCCGATGGTTTCGCCCCACACAATGGTCTGGCGACCGAATGCCAGGCTGTTTCGCTGACCGCTGCGCTGCACAAACAGTTCGTTCAGGCGCCACTCCCAATCTTCCCGTGTAGGGTTGTTGTATTCGTAGTCGCCCGGCAGATAGCCTCGTAGCTGACCGCTGGCCTGCAGCAGCCAGCCCTCGCGAAATGGATTCTGATAGCGGATATTCAGGGCGCTGCGGTTGTTTTCCAGGCCGCGGGCGCGAGTTTCAGTGCCTCCGCCAACCGCAGCCCGCGTATGACGATTGATGTGCGCGACGCTCTGGTGGCTGAGCCGGAAACGAAAATGTCCCGGCTGTGAATCTGCAGTCTCAAACAGGCTACTGTCATCAAACATACTGTCGTCAAACACAAACGAGTCATCAAACTGCGCCAATGCAGGCAATGACAGGCTGCAGGCGCAGAACGCCAATCCAAGTTTTGACAGTGTTTTCATCAATCCACTTGCGCACGCAGGCGACTCAATTCAGCCTCCCGAAAGGCCACATCTGTCAGTGTTCTGGGTGTCAGAAACTGCTCCGGGATATCCAGACCGGTGTTGATTTCCAGAATCGCCATATTGGACAGCCGATTCGCCACCAGATTCATCATGGTCAATGACCTCGCAATCCAGGTGCCGTTAATCTGCTCCACGCGAGACGCCAGCAGACGCTTGATTTCCCGCCCCTGACTGTCATACATGTCCGCTCGCAGCACAACGTATCGTTCTTTGTCGATGTAGTGCACGGTGCGTGCATAGCGGGTTTTGCGCGCTCTTTCGGCATTGGGGATGGTTTCAATTTTCCAGACGTCCCGACCGGCCTCTGTGGTTTCTTCAATAATGCTGATCTGATAGTCATCGAGCTTGCCGGTGTCCTGATCTTCTGTTGTGAACTCGGATCCGAAAATCGAAGCTGCTTCGGAGTCGTCGTCCGAATTGCCACTGGCTATGCGTTTTACCTGACCCAGAGCGGACAGATAGAGCCAGGTCTCATTGTCCATGGCCGGGTCGTCATAATTGTAATTGAGCATGCCAACGCCGCGCTCAGCGGACGGCTCAAGCACGATTGAAATGCTTTGTGTATCACGCTGACTTGTGCCGGTATTGATGCCTACCGATTCTATCGCCTTGATTCTGGGGCGCTCTGCGCAGGTGATCTGATTGTTCTGTAAACCAAAGCGACAACTGGATAGTTGAATCCGATTAAAAGCGGAGTCAGTTGTTGCGCGCTGATTTTCCTCGACCTGCTCCAGAATGGCTCTGCCATCAGTTTGAGCCAGTGAAGAAAAAGAGATCAGGAGGGAACATGCCAGGCCTGCATACTGGGTCAGTCGCATTATTGTAGAGTTAGTCTTCATGCGTGTACGTCTCCGTTTGAGGGGGCAATTCTGCGGAATCCGGCGATGTCGCCTTTCAGGCCGAATCGTGGCTTGAACAACATCAACAGTGCGGGCAGCAGCAATAAATCGCACAAAAGGGCAACAAAAATAGCCATGGCTCCGAAGGCGCCGATTTTGGCCATGCCCAGGTATTCCGAGAAGGACAGCAGGGCAAAACCCAGGCCTAATACCATGGTGGTGAACAGCACGGCCCGTCCGACTTCCCGAATAGTGCTGTTCAGGGCTTTTTGCATATCACGTTCTTTGATGAGTTCCACCCGGTAGTGCGTCATGAAGTGGATGGTATCATCAACCGCTATGCCAATAATCACCGGGGCAATCAGCAGGGTATCGGTGTCAAGCGGGATGTTCAATAGACCCATGGAGCCGAATGCCAGCAAGGCGGGGATAAGATTGGGAATAATGGCAATCAGACCAGCCTGAACTGAGCCGAGTGTCAGAATCATGATGATGCTGATTACCGCCAACGCCAACAAAAAACTGCTGTATTGTGACTGGGCGATTTCGTCCATGGCCCTCATCATCAATGGCACTGAACCGGTTACGGTGACTTCCATATCCGGATAAGAATCGTACAGGGGAGCGAATATCTGATCGATTTCGTTGCTGAGCTCCTCAAAAAATACCTGGTACTGATAAGAGCCGGCATTGTAGGCGTTCAGCGTAATATTGCTGCGGCTGTAATCATCGGACACCAGGCTGCGGCGCTCTTCAGGATTGGCGCTGTTGAACAGATAGAGTAGCTGGGAGATAGTCACTGCCGAGTCAGGGATGCGGAAAAATGCCTGATCGTCACGGTTCATGACCTGGTTGGTGTCCTTGACGATATTGGCCAGCGAATAGCTGCGGGAAATCTGGTCAGGGTAACGCTTGCTGACTCGCTGCTGTAATTCATCTACGGCATTAAGGACATCTGGCTCCATCATGCCGTCGCTGATGCCGATATCAATCATGATGGCTATGTTTTGCGCGCCTGCCATGTGTTCATCCACGACCTCATAGGCAATTCGGGGCTCTGACCATGAACGGGTCAGCTCGGCGATGTTGCTGTCGATTCTGACCTGGCTGGTGCCATAAACTGATGAGAGGAAGATCACTGCAAAGACCGCCAGAATAGTCATTGGTCGCCTTGCAACCAGGCTCGGACAATAATTCAGCAGTGCATCCTGATAACGCAGCACGGTTGCCGTGATCAGTACAATTGCCATGATGTAGAGTGTCATGCCCGGGCTCAGAATCTGCACAAGCGCAATACCCAGCGTAATCAAGGCTACCCAGCGCACGTAGCCAGGCATCTCCTGGAGACGCTGCCGAATTGTACGCGCTGGTGTGCCGCCGGGTGTAGTTTCTTCAGGCTGGCCCGGGTGCCAGAGACTAAGCAGGATAGGCAGCAATACCAGGGTAAAGAAAAATGCCATAAATACGCCGAGTGCAGACATGGCTCCGAACACCCGGATGGGGACCAGGTTAGAGGTGGTCAGGGCCAGCACGCCGGCCATGGTTGTCAAAGTAGTCACCATGATGGCCAGGCCGGTTTTGGCATAGGCGTGGCTGAGTGCTGTCGGGTGATCATTGCCCTGTTTGCGTTTGACAAAATAAGCACTCATTACATGCACGCAATCGGCAATGCCGACGGCAAAAATCAGCATGACGGTAAGCGTCAACATGGTCGATAGAGTTATTCCGAACCAGACTGTAAATCCCCAGGTCCAGACCAGGCTCAGTGCAATAGTCACAATAGACCAGGCAACGGCGCTGAAGGAGTGAAACAGGGAGCGCAATAGATACACAAAAATGCCGATCATGCCCAGACCTATCCAGATCATCTGCTGCAGGACTTCATAGACCCAGGACATCAGTGGTGGGTTACCGGCTGAATAGAAGGTCAGTCGGTCTTCAACATCGGCGTAGACAGCACGGAGCGCGGCATAAAAACTGTGATATTCCAGCATGTCAACGGTCTGGAAGGGAATCTCGTCAATCTGGGCTGATTCATCAAAATGCAGGTCGAAACTGCTGGCGTCGTCGGCAAAATCGGTAAAAAAATCGCCTAGCTCGATGTTGTCGGCGTTGACTGCCGGGACATAACTTTCTTCTGGCTGGGCTCCAAAGGTTGTTTGCAGCATCAGGGCGCCAAAGCGGCCGTCTTCGGAGTAAAACGCCAGCCGATAATCGTCCTCGGCCAGAGCGCGTTCACGAATCTGTTGCAACTGTGCAGGGTCAGAGGGGATGATCTCAGGTACCAGGCGTTCAGATAACAGCGTGTCGCCGTCAACTCGCTGTACCCGCAAGGTGGTGATTGATTGTACTCGCCGGATCTGGCCAAGTTCCTGCAGGTCGGCATCATAGTTGGCCGGATCCAGATCCTGCCACTGGCGCAGATTCTCGGTCAATTGCCTGACAGCCTGCAGTGACGCCTGTGAAAAGACGTCGCCATCGCGTGCTTCATACACCAGAAATACGGAGTCATCACTGCCAAACTGGCTGCGATAAGCATTGAGGGCGGTAATAGCCGGGTCAGTCTGATCCAGAAAGCTGTCTATGCTCATGTCCATGCTGGTCCGGGTGGACATGCTGAAAATGGCAAAGATGCTGATAGATGTCAGCAGCATCAGGACGATCAGCCGGTGTCTGACGACAAAAAAAGGTGTGGCTGCAAAAAAGCGGCTAAGCATCAGAAGCTTGCTTTCCATAACATAAGCTCCAGGACGTGCTGCTACCGCTTTTAAACAGGCACGACGGGTCAATAGGATGTTTTAACTAAATCAGCAACGGAAAATGCCAAACGTCTGGCGACCGTCCTCAATTGCGGATTCGGGAGTGACTCGGTTGCCACCCAGGGCACCAGCCTCGTTGCGCGCCAGGGTCACCAGTTCCTCCTGCAAACGGTTGGCTCCCCGCTGCACGAAGCCGATATTGTCGGCACCACTGACATTGGCCGTACCCAGCCGCGTGCAGTTGCGCACTTCGGCAGCGGTGGCCAGACTGACCTGTTCCCCGGCCGGACTGAGTTGAACCCAGGCTGAGCTGCATGCCGTTAGCAGGCCTGCCAGAGTAAGTGCATTGATAATCTTCATAACGTGCTCCCGATGCGCCTCTGATGGATTGAGGGCGCTTTTTATTTAATCCCGTATTATGGCTGTTTCGTGCGGGTATTCAACTGTGAACTGTATCTGATCTTGTGCAGTGGATCACGTTATCAGATATCGGCTGTGTTACTATCGCAGCATTTCGAAAAAACGCAGGAGAGTCATCATGAGTTCTACATCCCGGACTGGCCGCCTGGCCGGCAAAACTGTTGTGGTCATTGGCGGAACATCGGGCATTGGGCTGGCCACGGCCATAGCGGCCGCAGATGAAGGTGCCCGTGTATGGGCGGGCGGTCGCTCCGCTGAACATCTGGAGAAGGCACGCGCGGTCGCGGCTGGCAAGGTGGAACTGGTGCAGGTGGACACGCACGATGATCAGGGGCTGAAAGCCCTGTTTGAGCAAGCAGGCAGCATCGATCATCTGGTCTCGGCAGCAACCGGCGGCACACGGACTCTGAAACCGTTTGTGGAACAGAGTGAAGAGCAGTTTCAGGCGGCCTTCGGCAAGCTCTGGGGTTACGCCAAAGTGGCCCGAGTCGGAGCGCCTTATATCCCCAAAGACGGCTCTCTGACGTTTGTCAGTGGGGCGCCCGCACGTCGCTTCAAACCCAATATGTCCGCGCTTAGCTGTGTGGGCGGCGCAGTGGAGAATATGGTGCGCTGCCTGGCGGTGGAGCTCAGTCCGGTGCGGGTGAATGTGGTGTCCCCAGGCATCATTGATACGGCCCTGTTTGACTGGATGGGCAATGAGAAAAACGAAAGAGTGGCCGCCATGACTCAGGGTCAGCTGGTTAAACGTATCGGTAAACCTGAGGAAGTGGCCAGTGCGCTGATCTATCTGATGCTGAATGGCTATGCGACGGGCACTACTGTAGACGTGGATGGTGGACAACTGTTGAGTTGATTATGATTTCTGATTCTGTGGATACTAATAAAAATGCACAATCTGAGCCGACGATGACGCTGGTTGATGCTATTCGCCAAAGACACTCAGTGCGAGGTTATCTGGACAAAAGAATTCCCGACGACGTTTTGCAGCAGATCTTTGAATTGGCACAATGGGCACCATCCAACTGTAATGTGCAGCCCTGGAAGGTCTATGTGGCCAGTGGGGAATTGCGTGACCGACTTAGCGCGGAGATGCAGCGCAGAGTGCTGTCTGGGGTGCCGTCCAATCCGGATTACGAATATCGGGGCGATTTTGCCGGAGAGTACCGCACACGTCAGGTCGAATGTGCCGTGGCGCTGTACAGTGAAATGGGCATTGAACGTCATGACCGCGAAGGCCGTATGCGCGCGGTGCTGCGCAACTATGAATTTTTCGACGCGCCCTACATGGCCTTTATCGGCATGAATCAGGCCTTCGGAACCACTGTAGCTATCGATGTGGGTATGTATGCCCAGAACCTGATGCTGTCGTTGGTTGCACATGGCCTGCACAGTTGCCCGATGGGGACGATGCGCGATTATCCGGATCTGGTGCGAGAGGCATTTGAATTGAGTGAAGAAGACCGTATCCTGTTCGGTCTTGCGTTTGGGTACGAGGATACGGCGGTGGCGGCTAACCGGACCCGCACAAGCCGGGATCCGGTATCGGCCAGCGTGCAGTTTCGCTCGTCGTAAGTCGGTCGGCTGAAAAAAAATTAGAATAAAAACGATGTTGTCACAGAGGACATTATGCAAGCCAAGCCCGTTATTCTGGTCTATGACATAAACAACAAGCTGGTGGATGAGGTCGCAACCGTTATAGGACAGACGGGCCGTTTTACCAGCATCAACACATATAATGAAATAAATGCCAACGATGCCGTGCGGCAATATAATCGAGGCTTTGGTCTGCTAACCAATAAGCTGGCCTGTATCATCACCGGATGGAACAACCATAAGAAGCCCAGGGATCAGTTTCTGTATCGTTTGCGTGAGCAGGAGCGGAGCAGCCCTTTACGTGGCCCGACCCCTGTTATCCTGGTTACTGAAGATCATCGGCCGGATCTTAAACGGCGCGCCCTGGATCCTCAGGATGGCAATGTTTGTGCTTACCTGCATGCCGACGATTTTCGCACTGAGCTGGCTCGCCTGCTGGAGAAAATAACCGACCCTGAGCAAGTCAGGGAGCTCAATCGTAACGCCAGGCAAGCCTTCGAAGCTGAAGTCGCTGAGGAGTAAGCCGCGGTGTCAAAATTTGAATTCATCATGATGTTTGTCTCGGTTGTGGTGGCATTCGCGATGGCCGAGTTGCTGATGGGCTGGGGTAAGTTGATTCGTGCCCGTCATCGTCTGACCCGGCCCGGTTTACTGGCCGGCTGGTCAGTGTGGCTGCTTTTCATTATCACGTACCACTACATGGGTTTCTGGGAGTATCAGGCCTATGACTTCACCAAGGTTGCGCCCATGCTTTTGTTTCTGGCCGCCCCGATCATGATGGTGCTGCTAACTTTTGTGTTGACGCCGGACTTGCGGCATTTTCAGAAAATGGACCTGGAAGAACACTATTTTCAAACCAAGAACTGGTTTTTCAGCATGGTGATCATTTTTCTGCTGCTGGCCAGGGCGTCTGACCCACTGCTACCGGATTACGACGAAACATGGCTTCGCCGCATGATCGGTACCTTGTTGGTGACCAGTTCGGTCGTGTGGCTATTGTTTACCAATAATCGCTGGATACATATCGGTCTGATGTGGGTCAATCTGGCCTATCTGGCGCTGGTATCCAGCGTGATTCCGGTGATAGGCCTGACTGCATTCTGACTACTTAATCTGAGGCGGGGTAAGCGCCGTCGGCATCGTGTACTTCCCGCCCGGTGACCGGCGGATTAAAGACACAGGCGAGATGCATATCTTCGGTGCCGCCCATGAGGATATGTTTGTCATGCTGATCCAGTACGTAAAGAGTGCCCGGTTTGATCTGGTGTACTTCGCCAGTTGCAAGATCCTTGATTGAACCATTGCCTGACATGCAGTAAACAGATTCCAGGTGGTTCTTGTAGTGAATCGGTGTTTCTGTGCCAGCGTAGATGGTGGTGATATGGAAAGAAAAACCCATCTTGTCATCGGCCAGCAGCATGCGAACGCTCTGCCAGGTTTCGGCTTTGACGCAACGTTCTGAATTTTCACAGTCCTGCAATTGTCTTATGATCATTGAATATTCCCTACCTGATCAAAGGTTTTCAGAATCGGGGATCTTATAAAAATACGACGGCCTGCACTCAAGCAAGCCGTCGCGATTTATCACATTACGTTAAGAAGCTGCGCTGAGCTCTTTTGCCAGCGTTTTGTGCACGGCCTCTTCCAGAATGTCGAGGCCTTTGTTGAGCTCATCCAGTGAGATGCTCAGTGGACACAGGCATTTTACAACCTGGCTGTCGGCGCCGCTGGTCTCAATGACCAGGCCTTTGTCGAAAGCATATCGACAGATTTTGCCAGCCAGCTCACCATCACGGCATTCCAGGCCTTGCATGAAGCCACGGCCTTTTGATTTGATCAGGTTCTTTTCGTATCCACCGGCAATTTTGCGCAGACGCATGGACAGATGGTCGATCTTGGCCTTCAGTTCTTTCTCGAACTTGTCATCTGACCAGAATGCCTTCAATGCGGCAGCCGCTGTGACAAAGGCGTGATTGTTGCCGCGGAAGGTTCCGTTGTGCTCGCCTGGTTTCCAGGTGTCGTATTCTGGCTTGATCAGCGTGACAGCAAAGGGCAGACCATAGCCACTCAAAGACTTGGACATGGTGACCAGATCAGGCTTGATGCCTGACTCTTCAAAGCTGAAAAATTTGCCTGAACGGCCGCAGCCGGCCTGGATGTCATCCACGATGAGCAGAATGTCATGTTTGCGGCATAATTTTTCAACAGCCTGCAGCCATTCGTTGCTGGCTGTATTCAGGCCACCTTCGCCCTGAATGGTTTCCAGCATGATGGCAGCCGGGGTGTCCAGGCCACTGGAGGAATCTTCCAGCATATTTTCAAGTAGTTTAATGGTGTCCAGTTCCTCGCCCATATAGCCGGCATAGGGGACATGTGTCACACCTGAGAGCGGAATGCCTGCGGCATCTCTGTGGTGCGAGTTGCCGGTGGCCGCCATGGAGCCAAGTGACACACCATGGAAGCCGTTAGTAAAGGCAACAATATTGTGTCGGCCTGTCACATTGCGGGCGATCTTCATGGCTGCCTCAACAGCATTGGTGCCGGTTGGGCCAGTGAATTGAACAACATATTCCAGGCTTCGAGGTTTGAAAATGTAATTGTTCAGATTTTCCAGAAACTCCTGCTTGGCTTTGGTATGCATATCCAGACCATGCGTAATGCCGTCGTTCTGGATGTATTCAAGCAAAGCGGCTTTCAGAATGTCGTTGTTGTGACCGTAGTTCAGCGTGCCTGCGCCGGCCAGAAAATCCAGATAGGCCTTGCCGTCAGTGTCATACAGATAAGAGCCTTTGGCGCGCTCGAATATGACCGGGAAAGCTCGTGCATAGCTTTGAACTTCTGACTCGATATCGTCGAAAATGGTCGTCATAGTGTTTCTCCCTGGTTATTCGGCCGCTGCAAACGGGCCGATTCTGAGTTTGTATTCGGTGTCGTGAAGATTCAGAAAGTGTTCTTCACGGTCAAACATGACTGATTCATCAATGTTGCAGTTTCTGCGCCGGGCCAGTGATGCAAACATGGCCCTGGAAGCGTCGTTGTCCTTCGTTACGGTCGTCTCTACGTATTGGACTGATTTACAGCCATTCTGTTCCAGAATGTAGTTGAGCATTTTGCTCGCCAGACCGCGTTTTTGCGCAACGGTATCCACTGCAACCTGCCATACAAACAGCGTGTCAGGCTGTTCGGGCGGTATGTAGGCAGTCACCACACCCACCAGATCATCGCCCATGGTGGCGACCACGCTGGTTTTTGAAAAATGTGTGCAGATGGCCAGATAACAATACAGCGAGTTATCGTCCAGGAACGCGCTTTTGCGAATCAGATTATGGACAGGCGCACCGTCGGTGGCTGTGGGTGAACGGAGTTGTATGTCTTGATTTGTATCGGGTCTTTCTTGAAGCGCTGGCGCTTCTTGAAAAGTATTCATAACAAGTCTTTGTATCTCGTTTTTGAATCTCGAATTTAATGGCGAAGTCTCGATAGGTTTTTGTTATTGATTTTCGAAACGCGATAAGTATAACAAAACGATGCGATGATGTCTAAACGCAGTCCGTTTGTGCGAATGACGGGGGGTTTAGCCAATTATCAGGTAAAAAATTGGCAGGCAAGAAATTGCTGGCGAAAAAAGGCGGCTCATCCGTTTCAGAAGAGCCGCCTTTTGCAGCACGTTTGTGTAACCTGTCAATTAGGCAGGGTCAGCGCAATGATTTCAGCGGGGCCGCTGCCGCTGACAGCCATGACAATGTATTGCTTGCCGTTCTGCACATACGTCATGGGCAGGCCTGTTTGCGAGGCTGGTAGATCGATTTCTGCCAGGATTTCACCTGTGGCTTTGTCGTGCGCACGGAAAATCGGGTTGCCGCCCTGACCCTCGCCGGCAAACAGCAAGGATTTGGTGACCAGCAAGCCAGAGCGCGTCGGAATACCCGTGCGGTCAAGCTCAACGCCTCTCAACAGCGGGTGATTCTTGATGCGCTCCGGGGTGTCGGCATTAGCCATCTGCCAGGCGATATCACCCTTGTTCAGATCGATGGCGGTAATGCGACCCCATGGTGGTTGCACAATGGGAATGCCATCAACATTAGGCGTTCTGGCCGGCCCCTGGATCCAGTCGGTTGTTGAGAACTGTTCGCCAGGTACCAGCGACAGCACAGCAACTTCGGTGCGGGAAGCCACGTACAGCATGCCGGTTTCGGGATCATAGACACCGCCCTCCCAGTTAGTGCCGCCCAGTGTGCCTGGCAGGCTGAGTGTGCCCAGTGTGCCATCTTCTGCATTAGCCAGCGACGGTGGCTGGTACAACGGCCCCATGCGATAAGGTTTAACGGCTTCTTTAGCCTGCTCGTAGATTTCGGGCGTAAAGTTGACCAGGTCCTTTTCCGAAATGCCCTGGCGATCGTACGCCGGTGGCCTGGTGGGGAAGGGTTGTGTAGGGGATGTCCACTCACCGGGCACGTCGGTCTGAGGAACCGGACGCTCTTCCATTTCCCAGATGGGTTCGCCGGTCTCACGGTCCAGCACGTAGGCAAAAGCCTGCTTGGTCAGTTGCACCAATACTTTGCGACCGTCTGGCAGATCCGCCAGTATTGGTACTGTGGGGGTGTCGTAGTCCCAGATATCATGACGCAGGTGCTGGAAGAACCATTTGCGCTCCCCGGTTCGGTAGTCAACCGCAACTACTGAGCCGGTAAACAGGTTGGTGCCTGGCCGGCCACCGCCAAAGCGGTCACCGGTACCTGATTCAACTGGCAGATAGACCAGCCCCAGCTCAGGGTCTGCGGAGATATTGGCCCAAACGCCACCATTACCGGAGCGGCTGGCTGAGTCGTTCAGCCAGGTCTCATAACCGTCCTCACCAGGCATCGGGATATTGCGATGGGTCCACAGCAATTTGCCGGTGCGGGCGTCGAAACCACGCACATCGCCCTTGACGTTATCCGCATGAGGGGGGCGCATACTCACCTGGTGAGCGGCACCGACAACCAGTACGTCATTGACGACTGTGGCCGGGAAGGTCAGCGTGATGTCTCGATCGTCGCGGGTGTCGCTGAAGCGCATGCCATCCATCAGGTCGAGCATGCCGTCGTTGCCGAAGCTTTTCAGCAGGTTGCCTGTTTTAGCGTCAAGAGCGGCCAGGTAGTAGCCGGGAGTGACCACAAAAATCACTTCCTGGTCGCCGTCAGCCCAATAGGCAACGCCTTTGCCGGAATTTTTTCGGGGCGAGTCCTCAAACCGGTCGCCTTCCATCGGGCGCCACATCCACAGGGTCTGACCTGACTCCGCGTCGATGGCGACAACATTTCGTGTTGTGCCGGCGGTTGCATACAGCACACCATTCACCATCAGCGGGGTTGTGACGTTCAGCCCTTCCGGCCGGGGTCCAAAGTTGTCCGCTTTCCAGCGCCAGGCAATTTGAAGATCTTGCACATTACTGGCATTGATCTGCTCCAGTGGCGCATAACGGTTGGCATTCAGGCCACCGCTCATGGTGGTCCACGCGTAGTAGTCCGGGCCGTTGTCGCCAGATGCGCCCTGCTGGATAGTCAGCTCAGCCAGCTCATTGGCTGATAATCCTGCCACTGAAGCGTTGACGCCACCCATTTGCATAACATGGGCAGTCAGGTCCAGATACTGGTCCGGACTAAGCGAGCCGGGTGTTTCGGCGGGCATGGTGGCCATAATGGCCTGGTAAAGCTCGCTGGCCGGTTTGCCAATCCAGTCGTTGGAGATTCGCATTTCAATATCAGCCCGCACGTGACAGCGGGCACATTCCGACTGAAACAGGGTGGCCCCACGCTCGACGGATGCTGTCTGTGCCTGGGCATTAACAGACATGAACAGGGGTATTAACATGAGCAGCAGAACTCTGATCACGCGGTATCTCCTCATTTGTTGCATTTAATTCTGGGTTTTCCAGCCGGGGAGCGCATGTTAAGTTATTTTCGGCACTTCAAGAAGCTAAGGGCTGTTACAGAAAGTTACAGCGCAAGTTGTTATTGTTATCCCAGCCTCACCCGGGATGTCTGTCACTAACAGAGGTGACTGTCTATAATGACCGGAAACTCATCGGATTATTCGAATGATCATGTGCCAATTTGTATCTACATGTTCGGGACTTAAACAGCTAACGTTGGCGCTGTTGATGACACTGGTGCTGGCGGCCTGTGCCGTTAACCCGGTTACTGGTCAGCGGGAACTGGGACTGATCAGTGAGCGCGAAGAAATATCCATGGGGATTCAACACTATGGCCCCTCGCAACAAAGTCAGGGCGGGCAGTTTCGCACTGACCCAGAGCTGACTGCCTATGTCAGTGAGGTGGGGCAGCGCATTGCAGCATTCAGCCCGCGTGATTTGCCTTATGAGTTTGTTGTACTGAACAGCTCGGTGCCCAATGCCTGGGCGTTACCGGGTGGCAAAATTGCTATTAATCGAGGCCTTTTATACGAGCTTGAAAATGAGGCTGAGTTGGCAGCGGTATTGGGGCATGAAGTCGTCCATTCGGCGGCGCGCCATGGTGCGCAGGCGATGGAGCGCGGTATGTTGCTGCAAGGCGCTCTGGTGGCGACGGCCATTGCCAGCAGTGACAGTGAGTACGCTGGTTTTATTTTAGGTGGAGCCCAGTTAGGCGCTCAATTGATCACCCAGCGTTACGGACGTGATGCAGAACGGGAATCCGATTTATACGGTACACGTTATCTGGCACAGGCGGGTTACGATCCACAGGCGGCAGTCAGTTTGCAGCAGGCATTTGTCCGCCTGTCTGAAGGTCGCCGTCAGAGCTGGCTGGATGGCCTGTTTGCCAGTCACCCGCCATCACAGGAGCGCGTTGAAAACAATCGCCAACTGGTTCAGCAGCTCCGCGCGGAAGGTTTTATTGGCGGCGACCAGGGTGTTGAGCGCTACCAGCAGCACACCGCATTTTTACGCGAAACCAGGCCGGCATACGATGCTTTCGATGAAGCGATGGTCTTGTTGCGCGAAGACCGGGTGGAGGCCGCCGAAGCCAAACTGGATGAGGCCCTGGCGATGGTGCCGCAGGAGGCCCGGTTCTATGGTCTGAAAGGGGATATTGCCCTGATGCAGCGCCGCTATAACGCCGCGGTGGGGCACTATAATCAGGCGATTGTGCGCGATGACAACTACTTCGACTACTATCTTGGACGGGGCCTGGCCTACTCGCGCCAGGGTGAGCGGGCGCTGGCGCAGAGCGATCTGCAGACCAGCGTGAACCTGCTGCCAACGGCTGTGGCAGTTAATGAGCTGGGTGCGCTGGCGCTGGCGTATAACGAACCGGCCAGAGCCAAACAATACTTTCAGCAGGCGGCTTCGGCACCGGGTGAGCTGGGAGCCGCTGCCTTGCGGGCTTTCCAGCGCCTGGATATCAACGACAACCCTGCCAGCTATGTAAGGGCCTCAGCTTATCTGGACAGTAACCGCAGACTGATGGTACGTGTGACCAATGCCGCCGCTCTTGATGTGCAACAGGCCACCCTCGAAGTTCGTGCAGCAGCCGGGGATCAGAGCGCTGTGAGGCGTGTCAACGCCCAGAACCTCGGTGCCGGTGACTCGAGAGATTACCAGACCGATCTGATACTGCCTGCTGAATTGCCAGTGGAGTCCCTGCGGGTTGATATATCGGTGCAGAGCGCCAGGTTACCCTGACATAAACAGCCCATAGAACCTGAGCTTACGGGCTGAGGGCATTTTACCGAATTCTTCTTTGCCGATGGACTTCGATCTACTGTATAATCGCCGCTCTTCGACGCACGCAGGGCGCCCCGCAGGGGTGAGTGATCCGCCACAGCGGATTGCGAATCCATCTCTCCGGATTGCCGGAATGATGGCACAATCACTGGAGATGACAGTGACAAATCAAACATCAACAGTTATGCACCCGTAGCTCAGCTGGATAGAGTAGGTGGCTTCGAACCACTTGGTCGGGAGTTCGAATCTCTCCGGGTGCGCCAAACAACAAAAGGTCCGCTTTATGCGGGCCTTTTTTGTTTGCCCATCCGGAGGCTGATGAGAACTCCCCAGTTCGACAAAACGCACAGCGTTTTGGACGCCCGTCAGGGCGCCCCGCAGGGGTGAGCGATCCGCCACAGCGGATTGCGAATCAATCTCTCCGGGTGCGCCAAACAACAAAAGGTCCGCTTTATGCGGGCCTTTTTTGTTTGTGTTATCTGCTCAATGGGAATTTCCTCATCTACATAATGCTACACTGGCCCCACTCAACTGGACGCCCCCGAATGAACACAAACACCAGCGAAACAAAAACATTAATCGACTTCTCCGACCCTGCCGACGTCGCACCCTGGCATGCCATCAATGACGGCGTCATGGGTGGGCGATCCAGCAGCGCTCCTCAAATCGCCAATGGCTGTCTGCGCTTCTCGGGTTCCATTTCCCTCGAGAACAATGGTGGGTTCGCCTCAATCCGATCTCAACAACGCCTCGATCTCAGCCACGCCAGTGGTGTGTTGCTGCGCGTTCTTGGTGATGGCCGTCGCTACCAGTTTCGCCTCTACACGGACGCAGACTACCAGGGCTCAAAAGTTGCCTATAGTGTTAGTTTTGACACCTTGAGCAAGCGATGGCTGGAGTTACCGCTTGCCTTTAAAGAGCTCAAGCCAGTATTCCGGGGTCGCACGTTGTCAGGCCCAACATTTAACCCTGCTGCTGTCGAGCAGATCGGTTTTCTTCTGGCTGACAAATGCGAGGGACCATTTCACCTGTCAGTGGCTTGGGTTAAAGCGATGTGAGTTGGCTGAATTTCGGGCATACTTGTCGCTGTCACTCTGAATCAGGAGTTTTTTGATGCTCGTTGGAGTCCCCAAAGAAATCAAGAATCATGAATACCGTGTCGGTCTCACACCCGCCGGTGTCAGAGAGCTGGTCACTCATGGTCACCGGGTCTTTGCTGAAAAAGGTTGTGGTGGCGGCATCGGCATAGATGATGATCAATACCATGGTGCGGGTGCTGAAATTGTTGACACGGCTGCCGAGGTCTATTCCCGCGCCGAGTTGATTATCAAGGTCAAGGAGCCGCAACCGGATGAGTGCCGTCAATTGAGGCAAGGACAGATTCTGTTCACCTATTTGCACTTGGCCCCGGATCCACAACAGACTGAGCTTTTAGTTGCCTCCGGCGTAACTGCCATTGCTTATGAAACGGTCACAGACCGTCGTGGTGGCTTACCACTGCTGGCACCCATGAGTGAAGTCGCCGGACGTATGTCAATTCAGGCCGGAGCCCATTGTCTTGAAAAAGCGCAGGGTGGCAGCGGAGTTTTGTTGGGAGGCGTTCCCGGCGTGGAGCGCGCCAACGTCGTTGTCATCGGCGGCGGTATGGTTGGCCTTAATGCGGCCCGCATGGCTGTCGGTCTGGGTGCGGACGTTACCATTCTGGATAAAAATCTGGCGCGTTTGACGGCGATTGATGAACAATTTGGTGAGCGTATCAAAACAGTGTTCAGTACTACCGAGAGCATAGAAAGGCTGGTTCAGGCTGCAGACCTGGTGGTGGGCGCTGTTCTGGTGCCGGGTGCGGCTGCTCCAAAGTTGGTGACTCGTGCCATGCTGGCGCAGATGCGCAAAGGATCTGTGCTGGTGGATGTGGCAATCGATCAGGGTGGTTGTTTTGAAACTTCCAGGCCAACGACTCATGCCGATCCGACCTATGTAGTGGACGGTATCGTGCACTACTGTGTGGCCAATATGCCAGGTGCGGTCGCCCGCACTTCGACGTTTGCGCTGACCAACGCGACTCTACCCTATGTGCTGGCGCTGGCAAATCATGGTGTGCAGGCGTTGACTCGCGATAGCTGCTTTCTTGAGGGTCTGAATGTGCACCGCGGCAAGCTGACTAATCAACCTGTCTGCGAGGCGCTGGGTTATGACTTTGTGCCACCAGATGAGGCCTTGCGCTGATATCAGGCGATTCGGCGACCGCTGCTCCTGGCTCTGAACAGGATCAGCACTGCAACGGCCAGAGATAGCGGCACAAAGGACACCCAGAGTACCGTCATCCATCCATAGATACCTAAAATGCCACCGGAAGAAAACGAACCGAGTGCCATCAGTCCAAACACAATAAAGTCATTCAGGGATTGCACGCGCGTCTTTTCTTCGGGGCGGTGGCATTCCAGTACCCAGGCTGATGCACCGAGAAAGCCAAAATTCCAGCCGATGCCCAGAATGATGAGCATCAGCCAGAACTCCGGAACACCGGTTCCGCTCAGGCCAATCAGGGCCGATAGGGCGGTGAGAATCAGTCCTGCCGCCGTCACCCGGGGTGCACCGAACCGGGCTACCAGTTGCCCGGTGAAAAAACTGGGCGCGTACATGGCTATAACATGCCACTGCAGTCCCAGATTGGCTGTTGCCTGAGAGTGGCCGTGCAGGTGCATGGCCAGTGGGGCTGCGGTCATCAGGAAGTTCATCAGCATGTAAGATACGGCGCCGCAGGTCGCGGCCATTATGAATGCTGGTTGTAAAGCGACAACGGCTAAAGGCCGGCCGCCTGAGAGTTCGGCCTCGGTGGGTTTTGGCAGGCGTACCCCGATCAAAATCAGCGCTGCCAGGGCGGCTACCAGGGCTTGCGCCAGAAATGTGGCGGCAAACACATGCTCCGGCCAGATATCCGCCGTGAAGGTAACCAGTTGCGGACCCACCACGCCAGCGGCTACGCCACCGGCCATGACCAGCGACAAGGCCTTTGCTTTGCGGGCCGGAGCGACTCCGTCAGCGGCAGCAAATCGAAAGGACAGCACCACGGCAGCGTACGCTCCGCCCGCAAAGGTTGCCAGACAGAACAGCCAGAATGATTGCTGGACAATCGCGGCCGCAGCCAGTAACCCGGCCGCGACACCGGCGCAAGTGCCGACCATAAAGTTGGCGCGTCGGCCGTAACGGCGAGCAATGGCACCCGAGGGCAGTATGCAGACGGCCATGCCAACCACAAATATTGAAATAGGCAGTGTGGCTAGCACAGCGCTGGGCGCCAGGCTATTGCCGACAATTGCACCAGTGGCATAGACCACCACGGCGTTGGCGCCGGATAACGCCTGCGCCAGGGTGAGTCGCCATAGATTATTTCGTTGATCACTGTCGCTGAGCGGCTGTCCGTAATCAGTGCCTTGCTGTGAAGTGTCCATTTCAACTCTTGTCCTGTTCAGCGGGCGTTCATTGTCGCACAGTTACAGTGGATGGTGTTGAGGCCCGATCTGTCACATTTTGCGACAAGATAGCCTTATAACAGGGCTGCCTCAACTTGCTTACATACAGGGGATCGCTTATTCTTCGGATACCCGATTCCTGGCTGTAAACTAATCATTCATGATTTCCAATTACCATCGTTATTGGTGGTCGGGGGGGCTTCGACGACCGTAATCAGGTCGTCGGGCTGGGTAAAGTCTAATCAAAATCTGTGCAGGCATGAACAGAGGACCTGATTCCGGGGAGTAGAGAATGATAAGAACAAAACGATTAATTTCAGCGTTGGCACTGGGAGCATCTGCCCTGATGTGTACACCGCTGGCGATAAGCCAGTCCGGCACCAGCGTTTACGAGGGCGACTGGCCTGACTATAACGGCAATATGGCTGCTCAGCGTTATTCGCCGCTTGACCAGATCAATGCTGATAATGTCGAGTCATTACAGTTGGCGTGGCGGTTTTCAACAGCAAATTTTGGTCCGAACCCAGAATTTAACGCGACTTTCACGCCACTGGAAGTTGATGGTGTGCTCTACACGCCGGTCGGCGCACATCGGGATATCGCGGCGATTGACGCCACCAGTGGACAGTTGCTGTGGCTGTGGCGTCCCCAGGAAGGTGAGCGTTATGACGCCGCGCCACGTAAAGGGTCGGGCCGTGGTGTAGCGTTCTGGAGCGACGGAGACAAGCGTCGCATTCTGACCATTACTCCTGGTTTCTACCTGGTATCGCTTGACGCTGATACAGGCCTGCCGGATCCGGAGTTCGGTAATAATGGCATCATCGATATGCAGGAAGGCCTGCGTCTCGGGCCAGGTCGCGAAGATATCGATATCGGTTCTTCCATGCCACCCTTTGTGATGAACAATGTCGTGGTGGTGGGGCCTGCCATGGCTGTGTCCATGCGTCCGCCCTCAAAAGCCAATGTTAAAGGCGATGTCCGTGCCTACGACGTGCGCACCGGTGAGCACCTTTGGACGTTTCACACCATTCCCCGTCCGGGTGAGTTCGGTTATGACACCTGGTTGAATAACAGTGCAGACTTCACAGGCAATACCGGCGTCTGGGCGCCAATGTCCGGTGATCCGGAGCTCGGACATGTCTATCTGCCAGTAGAAGCGCCCACTGGGGACCGATTTGGTGGTGATCGCCCGGGTGATAACCTGTTTGGCACAAGTCTGGTCGCTGTTGATGTCAACACAGGTGAGCGTCAGTGGCATTATCAGATCATTCGCCACGATATCTGGGACTGGGATAATCCGGCTGCCCCGATTCTGGCCGACCTTCCAAATGGCCGCAAAATAGTCATGCAGGTCACCAAGCAGTCTTATGTGTATACATTTGATCGTGAAACCGGTGAGCCGATCTGGCCAATTGAAGACCTGCCGGTACCGGCAGGAGATGTGCCAGGCGAGTGGTATGCTGCAACCCAGCCATTCCCGACCAAGCCGGCTGGTTTCGATCGTCAGGGCATCAATATCGATGACTTGATCGATTTTACCCCTGAGCTGCGCGAAGCCGCCCTGGAAGCTATCAAGCCATTCCGTCTGGGTACCAATCTGTATTCGCCGCCGTCACAAAAAGACGCACCTGATGGTACGCAGGGAACACTGAGCTTGCCATCTGCAACAGGTGGCGCGAACTGGGAAGGTGCCGCGATGGATCCGGAGACAGGTATGCTGTATGTACCTTCCCGCACAGTTGTGGCTGTGCTTTCAGTCGATAAGGATCCGCGTTCAGATATAGACTTCAGCATGGCTTTGGGCGTTCGTCCGCCGCGTGCCGAAGGCCTTCCTATCGTCAAGCCGCCATATGGCCGTATTACAGCCATTGATATGAATAGTGGTGATCATGTATGGATGATTGCGAACGCCGATACGCCACCCAATATTGCCAACAACCCGGCTCTGGAAGGCGTGGATCTGCCGCGCACTGGTGTTGAAACGCGCTCAGGTGTACTGCTGACCAAGACTCTGCTGTTTGCAGGTGAAGGTACAGGCGGCGGTCCGATGCTGCGTGCTCACGATAAAGAAACCGGTGAAATCATTGCCGAGATTGAAATGCCCGGCACTCAGACCGGTCAGCCGTTTACCTATGAGCACAATGGCAAGCAGTACGTGGCAATGGTTGTCAGTGCTCGCGGTCAGCCCTCAGAGTTGGTTGCCTACGCCTTGCCGTAATTTGAAATATCAGGAGTAGTTTTGCTATGCGTAAGAAAATTCTCGGAGCGGCGATTGCGCCGCTCCTGATGGCCAGCAGTCTTTCAGCCAATGCCGCTACCTGGGTGATGGATCCGGAAGACTCGAGTGTGGTGTTCAAGTATTCGTATTCGGGAACGCCATATGAAGGTGAGTTTAGAAATGTCGAAGCGGTTTTTGAAATTGACCCGCTCAGCCCCGGTGACTGTAAATTTGAAGTGACTATCCCTATTATTGACACCTATGTTGATGATGAAGAGACGTTGAGTTACTTGCTGGATGTGGAACTGTTCGATGTGGATCAGTTTCCGTATGCCCGTTTTGAGGCAACCCAGTGTCGGTTGGAAGCGGGCAGCGCGTTTGTAGCTGATGGCATGCTAACTATCCGCGATCAGACTCAACCAATCAGTTTTCCGTTCGACCTGAATGTGAATATTGATGGCGGTTTGCGCTTTAATTTGACCAGTGAAGTCACTATCCAGCGTCTGGATTATGGTGTCGGTCTGGGATACTGGGCCAACACATCAGCCATTCCAAATGAGGTGACTATTGCCGTCGACGTTTACGCTGTAAAGCAGTAAAAGCGCCAAGACGACTATTTATAGGATAACAAAATGTTTGCTACATTCTTTAGTCAATATCGCCACGTTGTCGCTGTTGCGGCATCATCAGTTTTGCTGGTGTCCTGTGATCGATTGATCACACCCGACTTTGAGACCAGCGTTCAGGAGCTGCGCGGTGGTGCCTACACCCTGGATAAAGATCATGCCTCACTGGTATGGAAGATCAATCACCTTGGTTTTTCCAACTATGTAGGCCGTTTTAATGATTTTGATGCGACTCTGGATTTTGACGCTGAAAATGTTGCGGCGTCCAGCCTGGAAGTGATTATCGATACTGCGTCGCTGGATGTTAATAATCCTGCATTTGCTGACGATCTGCGTGGTGATGCCTGGTTTAATGTGGAGACCTACCCGCAGGCAATTTATCGCACAACCTCCTTGCTGGAAACTGTTGACGAGGACACATTTGTGTTTGCGGGTGAGTTGACTTTGCTGGGAACAACAGCACCAGTGAATATTACAGTGGACTTCAACGGGGGTGGCAGAAACTTCCTGACCCGTCGTTATACGCTGGGGTTCGCCGCGACTGCTGAATTCAAGCGATCAGAGTTCGGTCTGGATAATATGGTGGCTTTTGGCATCGGTGATGACATCGAGCTGGAAGTTCACGTTGAGTTCCAGGAAGCTCAGTCTGAGTAAGCCTGCGTAAAACAAAAAAGCTGATCAGGGTTTGCCTTGATCAGCTTTTTTTGTGTCTGGTGTTTTGTCAGACTAAATGCCAGACATAAAAAAAGCCCCGGTCATGTGACCGGGGCTTTTTTGTTCAAGCGATCTATGTCAGATCAGAATCGCTTGGTCAGGCCAACCTCGAAGGTGCGACCCAGCGGGTTGCCGATACGCGGATCGTAACCCAGCTCCTGACGTGATTCCGGCGGCATTTCGTCGGCGATGTTCACGATAGAAGCGTTCAGAGTAGCGTCCCAGCGAACCAGGTCCAGGGTGTAATGGAAGTCCATGGAGATCCAATCTTCACCGTATACACCATAGAGGCTTGGGCCAAATGGTGTAGTGGTGCCTGGTTGACGTCCGGCCGGGGTCAGCGCTGCATCACCCACGCGAGAGCCGTCAGCATTAAAGTAACGATCGTCTTTCACGCCCTTGATGTATTGTGCTGTCAGACGGAAGTTGTGATCACCCTGCGCATAGTTTGCAGTGATATTGCCGCGCCATTCAGAAATCGCGTTAGCAATGGTGGCAAAGTTCAGGAAGCCCAGACGGTTTGCGCCCGGATCAATCTGATAGCCATCAAGTACAGTTTCTGTGTAACGGAACTTGTTGACCTTGGTCGCATTGGCGCTGAATGTCAGATCACCAGAGAAGGCAGGCATGCCATAAGTGGTCTGAATATCAAAACCAGCGGTTAGCTGACCCGGACCGTTACCGTAGTCTGTGCGAACCTGTGCAAAGTCATTAGCAGTTGTCACACCTTGCACACAGCTACCGTTGAACACGATTCGGCCAGCCAGAGGATGCGAGCAGTCTGCCAGTGCAGAACCGTTGGTCGGCACTGTGGTAGAACCAGCCGGCGGAATGCTGAATACAGCACTGGCTACCTGGTTGGCTGATGCCAACAGGCCGAGTTCGTTTTCAGTTTCAATATTGAAGTAATCAATGATGAAGCGGAAGTCGCTACCGGCGGTAAGACCTTCGGATTGCCAGATGAAGCCAGAGCTCCAAACGGTTGCTTCTTCTGGTTGAATGTCAGAACGGGTGACCGTCTGTGCACCACGCCAGTTACCACCGGCAATGGTGAAGCTGTTGGTGCCGTTGGTCACTTCGCCAGGAATGACACCTGCGCCTGGTGCCTGGTAGTTGGTGCCATAAGAACCACGCACAGACATGTTATCAGTAATGCTCCACTGACCGGACACTTTGTATACTGTCGAATCCAGACCGCCTGAGAATTCCTCATAACGAGCCGCAGCAGACAGGTATACATTGTCCAGTACCGGCAAGCTCAGCTCGCCAAATACAGAGGTCTGATCCTGCCATGTCTTGTCAGCGGGGTTGGTGCCGAAGAACTGGAAGGGACCGGGACGGTCAGGTGTACAACCATTGTACAGTGGGTCAGTCGGGTCACGTGGCACCTGGCCTTCAGTTTCCGGCCACTGACACGGCTGGCTGCCATTGTACAGAGGATCTGTGACAGCTTCAGTGTTTTCAGTTTTACGCCACTGAGCACCAGCCGCCCATGCTACGATGCCGCCAGGCAGTTCCAGCGGAGTTTCTCCACTGAAGACCGCGTCGAATGTCACGTTCCAGTTGGTGTCCTCGGCAGCTCGCGGGTTGAACAGCCATTCAATCAACTCATCGGGATTCTCGGAGCCTGGCACGTAGTTAGGGTTGGCCAGACCGTAAACCGGCTGCTGCGCAAAGTTGGTTGCAAACGGATTGTACCATGAGCATCCGGCACTGCCTGCCAGGGCGGGGTTCTGGGTCCCAAAGCGGTTTGGATCCAGATCCGGTACGTTACAGTTGGCGCCACCGAAACCATTCAGGGCTTCCTGTACACGGTACAGCATCATGTCGGGGCTGTCGGCATACAGAATTGAATGGTTATAGGTCGCTGCGATGTCGTAAGTGATACCACTTTCGAATTCGCCCTCGAAACCGGTTGCCAAGTGCGCAAACTTGTTGCGGATCTTGCTGGGTGTGGAGTACTTGCCATCTTCAGCAAAAGTATCCAGACCACCGTGTGCGAAGGCGCGGTATGTGATTGGTGTGAAACCAGAAGTCAGACCAAACAGAGGACTGTTTACCCAACCAGTGCGCTGTGCGAATTCAGCTGCATACGGATTGTTCATTGGCACATGAAGCTGATAGGTCGCGCCGCCATGAATAGCGGGGCCACGAATCACAGGCTGAGAAGGCGAACCATACTGGTACGGAGTGTCAACCATTGAGTAGGCAGCACGCACGTAGAAATCCATACGATCGTTGACTTCGGTTTTTACCTGGCCGTACAGACGATAAATATCGTTGTCTGATACTACGTTGTAATACGGAATGTAGTTGTACAGACAGGTAAATGAATCGCGGTAAACACCACCAACGGCTTCACAGGAGTCTTGAGTGAAATCAGACAGTACACCACCGATCGGGTTGCCCCAGTCGCCAGCGCCATTGCTTGATGCAGGGTTATAAACCGGGTTAGCCGGCAGAGGTCCACGAGGCAGGTAGCCTGCCAGGTTGGTCAGTGTTGACCAGGGAGCCGGGTTTTCACCATAAGACAGATCTGTGAACGGGCGGTCTTTTGCGTCCAGGCGTGAACGATGCTCCCATTGTGCGGCCAGGATTACATCGGTGGTCGGGCCACCGAAGCCGCCGATGATGCCGAAGGAGTAATCACCGTCAGAACCGTCTATAGCCTTGTAGGAAGACTGGATCTCGACGCCGTCAAAACTGTCACGGCTGATAAAGTTAACAACACCGCCGGTCGCGTCGGCACCGTAGGTCACAGCAGCACCGTCTTTCAGAATTTCGGTACGTGCCAGTGCGATTGATGGAATAACAGAGGTGTTCTGTGTAACTCGACGACCATTGAACAGTGACAATGTTTTGTCAGAGCCAATGCCGCGCAGGTTGTAGCTAACGCTACCTGTCAGGCCAGCACCACCAAAGTAGTGTGATTCACCGGTCGTGGCGCCGGAGATACTCAGGCTTTTAGCGAATTCCAGCGCAGAAGGTGAACCGGACAGTTTCAGGTCTTCCGCGTTGTAAACCTCAACCGGCAGGGCAGCGTCAACTGGCGTGCCGCGAATCAAGGAACCGGTTACAACGACTTCTTCGATTTCCGGTTGCTGCTGTGCAAACACCAGGGTTGGTGCAACCAGTGATGCACAAGCGATACACCGGTACAGTTCTTTTAATCTCATCGGGTTTCCCCCCCTTTGTAGTACTTATTTTTTAACTGCAGTTAAGTGTCCACCACATACACAAAACAGACACGCAAAAAATCGAATTGCCACTCGCCACGAGTGTCAAACCGATAAATGGCCTGGTTTCGCCTTTTGTTGTTGTTTTGTTATGGTGAATCGGGTGAATCAAATACTTCCGACGGCAGGTACTGCTCCAGAAGTGTTACCAATCTTCACAGAATGATCAGTTTGTTACCTTTCATAACACTTTGTTTTCAAATCAATTTCTGTGCGATCGATCGTTCGAAGGATAAACCAAGGAGATGAAGCGAGTCAATTTTTTCACGGACAAGCGTTAATTAATGGTAAGACTGTTACACTTGGATCTGCCCAGCTTAATCAATTCCGGAGTTTTCAAATGAAGTTTATGACCTTGAGCGCAATCAGCTTGCCAGTTTTTCTGGGTTTGGCATCCAGCCTGTCACAGGCTCAGGCACAACTTCCCTGGGGGGACAGATTCGTACACGGCAGTCCGGAACAAGTGGGCATATCTGCGGAACGCTTGCAGGCAAGCACTGACGGTTTGCAGGATTTTATCGATCGTGGCGAGATAGCCGGTGCTGTAGCGGCTGTAATCAAAGACGGGCGGCTGGTATATGCGCAAGCACTAGGCTTGCAGGACCGGGACAATGAGGTGCCAATGACGGTTGACTCGCTGTTCAGAACCTATTCCATGACGCGCCCGGTGACCGCGTTGGGCATTATCATGTTACACGACAGGGGCTTGTTGAATGTCAATGATCCGCTGATCAAGTATCTGCCCGAGTTCGGCAATCAAAGGGTATTGTCAAATGCCGGATCGATGGATGTAAAGGCCAGCCGGGAGCGTCGCGGTGAGATCACGCTGGCACAACTGCTCACGCATACTTCTGGCATTGGCAGTCGCAGTTCAGCTCTTTATCGCCAATACAATGTGCATCGTTATGATCAGACTCTGGAGCAGGTGGTTGATAATGTGGCGGCATTGCCGCTGTTCGAAGACCCGGGCACAGCGTATCGGTACGGCATGCATGCAGAAATTCTGGGGCGTGTTATCGAACAGGTCTCGGGCATGGAGATTGACGCCTTTTTTGAGCAATGGATATTCGAACCGCTTAAGATGACGGACACGGTTTTTTATGTGGATGAGCAGCGCGCAGCGCGGCTGGCGACGGTCTACCGCAAAGATGATGCTGGTAGTTTGCGGGCCCACGAAATGGAGAACATCCCGGTGACTAACCGGCGTGCCCTGAAGAGCGCCGGCGTAGGTCTGGTATCGTCGACTGCGGATTTCCTGAGATTCTCATTGATGCTGCTTAATGAGGGGAGGATTGACGGGCAGCAGATTATAAGCGCCGAGGCCGCACAGATGATGGCCGTCAATGCTGTGCCTGACGAATTGCTGCCCCTGGGCGGTTCCGGATACTGGGCTGGTTCCGGCTGGAGTCTGGGTGGCATGGCGGTTGTCATGGATCCGTCCGCTTACAATCATACGGTCAGCCCGGGTGAATACTGGTGGGACGGATCGGCCGGTACGCGTTACTGGATTGATCCGGTTGAAAATATGATCACCATCATTATGGCACAAGTGTCGCCGGCCAGTGGCGGTGGTTTCCGCGAACAATTCAAGACTGATGTATACGAGTCTTTGCAGAGGCAGTAGTCAGGCTGACTTATCGGTACTCAATGCTGCAAAGCTGGCGTCCAGAAGGATGCGCAACTCCTCGGATCCCAGCTCTACTTCCAGTCCGCGGCGACCGGCACTGATATAAATCGTCTCGTGCTGTTGTGCGGACTGGTCGATGAAGCTGCGCAACTGTCGCTTCTGCGCCAGTGGGCTGACACCTCCCAGCACATAGCCTGTGCTACGTTGCACATCGGCGGCGGCCGCCATGCGGGTTTTTTTACCACCGGCGGCACGCGCCAGGGCCTTAAGATCCAGATGTGTGGCCACCGGCACAATGGCAACCAGCAATGCTTTTTCGTCCAGGCTGGCAACCAGGGTCTTGAAAACGCGTTCCGGTGATACGCGCAATTTCTCCGCGGCCTCCAGCCCATAGGACGGATGCTCCGGGTCATGAGCATACTCGTGAATCACGTGACGGATGCTCTGGTTACGCAGCAGTTCAATGGCGGGTGTCATGGTGCGGGAGAATCACTTATTCCGAAGCAACAACACGCTGCTGAATTTCACCCAGTCCATCAATGCCAACCCGCACCGAATCACCCGGTTGAAGATATTGTGGCGGGTTCATGCCATCGCCCACGCCTTCCGGGGTGCCGGTGTAAATGAGGTCACCCGGTTCCAACGTCATAAACTGACTCAGATAACTGACGATTTCAGCAACGCCAAAGACCATCTGATTGGTGTTACCGTTTTGTCGGATCTGACCATTGACTTCGGACCAGATTTGAAGATTCTGGATGTCATCAATGCTGTCACGGCTGACCAGGTGCGGTCCAAACGGTGCAAAAGAATCGGCACTTTTACCCTTCACAAATTGCCCGCCCCGTTCACGTTGAAAGGCGCGCTCGGATACATCGTTTCCGGTGGTGTAGCCGGCGACATGGTCAAGGGCCTCTTCGACTGACACATACTTGGCCTTTTTGCCAATGACCACAACCAGCTCTGACTCGTAGTCCAGTTTGGTAGCGCTTCGAGGAGAAATGATTGGATCTGAGGGGTTGGCCAGCGCGGTAATGGCCTTCATGAACACCAGCGGTTCGGTCGGGACCTCTACCGCCATCTCAGCGGCGTGATCGATATAGTTGAAGCCGATTGCGATGATCTTGCGCACGCCATTAACCGGCGCTGCCAGACGCTGCTCACCACGCACTGCAGGCAATTGATCCAGCGGTATGCTGGCAATGCGCTGCAGGCTTTCGTCAGAAAGCTGCGACGGCGTAATGTCCTCGACAAATCCTGACAGATCACGGATCTGCCCCTGATCATCAATAAGTCCCGGTCTCTCCATGCCGGGCTGGCCAAAGCGAACCAGGGTCAGTTCGGCCGCCTGAGCGATATTGATGCAGAACAATAAGGAGAGAGACAGCAGCAATTTGGGTGATCTGTGCATTTTCATAGCCTGTTATTATTGAATTTGAATTAACTAGGGTAAACTCAATGTTATCCCTTGTTATGAGTCTTATCTAGCCGGAAGTTCAAGTTATGAAATTAAAATCCTGGTTGTCTCGTACTCTTTTTGTGACCAGTCTTGGCGCCTTAAGCGCTGCCGCCTGGGCGCAATCCACCCTGCTTACCAATGTTAATGGCTATACCATGAATAGCGATCGCGAACTGCAACGCTTTCAAGCCATCCAGTTTACTGGTGATACCATCGACAGAGTGTTTGAACCCGGTGAAGTACTGCCTGAACCTGATGGGTTGACTGTGATCGATGGTCAGGGGAAAACAGTTCTGCCTGGTCTGATTGATGCGCATGGCCATATCCTGAATTATGGCTTGAGTCTGCTGCGTGTCGATATGGCTGGTGTGCGCTCGGAGCGGGAAGCCGTGCAGCGGGTGATAGAGTTTCAGCAGGCTAATCCTGGCATGCAATGGATACAGGGACGCGGCTGGAATCAAGTCCTCTGGGAAAGCAATGAATTCCCGACCGCAGCGGCTCTGGACGCAGCCGAATCCGATACACCCATGTGGTTCAGCCGTATCGATGGCCATGCCGGCTGGGCCAATCGGGCGGCAATGGAGTTGGCCGGAGTCGATGCGACGACACCTGACCCGGACGGCGGCATGATCATTCGTGACTCGGAGGGCCGACCGACCGGCACGTTCGTCAATAACGCCATGCGTTATATCACGCAGCATATTCCTTCCCCCAGCCTGGAAGACCAGAAAATGGCTTTGCGCAGCGCCATGCAGGCGCTGGCGGCAGAGGGTCTGACCAGTGTGCATGACGCGGGTGTAAGCAGCACGACCTTGCAGGCTTACAGGGAGCTGCTTGAAGAAGGTCCATTGCCGATTCGTGTTTACGCGATGCTGGCCGGTCTTGATCCCCAATTGCCAGACCGACTGGCCGAAGGGCATTTTGTGAGCGACGACAATACCCTGGTTGTGCGCAGCGTCAAGATCTCGGCTGATGGCGCCCTGGGCAGCCGCGGTGCCTATCTGAATGATGACTACTCTGACATGCCAGGTCATCGCGGGCTGCTGCAGATTACACCGGAGCGTCTGACACAGCTTATGAACCAATCCATGTTGTCTGATTTTCAGGTCAATGTGCACGCCATTGGCGACGGTGCCAACATGATTGTTATGGATAACTATGAGGCGCTGATTCAGACGACCGACACCCAGCAGCAACGTCACAGAATTGAACATGCCCAGGTACTGCGTTATGAAGATATTTTGCGATTCAGTCAGCTCGGAGTCATTCCGTCCATGCAGGCGACTCACGCCACCAGCGATAAAAACATGGCGCAGGACCGGCTGGGTGAGGTGCGTATCCATGGTGCTTACGCCTGGCGCAAGCTGCTGGATGCCGGCACGATCATTGCGAACGGTTCTGACTTTCCTGTAGAGCCGGCCAGCCCATTCTACGGTTTACATGCCGCGGTTACCCGACAGGATCGTAATAACGAACCGCCCGGTGGCTGGTTCCCAGAGGAGCGCATGACACATGAAGAGGCATTATTGAGCTTTACAGTTGATGCCGCGTTTGCTGCCCATCAAGAGGGTATTCTGGGGACTCTGGAGCCCGGCAAACAAGCCGATTTTATTATTGTGGATCAGGATTATTTCGAAATACCGCCAGAAGATATCTGGACGATGAGTGCTGAACAAACCTGGGTAGGCGGTCGTCTGATTCATGAGACGGCGCAATGAGCGGGCTCAGCAGGCGCAGCTTTCTGAATGCCTCGGTGGTTGCTGTTGCCAGCGCCACCGCACTCTCAGCCAGGTTTGCCAGGGCACAAACGGCGCTGGAACAGTTGATTGATCCGACATTGACGGGTGAGTCTTTCTGGAATCAGGTTCGACAGCAGTTTCTGTTTACTGAAGAAAAAGTGCCGATGAACGCGGCGAATCTCTGTCCGTCTTTCAGCCGGGTTGCTGACGAAGTCAGTGCGCTGACGGTTGATATCGATCGTGATTGCTCGTTTAACAATCGCGCCAAATTTTCTTCATTGAAAGAGCTCGCGCGGGAGCGCATCGCCAGCCAGCTGAATGTGTCGGGAGACGAGATCGCCCTGGTCAGAAATACCAGTGAAGCCAACAATACCATCATCAGTGGTCTGGATCTGAAGGCTGGTGACGAGGTGGTGATCTGGCAGGAAAATCATCCGACTAATCACGTTGCCTGGCAGGTGCGTGCGGCCAGACAAGGCTATACGGTACGAGTTGTTGAGACGCCGTCTCCGTTGCGCTCGCCGCAGGATCTGGTTGACGCCTTCATGGCCAGGATTACTGACCGCACCCGGGTTCTCGCATTAACGCATGTGTCCAACGTGTCGGGTATCAAACTGCCGCTGGCAGAACTGGTAGCGGCTGCCCACGCGCGGGGTATTTACGTTCATGTTGATGGCGCGCAGACCTGGGGTGCCATGTCACTCGATTTGAGTGCACTGGCTGTGGATTCATTTACGGCCAGTGCGCATAAATGGTACATGGGTCCCAAAGAAGTGGGTCTGCTGTTCGTGAAAGCCGAAAACATCGAGCGCATTTGGCCGCTTACCGTGGCTTCCGGTTGGGGTAGTGGTGTGCAGACCCGTCAGGCAGGTGCCCGCAAATTTGAATCGTTGGGGCAGCGTGATGATGCCGCTCTGGCAGCACTGGGTCTGACCGCTGCAATTCATGATGCAATTGGCCCTGAGCGTATTGAAAGACGGATTGTAGAATTGTCTCAAAAACTCAAGCAAGGTGTTGCAGGCTCGGGTTTGACCCTGGTTACGCCGATGGCCCAGGAGTTAAGTTTTGGTGTGTGCATTATTGCTGTGCCAGATGGGCGTGCTGGCGCTATTGCGGATCGACTTTACAATGACTTTGGCATTGCCGGTGCAGCAACAGGTGGGTTAAGACTTTGTCCCGGTATCTACAACATGCCTGACCATATTAACAGAGCTATTGTGGCGGCTGGCGCGCTTCTGGTTTAAAGCGGAAAATTTACTCGGGTTGGTCTTTGCATGTTGTTAGAAGCGGTCTGGATTGGTTTTGCATTCAGCATTGGTTTGCTGGTGCGGGTTTTTGGTTTGCCTCCGCTGGTTGGCTACCTGGCTGCCGGTTTCGCCCTGTCAGTTTTTGCAGCTGATCTGGGTTTGCCGGTCGAATCCGGTGAAGTGCTTGACCATGTAGCACATCTTGGTGTGCTGCTGCTGTTATTTTCTGTTGGTCTGAAGCTGAATCTGCGCAGTCTGGTCAAAGTCGAGGTGATTGGCAGTGGTCTGATTCATTTTGCTGTGTCAGTGATGCTGCTGGCACCAGCCCTGTTCTGGGTCATGGATGTTGAACTGTACACTGCTGTCATGCTGGCAGTGGCGTTGGCGTTTTCCAGCACCGTACTGGCAGCCAAGGTGCTGGAAAACAAGCGCGAGTTGCGCGCTTTTCATGGCCGGATTGCTATAGGCATTCTGGTTGTTCAGGACTTGATTGCCCTGGTAGTGATGTCACTTGCCAGCGGTACAACACCGTCACCCTGGGCGTTGTTATTATTTTTGCTGCCATTAGCCCGACCTGTTTTGTACCGCCTGCTCGATGTCAGCGGTCATGACGAGCTACTGGTGCTTTTTGGCTTGCTGGTTGCGCTGGTGGTTGGCGGTTACGGTTTTGAGCTTGTAGGTCTGAGTTCCGAGTTGGGTGCGCTGGTGCTCGGTGCGCTGCTGGCCAAACACAGGCGAGCCGGCGAGTTGTCGAAATCCCTTTGGAGTATCAAAGAATTTTTCCTGGTTGGGTTCTTTCTGCAGATTGGCATCGGCGGTTTACCTGATCAACAGGCCTGGCTGTTTGCTGTGGTCATGACTGCATTGCTGCCGTTCAAATGGGTGTTGTTTTTTGCACTACTGGTGTTCTTCAAGTTGCGTGCCCGCAGCGCCTTCCTGAGCAGTCTGAGCCTGGCGAATTACAGTGAATTTGGCCTGATTGTTGCGAGCATTGTCCTGCCGGAGTGGCTGGTGCCATTAGCCCTGACTGCGGCATTGTCGTTTTTGTTCAGTGCGCCGCTTAATCGATTGGCCCATCCGCTCTATGAGCGTCTGGCGACGCGCCTGTTGCCATTTGAGCGAAACAGCCGTCATCCGGATGAACAGCCGGTATCGCTGGGCGACGCACAGGTGTTGATCATGGGGCTGGGCAGAACTGGCACGGCTGCCTACGATCATCTTAAGGATAAATGCCGTGTGATCGCGCTGGACTCCGACCCCGCTCGCGTAGAGATGCACGAACAGATGGGTCACAACGTCTTCTTTGCTGATGCTGAGGATCAGGTTTTCTGGCAAAGCCTGGACTTGGGCAAGGTGTCAGCAGTGATCCTGACAATCAATGATATGGAGGCCAAAATTATTGCCGCCAGGAAATTACGGTCAAGTGGATTCGAGGGTCAGATCGTCTCGCACAGTATGCACAGCGACGAGGCTGAAAAAATTATTGCAGCGGGTGCGGACCAGACCTATCTCACCATGTCAGAGGCAGGTGTCGGCCTGGCGGAGCATGTTTACCAGTCCGCGCTGGCGCCAACAGTTCGATGAAAGTCGCCTGCTGCTCAGTAAGATTATCTCGCCGCCTTCAAAGAGACTTCCAATAAGCCGTCGCGTCTGAGTACGCTGTGGTTGACGGCAAAACCTTTCAGCATGCCGGTGACACGCGCCTGCGGGCGTGGGAAGGAAGTTAATGCTGAATATGTTCCGGGTCTCACAGATATTTCGCCTGGACTGTGAATACCGTATTCCCTGTTCATGACATCGGGTGATGGTTTGAGCAGCAGGTAGGCATGAGCCAGAGTTTCCGGTTTTATAAATGGTCGTAGGGCTTCTGAAAACGCAGCCAGTGGGATATCATCCAGATAGTTAAAGAAATCCCAGAACAGGCAGACATCAAACCGGGTGGATGCTTCAAAACTCATTGCTGACTGAAAAGTTTTCAGCCAGGCATCATACAGTGATTGTTCCTCAGCTTTCTTGTCGATGACCTGCCCGACGGGCTGGGTGTTCTTTATTTTTGGGGGTGAAAACAGGGCCTCATGGAACGCGCTGAAGTGTAGGCGACATCGACGGGATCCGAAATAACTGACAGTCTCTTTGACGCCCATGCCGACGTCCAGCACCATCAGTGGTGACCTGTTTTCCAGGCGTTCAATGATGTCCGGCATCAGGCGTGACGGCAGTATCTCGGTTGACGTCATTGACAACTGCTCTGCAAGGTTCACTATCAGGCGGGTTTGTCTGATTGACTCGTAGACTTGAGAGATGATGCGCTGACATTGCTGTTTGCATGGCTGGGATCAATGTCAATTGTACCCTTGAAGCGCGCGCCTTCTTCCAGTGTCATTTTAGGTGTGACAATATTGCCCTTGATTTTGCTGCTGCTGGTAACGATTACTTTTTCCTTGCCAGTAATATCGCCGTCAACTTCTCCGTCAATGCGAATGACTTTGGCTGTAATGTCAGCATTCAGTTTGCCTGTTTTGCCAACCGTCAGCTCATGAGCGGCCAGACTGACTGAGCCATCGACCTGGCCTTCAATGAGCAGATTCTCGTCGCCACTGATGTCGCCTTTAACCTTGATTGTCGCGCCAAGTACGGCAGATTTGCCTGAGCCGCCGACGGCAGGTGCCTGGTAGGAGCCGGCGGGAGCTGTGCTCTGCGGGGCCTGTGATGCGGGCGCGTCGTTTCTGTCCTGGGGTTTATCCTTGTTTCTGTCGAACATATTACTCACCGCTGTGTGTTGTGGTTATCGCGTTGAATGTAGCAAGTTACTCTATGGCTGACAATGCTGACATCAAAATTGTTAACTGCTTAACATTATTAAAAGCTGTAGCCTTCGTGGGGGTGACAGTTGGCTAAGACTGTCCTAGGATGGTTTCATAAAATAATAAAGAGCACTTACCCGGAGTAATTGCCGCATGACTCATCGTTAATATGCGCCGATTCAGAGTTGTTCTGCTCATCTCTGTTCTTACTTTAATGACGGCCTTTGGGCCGCCACTGCTATCGTTGTATCTGGCCCGCCAGCAGGGACTCACTGCCGAGCAGGAGAGGGTTCGGGGTTATGCCGATGTGGTAGCCCAGCGCTCCGACCGGGCTGTTTCGCAAATGCAGGAGGCTATTGACACGCTGATTGCGGTTAATGCGGATGATGTTTGTTCAGATGCCATGATATTGCGCATGCGGCAACTCAGTCTCCGGGGGGAATTCCTGAAGGCGGTTGGTGCTTCTTCTGATAATCGTTTGTTATGTTCTTCCCTGGGCTTGCATCAGCCACCTATTGATCTGGGAGATCCTGCAGAAATTACCGTTCAGGGTACTGCTCTGCGTTATACAGCGCCTCTGCTTGAGGCCGAGGGCGTGCCGTATATCTCTATCGCCAGGAATGGATTTATCGCCATGGCGCATCGCAATCAGGCCGTTGATATGGCGCTTGGTATCGACGGTGCCATTCTGGCAACCTTTAATCCCCTCAACGGGGAATTACGAACTGCCAGTGGGGATGTGCCTGCAAGCTGGATTGACCGGATTGAGGGCAGACGTTCCACTGAGTTTGTTGATAATGGGTACGTAGTGGCTGCGTTGTTGTCTGATCAGGTAACTCTGACAGGTGCGATCGCCGCAGTGCCTTTAAGATATCTGGACGAGCGGGTGCGTCAGATTAATTGGCGATTACTCCCGTTTTCTCTGCTGGCGGCCTTGATTTTGACCCTGGGACTGCTTTATCTGGCCAGGCAGCAGGTGTCTATGGCTTCGCAGATCCGTCAGGGTCTGCGGCGCAATGAATTCTATCTGGAGTACCAGCCGGTCATTGAGCTGGCGACCGGGCGCTGGACAGGTGCAGAGGCGCTGTTGCGCTGGCGCCGCCGCAATGGTGAAGTCATCTATCCTGATGTATTTATTCCTGTGGCCGAAAACAGCGGCCTGATCAGTCGACTGTCAGAGCAGGTCATTGCCATAATAGAAAAGGACATGGCCCAATTCCTCGGTGATCACCCGCTGATGATGATTGCCATGAATTTCTCTGCCAGCGATATCCAGGTAGACACAACTGCCCGGCGTCTGTTCGACATGATTGAGCGCAATAAGCTGGGCTCGGGACAATTGATGGTCGAACTGACCGAGCGGATGCTGGTTGATCCGGACAAGGCGCGTCAGTTGATGGGGCAATTGAATGATCACAATATCCCGGTGGCGGTGGATGATTTTGGTACCGGCTACAGCAGTCTGTCCTATCTGGAATCCATGCCATTTGACTGCCTGAAGATAGACCGCTTGTTTGTAGAAGCGATTGATCGTCAGGCCGCTACCAGCCGCGTCGTACTGCATATTATTGAAATGGCGGCAGCCCTGGGCCTTAACGTAGTGGCCGAGGGGGTAGAGACTGAAGGTCAGGCCCAATTTTTGAGAGAACACGGTGTCCGGTATGCGCAAGGCTGGCTGTACAGTAAATCACTCCGTGCAGAAGACTTCATTGCAGGGTATTCTCAGCAGTTGAACTATCATCAGCTGAAGCAATAGCCGAACGGACCTGTCATGACAAGCCTGTATCCTCCTATCGAACCGTCCAACAGCGGTATGTTGGCTGTTTCCCCTTTACATACTCTGTATTTCGAAGAAGCCGGTAACCCTCAGGGTAAACCAGTCGTATTTCTGCACGGGGGCCCAGGTGGCGGCTGTACCGCCGATCACCGACGTTATTTCGATCCGCAGAAATGGCGCATTGTGCTGTTTGATCAGCGTGGCTGCGGACGCAGTACGCCGTTTGCCGAATTGAGGGAAAACACCACCTGGGATCTGGTGGACGACATCGAGCGTCTGCGTGAACATTTACAAATACGCCGGTGGGCGGTGTTTGGCGGCTCCTGGGGGTCGACCCTGTCACTGGCATACGCCATCAAACACGCTCAGGTTTGCACCGAGCTGTTTCTTAGAGGCATATTTTTGCTTCGCAAACAGGAAATTGACTGGTTCTACCAGCAGGGGTGCTCACGCCTGTTTCCCGATTTGTGGGAGCAGTATCTGGCGCCGATTCCTGAAAATGAACGCTCCGATCTGGTCGCCGCCTATTATCGTCGCCTGACCTCGGATGATGCGCAGGTGCGACGGCAGGCAGCGCAGGCATGGTCGATCTGGGAAGGTTCTACGTCAAAGCTGATGTTTGATTCTGGTGCAGCACAACAATTTGGTGATGCGCATTTTGCTGAGGCCTTTGCCCGAATTGAGTGTCATTATTTCACTAACAAGGGCTTTTTCCCCACTGACAATTACCTGCTGGAGAATGCAGCTACAATCCGTCATATCCCCACAGTGATTGTGCATGGCCGGTACGATGTGATCTGCCCGGTGGAAAATGCCTGGCAGCTGCATAAAGCATTACCTGACTCGCATTTGCACATTGTTGCGGATGCCGGGCATTCGCTGTCTGAATCTGGGATCAGCGCCCGCATGATTGAGTACACCGATCAATGGAGTTAACTGACAGCTTGAACGCGACTGAAATCAGTGTGCCGGCCCTTGTCATTGGCGGTGGTCCGGCCGGTTTAATGGCGGCGCAGCAGCTGGCCCGGGAACTCGGGCAGATTGTGGTATGTGACGCTATGCCTTCAATCGGGCGCAAATTCTTGCGGGCTGGTATCGGTGGCCTCAATCTGACTCACAGTGAGTCGGAAGAAAAATTTCGCGCTCACTTCTCTGGTTCCGTGCCGGTGAACCCGTGGCTGGATGAATTTGGCACCCGGCAGGTTCTGGATTGGGCGACAGATCTCGGTATGGAGACGTTTGTGGGCAGTTCCGGTCGCATCTTCCCGACGCAGATGAAGGCGTCACCTCTGCTGCGCGCCTGGCTGGGACGGCTGCAGGACAATGGTGTGCAGTTCAGAACCCGGCACCGATGGACAGGGTTGCAACGTGACGGTGATGACTATCGATTTCACTTCACCACACCGGATGGCGGGCTGACTGTTCGGACCGGTGTATGTGTGCTGGCACTGGGAGGTGGCAGCTGGTCCAGATTGGGTTCAGACGGTCAGTGGCGGGCACTGTTAAGCAAAGCAGGTATTGAGTCCCTGCCATTGCGTCCTGCCAATTGTGGATTTGATTTTAACTGGACAGAACATTTTAACGAGCGTTTCGCAGGTGCGGCATTGAAGGCGGTCAGGCTTTCTGTTGACGCGGGTGACAGTGTCAGACACCGCATCGGCGAAGCAACCATCAGCCGGCAGGGGATAGAAGGAAGTCTGGTCTATCACTTTTCAGCATTAATCCGTGATCAAATTGATAGTCGCGGGCAATGTACTTTGCACTGGGATCTGTTGCCGGACTGGACTGATGAGAAGATCAGCCGTCAGATCAGTCTGCCTCAGGGCAAGATGTCCATGAGTAATTTTTTACGTAAACGTCTGGGACTGTCGGCAGTGAAAATAGCCCTGCTGAGGGAGCTGGCACCTGACTCCTTGCGTGATCGAGTATTGCTTGCTCAGGCGATTAAACACCTGCCGATGACGGTCAGGGCGACGCGCCCCGTGGACGAGGCGATCAGCACAGCCGGCGGTATTCCTGAGTCGGAAATGACCCGGCATTTGATGCTGCGACGGTTGCCGGGCGTATTCTGTGCCGGTGAAATGCTGGACTGGGAAGCGCCGACTGGCGGATACTTGTTGACTGCATGTCTGGCCAGTGGTCGTATTGCCGGGCTGGCTGCGCTAAACTTCACACGAGAAACTGCACCGGACGATACATAACAACAATGCAGCTTGATATCAGCACGCTATCATTATTGTTCATCACCCAGGGATTTACGTCATTTCTGGTGATTTACCTCATCTGGCGTATCAACAGCAAATTGCCCGGTGTCAAGTTCTGGATGTATGGCACGTTGTTGAATATTTTTTCGTCAATAACCCTGCTGCTCAATGCTCAGCTAAGTTGGGCTGAAGGCTGGGGACCGTTTGTCAGCAACAGTATCAGTCTGCCTGCCAATCTGCTGGTCATGGAAGGCTCCCTGCGTTTTATGGGTTACAGCTCGCGGCGGCGCTGGAACGCCATGTTGTTGCTGATACCTGTCTTTATCATCGGCTCCTGGATTAATCGACTGGATCCGGCACCGCGTTATATCTTCCACGATTCTTTTACGATGACCTTCTCGCTGGTTTCGGCCGTGGTTCTGCTTTGTGGTGCAAAATCCAGGGAGGAGCGCACGGCCAATCTGCTGGCCTCCGTTAGTGGGTTACTGCTGACGTTAACCATCGGCTGGCGCTGGCTATTGGCGGTGACCGGCAATCATCAGGTAATGCTGGGTGTGGAGTCTCCGGCAACCCAATGGTATCTGTTTGGTGGGGTGACGACTCATGTGGCCTGGATTTTTGGCCTCAGTGTGGCCTGTTATTACCGCTCGCGCCTGCAGGTGCTGCAATTGGCGCGGGAGGATGCGCTAACCGGATTGCCTAACCGGCGCAGTATCGATGAACTGATTGGTCAAAGTTTGACGGACCACAGGCGAAGCGAGGAGCGCTTTGCGGTGATCATGATCGATGTGAATGATTTCAAGCAGGTCAATGACAGTTTTGGTCACAGTGCGGGTGATTTTCTGCTGCGCGAGGTTGCGCTGCGATTGCAGAATGCGATTCGCGAGTCCGATTTTGCCGGTCGACTTGGTGGTGATGAGTTTGTCGTGCTGGCGCGCCATATTGACAACAATAACAGTCTGGATCTGTTGATTGAACGCATCCGCAGTCACCTGAATGGCCCTCTGACCATGCCCAGTGGCATTTACCATGTAGAGGTCAGCATTGGCGCGGCGCTTTGTCCTGACGACGGGGTGACAGCCGATCAGTTGCTGGGGGCAGCGGATACACGCATGTACAGGGACAAGAACAGACTTAAAAAACAATAACTGATAGTCAGAGTGCAGAGGATGGACCAATGGCATCACAAAAAAACCTGATCATGCTGGGGAGTCTGTTGATTTTTCTAGGCTCACTGCTGGGACATCTGATTCAGACAGCAGGCGATGTCAGCATCAAGGATCTGCGGTTTACTGGCAGCAATGGCCAAACCTTGAGCGGCCTGCTGTATGTTCCGCCGGGCGCAACGGCTGAAACGCCGGCACCTGGCGTCCTGGCGGTGCATGGTTATATCAATTCCCGTGAGGTACAGGCTGGTTTTGCCATTGAGCTGGCGCGGCGTGGTTATGTAGTGCTGGCGCTGGATCAGAGTGGTCACGGCTATTCAGACGGTCCGGCGTTTTCAAACGGCTTCGGTGGTCCGGCGGCATTGGCCTATCTTCGTTCGCTGGATATCGTGGATAACAACAATATTGGCCTTGAAGGCCATTCCATGGGCGGCTGGACCATCCTGGCCGCAGCGGCTGCCATGCCGGATGCCTATAAGTCCATCGTCTTGCAGGGCTCCAGTACCGGCAGCGGATTTTCCGCCCCCGGCACTGCCGACTGGCCACGCAATGTGGCGGTGGTGTTTGCTCAGTATGACGAATTTTCGCCATTAATGTGGGAAGTAGAGCGGGGCAGTCAGGCGGCTGACAGTGCCAAACTACAGACTCTGTTTGGTACGGATCAGCGTATTGAGCAAGGCCGGCTTTATGGGAATATCGCACAGGGCACGGCCAGAATATTCCACAATCCCCCGGTGACTCATCCGGGCAATCACCTGTCACATCAGTCTATCCGCCACACCATTGACTGGTTTGACAGGACCCTGGAGGGTGGTCGATCCGCTGTCGGGCAGATCTGGTTTTTTAAGGAGCTGGGTACTCTGACGGCGTTTATTGGTCTGGTTATTCTGCTGTGCGGTGTCATGACAGCTTTGCTGAACACCACAGCATTTACCGGCTTACGTGCATTGCCACAGGGCAATGCCTGGCCTGAGCGATCAGCCAGGTGGTGGGGAGCTGCTGTGCTCAGTGCAATCATTCCGGTGGCGACCTTTTATCCGCTGTTCTCGCTGGCTGGCAACTGGCTACCGGCCAATAGCTGGCTGCCACAGCTTATCAGCAATCAGTTGATTGTCTGGGCAGTGGTTAACGGTCTGTTGTTGAGTGGTCTGGGCCTGGTCATCAAGACTGATAAAGTAGCATTTCAACAAATACCATTGATCAAGTCTGCCTTGTTGGCGGTGCTTGTTGTCAGTGCGGGTTACCTGACGCTATTGCTGGCTGACTTCTTTTTTAAAGTCGACTTCCGTTTCTGGTTTGTGGGTCTGAAATTGCTGAATTTGACACAGTTTCAGATTGCGCTTGTCTATCTGCCTCCGCTGTTTGTATTTTTTGTGCTGGCAGGTCGCGCCCTGCATGGTGGTATGTCTGTTGCGGGTGATTCTGTCACGCGGCAGTATCTGAGTAATGCGGCGATCATGGCAGGCGGTTTCCTGATTTTTCTGTTGCTGCAATACGGTAGTCTGTTTCTGCGCGGGGTTTTGCTGACCCCGGCTGAACCGCTCAATACCATCGTGATGATTCAGTTTGTGCCCCTGCTTTTGATCGTATCAGTGATTTCCACCTGCGCCTGGCGGCACACCGGCAGTTATCTGCCGGGTGCCCTGATCAATGCATTGTTTGTTGCTTGGTACCTTGTTGCCGGGCAAGCAACCCAGGCCGTGTGGTAAGTCTGGCTTATTCTCCCGGATGGTAGCGTCGCTGCGTGCGGCGCTCTACATCTTCCGGGTAAAAGGCAACGTCCTTGAAATCTCTGTCTACGTAACGCTGCGCCTGGTCATCAAAATGCGGTGACTGCGGATCATTGCTCTGTCCGCCCGCCAATATGGATTTGGCGCGCAGTCGCTCACCAAATTCCACCACAGCAACAAAGCTGTTGCCGGATGAACCATAAATACGATTTGTGCCAGGGTAGGCGCGAGCCCCGAAAGAGGCCAGGGCACCCCAGCGTGATGATGCCATACCAACGGGCAGGCTGGGTTCGTTGTCATTGTAGGGGTGATTAATTTCACCGGTGAGACGCTGGAAGCGATTGACCTCACCCCACGCAGTGTTCCATGAGCCGAATTTGTCATCGAGCTCCGCCACGGTGTCGGCGAACACCTGAAGACGTTCAGATGCCGGGCTGTCAGTGCCCAGCCAGTTGATCTGCTGCATCTGGCTCAGTCCATCAGGTGTATCGATGCGTTGCGCTGCATTCATGCCGTAAAAATGCGCCAGCGTCATCCCGACGGCTTCAGTGCTGACCCGAAAATCCCAATCGGCCAGTGCCTGTATCGGCTGCTCCAGTTGTGGCCAGTCTGCGGCATTTGCCTGCCAGGCGCTGATCAGTCCCGGAACAAGTTGTTCAAAGCCATTGATGTAGGGGTCATAGGCAAGGTCCAGTAATGACTCCAGGGTAAGATCTGAAGCCTGAGAGAGCAGGCGCACGGCCTGTACGCCACGGAAATTTTCCGCATCAGGGGCCATGTAAACAGGATAATCATCGGGGTCCGGACTGTTTTCACCGGCAACTGAGAACGGTGTGTTGTTGGTATTCTGTAACCAGCCATTGGGCGGATTGACGACCATAATGGTTTCGTCAACCTCGTGCACACCGTTCCAGTCAGTGGCCGGATTGCTGCCGTCAACGGGTTGTGAATAGTCAATTTGCGGATTGCGGCGGGGCATAAAATTGCCATGGAAATAGGCAATATTGCCGTCAGCATCGGCATAGACCGTGTTGTTGGAGGAGTTTGTGCGAATGTCCATCATGTCCAGGAATTCATCCAGATTGCTGGTTTTCATTCGAAGATAGGATTGTCGCAATGCATCAACCGGGTTCCAGTTAATTCGGGTGGTCACCCACTGACCATTGTTGAGGTGCGTGACCGGGCCCTGATGAGTGCGATAAACCGGGAATGAGCGCACTGACATCTGATCACCATCGCGGTATCGCAGATTGACACGTGATACTGACAACGGTCGCCATTCATCGCCGTAGCGGTATTTCAGCTCGCCATTGTCATTGGCCACCTGCTGTACGAACTCATCCATAAAGTCAGCGCCGGTGCTGGTGTGCATCCAGCCGTTGTGTTCGTTAAATCCCTGATAGATGAAGAACTGCCCCCAGGTTGATGCGCCGTAGGCGTTTAACCCTTCATCACTGACCAGGTGATACTCACCGCGAAAGAAGAAGCTGGTGTGCGGATTGACCAGCAGCAGGGCATTGCCGGTGGCGCTGACATCCCCGCTGATTGCAAACCCGTTGGAACCGGCGGGCTCATCAAAGATGGCGTTAGCCAGCGGCTCGTCGGCATGATGCCGGATGATCAGATTTGGGTCAGGAACGCTGTCCTGTACAGGCGGTAGCACGGACTGCAGGCTCTCGGCCTGACTGTAAAACGCCTCGATACCACGCAACGGGATCTGTTCAATATCGCCGCCGATGGAGCCTTCAAAAAAGTAGAACGGCATCCAGTTTTCAAAACGTGTCAACAGTTTTGGTTCGACCTGTGGATTTGACATCAGGTAGTAGTTCAATCCGTCGGCAAAGGCATCCGCTAATTGTTGCAGCCATTCAGGTGCCTGTTCATAGGCCTGGCGGGCTTCTTCTTCACTCATATAAAGACGTGCTCGAAGATCACTGTACAGGGCTGACTCACCTTCAACCTCTGCCAGCCGGCCGATCGCCCAGGTGTAATTGCGTTCAATGCGGGGGAAATCATCTTCAGCCTGAGCGTAGAGGAAACCAAACACAACATCGGCGTCGGTTGCGCCATAGATATGTGCCACGCCAAAGTCATCCCGCACAATCTCCACCCGCTCGGCCCGGGCCTGCAGACGTTGCTGCTCGGTCAATGGTGCCGGATTTGAGTCGTCCGTTTGCGGTAAGCAGGCTGCCAGAAATACAAGCAACACCGCCAGCGTAATAAAGTTAAAAAGCTGTCGTGTCAGTTGCATAGGTGCTCCATGTTGTCATATGTGTTTTTATTTATGTCAGTTCAGTGTGCATCAGCGAGAGACGCGTTCAGTAAGCCAGTAACTGATAAATCCCAGCACAATGACTGCCAATGCAATGGCGGCCTCCTGCGGCCGGTTCAGCGTAATGAAAGTCAGTGTCCAGATGACTATGGTACTGTAGATCAGTGGTGGCATGGGGTACAGCCATGTACGGTAGCCACTGTCGCCCTCCTGCTGATCTTTGCCTTGTCGGAAACGCAGCACAAACACGCCCAGTACGGTTGCCAGTGAGCTCAGCCCCAGAATAAAGCCGGAGAAAACCAGGATTGATTCAAATGTTGAGGTGATAATGAATAATACAGTCAGCGCTGCCTGAGTATAGATTGCGATTCGCGGCACACCATCGGCGTGACGAATAGACAGCCGATGGAACAAGCGGAAGTCCTCCCCCATGACCTGCAGAACCCGCGGACCTGCCATCAGCATGGCACTGACCGTGGAAATCAGCAGCAACGACAAGACTCCGCCCATCACCAATGCGCCGGTCTGGCCGAATGTCTGCTGCGCTACAATGACCCCGACCTCAATGCGTCCCTCCAGCATTTCCATGGGGACGGCGTACAGAAATGTGGCATTGAGGGCCAGATACAACACAATAACAACACTCGTTCCGGCTATCAGCACCAGCGGCACCGAGCGCCCCGGGTTGTCGACTTCGCCGGTGATATAGGTCGCCGCATTCCAGCCCGTGTAAGCGTAGTTGACGTAGATCAGTGCGACGGCAAATGCGCCGCTGGTCAACAAGGCGCCATCGCCTGCGTCCGGCAGAAAGTGGACAGCCTGAGGCTCAGATACGGTAGCACTGACGATCAGCACAAAACCGATGATCAGTATTATCTTGATGAGGGTGAACCAGTTCTGAAGGCCGCCGCTGGCCTTGTGATTGCGCCCATGGGTATAGGCAACCACCAATACCAGCGCCAGGGCCAGCGCCATGCGATTGAGTTCAACACCGGTCAAAGCCGAGTCCAGGTAGGCGGCAAAGGTCATGGCGGCCAATGCGGTGGGTGCGGCAAATCCAACGGTCAGTGATACCCAGCCAGACACAAAGCCGATCGACGGATGATAGATGCGGCTGAGAAAATTATACTCGCCACCCGAACGTGGCAGGCGCGCTGCCAGTTCCGCATAGGTCAGAGCTCCGCAAAGTGCTGCAATACCGCCGACCAGCCACAGCATAAGCAGCACGAATGTGGACTTGATGTCGATGATCTGATAGCCAAGACTGGTGAAAACACCGGTGCCAATCATATTGGCGATCACCACGGCAATCGCGGTGCTGGCTTTATAGCTGCCCTGGCTGGTGTGTGTCATTTTATGGCGCCATGGTTTATCTTGTAATGATTCGAAGTATGAGGGTATCCGAATTTATGTCCAGTGAAAATTCCAGTCTTTTCGAACGTGTCAGCGACGTTAAAACCTTTGGTGGACGTCAGATTCGTGTGCGGCACCAATCTGCAGTATTGAACTGTGAGATGCATTTTTCAGTGTTCCTGCCGCCGGCGGCAACCGATGATACAAAGGTGCCAAGCGTGTATTTCCTCTCAGGTTTGACCTGCAGCGACGAGAACTTCAGCACCAAGGCGGGGGCGCAGCGCGTGGCGGCTGAGCTGGGGCTGGCACTGGTGATTCCGGACACCAGTCCGCGTGGAGATGCAGTGGCCGATGATGAGTCTTATGATCTGGGCCAGGGGGCCGGATTCTATTTGAACGCGACCCAGGCACCCTGGTCAGAACACTATCGCATGTATGACTATATCACCGAGGAGTTGCCAACCCTGGTCGACGCTCACTTTCCTGTGACAGAGCGGAAAGCCATCAGTGGTCACTCCATGGGCGGTCACGGCGCTATTTCGATTGCATGCAAGTTACCAAAGCAATACAGCTCAGTATCCGCGTTTTCGCCTATTGTTAACCCGATGGTCTGTCCCTGGGGCGAAAAGGCCTTTACGCACTATCTGGGTGCCGAGCGAAGCACCTGGGCAGAGTACGATAGTGTTGAGCTGCTTCGGTCGAGGGGACTGGATCTGCCTCTGCTGGTCGATCAGGGCAGCGCTGATGGTTTTTTAGAAGAGCAATTGTTGACGGACAATCTGGTCGCCGTCAGTAAACATCTGGATCATGTCCAGATTCGTATGCAGACTGGTTATGATCATAGCTATTATTTTATTGCCACCTTCATAGAAGCTCATTTGCGCTTTCATGCGCAGCATCTGTCTGCATAGGTGGTAATTCGGCTTTGCTGAACTGAATGAAACTGAATTGAACGAGCTTGGGAGATATTGTCATGAAAACACGGGCAGCTGTGGCTTTTGCAGCCGGCAAACCTTTGGAAATCATCGAGGTTGATCTGGAGGGACCCCGGGCGGGTGAAGTCCTGGTGGAGTTAAAAGCCACTGGCGTCTGTCACACCGACGCATTCACATTGTCCGGCGACGATCCCGAGGGTGCCTTTCCGGCCATTCTGGGACACGAAGGTGCGGGGGTTGTTGTAGAAGTCGGTCCTGGCGTCAAGTCACTGAAACCCGGCGATACGGTGATCCCGTTGTATACGCCAGAATGTCGGGAATGCGAGTACTGTCTGCATCCCAAAACCAATCTCTGTCAGTCGATTCGCAGCACCCAGGGTCAGGGCCTGATGCCTGATGGCACCAGTCGATTCTCGCTGGATGGTAAACCCATTCTGCATTACATGGGCTGTTCGACTTTCTCCAACTACACGGTACTGCCGGAGATTGCCCTGGCAAAAATTCGCAGCGATGCACCGCTGGACAAGGTGTGTTATATCGGTTGCGGCGTGACCACAGGGGTTGGCGCTGTCATTTTTGATGCCAAGGTGGAGCCTGGCTCGCGCGTTGTTGTATTCGGTTTGGGCGGAATAGGTCTCAATGTAATACAGGCGGCACGTCTGGTGGGTGCCCGACAGATTATCGGCGTTGACATTAATCCGGCTAAAGTGGAGTTGGCGCGCAAGTTTGGCATGACTGATTTTATCAATCCCAAAGAGGTCGACAATGTCGTAGAAGCCATCGTGGATCTGACTCATGGAGGCGCTGATTACACCTTCGAATGCATCGGTAACGTCAACACCATGCGCCAGGCGCTGGAAGCCTGCCACAAGGGCTGGGGCGAATCCATCATCATTGGTGTCGCCGGTGCAGGCCAGGAAATCTCCACCCGGCCGTTCCAGCTGGTAACCGGTCGGGTCTGGCGCGGCAGCGCATTTGGTGGCGCACGCGGCCGTACGGATGTGCCCACAATCGTTGACTGGTACATGGAAGGGCGTCTCAACATTGACGATCTGATCACGCATACCATGCCGCTGGAAAAGATCAATGACGCCTTCGATCTGATGCACGAAGGTAAGTCAATCCGCAGCGTCGTGTTGTATTGACAGCCTGGCTTCACTGACAGCACTTGTCGGCGACGGGAGCAGCGGAGGCGTCCTCCTCAAGTTTTCGTCGCTCCTTTCTCCGCTGCTCCCGTCGCCTGGATTTGATTGTAGTGCCGCGCCCGGCGCTACGTCGGGAAGGCGCCAAAACCGGTAGGCACTGCGCTAGCGGGCAAACCGCAGTATTTCAACCGAACGATTGCTCCTCGTTTCGTATTGCTACACATTTTTGGTTAACTTCGAACAGCCGCTCAGGCTAGAATCCGCGCTCTGTTTTGAACACAAGAATTGTCCCGAGGGGGGAACAGCATGGATTCGGCAGGTATTACGATCATCGCCTACCTGGTTGTGGTTACATTGGTTGGCATGTATCTGACCAGGCGTAGCGACAGTTCGGATGACTGGGCAATTGGTGGCGGTGGCATGGGCTTGTGGCTTATCGCGGCGGGCATTGCCGGGACGCGTATCGGCGGTGCCGGCACATACGGGGTTGCCGGCGATACCATGAGCACAGGCGTTTGGAATATGTGGTATGGCGTCAATTCCTTTCTGGCGTTGGCGCTGGTGGGGGTCTTTTTTGCGGTGCCATACCGGCGATTGCGCCTGACCACTATTGGCGAGCTGTTTGTGCGTCGTCATGGCAGCTTGCGTAATGGCAGGCTCACCAGTCTGTGCGTGCAAACCGAATATCTGATAATCAATATTCTGGAGCCCTTGTTGATAGGCATCATTATCAGCGCTGTGTTTGGTATAAACCGGGAAGTGGCCATCATGCTGGGTGCGCTGATTATTATCAGCTCCACAACCCTTTCCGGGCTGCGCGGCGCCTCAGCCACCAATGTCATTCACGTTGTCGTGGTAACCTTCGGTCTGCTTTCCGTTGCGATTCTGGCCGGCGCTGAGCTGGGCGGTCCCAGCGGAATCAAACAGAAAGTAGACGCTGCTCTGATGAATTCGGACGTGGAACCAGCCAGTTGGTGGAGTTTTATTGGTCTGGGCTGGTTCCCCATTATCGCCATGTTCTTTTCGGCAGTGATTCATACGCCGGCTGCATCTGTTTACGTGAATTATTCAAGTTCGGCGCGCAAAGAAAGTTTGCTTGTTCCCGCGTTCCTGCTGGCCGGTCTGCTGGCCGCTTTGATGCCGGTATTGGCGTCCATTATCGGCATAGAAGCAGTGGCCAGGTACGGAACCGATAGTGGTATTACAAGCTATGCCACCATAACCCGTATCGCAACCGACACCGGACCCATTGTGGGCGGCATTGCGTTGGCAGCGGTACTCGCGGCACTTATCTCCTCAGGAGGCCCGATTCTGCTGTCCAGCGCTACATTGTTTGTAAACGACTGGATTCCGGGCTCAAAGGACTATACTCCTGCCCGCAAATTGAAAAACTATCGTATCACCAGCATCATTTACGGGCTGTTTGCCGGTGCGCTTGCCTGTGTGCTACCAATCAGTTCTGTGCTGGAGCTGCTGCTGCTTGGTTTCGCGATGGTTGTGCCTCCTGCATTAGCCATCGGCTTTATATTCTATTGGCGTAAAACGACAGAGCAGGGAGTGTTCTGGGGTATTGCCAGCGGATACGGTCTGGGCCTGGTCGGTTGGGCTGCCAATACTTTCATCTTTCATCTGGAAACAGATGTTGCTGCGTATTTCACGACACTGGTACCGATTGTTGTGATACCACTGGTGTCATTGATGACGCAGTCAGACCAGAATGTGCATGGAGAGCATGTTGACGGTTTCTATCAGGCATTGAAGACGCCAGTACCTTGACGACCTGCTGCCCGGTCGCATCTGTCCGGGGCAGCTGCTGTGGCGTGCAGGTTTTAGTGCGTATCAGGAATCAGTTCGCTGATTGGTTTGTCCGGATTGGCGCGCAGGTGACTGATCAACTGCTGCTGGGATCCAAAGCGATGACTGTCAAAACGAGGAAGGTGCTTTTCGACGGGCGGCGCAAGGACCTTGTTTAGCTGATCACGTAACCGTGTCAGATCGTGTACCGGGATTTTTCCCTGGCCGATCAGCTCGAGCAGTCGATCCTGCAGAACGTGGAAGGATAGATCGGTAGATTTGTTTGAGCGCGCGTTCTGAGACAGTCGGTACCAATAACGACTCAAAGCTGGCTGTGCGGGTGTCTCAGCCAGCTTTGCAGTCAGTGAGTCCGCCAGTCGCAAAAAGTGTCGGCATGACGGATCAGTCTCCGGAAACAGCGCGACCGGAGACTGCATGGTTACTGCGGCGCGCAGACTTTCGTCCTGCAATATGTAGCCCGCATAGCTGACATTGACGCCGATATATTTGCTGACAGCCCCGGCAAAACGCGTATAAACCTCCCGGGCCTGCTTAACATGACTGCACATATTCACGATAACATGATAGTTACGACGTCGGCCTTTCCGGCGCAGCACTTTGATCAGAGAAAAGGCATCAGTCAACGAAGTAGGTTCAGTGGTAATAACCAGCAGGGTGTGTTGAGCAGACAGAATGAAGCTTAAGGTACTGTCAGCCATACCTGCGGCTGTGTCTATAAGCAGGTAATCAAACTGGCGTTCGATGTCTGCCAATTGTTTTGCCAGTTTTACTTGTGCCCTGCTGCTGAGATCTGCACATTGCTCAATGCCGTTAGCGCCAGGGATCACTTTAAGCCCGTGCGGTGCGGATAACATGATGTCGTTGACTTTCATGTCAGAAAGCACAACATGCTCCAATCCATAAGTCGGTTTCAGACCCATCAGGATGTTGACGTTAGCCATGCCGGCGTCGGCATCAAACAGGCAGACCCTGTGGTTGGCGCGCGACAGGGCAAGGCCCAGATTCACGGCGATGCTGGACTTGCCTACACCACCTTTGCCGCTGCAGATGGCGATAACGTGAGAGGTATGCTCAGGGCGCATGGATTACAAGTATCATATATTTATTCATTTTTGCCTATCATAACTGAATTTGTTCGATTTTATCGGGTTTCCTGACTTTTATCGTTTGGCATGATGCGCGTGCTTTAAGTATACTCAGGCCACATTTCGGACACTCTGCAGCGGCTGAATGTATGACGGTGGTACAAAAACAAAGCCACACCCACAGAAATATCAGTAAACTGCCGGCTATGCCGCAGGCCTTGCTGCAAATTCTGGATGCCGTTTGTCAAGATGACACTGAGATCCAGGAGCTTGCCCGCCTGGTCCGTCAGGACGGTGTGATTACCGCACGCCTTCTGGCCATGGCCAATTCCACACTTTACAACCCGGGACGCTACTGTAATACGGTTGAAAGAGCACTTATGTGCCTGGGTATCCACAATATCCGGAAACTCTTGATTACCGCTGCTCTTCAGCAGCATTTCAGTGAACTGTCCGATAAGCAATATGAGTTTATGCAGGGCTTCTGGTTTCGGACTCTCAGACTCGCTCAAAGTGCCCAAGTGGTCGCAACCCTGACAGGGTACCACTCCCCGGCAGAAGCTTACCTGGCAGGTATGCTGGCGGATATTGGTGAGCTGGTTTTGCGTATGAACGGGCAGGATGATCAATCCGGCAGACTGCACTGTGAGATCGGCGCGGACTTGCTGTCCGGCTGGCAATGGAATGATTTTATCGCCGACGCTATCCGCTACCACCACCACTCAGTCATTGAAATTGCCGGTGCCCATCATCTGGTCAAAATTGTCAATCTGGCCAGCGAGTTCAGACAGGGAGACATACTCACAGACACTGCTGTCGATAAGGCAGCACGGCTGTTTGAGCTCAACGCAGAACTGGTAAATGAGTTGTATCAGCGTATTGGGCGTGACGTAGATCGGCTGGCGCAGACTCTGAACATCAGTAAAGGACAGGGTCACAGTGACGCGAGCAGAGCGCTGAAGGATCGGCTGGCGGAGCTGACCCAGACTCAGTTTTTGTCGCAGCCGCCGGATTCGGTGATTCAGGACCCTGAGCACACCAGTCAATGCATATCCGCCGCGTTGTCTATGGGGCTGGGCATCGAAAGACATATGCTATTCATTCACAACGCTGTCGACGAATCCCTTGAGGCCTTTGCTACAGCGGACGCTGAGCATCCTGCTTTCAAGGTGGCACTGAATCAGCACAATCTGCTGACTGATTGTTTTCACCAGTCCGCTCCGTTGGCCGCGGCAGAGGGCTCTGAGAACACGCTGAGCGTTGTAGAGCAACAGCTGCTGCGCTATTGCGCCCAGCCTGGATTGCTGGTTTTGCCATTCAGGACAAGCTTGCACAGCGGTGTATTGGTGGCCGGAGCCAGTCAGCCTCTGATCAGTGAGTGCCAGCGAAAATTCCGTTACTGGCAGTATTTCGTGAATGCTGTGATGACCTCAATGCTGCCGATATTAAGGCGCAAGGAAGACGAGTCAGTTGTGCAGGAACAGCTAAATCAGCGCATCAAAGAGGCGGTACACGAGATCAGTAATCCCCTGACGGTGGTAAATAACTATCTGGAGGTGCTTCGTCACAGGCTGGCTGAGCATGACGGGCTTGATAATGAGCTGACGCTTATCAAGGAAGAAATAGACCGTGCTGGAAGCCTATTGCTTAAGCTGAGTGATGCAGGACTGTCGGATCCTGTTGGTTTGACGGATATTAACTCGGTGATCGCAGATCAACTTGAGCTGTTTAACAGATCAATGTGTGAGTCACGTAATGTTCAGGTGACCTGGCGAGCAGATTCCACGCTGAAACCTTTGTCAGTGGAACGAGGCGCGTTCAAGCAGATCATGATCAATTTGATTAAAAACGCGATCGAAGCAATGCCTCAGGGTGGCACATTAACTGTGAGATCCTCTGCTCAGGTGCTGTTTAACGGCCGCGCGTATGCTGCCGTGACCGTTCAGGATACCGGCGGTGGCATGGATAAAGAAGTGCTGCAGAACTTGTTTCAACCTGGCCGGAGTACCAAAAAAACGGCTAATTCGGGCCTCGGTCTGAGTATTGTGAAAAAGCTGGTGGATGCAATGGGTGCACATATTGAATGCAGTCCGACTGATGAAGGCACACAGTTCAGAGTTCTTTTTAAAATGGAGTATTCGTCGGAATGAGCGCCGTTTTACAGCCACAGCAAGTGAAGGCGTCTGGCTGCCGGATTCTGGTGGTTGATGATGATCAGCGCATGGCCGAAAGCCTGCAGAAACTTTTGCTCATGCACGGCCATGATGTTGATACCGTATTTGGGGGGCGGGCCGCTCTGCACCAGCTCAGTCAGGATAACTACGACTTGGTGCTGCTGGATCTGGCCATGCCTGACCTGGACGGGCACACCGTGCTGCGTCATATGAATCAACACGGCAGCAACGCACTGTGCATAGTGGTCAGCGGTGAGCGCTCCTTTAATGATGTGAGTCAGGCCTTGCGCAATGGTGCCTATGATTATCTGCGCAAACCGTTTGCTACTGATGAGTTGCTGACAACTGTCAATAATGCCGCCAACAAGAAAAAATTGCAGGACAGTCATGACGTTGTGCAGCAGAAACTGATTCGCTCAGAGCAGTTGCATCGCTTCATGGTTGAGCACTCACCGGATATTATTTTTGTTCTGGATGCCGGTGGTAACTTCAGTTTCTTGAATCAGAAAATTGAAGGGTTGCTGGGATACTCAAGCGAGAGTCTCCTGGGAGAACCTTTTAGCTCAATAGTGCATCCGGACAGCCGTGAGAAAGCAATCTATTTTCTGGACGCCATGCATGCGCCAGGCGAATCAGAAAGGAGCATTGATCTGGTTTTGTGCGGGCGCTCAGCGCTGTCACGTCAGCGCCACTTTGAACTGACCGTGTCACGGATTGATGAAAATAGCGAGCTGGCGCGCCACTCAGAACACCGGTACGAGATTTACGGTACTGCACGGGATATCAGTGAGCAGGTCGAAGCAGAGGAATTTATCAACTTTCAGGCCTACCACGACATCCTGACCCGCCTGCCCAATCGTTCCTTATTCAAAGATCGCCTGAGTGTGGCGATTACTCAGGCCCAGCGCAATAACGAAAAGCTGGCGGTGATGTTTATTGATCTGGACCGCTTCAAGCTGATCAATGATTCGCTGGGTCACACTATGGGCGACCGCCTGTTGCAGGCAGTGTCCCAAAGGTTGCTCAAGTGCGTCAGAAAGGGCGACACACTGTCGCGCTTTGGTGGAGATGAATTTACTTTGCTGCTGCCCGATATTGCGCATGATGATGCAGCAAGTCAGGTTGCCGAAAAAATACTCGATGCGATCAAGTCGCCATTCATGATAGCGGATCATGAAATTTACATCGGTGCGAGCATAGGCATTGCTGTTTACCCGGATGCCGGTGACAATCTGGAAGCGTTGATTAAAAACGCTGATATTGCCATGTATCGCATAAAAAACAGCGGTAAGAACGGGTCAATATTATTCAATGCAGAGATGAATGGCAGCGTGAATAGGCGGCATGCGCTGGAGCAGGATTTGCGACGTGCTCTGCAGAATAACGAGATGGAGATCTGTTACCAACCGTTGGTTAATACAGAAAGCACGGCGCTGCATGGGGTAGAGGCCCTGATTCGCTGGAATCACCCGCGATACGGACGATTGTCGCCCGCTGAATTTATACCAATAGCAGAAGATAATCGATTGATAATAGATATTGACCGACAGACTTTGCGCGATGCCTGTCTGCACGTTAAAGCCTTGCATGATGCAGGCCACCCGGGTCTTAAGTTATCAGTTAATCTGTCGCCGGTCATGGTTGAACGCGATGACTTTGTTGACCACGTTGCGGCAACACTTGAAATAACCGGTTTTCCGTCCGACTGCCTGCAACTGGAGATCACTGAAGGTTTGCTGCTCAACGACCGCAGCGATATCGTAGAGAAACTGGAAAGTCTCACGAGAATGGGACTCAGTCTGGCCATCGATGATTTCGGAACCGGTTTTTCTTCGCTTAGCTATCTGCAGAAATTCCCGATCAGCACATTGAAAATCGATCGCAGCTTTGTACAGAAGCTGCATCAAAAGAATGATGATGCCTGTATTGTCGGAGCGATTGTATCCATGGCCCAGGGCCTGCGCCTGCAGATCGTGGCCGAGGGCGTCGAACATGTGTCGCAATTTAACTATCTGCGCTCTCTGGGTTGCGATGTCGTGCAAGGCTACCTTTTCGGGGCACCCGGCACCATGGAGGAATTGCTTGGACGTTATCCGGGGCTGGTGTCAAGCGGCACAGCCGCCCCGGAGTAGCTTCAGTCAGCCAGGCCTCGTCGGCGTAACATGTGTGCCGGGTCGGGCTGACGGTCAGCGAAATCGAGATATAACTGCATGGCATCGGCGCTGCCGCCGCGCGAGAGCAAAGTATCCCGGAAATGCTGACCATTTTCACGACGCATGCCACCGTTTTCACGGAACCACTCCACGGCATCAGCGTCGAGCACTTCTGACCAGATATAAGAGTAATAGCCGGCAGAGTACCCCCCCATGATGTGAGAAAAGTATGCTGTGCGGTAACGAGGTGGAACCGGGGCGTAGTCCAGACCCTGCTCACGTAAAACCTGCTGTTCAAAGTTGATCAGTTCATCGGCTTCCGGCAGCCGTTCCAGAGGTAACTGGTGTAATGCCTGGTCGAGTACTGAGGCGGCGATGTATTCTGTCGTGCCGTAGCCCTGGTTGAACTGCTCCGCGTCCAGAACCTTATCCAATAGCTCCAGGGGTATCTGCTCTCCGGTTTTATAGTGCCGGGCATAGTTTTGCAGGACTTGCGGCCAGGAAGCCCACATTTCATTGACTTGTGAAGGGAATTCAACGAAGTCGCGTGGTACTGCCGTGCCGGCAAAAAACGGGTAATTCACCCGTGTCATAATGCCGTGTAAGACATGTCCGAACTCGTGGAACATCGTGGTGACTTCGTCAAAAGTAAGCAAGGTTGGTTCGCCGACCGGTGGCTTGGTGATATTTTGATGCATGGCAATCACCGGATGTCCGCCGCTCAGTTCGCTGGGCAGATCATAGCTGTTCATCCAGGCGCCGCCGCGTTTGCTGGACCGTGCGTAGAAGTCAGTTAACATCAGTCCCAGCGGAGATCCATCAGTATCGAATACTTCCCAGACAGTGACGTCGTCGTGGTAGGCGGGCAGATCATCTCGATGCTTGAAGGTCAAACCATAAACCTGCTCGGCAGCGTAGAATACCCCGTTGGTCAAGACGTTAGTCAGTTCAAAGTAGGGGCGTACTTCTGATTCGTCAAAGGCGTAGCGCTCTGCCCGAACTTTTTCTGCATAATAGGACCAGTCCCAGGCCGCCAGCTCAAAAGGCTCAGACTCTGATGCATTGATCATCTCCTGAATGGCTTCGCCTTCGGCGCGGGCGTTGGCAACGGCAACAGGCACTATGTCATTGAGCATTTCGTTGACCGCAGCTGCACTGCCGGCCGTCTGCTCAGACAGGATATAGTCGGCGTGCGTATCGTAACCTAGCAGCCGTGCCCGTTCGGCGCGCAACCTGAGCGTGCGGGCAACGATTTTGCGTGTATCATAGTCGTTGCCGCGAATGCCGCGTTGCAGGGACGCTGTGTGAATCTGTTCTCGCAGGTCGCGATTGCTGAGAGAGCTCAGGATCGGCTGATTGCTGGTGTTAAGCAGAGTAATCAGATATTGACCGTCATGACCGCGCATCTGCGCTGCCTGAGCAGCCGACTGAATTTGCGATTCAGACAACCCGGCCAGTTGTTCTCTAGAATTGACCAGCAAAGCTGAGTCATTCACTTCAGCAAGCACGTTCTGACTGAACGCAGTGCCCAGAGAAGCCAGTTCGGAGTTGATGTCTCTGAGCTGGGTCTTTTGTTCTTCGGTCAGCAATGCACCCGAGCGGACAAATCTTGTATGGTAGCGCTCCAGCAGTCGCATAGATTCGGCATCCAGGTTTAATTCATTGCGCTGCTGGTAGACATGTTGCAGACGGGAAAACAATTCTGCATTCAGATTGATGGTGTCATTATGCGCGGACAGGCGCGGCGAGATTTCACGCTGAATCTGCTGCAGTTCGGCACTGGTGTTGGCACCGACCAGATTAAAGAAAACCCGCCTGACACGATCCATATCCCGACCGCTGCGCTCCATCGCCACAATGGTGTTTTCAAAACTTGCAGTTTCCTGATTGTTCGCAATACGCTCTATTTCCTGAAGTTCAATCTGCATGGCACGTTCAAAAGCTGGCAGGAAATGTTCCGCGCGGATCTGATCAAATGGCGGCAGCCCATAGGGCAGGGTGCTTTCTGCAAAAAAAGGATTGCTTTGATTAGGGGCTTGCTCAGAAGCCTGTAGATTGTTGTCAGTCATGGTGTTGTCAGTTGCAGTGCTGCTGCTATTGTCAGAGCATGCTGCCATTGCGGCACTGATACCGACGGCCAGGCCCAGTTTGCGAAATTTCACGAGTACTCCGATATGTAGAATTGTGTTTAGGCGGACTTACTCCGCATCGTGCATCAATCTCTTGATGATTGGGGCGATCAGCAACATTACAAGCGCAATGACCATGGCGACATTGCCAACATTGGTGTAGACCTCAACGTAGGTTGCTTTGGCGGCAGCGGAATTGGTCAACTGGCCACCAATCGTTTCGGCACCTGTTCCGGCGGCAATGATGCCCGCCAGATAATTCGACAGGCCACTATACAGAAACCATGCGCCCATGGTCATGCCAACCGCCCTGACCGGGGCCAGTTTTGTCACTACCGACAGGCCGACGGGCGAAATCATCAGTTCTCCCATTGTGTGGATCCAGTAAATCAGAAAGATGAAATAGACGGCTGTCATTCCGGCGTCCCCGGAGAGTTTCATGCCGGCAACCAGGGCCAGAAATCCCAGACCGGCCAGGAAAACACCCATTGCAAATTTGACTGGTGTAGATGGGTTAAGATTGCGCCTGGCCAGGGCGACCCATAGCCACGCCAGCAGAGGCGCAAAAATCACGATGAAAGCGGCATTTAAAGACTGAAAAACCGGAGCGGGTACCGTCATGCCCCACATGGTCCGGTCGACCAGGCGGTCCGTGAACAGATTGAGCGACGAGCCCGCCTGTTCAAACAATGCCCAGAAGGGGATTTGTGCCAGAATAAAGTACAAGGCTGCAAACATTTTGCTGCGCTCAGTGCCCTGACAAGCCAGTAGCGCATAGCCGATCATTACTGCCAGAATAATCAGTCCCAGCAGACCAACATATCCCTGTTCGACCAGGTGAGCGTTCATGACAATGATCATGGAAACAGCAATGATGCCTATGCCGGTCAGATAGCATGTCCATTCCAGGTTCACCGGACCAAGCACTTTGTCTTTCAGACGTTTCGCATCGGGCGGTTCTCCTCTGCCCTCCAGCCAGCTCTGATAGCGTATAAAAATGGCCAGCCCTGCGAGCATGCCGATGCCAGCCAGACCAAAGCCGTACTTCCAGCCATACACAATGCCCAGATAGCCGCAGGCAATTGAAGACAGAAATGAGCCCAGATTAATGCCCATGTAAAAAATCGTGAAACCGGAATCCCGGCGGGTGTCACCCACGCCATACAAGTCCCCAACCATGGCAGAGATATTAGCTTTCAGGAAACCAACGCCGGTGATAATCAGAGCCAATGAGAGGTAAAGGATGTTGATGTATAGTGGTTCGGACTCAATACGTGTTGAATAATCCTGGACTGCAATCAGTTCCGGCAGTCCGACAGCGGCCGGGTCAGCAATTTGCATAAAGCGGGCATCATCAATAAAACTGATGCGGGAACTGCCGTCGTCGGACAGCAGTATCTGATTGGCTTCGCCTCCGCGACCGTCCAGTGTCAATTGGTATTCGGCACCATTGTACGACATAATCTGACGGGATCCGTTGCCCTCAAACGCCATGCCCGTGTGCCCCAATACCAGCAATATAGCGCCAAATGTCACAGCTTTTCGAGTGCCCAGATAGCGATCGGCGAGTATGCCGCCGATAATTGTCATCACAAACACAAGGGCCGTGTAGGCACCGTAGAGGACGGTAGATCTTTCATCGGAAAACAGAAAATGCTGGGTCAGGTAGATGATCAGCAGGGCGCGCATTCCATAATACGAAAAGCGCTCCCACATCTCTGTCAGGAAAAGTATGGCCAACCCGCGGGGATGGCCAAGCAGGGTATTGTTATTCAAAGAATCATGTCCCTGAAAAGTGATGAGCCTGTCCTGTTATTTTTCATTCATCATTGGTCGCTGAGCATCCATAGCCCACTCCGTAATGCTTTCTGCATACAGGCGGGTATTCTGGTAGCCCCCCAGTTCACTGATGACAAACCAGTTGATGGAGCCCAGGTGACCGGTATTGCAGAAGGTCAGAGTGAGCTCTGCATCAGGGTTGGCCTGCGCATTCAGCATGGCTGTCAGGTCACTGACCGGTTGCATGCGATTGCCCTGAAACCAGTTTTCAAAGCTCAGGTTACTGGCGCCGGGCAGGGTGCCGGCACGGGCTGCTGCAGTTTGGTCGCCAGTAAAAAATGCCGCCGGTCGAGCATCAATGATCTGAGCGTCGCCATTGGACACCAGCTGTTCAATTTGTTCTGTGCTGAGACGATACTCATCGCTCCATTGCGGTCGAAAGTCTGAGCGCTCCACCTGAACCGTCTCCGTGCTCAAGGAGAATCCGGCAGCCTGCCAGGCCGCTAACCCACCGTTGAGTACAGCCAGATCTTTGACGCCCAGTGATTTGAGAGTCCAGTACACACGGGTGGCCGCTCCCATGTCGGCGGCATTGGCGCCGCCATGAACCAGTACAACCGGTGTCTCTTCATCGATACCCAGTTGCTGGACAATGTCAGTCAGCACATCCAGTGACGGCAGTTCGCCGGCATTCTGCTGAGGACCTCGGAATCTCGGGTAGGGTACATGCACCGAGCCGGGTATGTGTCCTGAGGCATAGTCACCTGTGAGTTGGACAATCCTGATACTTTTATCTGTTGAGCTGATGTTAAGTAGCTGAGCGGGTTCCAGCAGCGGTGACCAGCCGGCGGGCGCCGCCAGGGCGACAGAGGAACTAAACAGATATACAAACAGCCAGGCCAGGCGCTTCATGATCAAATTCTCCATTGCATCAATAAAACAGGTCGATGTGACGGAAGTATACGCTTTACAATGTTGACCGGCCAGAATTCGGAGGTAGGCAGTGACGGTCCCCGGTAAACAACGTGAATGTCTCAATTGCGGTATGCAGCACCGGCTGACACCTGGCAGTATTCTTGACCGTTGCCATGAGCAGTTCTGCAGCAAATGTGACGCGTCACTTTGGGAGCTGTCAGATGGCTCAACAGTGACTGTGGATATTGCACACAACAAGGAGACTGTCGCGGAAGCACTCGCCAAGTGTAATCTGGCACTGGAAGACGCCTGGCAGGGCTCCTATGCTTCAGAGCTGCGAATCATCGTGGGAGGCGGCCTTATACGTGATGCCGTCCTGGCGGAGTTGTACTTCCGGCACCAAAGTGGCGTGGTGCGCGGTTACCGGGAGGAGAATCGCGGCGCCATTCTGGTCACAATTCGTGACTTACCGGGTCACGGAGCGTTTTAGTAGGCCAGCAGCTGCGCGCACGGCGCTGAGCATGCCCTTGACAAGCAACAGGCCCGACAAAGCCAGCTTGCGTCCCAGAGGCAGTCTGGAGGAGGTCTGCCAGGTATGCATGTGCTGCCGGAACCAGGCACTGGAATGGGCGGCCTGTGACGCCCGCCGGGATACTCGCGTTGTCAACAATACAGCCAGAAAGAGGAACAGCACACCCGGGATTACTGGCAGTATCAGGCCAATCACACCTATCACCAGGAATGCTCCGATTATAAAGATGGATGCGATTTTGGCGTACAGTGGTAATGGTCGGAAGTGCGGTGTGGGCAAATGCACGATAACTGTCCTCTCAGCGTGTGTACAGGTTAAGACCGACATTTTGCGGGAAATAATCCAGCGTTTTGTCGATCGTCGGAAAAACAATCCGTATAAACAATATACTGACATCATGCAGACATCGTGCCGATTTTAGTTTATTGATATTATTATAAAAAATATTGGCCAAATGGCTTTCTGGTGATCGTTTTCACCAAATGCTGGTGTATTACGTTAATTGTAATAGTGGAAAAGTCGCTGTAGCAGCAGAGCACAGACACCAACTGCGAGTGCGAGGAGCGTACTGCTGATTAACGCTGGTGACAGATGGAATGTCAGGCTTTGCCATTGAATGGCAAACGGGGCATAAAGCTGTGACAGTTTAAACGCGGGAGCCAACAGCAGGGCAATGGAACACAGAGCCAGACAGGCTATCAGAATGGATTGCCGCCGTTGTTGTCGCTGAATACGGCCCAGCACAAGCGGTACAAATTGCTCGTCTGCAGCCGACCCTTCTGGTCTGAGAAGTTGTTTCAGTGCAACGTCCAGATCATCGGTATCAGTCATTGTGAACTCCACCAAGCAGGGATTTTAGTTTTTCTCTGCTCCGTTTGATACGGGATTTTATTGTGCCCAGAGGCAGTTCAGTCAGCGACGCAATATCTGCATGAGAGAACTCTGCGACATAGTTTAACACCAACAGTTCACGATCATCTGCTGGCAGGCAGTTGAGTGCCTGCTGCAGATCCATCTGATCAATAAGCGATGTGGCTGTATCCATGTTGTCAGCATCTTGAATATTATCATTCAGTTCCAGAGATTGGTGATCGTGCCGGTTTTGTCGTCGGTACATCAGCCATTCCCTGTATGCGACCGCACAGATCCAGCTACGAAAGCTACCGGTGCCGCTGTACTGACTGATCCTCGTAAATCCTCGCACGAAGCTGTCCTGGGCAATATCTTCAGCGACGGCGCGATGTCGAGTTAGCTGTATCAGCATGCCTAAAACGGCGGACTGATAGTGCCTTACCAGTTCACCGTAGGCATTGATGTCGCCGACGGCGGTCAATGCTGCCAATCTGACATCTTCATCGTGACTTTCTGGCAAAAGAGCTCAGTCCTGTGCAGGTTTCCGCTTTTTTGCGAGCCAGCATAACACAGCACCGACCAGCCCCGGAAAGCTCGCCACGCCAGTCATGATAAGAGCTACTTCAGGCTGATCCTGTACTATGAAAATGACCAGCCCCAATATGATGAAAGCGGCGGCAATTGCGATCAGCACCGCGCCAACGGTCATATCGCGATCATCATTCCGCACCGGTGCGCCCAGCGCTTTGATCGTTTCCGGTGTTAACTGCTGACCGCTGTTAATCGCGGTCCTCAAGGTTTCCTGAACCTGTTTACGGTTGCCTGCGTTAAACCAGTAGGCTATCCAGACAATGCCGAACAGGGTTAAAAAGGGTGCAAGTGGTATCAACAGCTCCATATTGTTTCCTTATATTGTGTTAATGACTCTGTATGGATGCAGGCAATAGACCAAATGGATGCAAATTTCGCGAAATATGAAAAATTTTATTTTTTTACCAATAAAATCATGGTAGTGCTGGACAAATCGAATAAATAACGTGAGAATCATCGTCGACTGCAAGAAAAAATGGCGCAAACAAGCCAGCAAAATAAGCCGTAAATCGGATTTAAAGCGGTGAGGCAGAGATTATGAGGCATCTGACAGCATCTTTTGTGGCAGCGATTATCTTTTTTTCTGTTGCCCAGACCGTTGTGGCTCAAAGCAGCCTCAGAGGGTCAAGATCTTCTATTGAGTACCAGCACACCCATGCCGTGGTGAATGGTTATGGATTTGCCCACACCTCGCGTGATGTCAGTCAACTGGTGAGTGCCGGGGAGTTGGTGAAAGTCAATGAAAGCCGCACCATGGTTATTCATAATGTTTCTTACCCTTATCTTCGTCCACAGGTAAAAACCCTGCTGGAAAGGCTCAGTAACCAGTATCACAATGCCTGTGGCGAGAAATTGACCGTCACCAGTATGACGCGACCCATCGCCCGCCAGCCGGTCAATGCCTCAGAAGAATCTGTTCATCCCACGGGCATGGCCTTTGATCTGCGAGTGCCGTCCAACGGACGTTGCCGGTCCTGGCTGGAACGAACGTTGCTGACACTCGAAGACTACAATGTGCTGGATGTGACCCGTGAGCGACGTCCTCCGCACTATCATGTGGCCGTATTTCCGGAGCCCTATCAGCAATATCTGGCAGGTATTATGGGACAACAGCGCGATTATACCGTTCGTCGGGGAGATACTCTGGTGGCGATCGCTTCGCGAATGGATACTACCGTGGCACAGATTCGCGCTGCCAATGGCATCAGGGGTGATCTGATCCGTGTTGGCCAGACTTTAACAATCCCCGGTTCAGGCAGCGCTTCGGCATCGGCCCCTGTGATGATGCAGGCCCAGGCCAGCACGCCGCGTGAAATTGAGCATCGTGTGCGTCCCGGTGAAACGTTGTGGCGCATTGCCAATCGATACCAGACCAGTGTTGATGCCTTGCGCAACGAAAACGGACTGGCAGGAGATCTGCTGAATGTGGGTCAGGTCTTGCGTGTTGTGCTGGATGAGTCCTGACCCGGCCAACTGTCCGGAACGACAAAGCAGCGCCTGGTTTCCGTCCAGAATCCAGTGTCAGGATGCTGCTGTAGCTGAGCAAACAAACGGACCTGCTGCCGTGAGCTCACCAGCTCAAGTGCGGCGTGGGTTTCTGCCGCATCTGGTGGTACTGTTTGAACCATCGGGCCAAGCCAGTGCGGCTTGACCAGCGGCACCCAGTTTATCCAGTCATCTCTGAGTTCACTACTGTATTGCCAGCTGCCACGGGCATGATTTAGTGCCACCGACTCAGGCGCAGAAACTGGTGTATCAAGTGGGTAAAACAGATATCCCGGCAAAAAAATTCGGCGTTTATGTGGTGGCGGAATACCCATGTTCGCAAGAGCGGCGTGAGTTTGCGCAAGGCAGCTCATCTGTAATTGACGTTCAAGCAGGTGAGTGGTTTTCAAGTCCAGGCGATCATCCGGATTCGGCCCGTACCAGGGTGTGTGCTCTGCTTTGCTGTCGGGATAAGCCATATAGAATTTGACAGCAATTTCATGGTGCTCAATGTCTCCCGTTCCCGGATTCAGCAGCACAAAGTCCAGCTCTCCGAGCGTACTGCCATTTTCCCTGACCGGTAAATTACGGGTTAAAAGCGTCCACCCAAGCAACTCAGTCATCATGCACTCATAAAGGCTTTCAAAATAAATGCCCAGCCGATAATGAGGTGTTTCCCGCAGAATTGACGGACCCGTCAGCGGTTCTGCCTCCCAGGCAGCAAGCTTGTCCATGGCCGATGTGTGACACCATTGTGATGGCTGGAACACCACAGCACCACTGTGTAATTGTGCCGCCTGCAGCATCCAGGCAAGGTGCCGGATCTGAGGCAGCAAAAAGGTTTCCGGCGCTCTCATGCCATGCGTTTGATGTCAGTCAGTTTATGATTGTCATCAAAACTGATTGCAAATGTGCCCATTACGCCGTCATGGGTAACGAAGCGCTGCAGAACCGAGGAGGGGAAGCGAATACGCCGGCCGTCGCGGGTACTGCAGACAACTTGATTGACCTGTCCCTGGTAATGTCGCAGATATTGATCGGCGGTTATGTTCAGGTCGAAAATTAAACACTGTGCCATGTGTATGTGATCATATGTGTGCAGCCCGGCGTTCACTTGATCGAGTGCCGGGCTGCACGCCGTGCGGTATTACTGATTGGCAGCCTGTTCAGCTTCCAGGCGTCGCGCGCCGGCCAGAATGCCCGGCATGGCGTAGTTACCTTCGTGACAGGCATATTCGTACATCGGGCCTTCTGTGGCGTGGTAGCTCAACTCCGCTGTCCAGGGCTGGCTGTACAGATTGTCGTCGTCCACCGTGAACTGATAAACAATCTCAGTATCCGAGTAACGCATAAAACGTTCGGTAATTTTGCCGCTTTGCGTGATCGGCACCGAGCTTTCTGCCATCTGCTGCGGGTTAATGTTAACAGTTTCAACGACCAGCCAGCCATCTTCGTACCAGCCACGTGAATCACCAAACCACTGGTCAAGCTCTTCTGGACGTGTATTGGCACGAGCCTCTGCGGCGTTGTCGTAGATTGGGATGATGCGGGCATCGTGGTTCATTTCCACCAGAATCACGACGTAGTCATCTGTCTGCACAAACTGATAGGTGCTGTTATACAGGGTGCCCATCATGCCCGGACCCGCTGTGTTACCGAAACCGATGAAGCAGCGCTCAGCCAATGGCAGGGCTTCGGGGCCATCTGCATTGCCTTCGCCTGTCACATAGCGAGCACCAAAACTGCGCTGAATCCGCACTTTGGGCTCTTCCAGACGCGGAATTCTGCCTTCCGGGGGATCGATAATGTAAGAGCTGCGGAACTCACCCTTGACCAGCGCCAGATTGGAACCCGGATCAATCCAGAAATCATTATAGCCACGCAGGCCGAAGTCAAAGCTGCCGGCGGGTGGCGCCTGACCGGGCGTGCTCGCCTCGGGTGCATCCACTTCATTGATCGGCAGACCGGCAACAGAGGTGTTGGCCACAATCTGCGCGGCTTCTTCAGGCGTCACCACCAGTTTGTCGACATTCTGCGGACGCTGCAGGTTGGTCAGCGAGGCGTTGGTCCACAACCCTTCAAGGTCAGGACGTTCATTGCTCTGTGCCACGCCCATGGTAGAGGCGATGGCCAGAGACAGTCCCACTGTGGCTGACTTCAATGTCAGCGATAATGCCGTTTTCATGACAGGTCTCCTGATTTTAACCGGTATTTACTGTACCTAACGGTAGCCTTGTTCAATTCACTTGTAAAGTGAATGTATTCACAGGCCGTCTCGATCGCGAAATCCCAGCAGATAGAGAATGCCGTCCAATCCGAGATTTGAGATTGATTGCTTGGCTGATTGTTTCACCAATGGCTTGGCCCTGAATGCCACACCAAGACCGGCAATAGAGAGCATGGGCAGGTCATTGGCGCCGTCACCGACAGCGATAGTCTGTTCCAGGCTGATGCCTTCGCGCTGCGCCAGTTCGCGCAGGAGATCCGCTTTGCGCTGCCCGTCGACAATGGGTTCCTGAACCTCGCCGGTGATAATCCCGTCGTTAATTGGCAGGGCATTGGCAAACACGTAGTCGATTCCCAGCCGCTGCTGAAGTTTCTCGGCGAAATAGTTGAATCCGCCGGATACGATGGCGGTTTTGTAACCATGCCGCCTCAGTTGGCTGATCAGGGTTTCGGCCCCTTCGTTAAGTTGCAGCCTGGCAGCTATTTGCTCGAGAGTTGATTCCGGTAGCCCTTTCAGCAAGGCAACTCGCTCGCGGAAACTGGCCTTGAAATCAAGTTCGCCACGCATGGCGCGCTCTGTGATATCGGCCACCTGATCACCTACGCCGGCCGCTTTGGCCAGCTCATCAATCACTTCGGCGTCGATCAGTGTGGAATCCATGTCGAAGACAACCAGTCGCCTGGTGCGGCGAAAGACACTGTCCTGCTGGAATGCTATATCAACGTTCAACTCCTGGGCAATGGTCAGGAATTCGGCGCGCAGCGCCTCGGCATCGGTCGGCTCACCACGCACAGAAAACTCGATGCAGGCCTTGCTCTGGTTATCCGGCAGGCCTTCCGGAATGCGTCCCGAGAGCCTGTCTATATGATCAATGTTCAGGCCATGGCGGGCAGTGATTGTGCTGACTCGGGCGATGTGTTCAGCGGTAATGCGGCGCGCCAACAGAGTCACAATATGACGGGCCTTGCCCTGTCCGTTAACCCACTGGGTATATTCGTCCGCGCTGACTGGTGTGAATTTAAGCTGCTGATCCATTTCAGAGGCTTTAAACAGCAGATCCTTCAGTACATCCGCCTTGCCCGATGCATCTCCCAACTCGACCAGAATGCCAAAGGAGAGAGTGTCGTGTATTACAGCTTGCCCGATGTCCAGGATATTGACATCAGAGCGAGCCAGTATTCCGGTGATGGCGGCCGTCAGACCCGGACAGTCAGGTCCGGTAATGTTGATCAGAATGATTTCCTTCAAAGTCTTGCTCCGGGTCTGGTATTGGATATTGAGTCTGCCCTCAGGCAGCGTGCGTATTGTACTTGGAAATCGCGTCTGCAGACAGTTCGCACAGGCATCGCCTGATTGGTTAGAATGCGTCTATTACAAAACACAAGAAGGGCTACTCATGAAACACCTCACACTTCTGCTGAGTCTTGGTATGCTGGCCAGCGCCTGTTCGGATCAGCCGCAATCCTCGCCAACGTCGGCCAGCCAATCCCCGGCAGAAGCTGCCTGTCTGGAAGCGGATCTGGTGATTCACAATACGACTGTCTATACCGCCGACGATAATCAGTGGCAGGCTGAGGCGGTCGCCATAAAGGATGGTTTGATCAGTTACGTCGGAGACAATGACGGTATCGAGCCCTATCTGTGTGGTGCCGCTCAGGTGCTGGATATGAGCGGAAACGCTGTTTACGCCGGGTTCACTGACAGTCATCAGCACCTTGAAGGCGTGGGGCGACGCACAAAAACGCTGAGCCTTTTTGGCATTCCCACGCTGCAGGAGACTGTTGCGCGAATTGAACAATGGGCTGCTGATATTCCGGAAGGCGACTGGGTGCTGGGTCGAGGCTGGATTGAGCGCGAATGGACCGATCAGCAACGTTTTCTGAACAAGGGCGACGTCGATCGTTTTACCGCCAACAAACCCTTGTATATGCCCAGAGCCGACGGGGTGTCGGCACTGGCCAATTCGCGCGCGCTGGAGCTGGCCGGTATTACCCGGGAAACGCCGGATCCGGAAGGCGGGCGCATTGAGAGGGATATCGACGGTAACCCGACGGGTTATCTGCTGGCGAATGCCATGAACCTGGTGCGTGACTTCTTACCGCCGGAAACGGATGATTATCTGAAAGACAATCTGCTGCGGGGCATGCAGGCTAATGCGGCTCTAGGCTGGACGCAGACTCAGGACATGGGCATGTCCTATCGCCTGGTTGACCTGATGAAGGAGCTGCACAGCGAAGGACAGATGCTGCAGCGGGTTTATGCCGGTATTCCGATTGCTGAAGCCGATGAGATGATCAGGCGCGGCACGGAGTCGACCGCAGACGGCATGTTCGAAGTGCAGGGTATCAAAGTGTATATCGACGGTACGCTGGGTTCGCGCGGTGCTGCCTTGATCGAAAATTATTCTGATGCCGATCATAATGGTTTTATGAATCGCACCAGCAAAGAAGTGCTGATGCCAGTGATGCATGAATCACTGCGACGTGGTTTCCAGATTTTTACGCATGTCATTGGCGATCGGGCTGTCAGGACCCTGCTGGACTGGTACCAGGAAGCCTGGGATGCCGTGCCGCAAAGAGAATGGGCGACGACGGATCTGCGCTGGCGCATGGAGCACGCACAGATTATTCCGCCGAGTGACCAGCAACGGTTTGTGGCCATGAACGTGCTGCCGTCCATGCAGCCCAGCCATGGTATCGGAGATCTGAATTTTGCGCCGGATCGTTTGGGTGCAGACCGGCTCGGGTATGCTTATCCCTGGCAGCAACTGGTTGATCGCGGCCTGATGATCCTGGGTGGCTCGGATGCGCCGGTTGAGGCGGGGGACCCGCGTATTGAGTTCTACGCTGCAATCACGCGTAAACGTCTGGACGGTACAGACGACGCCGGATGGCACCCGGAACTGGCCGTGTCTCGCGAAACGGCACTGAAAATGTTTACCATCTGGCCGGCCTGGGGCGCATTTCAGGAGAATGAGCGTGGTTCTGTTGAAGTGGGCAAGCGCGCTGATTTCAGTATTTTTGATACTGACTTCATGACAGCTGATCCGGCGGATATTCTGACTGCCAATAATATGATGACCATCGTGGGTGGGCGGATTACCTACGAGCGTTGATGGTTTGAGTGACGCTGGGGACGGAGGCGGTCTACATCCCCATTTTAGCGATTGGTTCGTCGCGTCTTGGCGGGGAGCGGGTCGACCGTTGTCCCGCTCTCCGCCAAGACGCTTTATCACTACCTGTGGATGGGGACGTAGACCGCCTCCGTCCCCAGCGCATGCCCTACTGGCTGACCGCTCGATGGTTGTCGTAGTCCCAGGTACCCTCCTCTACGCGGGCGCCTTGCAGCACATTGACCAGGCCGTAGTTGCCTTCATGGCAGGCGTACTCGTAGAGGATGCCATCAACGCTGAACATCGGAATCTCTGCAGTCACTGGAGCACTGAAGGCTTTGGGGTCATTAACTGTAAATTGATAATCAACCCGATCGTCTGACACTCGAGTGAAACGCTCGGTCAGCATTTTGTCTGCGCTGACCCCTACGCCTGAGAAGCTTTGAGTTTTATCGTTGAAGTTGCGTGTTTCCACGACCAGCGTTTCTCCATCCCAGTAACCGCGCGAGTCGCCATTCCACTGCCTGATCTGGTCCGGAATATGCGGGCTGTTATCCAGTTTGACGATGCGTGCTTCGTGGATCATCTCGTTGAAAATAACAACGTGATCTTCTGTCTGAAAGAACTGCACATTGTTGTTATAGAGGCTTGGTTCAAACGGCGGAACTGAGTTGAATCCCATGATACATCGTTCAGACAGGCCCCGATCCTCTGGACCATCCTTGCCGACGCCGCCTACTGTGAAGCGAACAGGGCGTTCGCCGGGAGAATCCGGACCCAGTCCACCATAAGCCATCGGGGCACCGGGGACTACAGGAGGCAAACGTCCGTTGGGTGGGTCGATTATGAGCGATGTGCGCAGGTTGTAATTCAGTGGATTGGTTTCAATCCAGAAATCATTGTATCCGCCGATGGTGCCGCCAATAATATCGGTCAGCTCAATACCGGCGGCTTCACGCTGGATTCTGGCCTGCTCCTGAGCCTGCACTTCCTCCAACGTATAGTGGGTTTTGTCGCCCAGTGCTTCCGGCCTTTGCATAGGCACTGACGAGCTGAAATTCCAGACACCCCTCAGCTCGGGGTGACCCCATTCTGTGCGGGGTGCAGTGTAATCATTTGCCAGGACTGGCAGGCTGATCAGCGGCAGGCTGAGCGCGATCAGTGTTTTTTTAAGAACAGGTGGTGCAAAAGAACGGGACTGCATGGTCATACTCCTTCGCAATGGTCCGATTATCGATTAGTTTTTTTGGCCATTTCACAGGGTTGATTGCAGCACAGCTGGAATGATTAGGCAAGTACGCCGGGGACGGAGGCGGTCTACGTCCCCATTTAAGCAATTGGGTTGCGCGTCTTGATGGTACACGACATTACGGTCGGCCACATCCCTTACGGGAAATTCCGGCGCTGCAGAATCTCGACGTCGCGGCTGCGCCGCTCCGGACTCAGACAGGCTTCGCGCTTTATCGGAATTTCCCGTAAGGGATAAACGTGGCCTGATTGACCGTAATGCCGTTCTCCACCAAGACGCTTGATCACCGCCAGTGCACTGGGGACGTAGACCGCCTCCGTCCCCGGCGCTCAGAAGGTAAAGTCCAGCGCCAGGCGGGCATTGATGCCGGCGGCCTGGTTGTTGGCCAACAGTTGTGTGTCACTCTGAGTCAGCCCTGCGATGCGGTTCCAGGGGGCGTATTGTTCGTCCAGCAGGTTGAAGATGCCGAATCGCAGACTGGCGGATGACAGCAGTTGGTAGCTGCCTACCAGGTCCAGTACCTGGTAGGCTTTGCCGCGTACCTGATCATCTGATTCGACGCGGGTTTTGGCCGCGACCAGGGTGGCAATGCCCTCCACGGAAAGGCGGTCGTTCATCCTGTAGCGCAAGCCGGTGACGACAGTAAACGGATCCACGGAATTCAGCTCCTTACTAGAAACCTGGTTGCGGCCACGGCTCCATGACAGGGCGCTTTGCCATGACAGCTGATCGGACAGTTGCCATTCGCTGCTGGCTTCCAGACCATAAATGCGTGCCTTGCCGATATTGCTGTCCTGGAACAGCATAATGCCGTTCTGGACTCTCAGCAGACTGCTTTCAATGAAGTCTTTGTAGTGATTGTCAAAAGCGGCAACACTCAGACTGCCGTTATTCAGACTCACACGCAGGCCAGCTTCGTAAGCCTGGCTGGTCTCGGCACGGACGTCGGGGTTGGGGATGGTCGCGTAGCCGTGACCCAGGTTTACAAAGGCCTGATTGGCTTCATCGAAGTTTGGTGGACGAAAGCCTTCGGCATATTGTGCGAACAATGACAGTGACGAATTGATGTCATAGAGCACGCCAAGGTTGGCAGAGATATTATCTTCTGAGAAACGCTGAACGCTGAAGCCGCCCCAGTCGCTGATATTGCCACTGTTGCTAAAAGTGCTGTCGGCATCAGGATCCATACGATAGTGGTCATAACGCAGTCCCGGCATAATCATCAGCCGATCGTCCAGTAACGTTATCTCATATTGCGCAAACACGCCCTGGCGCCTTGTTCGCGTATCGGGGAAAGTTTTGTTCGGAAACACTTCCGGGGCGGCCATCGGATAGCTGGCAATTTGTTGGCTGATGGCGCCGGTATCGGTGCGGGTATCGAAACGGTCGCGTGGTCGTTCGGTATCCGTCTGCTCCAGGCTGGCTCCATAAATCAGATTCTGCCGACGTGCCAGTACCATGGCGCTGCGGGTGGTCTGGTTAAATTCCAGACTTGTGTAGCGTTCGGCCTGTGTGCCGCGGAAGCTGGCCGGGCTGCGCGGGTCCACAAACGAGAAACTGGTGCGTAACTGCGTGGTTTGCTGATCGGCATCGCTGCGTTGCCAGTTTAAATGTGTATTTAACGAGTCCGCCAGCCAGTGATTCAACTGCCAGTCATGTCGCAGACTGATGCGTTGCCGCTCAGTCATATCGCGACCCATTGACAGAGTGACCGAGCTGCTCAGCTCGTCTTCAAGAACCGTGTTGATGTTTTCGTCGAAATTTTCTGCCGACAAGGTCAATGCGTGTCTGTCATTAATGTCCCAGCGGCTTTTTGCGAACAGGTTCTGATTATCACCCTTCTGCGGGTTTCGTTGTCCCGGGCCGTTAATGTCAGTTTCTTCAAAATCACGACGAGTCAGTTGTAATACATTGCCAAAATTGCCTGTTTGATTGGCAAGCGTAAAACCGGCCTTGAGCTGATTGTTGATACTGCTGCCGGATGTTCGCAGTGCGCTGTAAAACGTGTCGGAACCGGCAAGATAATCGCTGGCATCTTTGGTGCGCAGCGCGACAACGCCCCCCAGAGCATCTGCACCATAAAGAACCGAGGCCGGCCCGCGAATGATTTCGACAGCTTTAAGATCATCCACTTCGTAGCTGTCTTTACCGTATGAAGATGGCCCCGCCGCGTACATATCGGCGCTGCGTATGCCATCGATCACGGTCAGCACACGGTTACCACCTATACCGCGGATGCGCATGCCTTCATTACCGCCGCGATTGGCTGTATCCATCACGATGCCAGGCTGATAGCGAATCGCGTCGCCCAGGTCATCGGACAGTGTGCGGGTTAATTGTTCGGCCGATATGACAGAAACGGTGCCGGCAATCTCGTCGGCGCGCCGGTCCTGATAGGTTGCAGTGACGATTACTTCACTCATCGCAGGTGCGCCTGAGATCTCATTGGCTATGGCAGCCTGGCCGAGAAAAGCTGTCACAGCAGAAAGCATGGTTACAGCTGGATGTATTCTGTTCATGGATGCGTCTCTCCTTATTGCAAAGAGAGTCGGGCTGGCAACCACAACAAGTGGTCATCTGGCTGGCTGGACTCGATGATTTCGTGGGTCTATTTGGTCAGTATCAATTTGCCCTGCGATGTTATTCGCAGCGTGTATCGCTCCCCATTATGATCAATGCAGATGGTTTTCCGACCCTTAAACAGGTGTTCCGAGATCAGCGGCTGATCCGCGGCGAGCTGTTTATTGGCAATCGGCCGGGAGCTGTCTCCTGCCATCAGTATTCCTCCTGCCGTGGGCTTAAGTGCAATGTTGCGAAGCATGATAGCCAAGTTTACCAGCGATGTAAACAAGAATCATTATCATTACTATTTGGGAGGTTTTGTTGGAAGGTATTCTGATACAGGCATCGCTGATATCAGGGGTAATTAACTGGCTGCTATTGTTCGGCGGAGGCTTTCATGACTGCCATTCGGCGCTTGCCAGCTTGTCCGGATCAATAGCCGCCTTCACCCAGAAATCAAAGGCGGCAAAGACTGATTGTTCGCGGGTCATGCCCACGTTTTCGAAAGTTTTGCGGCGTGCTGCATCCGTCATCAGTGTGAAATAACACGACCAGGCAAACTCCACATTCACGTCGTCGCGCAGATAGGGTGACAGATGTTCGCGCATGGCGCGCATACTCTCGTAGAGTGAATCGATGTAAACCTTGTACAGCTCGGGATAACCGGTTTTCAGATCCAGCCAGAAAGCGGTGGAGTATTGTGCATCGTTTTCAACCCAGACCCCGATGCGGTAGCGCAGAATCTCCATCAGGTCGTTGGTGCCATACGCCGTGATCGGTTTATGTACCCGGGCCTCCCAACGCACGATCAACTCGTGGACCAGGGCTTCTTTGGTATCAAAATATTTGTACAGGGTTTTAGTGCTCATGCGCAGGCTGCGAGCCAGGTCGCTCATTGATATGGAGCGTATACCCAGAACACGGGCCTTGCGCGCAAAGGCTTCCACAATGCGATTGGCCATACGGGCATTGTCGTCATCCTGGATGCGGCTGCTGAGCTTTTGTGAGAACGCGAGGTTGGTCGACATGGCATTGATTATAGTCCAGTCTGCCCCCTTTAACGAGGGGGCAGGATCACCGCATCAGGCCCGGCCTGGTAGTCGGCATTGGGATCAATGACAATGCCGCCCACAATGCGTGAGCGGCCGATCATCGGCCCTGATCCTTCCGGCAGCGGTGGCGCCAGATCCTTGTAGGACACCACCTGACTGGCAATCTCACTGGTATCGGGTGTGACTACAAAGGCAGGCAGGGCATCTACGCGCAGGGCGTATGAGATGTGCGTGTTGCCCTGGATGTTGTCACCGGACTGCTGACCACGTTCCGGGTGATAGTCGGCACTACGCTTCAAAGCGTAATACACGGCGGGCAGTTCCACCCAGGTCAGTGATTCAATCACAGGGCCGCGCGCGTTTACCCAGCCATCATAGACAGCACGCCAGGGCCGGTATCCGCCTACATATCCGCGCAGACTGCCATCTTCCTTCATTTCCAGACGAATCTGCGCCTCCAGCAGTTCAAGGTCACGTGTGTAGCCGGGGTCACGCAATGTCGCCGTTACCGCCTCACGTGATTCGATCACGCCATCGACGGTGCGGGCCGGAAACAGACCTTCATATTTGGCATGCGGGGCAATGCGATAGGTGTAGTCGGGCGAAATACTGCCGTCGCCGCCTTTGACCATATTGTCGTCACTCATGTAAAAGCCGACCATGACGTTGTTATCGTTGCGCGGGTCATCGCCCTCGCCGGACACAACAATCACCATGGTCCAGGAGCCGTTGCGCATACCATCATTGAACTGCATGGCACCGCTGGACAGGCGCTCTGGTCCCCGGTAGGTCTTCCAGCAACCCAGCGCCTTGTAAAAGGTGTTGTCGATGCCCGGCTCGCCTGTGGGGCTGGTAAAACCGGTATCGGGGTTGCCGTCCAGGTTCAGGCCCTCAGCAATTGAACCGGTCATCGGATACAGGCCAGGATCGGGATAAGACTCCGGGTTGGTATAGATATTCGCCCGGTCCTTGCCGCGGAAGGCCATCTGATTTTGCCCATGCACCGGGCTTCGGGTCGGGTTGGCCGGATTGCGTAGCCATTCGGCTTCTGCGCGCGTGTAGCCGGCCCGGACGAGCACTTCGACCCAGTCCTGCTCAGGGTTGACACCTTGCGGGCAGTCGCTGCCCGGTCCCTCGATACCGCTTTCGCCACCGAAATACATGGCCGGTTCATTCCATTCGATGACATAGGAGCGTTGCCAGTCCGCCTGCGCAGTCGCTGTCAGGCCGGTCAGGGCCATTGCCAGTGTTGCTGCACGCAGACATCGGTGAAAGCCAGTTCGGGAGCCTTTAGGAGAAGATCGATAGTCAGTCATGTTTTATCCCCTTCAGGATGCCATCACATCGGTGAGAGGGCGGGCTGTGCGCATTGATCCACTGCCAAACTCACCAACCGGTGCGCCGGCCAGTTGCATGGCCGTCAAAGAAACCCGCGTTACTGACTCGCCGGGCGCATGCACATGGTGGCCTGCCTTGTGTCGGCCACCAGCACCCCCGGCCAGCATCATGGGGATATTCTCGAGTGAGTGAATTTTGGCGTACCCGGTATCACTGAGCGCAAACACCAGACAGTTATCGAGCAGAGTGCCGTTACCTTCCTGAATGGCGTCCAGCTCTTCCAGAAAGGCACCAAAACCTTCCATTACCAGTCCTGCCAGTTTGCTGGTCTCTGGCTGATAACCCAATTGAGCATCAGTGGGTTCGTCGTGCGTAATCTGATGGTAGATTTTGCTCTGTCCCGGCACGTAGGTCTCTGACGTGCCGCCAGTGTGCACAAAGTTGAAGACACGGGATTGATCACAGGCCAGACCCATGGCCAGTAGTCTCGCCATAACACGCGTGTTGTTGTTAACGACATCGACCGAACCGGCACGTGCCAGCTCCGGCGGCATATCCGGGATCATACAGGCTTCGCGAGGTTCGGGACGCTGCAGTTGCACGGCCAGTTGATTTTCCATTTCCCGCAACGAGGTGAAATACTGTTCCAGCTTGATCTGATCCTCGTGACCAACGCTGCGCATCAGCGCCTGACGCTGTTCAGTGACAGCCGACAACACGCTTTGTCTCAGCATGATAGACGGGTCGGGTGCCCAATGTTCACTATTGGGGTCCTGAAAGCCTTCACCAAAAAGACGCTGGTAGAGTGCCAGCGGCGACTGGTCCGGCGACGCAAACGTGGTGCCAGTCCGTGTGGAGTAGCTGATAGGGCGTCTTGAGATGGAGGCATCAATGTCCAGCACTTTGAAACGTGTGGCGCCACCGATGGTGTCGGCAATGCGCGTGTCCAGCGTCGGGGCGTCGAAGCTGCCGCTGGCGGCCGGGGCAACGCCAGACAGAATAGAGGCATGACCGCTCCAGTGCACCAGGTTCGGGCTGGTGTCAGGGATCGCGCGGAAACCGGAGAACACCGACACCTTGTGCTTGAACGCGGCGATGGCCTGTAGTTCGGGTGTGATCTCATAATCGAGCCCGACAGTTTCCGGTACCCAGCGCGTGCCGCCGGTGGGCGTATCGGTCAGCCCCAAACCCCAGAAATAGGTGCCAAAACGGGTGGGAATAGTGCTGCCATCGGCGTAGGCGTTGCCATTCTCGTTCAAAAACAAGTTCAACATTGGCAGCCCGACGCCAACTGTTGCACCACCCAGCATGCCTTTCAGAACCGAGCGACGATCAATTTTCTGTTTCATGAGTGTATCTCCCAGATTCGGTTAAGGCGCGGCTGAGCCGCTGGCCAGTTGTGTCGGCTGCGAAGGCAGTCCTTCGGGCAGAGTGACCGCAAAGAATGCGGGCGTACTGGCGATCTGCTTGAATAACGCCGGTACTTTATGACCGTTCTCCGCAAACTGTGCGACCTGGTCGTTGATATAGGCGCGTTGTGAGCCGCCGGGCATCCGCGCGGTCCCATAAGCATAAACATTTCTGACCAGGCAGGAGGAGGCACGCGGATCGTTATATAAAAACTCACCAAGACCCTGCGCACCCACAAATTTATTACCAAACAGATCCGCGCTGACGTCTATCAGTTGACCATTTTCATACTTGCGAATCTGTCCCAGACCATCAAAGTGTTCCAGCGCCAGGCCGGGCGGGTCACTGCGCTGATGGCAAACGATGCAGCCTGGATTACTCATGTGATCCAGCAGCCTTTCCCGTGAAGTGGCTGCATCACTGTCAACGACCGCAGAAAAATCCACATCGGCGGGTGGTTCAGGCGTGTGCTCACACAGGAATATCTCATGCAGCTTGATACCCCGTAATGTCGGAGAGGAGCTGCCGGGGTGGGCGTATTGGGATAAAAAACCGACCTGGGAGAAAATGCCAGAGCGCTCGGCAGAATCCGGAAACGTATAGGGCGCCCATTCTTCGCTAGAGGTAAACGGCACCTGATAGACTGCAGCCAGTGGCCGGTTCAGGAAGGTATCATTAGAGGTGAAAATTTCTCGATAGTCGCGCTCGCGGGTCACCAGCAGCTCCACCAGCGTTTTCACCATTTGCTCTCGTGCACTATCGGCGACAAGCTGATTGAATTTGGGGTAGATGGACGCGTCCTTGACCATGCTGTCAAAACCGTCAATCTGCATCATGTCGACCAGAAACGCCGTGATGCCATCCTCCACACGCGGTGATGAGCTCAGCCGCTCTACCTGGGCCTGCAGACCCTGTTCGGTGAACAGTTCACCGCTGCGCGCGGCTGCCAGCAGGGCGGCATCCGGGGTCGAATTCCAGAATAAAAATGACAGGCGCGCCGCCCGCGTATAGGCGTCCAGTCGCCATTGTCCGGCCTGCTGCGGATCTGGCTCCGCACGCTCCATTCGGAACAGGAACTCCGGTGCGGTCAGCAGACTGGCCAGTGCCAGTTGCAGCCCGGTGTGGAAGTCGCCGGTCTGTCGGGTTCCTGTGGCAGCTGTTGTCAGACGAGCATCCAGTTCAGCCGGCGTCACGGGGCGGCGGAACAGCAGTTCACCGTATTGGTTGATAAAGGTCGCCGCACAGGCTTCATCAAAGTCAGTATTGGCCGCAGGGGTGCAGGGCATTAGCTCATCGCGCCTGGCCTCCGTCAGCGCCTGCGCAGCAATGTCCTGGGACAGGCTGAAAAATTGTTCAAAGCCCGCGGCGGTCATTGACAGCGTGGCGCTGCCCAGGGCCAGCAGACCCTGCTCGCGGCGTTCAGGTTCAAAGCGGGCATTGATCACGATATCGTCACCGAAGATGTCGGCAATGCTCTGGCGATATTGCGCTTCGGAAAGCCGGCGAGTGGCAACAACCAGGGTGTTGTCGGTCGGCTGCGTGGCGGTGTTTGCCTCTGTGTCCGCGGCAAGCGAGGGCGCTGTCAATGCGGTCGACGCGAGCAAACTGAAGGTCAGTGGCCGGGCCAGCCACGACAGGATTGATGTTTTCATTGTGTACCGACCTTTTTATGCGTTCTTATAAGTTCTTATGCGTTTTTTTTTATCTGTTTTGGGTGTCGTGCCGGGTTTTTGATCTTGTCTCGTTAATCTATACAGGATCCGTATTGCTGAGATTATTTGGAAAATATCAGAAAAACTAAATTTTCCTGATAATCGTCAGTCTACCGGCTGGTGGGGGGATGTCAATATGTGTGTCGAGGGTATTTAGTCCTGGGGATCGTGCCGTGAAGGCGGGTGATGCAAGTGGATGTTTTTCCCGGGTCCAAATTATGAAATGGCTTCGTATCCATCTCTCGCCAATGCCTGCCACTTGCGCTGCCGGTGCCAATAAAACCCCTGAGCATACAGCCAGATCAGGGGCGTCAGTATGCCGGCATCAATATCCACGGTATCGCGATAGTGCACACCGTTTTCTTTCTGTGAGATGGTGATGCGGTGATCCCAGGTTTTAATCAGACCGCTGTAACCATTGTCGCGTACAACAAAGGCGTCGTCCGAGGGGATCAGCGAGATGACAATGGCCTGGCGTCCAAACGGAATCAGGCCGAACAGTTTCAGCTTGACCCAGTATGTACCTTCAGACCAGGTGTCGGGAAAGGTGGGCGGGTCGACCGCAGTGAAGGTGATCATTGGGGTGGAGATGTGCCTGAACAAGCGTGGCGTGCGCACCGCTGCAATGGCCTGCTCCACTGTGCCGCTCAGCACGCACTGACGGTCGACTCTCATACGTTCTCATTCCAGACCAAACCAGACACTGCCGATTGTCACGGTAATACCGTTCACAGGCAATACCTGTGGAGAGTTGTTCAGCAGAAAGCGCGTTTGCGACACGTCTGTCCTGCGATGCTCGGCACAAACTCGAAACGCTGCTGCGCCATCATTAACGACCAGCAGCCAATATGTCATCAATAAAACTTTACCTTAAGTCAAATATACTTGACATCAGTTGCGCGCCTGAATACAGTCTCAATGTAAAGGTTGTTTTACATCAAGGCAAAGGATGATGACATGAATTCAAATCAGAATAGTTCCTATGAATCTCGCATCGCAACAATGACCCGCACCCTGGCTGTCTGGACGGGCATCTGGGTGGCAAGCTGTGCCGTTCTGGCTTTTGGCCCCAGATTCCTCTGGGCAGAAAGCACTGCAATCACTCTGGCCGCTGTATTGCTGAATGGTCTGGCTGGCATCGCCATGGTGCTTGCCAACAAAAAGCACATTGCCAGTCTGGATGAAATGCACAAGCAAATTACTCTGGAGTCAATGGGTATCACGCTGGGGGTGGGTCTTATTGTCAGCATTCCGTATTCACTGATGGATGCCTACGACGTGATCGCGTTTGATGCGGAAATTGCCCATCTGGTCATTATCATGGGACTTACCTATCTGGTCTCAACGATCTGGCGTGTCGGGAGTTTTCGATGAAAAATCGGCTGAAAGTGTTGCGCGCGGAACGGGACTGGACCCAGGCGCAACTGGCGGAAGCTTTGCAGGTATCACGTCAGACCGTCAACGCCATCGAAAAGGGCAAGTTCGATCCCAGTCTGCCGCTGGCATTCCGGGCCGCGCGGTTGTTCGGCCTGCCGATTGAGCAGATATTCAGTGACGACCGTGCTGACGTCGGCGACGATGTCGATTTGTAGTTTGTTAATGGTGGGTCCTGTAGTGCCTTGAAGTAACGATCAGTCTAAATCATTATGCTCCAGGTTTCGCTCTTGAATCACAGTCGATTGGAAGGGTTTCTTACAAGTTGCCGGTTTGACCAGACAGTTGACTGCCTTGTATTCAGCCGCGCATCAGTTGCTTTGTTGGCGCCCGGTTGCCACCATGAGTGCCCAACAGAGTCGAGATTAGATACTGTTCGAACGAGAGATGGCTTAACTTAGTTGTTAGGTTATTGACTTTAAGGTTATATTCAGCACTCTCTGAACAAGAATAAAAAGGAGATGGCTATGGATACTTCGGATACAGTCGCGCCGGAAATGGTTCCTCCTGCCCATCGCGATGGTAACTCCGGCGGCAGGCATAAACCGGAGCGTCGTTTTTACATGGGCGTCGCACTGGCGCTTTTTATGATGGTGCTGGTGGGGTTCTGGCCCAGCTATTTTTCTCTGATCTTCGGCGAGCCTGTCGCGAGACCCCTGATTATGCATGTACATGGTGTCATTTTTACTGGCTGGATGCTGCTTTTGCTGCTTCAGGTCGGGTTGGTGGCTATGGGAAGGGTTGATCTCCATCGCAATGTCGGTACATTCGGCATAGCTTATGGTATTGCAGTACTATTGCTGGGAGTTGCCGTCAGTTTTATTGCGCCGGCTCTGCACGTTCAGTCTGGTAACTGGTCACTGGATCAGGCTGCCGGATTTCTGATCTTTCCGTTGGGCGATATGATTCTGTTTGCAGGATTTTTCGGCGCTGCCGTTGTCAGGCGCAGCCAGCGTGAGGCACATAAACGCCTGATGCTGGCGGCAACCATAGCACTGGCATTCGCCGCTGTTGCGCGCATGGAAATTCAGGCGCCGTGGCTGTTTTTCTTCGTCTGGGTATCGCCGTTGTTGGCGGGAATGGCATTCGACCTCTATCGTCGCCGTCATGTTCATAGGGTTTACCTGATCAGTTTTGCCGTCTTCCTGGTATTTTTTCTGCGTCTGTTTATGGTGGAGTCCGAAATCTGGTTACGCATTGGCAGGCCGATGTTGTCGCCGTTTCTGTAATTTTTGTTGATGCTCGAAGGTTAAGGTTGTCAATGAAAAGGGTTGGCTTTGTGACCTTTTATCACATACATGGGTGTCTTAGGGTTGCGTCAAAGGGGAGTGTTTCATAAGCCTACTCAATGACCCGATGCACCATATACATTTTGCGAAGCGAGTCTACGGTCAGCACGAAGGGATAGCTGTCCGGCTGTCCCATGCTGCGGGCCAGTACGTTCAGCACACTGCTGAGTCTGACCCATTGGTTTGCGCGTTCCAGAAACGTCAACATTGATTGTGGATTGGCAGAGTGAAAAGGGCAGTTCGCAAGATCACGGGCCGTAAAGGGATCGGTCTGAATACTGAGCGCCGCGGCGTCAATGCCAAACTGTTCAGCTGCGCTCAGGGTGTCCGTCATATGCAGGTAGTGCGCCCAGGTTTCTGCCCAGTCCTCCCAGGGGTGGGATGCGGCATAACTGCTGATGTAGTGGCTTTGCCAGTCTGACGGCGGTCCGGCGTTGTAGTGATTCTGCAGAGCCTCCGTATAATCCATGCGTTCATCGCCGAACAGGTTTCGATAAATGGGCAGCCAATCAGTATGCAGCACCAGCCTGTCCCAGTAATAGTGGCCTGACTCGTGGCGAAAATGACCGAGCAGTGTTCTATAGGGTTCACGCATCTGCTGACGAATCTGTTCACGGAAAGCAGGATCGGCTTCTGCGATATCGAGCGTGATGATTCCGCCCTGATGACCCGTGACGGGCACATCCTGGCCTGGCTGCCAGCGCAATAATTCAAATCCAAGCCCATGGGCCGGATCCATCTGGCGCGTCTGCACCGGCAGCCCCAGGATCAAGAGCTGTGCAATCAGGCGGCGCTTGGCTATCTCGCACAAGCGCCAATAATCTGCGTTACCCGCTTGAGTCAGGTCAGGGATGGTCACATTGGTGGCGCAGGCCAGACACAGGTCAACCGCACTGTTCTGGTCAAGGCTGCCGGTAACCAGCCAGTTGCACTGTGCAGGTGAATCGACGTTGGCACAACGCCGATAAGTATCAATTATTCTAAGGCTGCTGCTTTTGTCATCATGCAGAATCCAGCGCCCGGCTTCCTCGGCAGGCAACAGGCTGTGAATACGTCCGTGTTCCGGATGGAAAGCCAGTGCTGAGCCACAGCGCAGGCAGACACTGTTATCAAAGAAAACCACTTGTCCGCACTGGCAGTGCTGGCGGTGACTGTATGAGCTGAAATGGGTCATCGCTTATGCTGTTTGACTTTGTGAATTGTCGGCCGGGCTCTCATGAACGCTTGCGAAATAAGTTGCAGCCAACGCATCATGCAGTTCAATAAAGTCCAGTTGAATGTCATCAACAAAGGCGTGCAGCCGTTCCGGCTCGCTGGCAAGCAAGGGGATGTCGGCGGCCGCTAGATGCTGACGGCAGGTCTCCACTTCATTTAACACGCGATCATGACGCGGCAGTGTCAACAGGGCATTGGCAAAACGTTCCAGACAGGTGCCGACTGCGCGCGGGAACTGCCGATCCTGTAGCAGGAAACTCAATACATCCGGTCCGCGAATACGCAGGCGAACGTGCTGGCGATACATCTGATAACCGCTGAGTGATTTCAGTACACTCATCCACTGGATGTTCTCAAAAGGAGTCAGTTCTCCCGGACTACGGGGTAGCAGGTTGCCGGAGCGCACATCGATGATTCGGGTAATCATGTCGGCGCGTTCCAGTTGGCGACCCAGCATCAGAAAGGTGCGTGCCTGGGTGTAACTCAGTGTGCCTTCGATCAGCCCGTTGACGGTCTGGCAACTGCGAATGACTCGTGTCAAAAACGCGTCTCGCTTGCGAGGTGTGATGCCGGATTCAACCTGATCACGTACGGACAGGTAGAGTTGATTGATTTCTTCCCAGATTTCTCTGGGAATCACATCCCGCGTGGTGCGCAGATTCTCGCGAGCCGCGGCCAGTGACCGAATGATAGAGCCAGGATAGCGTTGATCACCGCAGATAAAGGACAGCACACTGCTTTCATCATGATTGCTGTAAAGCTCATCAAACAGGTCGGCATTGCCGGTGATGGCGATAATTTCTGTCCAGCCCAGCTTTGTGGATCTCGGCAAATCCAGCAGCAGGTTACTGTTAACGCTGAGCAGTCGAGCCGTGCCTTCTGCCCGTTCAATGTAGCGCGCCAGCCAGTATATATTTTCGGCGACTCTGGATAACATGGCTACTGGCCCTCCAGATCAACAATCCAGGTGTCTTTGCTGCCGCCGCCTTGAGAGGAGTTGACGACCAGAGAGCCTTTGACCAGAGCAACGCGGGTCAGGCCACCTGTGGTGACATAGGTTGACTCGCCGGACAGGATAAAGGGCCGTAAATCGACGTGCCGGGGCTCCATGTCATTGCCAATCAGGGTGGGCGAGGTCGACAGCGCCAGTGTTGGCTGGGCCATATAGTTGCGCGGGTCAGCCTTGATCAGTTCGGCAAATTTCTTGCGCTCTTTTTTGTTGACGTGCGGGCCGATCATCATGCCGTAGCCGCCCGATTCATTGGCAGGTTTGACAACCAGTTTGTCCAGATTCTCCAGAACGTAATTGCGGTCGTCTTCGAACATGCACAGATAGCTTGGCACATTGGGGATCAGTGGTTCCTGATCGAGATAGTATTTGATGATTTTGGGCACAAAGGCGTAGACAACCTTGTCATCTGCCACGCCGGCACCGGGCGCATTGGCCAGTGCAACATTGCCTTTGCGCCAGGCGCGCATCAGACCACGTGCACCCAGCGCTGACTCGGGATTAAAGACTTCCGGATCCAGGAACATATCGTCGACCCGACGATAAATCACATCCACCCGCTGCAGTCCGTTTACCATTCTCATGTAAACACAATCATCATCCCCGACGACCAGGTCAGAGCCCTCCACCAGCTGCACGCCCATCTGTTGGGCCAGGTAGGCGTGTTCATAATAGGCGCTGTTATAGATGCCGGGGGTCAGAATCACAATTGAAGGATCGTCACCCGGGCGCGGGCTCATTGAGGCCAGCATATCGTATAGCTGCGACGTATAGTCGTCGACCGGCTGGATGAATCCGGTGGCAAACAGATCTGGCATGACGCGTTTGGTGACGTTGCGGTTTTCCAGCATATAGGAAACGCCCGATGGCACCCGCAGGTTGTCTTCCAGCACGTACAGAGTGCCGTCCTTGTCGCGCACCAGATCGGAGCCACAGATATGCGCCCAGACATTGTGCGGCGTGTTGATGCCCACACACTGTGGCCGAAAATTGACCGAGTGGGCCAGCAGCTCTGCCGGAAAGACCCCGTCTTTGACTATTTTTTGGTCATGATACAAGTCATTGATGAACATATTGAGCGCCTGGACCCGCTGTTTGAGTCCGGCTTCTGTCTTCTGCCACTCTTTCAGGGGAATAATGCGCGGCACAATGTCGAAGGGCCAGGCACGGTCAATCATGCTGCCCTCGGTATAAACCGTGAACGTAATACCCATCAGTTGAATGGCCAGTTCGGCAGCCGCCTTGTGCTCTGTGAGCTCTTTGGCGTCCAGTCGGGCCAGGTAGTCACACAGCATGGCCGCTTCCCGGCGAGGCTTGCCTGGCGAGGCAATCAACTCATCATAGAATCCGTCAAAATTATAAGCGTCCCAGTTAACATTACTCATTCAGTGTCAGGTATCCATCATTGGTGAGTGTGCCCGCCCTAAGGCTGCCAGCCTTGCCAGTATGCCCAAAACAGACAACGGTGCAACGGCCATAAATCAGCAGCAATCCTTGTATCAGTGTTACCTGTTTGTATCATGCGCCTGAACATTCGGCAACTGGCCCGTGAAAAGCTATTGCAATTGGCACTCCCCTTGCTATGCTCCAAGCACTATCCCGTGCCGGAACTCTGTTATGACGATTCGTGTTGCACTGAGACATTCAACCCGTTATCAGTTTGATAAACCCGTTCAGGTTTTTCCTCACCACATTCGCCTGAAACCCGCGCCTCATTGCCGTACGCCCGTCGAGGCCTACAGCATGAAGATCACGGGTGGTGAGTACTTCATCAACTGGCAACAGGATCCGTTTGGCAATCACGTTGCGCGGCTGGTGTTTCCGGAGAAAATCTCCAGTCTGCAGGTGGATGTTGAAGTCATCGCGCCGATGACGGTGATAAACCCCTTCGATTTTTTTGTGGAAGAGTACGCAGAGCATTTCCCCTTCAATTATCCGGAGGCTTTAAAGAAGGATCTGGCACCCTATCTGGAAACTGGCCAGCCGGACTCGCAGGGACAGGACGGGCCATTGCTGCAGGCCTGGTTGGAGCGCGCCCGTAAGGAGCTGCTGAGCGGCGACAAGCTGTTAATCGCCAGTGCTCTGGTGGTTCTGAATCAGCAATTGAGTCAGGATATTGAGTACCTTATCCGCATGGAGCCGGGTGTGCAGACGCCCGAAGAGACACTGGCGCGGGCCAAAGGCTCCTGCCGTGATTCGGCCTGGTTGCTGGTGCACATTCTGCGCCGCCTGGGGCTGGCGGCACGTTTTGTGTCCGGTTATCTGGTGCAGTTGACCGCCGATGTCAAAGCACTGGATGGGCCTTCCGGCACTGAAGTGGATTTCACCGATCTGCATGCCTGGACTGAAGTTTTTATTCCGGGAGCTGGCTGGATCGGTCTGGATCCGACCTCCGGCCTGTTTGCCGGGGAAGGGCACCTGCCGCTGGCGGCAACGCCGGAGCCGTCAACGGCGGCGGCTATAACCGGGACGACAGCACCCTGTGAAGTTGAATTTGACTTCTCCATGAGTGTCACGCGTATCCATGAGGATCCGCGGGTCACCAAACCTTATACCGAAGCGCAATGGCAGCAGATTGACGCGCTGGGTCAGCAGGTTGATGAGCAACTGCAGGCGCTGGATGTGCGGCTGACCATGGGCGGTGAGCCCACTTTTGTATCCATCGATGATATGGATGCACCAGAATGGACCATCGCCGCGCAGGGGCCTACCAAACGAAAACTGGCGGAATCACTTTTACATCGATTGCGCCCGCATTACGCACCGAATTCACTGCTTCACTATCAACAGGGCAAATGGTATCCGGGAGAACCACTGCCGCGCTGGGCGCTGGCCTGCTACTGGCGGACTGATGGCAAGCCCATGTGGCACGATGAGCGCTGGTTGGCGAAGATGGATGAGCATCATGCGGTCGGAGAAACCGAATTGCAGGCATTTGCGAGGTCGCTGGTCAAACGGCTGGCGGTGGATGAGAAGTATCTGATTCCCTGCTACGAGGATGCTTATTACTATCTGTGGCTGGAGCGTCAGCAGCCCGTCGATATCGATCTGCGCGGCGAGGATTTGGGCAAGGATGAAGATCGTGTTCGCCTGGCCAGGTTGCTGGAGCGCGGCATGGATAAACTGGTGGGCCTGGCCTTGCCGCTGACTGCACAGTCGCTGTCTGTCGCTGGTGGCAAGAAGGCGGAGAATGGCCGCAAAGACATCAGAGGCTGGTTGAGCGGTCGCTGGCCGGTGCGGCGCGATCATCTGTATCTTATCCCGGGCGATTCTCCCATGGGACTGCGATTGCCGTTGAGCGCCTTGCCGGTTAATAAACGCGAAGAAGAACAGCCTCCATCCTGGTTTGAAGAGCTTCCGCCGTTGGCTGAGGATAATGGCCAGGTCGCTCAATGGTACAGCGAGGTGCCGCGCCTGCAGCCTGGTGTTACTCCCGGTGGGCTGCATGTGCATGGGCGCAGTCAGGAGTGGCAGGAACAGTTCGCCGAGCCTGACAAGGAAGAGGCGATCGGGACGGCGCTTTGCCTAGAGCCACGTGATGGAAAATTATTCGTTTTTATGCCGCCGCTGCCAAAACTGGAAGACTATCTGGCATTGCTGGGCGCTATTGAACAGACTGCAGCGGACAGACAACTGCCAGTCTGTGTAGAGGGCTACCCGCCCCCTTCTGATCCGCGCCTGCAGAAATTCATGATTACACCGGATCCGGGTGTGATTGAAGTCAATGTGATGCCGGCGTCCAGCTGGAATGATCTGGTGTCCAATACGCGAATTCTTTATGAGGAGGCGCGGCAAAGCCGGCTGGGCACAGAGAAATTTATGCTCGATGGCCGTCACACCGGCACCGGCGGTGGCAATCACGTCACGCTGGGCGGCGCCACTCCCTCAGATTCACCCTTTTTGCGCCGACCCGATTTACTGGCCAGTATGCTGATTTTCTGGCAACACCATCCCAGTCTGTCGTATCTGTTTTCCGGTATGTTTCTGGGGCCGACCAGTCAGGCACCCAGAGTTGATGAAGCAAGACATGAGGCTCTCTATGAGCTGGAGATCGCGCTGTCCCAGATGCCTGTTGGCGAGGTTCCGGAGCCCTGGCTGGTCGATCGCCTGCTCAGGCATTTGCTGACTGACATTACGGGCAATACCCACCGGGCAGAGTTCTGCATTGATAAGCTGTACTCGCCGGATTCAGCCACGGGGCGGTTGGGATTGCTGGAGCTGAGAGGTTTTGAAATGCCGCCTCATGCCGAGATGAGTCTGATGCAGCAACTACTGATTCGTGCATTGGTCGCGCGTTTCTACGCCTCGCCCTACCGCAAGCCGCTGGTGCGCTGGGGCACGGCCCTGCACGATAAATGGATGATGCCACACTTCATTTGGCAGGACTTGTGTGATGTGCTGGCAGACCTGCGTGACCATGGTTTTCAATTCGAGCCAGAGTGGTTTGCGCCGTTTCAGGAGTTCAGATTCCCACTGGCCGGCGAGGTGCGCTACAACGGCGTGCATCTTCAGCTGCGTCAGGCTATCGAACCCTGGCATGTATTGGGGGAGGAAGCCAGCGGGGGTGGCACGGCACGTTATGTTGACTCCTCCGTTGAGCGGATAGAAGTCAAACTGATCGATTACAATCCGGCCCGTCACTTGCTGAGTTGTAACGGTTATCGAGTGCCTTTACAGCCCACCGGCGTGCCGGGAGAGGCCGTGGCGGCAGTGCGTTTTCGAGCCTGGCAACCACCCTCGGCCCTGCATCCGATGATCAAAGTGCATGCGCCCCTGGTTTTTGATCTGATCGATACCTGGAATGCGCGATCGCTGGGCGGCTGTACCTACCATGTTTCGCACCCGGCGGGGCGCAACTACGAAACATTCCCTGTCAATGCCAATGAAGCCGAGGCCCGACGAATGGCCAGGTTCTGGGCACATGGTCATACTCAGGGCGACGTTTGTCGCATTGAAAATGCTCCCGGGCAGGAATACCCCCATACACTGGATCTGCGGCGTGCCGATGTGCCTGCGGGAGGCCTGTGATGGTTCGGGCTTGTTTCAATTGAGCGGGCATGACAAGATCAGCGGCCTCTTTCATCGCAACTGAATTCGACATCCATGCAAGCTGATTCATCGCCAGATTCCGTTAAAGCCCTGCTGCGGGACTATGCCGGCAGCCAAAGCTTTGATGAGCTTTTTGATGAGGGCCGACCGCGAGCCCACTGGCAACATCTGCTGAGTGAATATGCCGCGCTGGGTCCGGAAATCCTTGTGCAGCGCAGCGATGAAGCACAAAGTCGACTGCATGAAAACGGCGTGACTTTTAATCCTTATGAAGATGATCCCGGGCAGCTGCGCTCCTGGCGACTCGATTGTGTGCCCTGGGTCATCAATACCCAGGAGTGGGCGAGTCTGGAGCAGGGGCTACAGCAGCGCAGCCGCCTGCTGGCTCATCTGCTGGATGATCTGTATGGGGAGCGTCGCCTGATCCGTGAAGGATGGCTGCCACCTGAATTGGTCTACACGCATCCGGGTTTCCTGTTTTCTGCAGCTGATTCGCCATCGCTGATCGAACGGCCTCTGCTGATTTTCCATGGCACCGATGTTGTGCGCGATGAAGCCGGGCAGTGGCAAGCGCTGGCTGACTGGACACAATCGCCTTCTGGCGTTGGTTATGCTCTGGAAAACCGCATCACTTTGTCCCGGGCATTGCCGGGCTTATATCGTGACGCTCCTTTGCAGCGCCTGGCCGGTTTCCTGCAGGCGCAGCATCGCTGTCTGGCCAGCCTGGCGCCCAAGCAGCGGGATCAGGCCAATATCGTCTTGCTGACTCCCGGCCCGGGCAGTGCGGGTTATTTTGAACATGCCTGGCTGGCCAATTACATGAATATTCCACTGGTGGAGGGTGATGACCTGCTGGTTCGGGAAGGGCAAGTGTCTGTGCGGACGCTTGGCGGCCTGGATAAAGTTGATGTGATCCTCAGACAGATCAACGACCCCTGGTGTGATCCGCTTGAGCTGCGCCCGGACTCTCTATTGGGTGTGCCGGGCCTGCTGCAGGCCGCTCGTAATGGCGAGGTGCACATTGTTAATGCGCTGGGTGCCGGTGTGCTTGAACATCCTGCCTTGATGGCATTTTTACCACAACTGTGTGAACGCTTACTGGGCGAGTCATTGCGGTTACCATGCCGCGAAACACTCTGGTGCGGTGATGATGCATCGTTAAAGAGGGTTCGACAGGCACCAGAGGAGTGGGTAATCAAAGACATTACCAAACCTGGCAAAGTGTTTCATGTGGATCAGATGGGGCTTGAACCTGCCCGGCATCTGCGGATGGATCTTGACGCCCGACCGCATCTGTTTACGGCCCAGAGACCGCTAAAAGCCGCCACGACGCCCGGTTTCAGTCCGCAGACCGGGTTATTTGAGAAGCAACAGGTCTCCATGCGATTTTTCAGTCTCCTGGAACCGGACGACTGTCAACGTCCGGTTACCGAGCAGCACTATCGGACCATGCCGGGTGGCGTGGCATGGGTTGGCGAGCCGGGTTCGGCACTGATGAAAAGCCCGGTGGTCAAAGATATCTGGGTCCTGGCGCCAGTGCCGCAGCCACATATCAGTATGCTGCGACAGGCCGGCGGGCCCATATTGTTTACCCGTGACGGCAAGGATCTGCCCTGCCGTGTTGCAGAAAGTCTGTTCTGGTTGGGACGGTACGGTGAGCGTCTGGATATCCGCGCGCGCCTGCTGCGCGAGTCACTGAGCAAATTGTTGCAGGAAGACCCACAAACGGAAACCAGCAGTCTATTGCCTGACCTGTTGACGGCGCTTGGCATTGCGCCAGAAGAAAAGAAGCTGGCCGCTGCTCTTCAAGACATTGCGGAACATCCGCGCTTTTCCAGGTATCACGTGCTGGCGCGGGATCGATTGCTGAATCTTCTGAGTGATCAGGGGCAGGGCGGCATGCCCGGAATTTTCGCCAGCTTCCAGCGTAACAGTCGCGCGGTGCGTGATCACCTGGGTGATGATAGCTGGCGTGCGATCAGCAAGGTACGACAGCGTTGCAATGCCATGTCACGCAGCAAAGGCGTTGTTGCCGGGCAGAGAGAACTGGAAGCCGTTGTGCTGGATCTGGCAGCGTTTTTCAGTTTATGCAACGAGACCATGCCGCATCATTACGGCTGGCGATTTCTGGACATCGGCCGGTTTATTGAGCGGGTGCTGGCGACACTTGAGCTTCTGAAGCTGGCGTTGTTGACGGCCCGTCAACCCGGCGTTGCCCTATGGGAAGTGGTGCTGGCAACAACGGATAATTTTACTGTCTATCGCCGACGCTTCCGCTCGCAGTTGCATCCCTCGGCCATCCTGGATCTGTTGTTGTTTGATGAAACCAATCCGCGTTCAGTTGGTTATATGCTGAAACGTATTGGGCGCCAGGTGGCCCGCTTACCGGATCAGGATAATACATCGTACAGGAACCAGGAGAATCGACTGATTATCGAGGCCAGCAGTACACTGCACCTGGCTGACATCGATTCATTGGCAGGCCTGGAGAATTCTGAATCAGCTCGTGAGGCTCTCAATGACTTGCTGGACAGGCTGATTGCGCCAATGTCGGCATTGTCAAATGCTGTCTCCCATAGTCATTTCAGTCACGTGGAGGCGCCCAGACAGTTGGTGACCATGCAGATCAGTCCGGGCCTGGATGATGGCAGGGTGCCTGGTCGGGGGGAGCGTCGATGAAGTATCAGATCCGGCACCTTACTCGCTATGACTATAGCGGGCAGGCTACGCTCAGTCACAATGAAGCACGTATGCTGCCGCGCAACCTTCCCTGGCAATTTAATCTGAGTAACCAGTGGCAGATCACTCCGGCCCCGGTGCGCATGCGTGAACGTACGGATTTTTTTGGCAATCGGGTTGTATATTTTGCAACCGAGACAATTCATGACAGTCTGGAGGTGCTTGTGCAGAGCGAGGTGGATATTCAGCCGCGTCCTGTACAGGATATTTTTTCCAGTATCAGTTGGGAGGCGGCTGTATCAGAGATAAAGGCCGGGATGATCAGGGGCGATGAGGAGTGTATTGAAGCCCGGTTGTTTGCCCTGGAGTCTCCGTTCATTCGTCATCAACACTCGCTGCTGGAATTTGCTCACGAAAGTTTTTCAGTCAGCTGCGATCTGGTGACGGCACTAACAGACCTTAATCAGCGCATTTTTACAGACTTTACCTATGACCCTGATGTGACCACAGTAGCCACTCCGGTCCATGAGGTGCTGGCAGATAAACGTGGCGTGTGCCAGGACTTTGCTCACTTGATGATTGCCAGTTTACGGACTCTGGGGCTGCCGGCCCGATATGTCAGTGGTTACATGGAAACCCTGCCACCGCCGGGGCAGAGTAAACTACTTGGTGCTGATGCCACTCACGCCTGGGTGGCCGCTTTTATACCGGGTTGGGGCTGGCTGGAGCTGGATCCGACCAATGGCTGTATGGCCGATGAGCGCTATATCGTATTGGGCTGGGGTCGGGACTATGCCGATGTGACACCGCTGAAAGGTGTTATGACCGGTGGTGGCGAGCATGAGCTCACTGTGGCCGTTGATGTTGTCGGCGTCTGATTCCAGGTCGACAGCGTGTTGCTCCTGACGGCTTTATTGTTCAACCGTGTAGGTCAGATCAATGCTCTGGCTCTGGCCCGAGGTGGCGTGTAATTTGACACGATCATTAACACTGTAATCAATGGCCAGGCTATTTTCAGTCTCAAACAATCCGACCGCGTAGCGCACAAAAATCCGTGGTGTGATGTATTTTCCCAGCATCAGGCTGCTGTCATTAACATCGCCGCGACTGTCTATACTCAAAGTGTCCAGACCGAGCTGTCCCTGAATCTGATTAACAATCCCCTCGCTTTGGCTGATACCCAGCGATGTTGCCGCACCCACCAGAGCATTGCCATCCTGTTGCGTACCGATTTCTGACAAGGGACGGCCAGTGATCATCACAGACAGAATGTCTCCATCAGCGAGGCTGGGTGTTGAAAACAGGCTGCTGCGCATATTGCGGACTGTGCCGTTCATCTGCACACCGACGCGCATATTCTCAACCTCGCGCACTGCTCGGATATCGATAGCCGGGTTGTCATAGCTGCCCATAAACAACAATTTGCCTTGCTCAATGGTCAGTACCCGGCCATAGATTTCAAAGTTTCCTTCGGCGACTTCCAGCTCGCCATAACTGAGCGGTGTTGCGCCTGGTCGTTGTGTTATGTCGAGTTCACCGCGCAATCGTGCATTCAGCCCGAAGCCGGCAATGCGCACCTGCTCACCCAGACTGATCGTCAGATCCCCGGATAGCGGTATATTCCCTAATGGGCCGGCATCACGGATAGCGGCGTTACGCACGGTGTTTTCTGAACCGGGCTCAGTAATCAGAATGGTGTCGCTGGATACGTCAACCGCTGATTCAGGCAGTGTGCTGATTGTGGCGCTGACCAACGGGATATGAAGCTGCCCGTTTAAGTCGATGCCCTGTTGACTGCCTTGCAGTTGCAGATCCGGAGAGATAGCGACTTGCAGTTCTGGCAGGTCAGCAATGGTAAACTCACTGCCTGCCAGGCGTACATTAAATGACGGATCCCCAGAGAACGGGTCCGATATACGGCTGATAAAATTCAGACTGCCCGCACCTGATTCGGCATAACCGGACAGCTCCAGCAGGTCGCTGTTTTCGCTGGTGAGGGTAAGCTCTATCCCGGACAGTGAGAGATTCAGTGCCGGCATGTTAAACGCCGCCTGACTCAGCATGATGTCTCCACCAACTTGAGGCGACTGCAGTGTGCCCGCCAGCGATAAGCGACCCGTCAGTCCGCCACTGACCTGTGTCAACTGCGGTGTAAGAGCCTCCAGCCAGCCAAGATTGTCGAAGTCGATACGTAAACCACCCGCCAGCTCCCGGTCCGGGTTAACGGTAGCGGCCAGCATCGCAGTGCCCTGCATGGTAGATGGTGTCTCGTCATATTGCTGGGCAAACTGCAATTCGCCATCCACAGCCCAGCTGCCGGCCGACTGATTCGCCGTCAGACGTAATACGGGCCAGGTGAAATGGTTGATGACCGGTTCCAGAGTCATGGAGCCCGGGTCATTGATATCGGCATCATCGCCAAGTGCTTCACCTATGTAATAAAGGTTGCCGGCCGTGCTCTGAACCGAGGCCTGGACATCCATCAGCTCAGGTGTCGTAATGGGACCATTGATAGTGGCGCTGGCAGACAGCAAGCCAGACAACGCCACGTCTGCCGGCAAGGTCTGAGGAAGTCTGAAGGAGTTATTGTCCGGGAACCGGATATCCGAGTCCCGACTGATCAGAGCCTCGGTCTGAGGCAGATTGCCACTGTCGAGAGGAAAGTTTTGGACAGATATGGATGCTGCAAGCAGCTCTTGATTGTCCAGACTTGCGTCAAGGCACAAGCGAGTGTCAACCATCATCCAGCACACCGGCGAGATTGACAGTGTCTCGGCAGAAAAATTCATATTGCCGGACTGTTCCTGAACCCAGTTTCCATAGGCAGAGTTGACTTCGCTGCTGAGCAGTCTGCCTCGCCATCCACCAGCGTCGAGAGCACCGTCGGCGTTAATGCGCAGGGCACCCGGCGTGCCGTCGGCGAGCAGCAGCAGATTATGAGCGTCGGGTTGACCACGCAGCCTCAATTGGATGGACTTGATGGTCTCCTCGCTGCCGGCAATAGGCAGAACGATGTTCCCACTGAGCAGTTCCAGCTCATTCATGCCGGCGCGATTCTGACCGGTGACGGTCAGTTCCGGAATGACATAGTCTCCATAGCTGATTTGCTGAGCTGACAGATCCATATCGATAACAGGTTCACTAAAGCTCCCGGAAATGGAGGCGTCAGCATGCAGCCTTCCTTCCAGGCCCGGATAGAGGACACTCAAAGTCGGCGCATCAATTGACAGTGCTGCCTCAATTACCTGCTCTGCTGTCACTGTAGCGGTGGCGGCAAGACTATTGTTGCCATTGCGCAGTTGTAAATTTTCCAGATGCCAGGTGTTGTCGATAAATCTCACCCCGCCTGCGCCGTTGACAGGAAAATCATTCAACATGGCAGTCAGTGAGTTCATGTTGAAATTGATGGACTGTAATTGTCCTTCTGTCAAAGCCAATGACAGCGATCCGTCAGAACTCAGGTCCTGTAAGCGAAGACTGTCCGGTACGCCTGCCAGGTAGCTGTCAGGAGCCGGATCTGTCAGCTGATAGTCCAGATTCAGTTCTAGCTCATCGGTCCAGTCCACCAGGCCCTGCAAAACGATCTGGCCTTCGCCGGTGCGGAATGCCAGTTCCCGTACATCGAGAACCGATCCTCTGAGATAGGCGCGCAGGTTTAGATCCGCATCCAGACGAATTTGATGTGATAGCGCCATATCCAGTTGCGCGGCAGCAAACAGGCCCAGATCATCGGGCGTACCCTGAGTTCGAAGTCGCAGAGCAAGAACCTCGTAATTCTCCATGCCAGGCAGGGGCTGGGTTGCCAGCGTGTGCTCCAGATTAAATTGCGGTTCAAGTGCATTGATGTCGGCGTTCAGGAGCTGGGCGAGCTTGAGTGTTATCTCGCCTGCGCTGCTCAGTTCCGCCAGGCCATGCAGACTGTGCTGCAGATTAAATTGATCCAGACTGCCATCAAGGCTGAGTTGTCCATGCGGTGCCTCGGTGCCTTCCAGCAGAATTTCGTCATAGCGCCAGTCAGCGGTCAACTGGAGTGGGTAGGGGCGTTGCAATTGCATTTGCAGCGAAGCATTCAGGCTCAGCGGAGTGCTGCCAAATTCCAGTTGGTCGATGACCAGCGAACGTCCCTGCAGTCGGGCGCTCAGTGCCAGGAGGTCGATATTGAACTCAGTGTCGGCCGTTGTGATACGTGCGCCGTCAATTCGGGCGTTAGACACGCGAATGGCAACCGGCAGTGGCAAAAAACTATCGAGCAGATCATCCAGCACCAGGGGGGCAGTGGCCTCGACCGGCTGTTCGGCGGCGATTATGTTGAGTTGGAACGCAGATAGTCGCAATGACTCCAGATAAAACTCTCCTTCCAACAGGGTAAGCGGATTCCAGCGGCTGTGTAATTGGGCGATCTGCAGTTCAGTGCCTGCATCACGCCACTGGACACCCTGCAGGTTCAGGCCACGCAGAAAGGTGCCTTCCGATTGGCGGAAACTGAAATGTCGGGAGTCGGTATTCAGTATTGTACTGATTCTGGCCAGCAGCCACTCGCTGCCTGAAACTGTGGCCAGCAAGGCGCTTACACTGCTGACTGTGAGCAGTATGAGCAAAAACAGGCCCGCCAGAATTCTAAGTGCCCAGCGCATCACAGATCCGGTCCCATGGTTATATGCAGTCGGTATTGGCCACCGCTTTCCAGCGCTTTGGCGATATCCAGCCTGATGGGGCCGATCGGAGACAACCAGCGCACGCCCAGGCCAGCACTCTGTTTCAAGTTCATCTCATTAAATGCTGCAAAGGAATTACCGCTGTCGATAAAAGCGGCTGCGAACCAGTTACCCGTCACCCGCATGTCATACTCAATGCTGCCGACCAGCATATGTTTGCCACCTACCACTTCGTTTTGATCATTGGTCGCACCCAGTTCACCGAACTGGTATCCGCGCACGCTGGTATCGCCGCCCGTGAAGAATCGGACTGATATTGGCAGTTCCAATACCTCATCGGCAAAAGTTGTTGCCATTTCTGCTCGCAGCAAAAATCGACCAGGGCCGGTTTGGCGCACGTATTTGGCCGAACCATAAACCTGTGCAAAGGTCATATCGGATAACAGATTGTTGTGGGCACCGCTCAGTTGGCCAAAAAGCCGCCAGCCGTTGGTAGGATATATGGCGTCGTTGCTGCGGGTACGTGACCAGTTGATCCCGGAAATAAGTGAATTGGTCTGTTCAATGAATTCTGAGCGATCAGCCACGGCTGTCAATTCCGAGTCTTCCCGCTCGTAGTTGGTGAAGATATTTTGCACCCAGTTATTGTCGAGCAGCGTCTGGTAAGTGACGCCAACCCGATAGGTACTGGTAATGAAGCTGTCGCTTTCCTGCCGTTGAAAGCCGCCAGAGAAGCGAAGGCTGTCATTGACGGGATCCTGCAATGGAATGACGTAACTGAGACTGGGTTCCTGTTGCAAGGGTGAAAGACTCAGGTCGCCCGACAAGCGATGTCCACGCCTGTTGAAGTACCGATCTTCGTAATTTAAGCGCATCCGTGGTCCAGTGTCTGTGTTAACACCAATACCTGCTGAATAGGCTTTGCGCGGGCGCATGCTCAGATCTATGGTCACCGGTACGGCATTATCCACAGCGGCAGTTAACTGCGGTGTGACCGCGACTCTGGAAAAATACTGGCTGTCGTTAAACTGTCTGCGCTGCTCAATCAGAGTCTCACTGGCGTAACTTTCGCCGGATTGAAATGTAAGAAATCGCCCGACAAAATCCTCAGACAATGCATCAGGTGTGTTGATGGTAATGTCGCCGAATCGATAGCGGTCACCCGGGTCAAACTCGATATCAACAGTTGCCAGATTGCTGTTCATATTGATTGCCAGTTCTGACTTGACAAAGCGAGCCTGAAAGAAGCCCAGTTCGACTGCGTGACTGCTCAGATTGGCTTTGAGTCGCTCGTAATTGCCGTGGTTAAGCTGCTCACCTTGCCGGACAGGCAAATTATTCATTACTGGTACGAACAGCTCACGATAATCAGGGTTACTGAGGGCAATGTTGACCTCGCCAAAGCGCACTGGCTCACCGGGCACCAGGGTGATGGTCAGGTTCCAGCAGGTGTTGACTGTGTCTGCGCCGTTGGTGTCTGCTGAAGTTTGCGAAGCCTGTGCCGCGGTTATTGTAATCTGCTGTTGTAGCCGATAGAAACCAAGTGCCTGTGCTGCCCGCCTGACATCATTACGTATTCCCGGCACAAGCCGGTTTAAACGTCGCTGGGAGGCATTGCAGCGTTCATCAGGGACACCGATATGCGCCCGTATATTATCGACCAGCGTGCCGCTGGCGCCCACAATATCAATTCTCGGGGCAGCATCCGCAGGGCTATCCGCCGCTGTTTCCTGAGCGCTCCCGGCTGCAGGGATTACAACCATGACCAAAGCCAGGATGACTGCTGTACTGCTTAACTTGTAATCAAACCACATTGTCTGGATATCTGGGCCGCGCGAGGCGAGTATTCAATGGCACAGCTTATCGCGAACGGCTGACTGATACCAGCCGCTAGCTGTCTGGCTGCGACAGAACGCCGGGGTAGACTGCTAAACCGGCTCTGTTATGATGCTACGTAACTTCACAATTCTTCGGATGAAGGAGATCAGCGCAATGACTGCACGTGAAACACTCCCCGATACCCGCCGTCAGTTGACCATTGGCAAGCAGACATTTGAATATTTCAGCCTTGCCGCACTGCAAGAAGCCGGGTTCGGGTCGACCGAGAGGCTGCCGGTAACCCTGAAGATTCTGTTAGAGAATTTGCTTCGCCATGTCGAAAAGGGTTTCGCGACGGCCAATGACATTAAAACACTGCTGCAGTGGGCTGAGACGCGGCAATCCGATCATGAAATTTCATTTATGCCAGCGCGGGTACTGATGCAGGATTTTACCGGCGTGCCGGCGGTTGTGGACCTGGCCGCCATGCGCGATGCGGTTGCCGCCCGCGGCGGTGACCCGGAGCGCGTCAATCCCTTGAATCCGGTAGACCTGGTGATTGATCACTCAGTCATGGTGGACAGGTTTGCATCTGACAGCGCTTACGAGGACAACGTCCGAATTGAGATGGAGCGCAATAATGAGCGTTACGAATTTCTGCGCTGGGGGCAGGAAGCCTTTGATAACTTCCGGGTGGTTCCGCCGGGCACTGGTATTTGTCATCAGGTCAATCTTGAATATCTTTCAAAGTGTGTCTGGTCGTCGGACAGTGAGGGTGTGCTCAGAGCTTATCCTGACACACTGGTGGGCACCGACAGTCACACCACCATGGTCAATGGTCTGGCCGTGCTTGGCTGGGGTGTGGGTGGTATCGAGGCGGAAGCAGCCATGCTTGGACAGCCTATCTCAATGCGCATCCCCGAAGTGGTCGGTGTTCGTTTGCAGGGGCGTTTGAAAGAAGGTGTGACGGCAACAGATCTGGTTCTGACCGTCGCACAGATGCTGCGTAAACACGGCGTGGTAGGTAAGTTTGTGGAGTTTTATGGCGAGGGTCTGGATGATCTGACTCTGGCTGATCGTGCCACTATCGCCAATATGTCCCCGGAATACGGGGCAACCTGCTGTTTTTTTGCGGTAGACGAGGAAACTCTGCGCTACCTGGAACTGAGCGGGCGTGATGCGACAACCATCGAACTGACCCGGGAGTACAGCAAGACGCAGGGGCTGTGGCGGCAGAGTGATTCGCAGGCCGTTTACAGCAGCGAAGTTGCCCTGGATCTTGGTTCAGTTGAGCCGAGCCTGGCCGGGCCGGGGCGTCCGCAGGACAGAGTGGCTCTCCCGGACATGGCAGAGGCGACACGACAGCAATACCCGGATCACAAGAAACATGTGGTTGCCATGGATCATGGGCACTGGACACTTGAAAACGGCGATGTTGTCATCGCCGCCATCACTTCCTGCACCAACACATCCAATCCGGCTGTCATGATGGCGGCCGGTCTGCTGGCTCGTAATGCCCTGGCCAAAGGCCTGGAAGTTAAACCGTGGGTGAAAACTTCACTGGCACCCGGATCAAAAGTGGTGACGCATTATCTGGAGAAAGCCGGCCTGCAGGCTGCGCTTGATCAGTTGGGTTTTAATCTGGTCGGATACGGCTGTACGACCTGTATCGGTAACTCCGGTCCGTTGCCCGATGAGATTGAGCACGCGATTGATAAGGGCAAACTGACAGTCTGCTCGGTATTGTCAGGCAACCGCAATTTCGAAGGCCGCATTCACCCTAAAGTCAGAGCCAACTGGCTGGCGTCTCCGCCGTTGGTTGTGGCATTTGCGCTGGCCGGCACCACAGAAATTGATATGACCCAAGATGCCATTGGCAAAGATCAGCAGGGCAACCCCGTGTTTCTGAAAGATATATGGCCGTCAACAGAGCAGATCAAAGCGGCAGTGGCTCTGGTCAGTCGAGAGATGTTTACCAAAGACTATGCTGATGTATTCAGTGGTAATGAAGCCTGGAATGCCATGCCGGTCGCTGAAGGTGCCACGTACACCTGGAATGACAATTCAACCTATATCCAGAATCCGCCTTTTTTTGCGCCGGATATGGCGCCGGTTGCCGGCGACATCAGCGGTGCACGCATACTTGCCCTGTTGGGCGATTCGGTGACCACTGATCATATTTCGCCAGCCGGTGCCATCGGTCGCTCAACGCCTGCCGGTCAGTATCTTGTTGATAAAGGGGTCGACCCGAAGGACTTCAACTCTTACGGATCACGTCGAGGCAACCATGAAGTCATGATGCGTGGCACATTTGCCAATGTGCGTATCCGCAATGAAATGCTTAATGATGTCGAAGGTGGCTACACGCGACTGATGCCGGATGGTGAGCAGATAAGTATTTATGATGCGGCAATGACTTATCATGAGAATGCGACACCGCTGGTCGTAATTGCCGGCAAGGAATACGGTACCGGTTCCAGTCGCGACTGGGCAGCCAAAGGCACCCGGCTATTAGGTATACAGGCAGTAATCGCCGAGAGTTTCGAGCGCATTCATCGCTCCAATCTGGCCGGCATGGGCGTGTTGCCGCTGCAGTTTCCTGAAGGGGTCACTCGTCACACGTTAGGGCTGGATGGAAGTGAAACCATAGATCTGCATGGGCTGGACAAGGTCACGGCCGGCATGACCGTTACCATGCAGGTGCATCATGCTGATGGCCAGGTGGAGACAGTGGATCTGCTGTGTCGTCTGGATACCGGTGACGAGGTCAGCTACTACCAGAGCGGCGGCATTATGCCCTTTGTTGTAGATAAGTTGCTGAAGGCATGAGTCAGCCGTTTCGCATAGAAAGAGACAGCCTTGGGCCTGTGGAGGTTGCCGCTGATTGTCTTTGGGGTGCGCAAACGCAGCGCTCCCTGATCAATTTTGCAATCGGCGAGCATCGCTTTCCGCGCCCCTTTATCAAGGCGTTTGCACAGGTCAAAAAAGCCGCTGCTCTGTCCAATCAAAAACTTGGCAAACTGTCGCCCGAAAACGCTGCGCTGATCGCTGCGGTGTGCGACGAAATCATTGCGGGGCGACACGCTGAGCAGTTTCCGCTCAGCGTCTGGCAGACTGGCAGCGGTACTCAGACCAACATGAATCTGAATGAAGTGATAGCCAATCGCGGTAATGAACTGGCAGGGAATGCCCGGGGCAGTTACCGACCCCTGCACCCCAATGATCATGTGAACATGTCGCAGTCATCGAATGATGTTTTTCCGACCGTAATGAATGTGGTTTGTGCTGCAATGCTGGAAGAGCTGTTGTTGTCACTGGATGATCTTCGTCAAACCCTGGCGGCCAAAATCGATGAGTTCAAGAATATCCTGAAAAGCGGGCGCACTCATATGATGGATGCCACGCCCATGACTCTGGGGCAGGAGTTTTCCGCCTATCTTGCACAACTGGACTTTGCCGGGCAGCAACTGATCAATGCCCGAGCTGGAGTAAGAGAGTTGGCTATCGGTGGCAGTGCCGTGGGCACTGGACTGAATACGCATCCGCAATGGGCAGAGACAGTCGTTGCACAAATCAGCGAACAAACCGGGCTGAGTTTCATGCCAGCCAGCAATAAATTTATGGCCCTGGCCGCGCATGATGGGCTGGTCAACCTGCATGGTCATCTCAATACGCTGGCAACAGCACTGTTCAAAATGGCCAATGATATCCGTTTAATGAACAGCGGTCCGCGCTGTGGCCTGGCGGAGGTCAGAATCCCGGCAAACGAACCAGGCAGCTCCATCATGCCCGGCAAAGTTAATCCCACACAGTCGGAAGCCCTGACCATGGTTTGCACGCGTGTCATGGGCAATCAGACCACAGTCAGTGTGGCCGGCAGTCAGGGACATTTTCAGCTTAACGTCTTCAAGCCGGTTATTATTCATTCGCTGATGGAGTCCCTGCAGTTATTGACGGGTGCCATGAGCAGTTTCGACAGCCGCTGTCTGCAGGGTCTTCAGGCCAATACCACTCAGCTTGAGCAATATGTTAAGCGATCGCTGATGCTGGTGACGGCCTTGAGTCCGTTGATTGGATATGAAAATGCGGCTCGTGCCGCCAAATATGCCGATGAACAATCCTGCAGTCTTAAAGAGGCTGTGTTGGCGCTGGAGCTGATGGAAGCTGCCGAGTATGATGCGCACATCAACCCGAGGGATATGATCAGCCCCGGCTGAGGAGTGAAACCGAGATGAGTGAAGTCAGCAGTATCAACCCTTATACCGGTAAAACTATAAAAACCTGGCCGGCCTTTGATTTAAAACTTCTGGATGCCACTTTACACAGTTGTGATCTAGCTCAGCAGCGCTGGCGGCAGACTTCGTTGTCCCAGCGTGCGGCCCTGTTGCATAAACTGGCGCAGGTGCTCAGCGAGCGTAGTGATGAATTGGCGAGCCTGGCTTGTCAGGAAATGGGCAAGACACGGCCAAGTGCAAAAGCCGAGGTCGAAAAATGTGCCTGGGTGTGTGAATACTATGCTGAGCATGGTGAGCAGATGCTGGCTGATCAGGCGGTTGACAGTGATGATGGCAATACCCGGCTGGTGTGTTTTCAGCCGCTGGGGCTGGTGCTGGCGATCATGCCATGGAATTTTCCCTTCTGGCAGGTATTCAGGTTTCTGGCGCCGGCGCTGATGGCCGGCAATGGTGCCATCCTGAAACATGCTTCAAATGTCCCTGGCTGTGCGCTGGCGATTGAGTCGGTCTGTCAGCAGGCGGGAGTGCCTGATGATCTGTTTCGTACATTACTGGTTTCGGGTAAGCAGGCCAATGTCTTGATCGAACACCCGTTGATCAAGGCAGTGACCTTTACTGGCAGCACTGATGCAGGGCGCAAAATTGCATCTGTTGCTGGTGGGCAACTTAAGAAGACCGTGCTGGAACTGGGCGGCAGCGACCCCTATCTGATTCTGGATGATGCCGATGTCGCGCTGGCCGCTGAAAAGTGTGTGACCAGTCGCCTGCTCAATAATGGGCAAAGCTGTATTGCCGCCAAGCGCTTTATTGTCCATGACAGCCTTTACGGTGAATTTGCAGCGGCCATGACGGCAGCCATGGCGAAAAAAGTGGTTGGCGATCCGATGCTGGAGGGCACTGACATCGGTCCGCAGGCGCGGCCCGATTTGTGTGATGAGCTGGCCGCGCAGGTTGAAGAAAGTATTCGCCTGGGGGCTGTGCTCGTTACCGGCGGTCGGCGCGAAGGCAGCACTTACTGGCCAACTGTACTGGGTGAAGTACGACCGGGTATGCCGGCTTTTGATCAAGAGCTGTTCGGACCGGTGGCGGCGTTGATTCGTGCCCGCAACGAGCAGGAAGCCATCGAGTTGGCCAACGCGTCAATGTTCGGATTGGGTGCGGCCGTATTCACACGTGATACGGAACGGGGGCACCGTGTGGCATTGGCTCTGGAGGCCGGCGCCTGCGCTGTTAACGACTTTGTAAAATCAGAGCCCGGAATGCCATTTGGTGGAGTCAAGGCGTCTGGCTACGGACGTGAACTGGCAGAGTTCGGTATCCGCGAATTTACCAATATCAAGTCCCTGCTTTTAAGCCCCTAGACGGAAAACACATATGGCAAAGGCCAATTATCAGGGGCAGGTAAAACACCTTTCTGATCGTTTGATTGAGCTCCAGAAACCCATCCGTATTCTTGATGCCATTAAATGGCCGGCTCGTTTTGAACGTGACTTTCTGGCAAGTGGCGGTACAAGTTTGCCGCCTGCTGATCTGAGGTATTATCAGGGTATTGATCTGGGTTTCGACCCCGATATCCTGCGTGACCGGTTTCTGAATCTGCGTGGCGAGGTGCGCCGCAAGCTGGGACGCAATGATGGTCTGGGAGGCATCCTGTGCAGCACCATCGATCAGTATCTGCTGGTCATTGAGTTGCTTCGTACCCGCGGCTCTGCAGACTTTGGTCGCTATAGCCAACAATTATACGGTTCGGCGCGCGATCACCTGCGCGGTGACCGAAAATCATTGCGACAGTTGGGTGAGAAACTGTGTGAGATTTTTTCTTTACCGGGTGCTGGTCACCTGACACGACCCTATGAGAAGAATATCCCAGCCACTGAGGCGGTCTCTATCCTCAGTCAGCGGCTCGGCCAATACTTTCAACCGGGTGACATTCGCGTCATTCTGAGCGATGGCATCGTTTCTGATGCGGCGGCGGGCGGTGACTATATCAAGATCAATCAGGATGTGGACTTCACCGAGTTTGATCTGCAGGTGCTGGAAGTGCATGAGGGCTGGGTGCATGTAGGCACCACCATCAATGGCAGACGGCAACCCTGGGCCAGCTGGCTGAGTGTCGGTTCACCACGGGTCACTGCCTGTCAGGAAGGTCTGGCTGTGTTGATGGAAACGCTGACTTTCAGCTCCTATCCGCGGCGCGCGCTGAAGGTCAGTGATCGGGTGGTAGCTGTTGATATGGCTGAGCAAGGTGCTGATTTTATAGAGGTTTATCGTTTTTTTTGTGAGCGTGGACTTCCGCCTGCGGATAGCTATAAAATCACGCAGCGCGTTTTTCGGGGAGGGACGTTGCGCGGTGGATCGGTGTTTACCAAGGATCTGTCCTATCTGCGTGGTTTTGTTGAAAATGTGAATTTCATTCGCAGCAGCATTCACTCGGGTGTGCCGGAAATCCTGCCCATGTTGTTTGTCGGCAAGGTGACCCTGGATGATATTCCGGTTTTGTACGAGCACTATCTTGAAGGAACGATCGAGGGACCCCATTATATCCCTGCGATGTTTCGCGATTTAAACGGTCTCTATGTCTGGTTTGGATTTGCCAGTGGAATTTCTGTCATCAATATGGCGCGTGTACAGAAACATTTCCACAAGCTGTTCAGTGATATACCGAAAGTAGCGCCTTTGTATGACAAGGTTATTGACTCCGCAGTTGATTGAGGGTTTTGCATTATGAAACGAATAGCGCTGTTTTTGTTGACGAACATTGCCATTGTGTTGGTGCTCAGCATCGTGCTGCGCCTGCTGGGGGTGGAAAGGATTCTGGATGAATCCGGCAGCGGACTGGATCTGAATGCTTTGTTGATTTTTTCTGCGGTGATCGGCTTTGGTGGTTCGTTTATGTCGCTGGCCATGTCCAAATGGGTAGCCAAACGCTCCACGGGGGCTCAGGTCATCAAACAGCCGCGTAATGCGACCGAGCAGTGGCTGTTGAAGACGGTGGCCGATCAGGCAAAACGGGCAGGCATTGCCATGCCGGAAGTCGCTATTTTTCCGTCACCCGAAGTTAATGCGTTTGCTACGGGGGCGACAAAGAACAGTTCTCTGGTCGCTGTCAGTGCCGGTTTGCTGAATACCATGACGCAGCAGGAAGCCGAGGCAGTGCTGGCGCATGAGATCAGTCATGTTGCCAATGGCGATATGGTGACACTAACGCTGATTCAAGGCGTGGTTAATACCTTTGTGATTTTCTTCTCTCGCGTGATTGGTCATTTTATCGACCGGGTGGTATTCAAGACAGAGCAGGGTCATGGCCCTGCCTTCTGGATAACCTCTATCATTGCGCAGCTGGTGCTTGGCATTTTGGCCTCGGTCATTGTGATGTGGTTCAGTCGGCAGCGCGAGTTCCGCGCTGATGCCGGTGGAGCATCGCTGGCGGGACGGCAGAACATGATTGCTGCGCTGGAGCGCCTCAAGGCAGGACAGCCTACGCATCTGCCGGATGAGCTGGTGGCCTTTGGTATCAATAACAAGGCGCGTGATGTTTATTCAAAGTTGTTTATGAGCCATCCACCGCTGGAAGAGCGGATCGCTGCTTTGCGTAACTCACGTTAATAGCTGCTGTCAGGGATTGCCGGTCAGTCGCGGTCGTCGTCATTGACGGCGGCCAGACGGGCCTGGCTGTCCCACTGACCTGCCCAGGCAAAGCGCGGCATCTGCCGAAAGGCTTCTTTCAGTCGCTGATCCCAGCTGCGTTTGACTTCGCGTAGAAACTCACTGTCCTCATCGAACCTGAGTGGCGCATCCAGGGTCAAGGTATCAGTCCGATACACCAGCACCTCGATAGGAGGGCCCACGCTCAGATTGCTGCGCATGGTCGAATCCATGGAGACCAAGGCGCACAGTGCACAGGTATCCAGTTCGAGATCGCGTGTCAGAATACGGTCAAGAATGGGTTTTCCGTACTTGCTTTCGCCGATCTGCAAATAGGGTGTGTCGTGTGAACTGGTGATGTGATTGCCTTCAGGATACACCATCATGATGCGATGTTTTTTACCGGCAATCTGCCCGCCGATAATAAAGCTGGCTTCAAAGCCGCTGCCGCGTGAAGCGTGTTTATCCTGCTCTTCACGGCTGATGCCGCCAAGATATTCTGCCGCCTCACTGACCGATTCTACAGTCAGCAGACTGGTAGCTGCGCGCTCCTTTATATCCCGTTTTATGCGGCTGATGGTGGCCTGAGTGGTGCCCAAGTTTCCCGCCGACATGATGACAAACTGGCGCTGTCCTTCAACACCAAAGCGGTACATTTTGCTGTAAGTGCTGACCTGGTCAATGCCGGCGTTGGTCCGTGAATCAGAACAGAATACCAAGCCGGCGTCGACCGCAATGGCAACGCAGTATGTCATAGGATGCCTTGGACGATGGAGCGCGCCAGGCGCGCCTCAGTCGTCGGAAATATCGTCTGTGTCGTAGTAATCGTCGACGCTGTTAATGTCGTCGCGGAAGAAGCGGTCGTCGTCCATGTCGTCAAACTGGAGATCGCCATACATGCGCTTCCAGTCCAGACGCTCTTCAGTGCGTCGTCGCAACTCGGTCAGCCGACGTCGTTGCATATGTTTATCCTGCGGCTCTTCGTCAAAATCAGCCTCAGAAACAAAACCACCAGCATCAAAGAAGTCTTTCGAACTATCGTTTAATTCGTCCCACGGATGACTCTTCATATGAATACTCTCTCAAAAACTCCGTCACCGGAATTGCAACGAGAACAAGGTGTTCAAGTTGCGAATTATCGTGATTAAAGCTAAATATGCAAGAGTCTGTGGAAAAAAAATTTTAAGCTAGATTTAGCGCCCTAATCGACTGTTCTTTCAGTATTTTTTTGGCAATTTTGCCGCTGGCGATGCGTTCCAGTTGCTCAGTTTGCAAAAAAATATGACTGGGAACTTTGTAATGGGCGATTTTATCGCGCAAAAAAACCTGCAAATCTGCTTCAGTCAGCGCTGTACCGGGCCTGATCATGACTGAAGCGCCAACGATTTCGCCAAGTCGCTCATCCGGCAGACCGTATACAGCCGCTTCAAATACATCCGGGTGTTCTGACAGCGCATATTCAACTTCTGCGCAGGCCACATTTTCGCCGCCGCGAATCACAATATCCTTGGCGCGATCTTTAATGACCAGAAAGCCATGCTCGTCCAGCAGGCCGATATCGCCCGTATGGAACCAACCGTCATTGATGACTTTGGCGGTGTCTTCGGGGCGGTTCCAATAAGCTTTCATGATAGTCGCGCCCTTGATGCAGATTTCGCCAATCTGTCCGTTTTCCAGAACATTGCCCTGCTCATCTTCAATGCGAATTTCTGTTACAGGTTGGGTGGGGCGGCCGGTGCTTTCCGGTTTGGCCAGATAAAAGGCGCCGGTAATGGTGGCTCCAATGGCGTTAGTTTCGGTCAGGCCGTAGCCAAGTCCGGGCTGAATAACAGGGTCGAATTTTTTGGCCATCATCGCCAGGTGACCAGGCGGTCGTGCCGCTCCACCGCTCTGAACGATGCGCAGGCTGCGCAGATCCGTTTTGTCGAACATCGGTGAGTTCATGACTTCCCATGTCATGGTCGGGACGCCATGCAAAACAGACAGCCGCTCCTTCTCTATCAGTTCCAGTGCTTTTTCAGCATTCCATTTGTACATCATGACGAATTTTCGCAACATGATGAAGCTGACCAGGAATTGGGCGTGGCATCCGGTCACGTGGAAAAGAGGGACGTTTGACAGAATGGCCGGGTCGAACTCTGGATTATCCTCGACCAGTTCCGGCCTTAACGTGTCATTCGCGGCTTTGCCAAAGATCCAGCTATACAGGGCGTTAACAATGTTCAGGTGCGTAGAGAGAACGCCTTTGGGGTGGCCGGTAGATCCGGAGGTGTACATGATGGAAGCATTGTCATCTGCTGATACCTTGATCGCATCCAGATCCTGCTGTGGCAGATTTTTAGCCTCGTTGAGCAGCTGATGAAACTCTGGAAAGCGGTCATCGCCAGCGGCTGGCTTAATGGCAATTATCTGTACGTCAACCTGATCCATGACCGGTGCAAGCTGCTCAATGCGCTCCTGGTCAGCAAACAGGACGCGGGTGCCACTGTCCTGAATGCCGTATACCAACTCACTGCTCTGCCACCAGGAATTCATTGGCACAACTACAGCTCCGATCATTGTGACCGCCATATAGGCAAGGCACCACTCAGGATAGTTTCTTGAGCAAATGCCTACGCGATCGCCTTTCCAGATCTGGTAGCGGCTCAGCAAAACCTGCGCCATGGATTCAGCCGTCTTCAGGGTTTCGGCAAAGGTATATCGCTCGTCCTCATAAACCAGAAAGTCCTTGTCGGCAGCCTGCAGACCCAGCTTGTAGACACCTCTCAGATTCTCGGGAACATTGGCAAACACATTGATTTCGACGCCATTAACGATGGCTTTTTTGGTTGCAAGTGGCGAGCCCGGCGCTTTCAGTTGAATAACAATATCTCTGAGGGCGATCAGGTCCTCGGTAATCTGTTCGGCAGTTAGCATAGCGTTATGGTGTCTTTGATATGGTGAAATGCGAACCGATCGTCCGCTCGAAATGGCAGCATTATACGTCCGGACGACGCGGAATCAAGATTTCTGAGTCGCCCGGTGTGTCCAGCAGATATTATTCAGAACGGATCTCAAAGGTCACTTTGCCCATTACGCGGCGCTCACGGAACACATTAAAAGCATTAACGTAATCGTCGAAAGCAAATGATTCAGTGACGATGGGTTTGATTTTTCCGGACTTGTACATATCAAGCAGCTCCCGGAAGTTCTGCTCATAGGCTTCAGGTTCCTCTTTGCGGAAGCGTCCCAGGAATACGCCCACCATCGAGCTGCCTTTGAGCAGGGCCAGGTTGGCCGGATATGAAGGAATACGACCACTGGTAAAACCAACCACCAGCAGGCGGCCATTCCAGTTAATGCAGCGGGTAGCCTGATCAAACAGATCGCCGCCAACCGGATCGTAAATGACATCCGCACCTTTGCCATCGGTTAGAGCCTTCACTTTCTCTTTCAGCTCACCATCACCATAATTCAGCAGTTCGTCCGGACCGGCCTGTTTCACAAAGGCCAGCTTCTCGTCGCTGCTGGCCGCCGCGATAACGCGCGCACCCATGATCTTGCCCAGTTCCACGGCCGCCATGCCCACGCCTCCGCTGGCACCCAGCACCAGCAGGGTTTCACCGGGCTGGATATTGGCGCGTTGTTTGAGTGCATGATAGGAGGTCGTATAGACCATGGCGAAACCCGCCGCAGTTTTAAAGTCCATGTTGTCTGGAATTTTTCGCAGACCTGCCGCAGCACACTTAACCTGCTCGGCCATACCACCTATCGAGGGCGTTGCCATGACCCGGTCGCCCACCTTGAAACCTTCCAGACCCGGGCCGACTTTGCTGATGATTCCGCCCACTTCAGAACCCGGCGAAAAAGGCATGGGTGGCTGGAACTGATATTTGCCCTGAATCTGCAAGGTATCAGGAAAGTTCAGTGAAGCCGCGTACACATCTACCACAGCTTCGCCTGCATCAGGTTCCAGGTTGCTGACTTCTTCGATGACCAGATTCTCGGGTGGTCCGTAAGATTTGCATAACAGGGCTTTCATGACTTCCTCGCAGCTTAAAAAGTGAACTTTGAGCGTGATTCAATCATGTTTACCCGAGTCAGACAATATTGCTTTGGTATTGACAGGGTGGCCTGCCCTATAATGGGCGCATGCAAAAACCAGTTAATCAGAGTTCGCCAGAAACGTCAGCACATCGCGAGCAGTGTCGCCGTCAGCTGCTGGCTGAAATGGGTATTCACTGTCTGTTCGCGCGTCGCCGCTTGCCTGGCGCTGGACCATCTCACCCGCAGATTTTTTTGCCACTGCAGGCGTCTGATGAGATTGGTGTGAAAGCACGCCCAGTCAGTGCGGATTTGTCGAGCGCCGGACCAGTGGTCAAAGCAGAAGCTCTGTCGATGACCCGCCAGATTCTTCAGGAGACAGAAGAAGCGGTCAGCGAAGCGCCACAACCGGTCAAGCCACCTGCCGTTGGACATACAGATCGGGCAGACAATGATGCTGATGTTGCTGAAAGCCATCAGTCAGACAGCCAGGAGCAGGAGGCATTTGCATTCAGTTGGTTCACGCTGGATTATCGGCTGGCGGTGCTGGTTATGTTGCCTGCAGGGCAGCCACGCCTGTCGGGCAGTAGTCGTGATATGTTACAAAAGATTTTGGCAGCTCTCAGTCAGGATTACCGGACTCTGCGGCTAAATGAGCACAATTTTCACTGGCCGTTGCCGGATGATCTGGGTTTGCCAGCGGATCGAGATGCCGCCCGCCACACGGTGCGGGGCTTTATCGCCCGTCGAATGCGAGAACAGACGGTGGCAAATGTGCTGGTATTGAGTGAGCAGCCACCCTTTTTTCTTGGTGGTCAGGAGGAGAGCCAGGTTGCCGGTCTGTATACCGATGAACAATTTGGTTTTAGCGTGCTTTGCACGCATGCCTTGCACAGTATGCAAGAACAGCCGGCACTGAAACGGACCGCCTGGAAAGCCATGCAGATACTTATTCCACGGTTATAGCAGCATTGATGTTTCAGAATAAACCGGACACCAGCCAGCTTGTTTGTCGCCGGATGAGACCCAGCGATCTTGATCAGGTTGTGCACAATGAAGAGATTTCCTACGCCAATCCCTGGAGCAAGCGCATTTTCCTGGATTGTCTGAGGGCTGGTTACGAATGCTGGGTATTGGCTACCCGGGATCAGGTGCTGGCACACGGCGTGCTGAGCGCTGCGTTGGGTGAAAGTCATCTGCTGACCTTGTGTGTACATCCATCGGCACGGCGCCAAGCGTTTGGGCGGAGAATGTTGATGCATCTGTTGGCAGAGGCAAGTCGGCTGGGCGCTGATTCCTGTTTCCTGGAGGTTCGTCCCTCCAACCAGGCGGCGCGCAGCTTGTACTACTCGGCTGGCTTTGTACAGGTAGGTGAGCGACGGCACTATTATCCTTCAGAGAAGGGCAGTACAGATCGTGAAAACGCATTGATCCTGTCCTGCCGACTGGATCAGGTGACCAGACATACAGGAGAAGGTGGTTGCGAATCATGACGTATCAGCTCAGTGGTGCTCTGCTTGCAGGATTCTTGATGCTCGCAGGCATGCCGCATTTGCAGGCTCAGAACCAAAGCTCATCTGACCGTTTGCCGATGCTTGACGAAGAGCGGGCCGAGTGGGTCGCGGAGCGTATTTTTCAGAATGAGTGTGCACAGCAGGTGTCCTGCCTGACCAGCTGGAATGCCGGTGAAGATTTTCCGTCCCTGGGTATTGGCCATTTTATATGGTATCGACAGGCACAGCAGGAGCCATTTGTGGAGAGCTTCCCCGGATTGCTGGCTTTTTACGTGGCGCAGGGAGTGGACTTGCCGGGCTGGCTGGCCGGTTTGCCGGAATGGGATTCTCCCTGGCCCGACCGGGCGGCATTTATGGCTGATTATGATGGTGAGCGACTTCAGGGACTACGGGAATTTTTGTATCAGACCCGTGCGGTGCAGGCGCAGTATATTATCCGGCGGATGGCGCAGAGTCTGCCAGGTTTGATGGCGGCCAGTGATCGTCCGCAGCAGATCGAGAATCTGTTCTACCAGATTGCCGGTGCGGATCTGCCTTATGGCATGTATGCGCTCATTGATTATGTGAACTTCAAAGGCGAAGGGACTTCAATAGACGAGCGCTATCAGGGCGAAGGATGGGGTCTGTTGCAGGTGCTTGAGTTTATGCTTGATCATCCCCCCAGAGTGCCATCTCAACCAGAACTGCTGGAGCGTTTTGCTGCGGCGGCCCGTGCCGTGCTGGCGCGGCGTATAGACAACGCCCCGCCCGAACGAGGTGAGGAGCGCTGGCGCGACGGCTGGAATAATCGCACATATACCTACATCCCCGATTAATCGAGACCAAAATGAGTTACGAACGCAAAAATATTCGCGATATGCAAGGTTACAGCTGGGGTGAACAACCCAGTCGCGAGCAGGTGATAAAGCTGAATACCAACGAAAACCCTTATCCGGCCGGCCCCTCTGTCAGCAAGGCCCTGGCGGCATTGACGGTGGATGAGCTGCGACGTTACCCACAGCCGTTTGCGGATTCGTTTCGTGACGTTGCCGCCAGAGCGCATGGTGTCAGCAGCGATAACATAATCGCCACCAACGGTGGAGACGAACTGCTGCGATTGGCCATTACCACCTTTGTCGAACCCGGGCATACTCTGGGCATGGCTGAGCCGAGTTACTCACTCTATCCGGTGCTGGCGGCTATTCAGGGCTGCCATGTGGCGCGTGTTGAACTGCGCGATGACTGGTCATTGCCAGATGATTTTGCAGAACAATTGAATACTGCCGGGGCGCAGCTGGCATTTGTGGTCAATCCTCATGCGCCGACCGGCCAGCTATTGCCGGTTGAGCGTTTGCGATCACTGGCCGCCGCATTCAATGGTGTGCTGGTCATTGATGAAGCTTATGTGGATTTTATCGATCCGGAGCAGGCTTACGATGCGGTTCCATTGATCCGGGAGTTCGACAACGTGCTGCTGTTAAGGACAATGAGCAAGGGCTATTCATTAGCGGGGCTGCGTTTCGCCTACGGTATCGGGTCGGCATCATTACTGGCACCTATGTTGTACAAGACTCGTGACAGCTATAACACAGACCTGTTGTCTCAGCGTTTGGCGACCGCAGCGCTGGCGGCTCGGGAGGAGGCGGCAGAAACCTGGTTAAAGGTGCGGCGAGAGCGGAGCCGACTGACAGAGCAACTTTCTGCTTTGGGATTTGCGGTAATCCCGAGTCAGAGCAATTTTCTGCTGGTCACAGTGCCTTCCACTGAAAATCCTGAAAATCAGGCCCGGGAGTTCTACCTTGAATTGAAAGAGCAGGGCATACTCGTACGTTATTTTGATCAACCCAGATTGCGCGACAAATTGCGAATCACTGTTGGTACGCCCGAGCAGAATGATGCATTAATACAACAGCTAAGACAGGCAATTGAAACGTCTGCAGGACGGAATTGAGTATGGCCAGGCGTCGACTATTGTCAGTGAAGACCCGGGCGACGCTGGGCGGAGTCGCTATCGCAGTGGGATCACTTTATGCGTTGACCGTGTCCTATGATATTCCGCAGGCGGAGTTGCTGCGTTTTTTGGCCGGTAGCCTGATGCTATTGGTCGGAGCCGCCCTGGGGGGCATTCTCCTGATAGTTGTTATCAAGTTGAGTCTTGCCTTGGTGCGGCGTCTTATTCAACGGTTCATCTCGTGACTGACGGACGTGATCCTGGTGGCCAGGTTCAGGCAGCCATAATGGATGAAAGTACCTGGTAGTTGGCGATCTTCCACTCACCCTGATCGAAAATCATGCTGATTCGAACTTCCGCATTGCCTCGCTCAAAGTTCGCCTGCATCGTGTAATGAATAGTCATGCCGGTTACGGACTGCCACCATCGAAGTTCGTCCTGGACAAAGGTAATGTCTCTCAGCTCTGATAGATCTCCCAGTCTGCGCAGGGCGTCAAACAGATTGATCAAGGCTTCGTTTGAGTTTTGAAGGTAAAAGTCCGGATGAGTCCTGGCTATTACCGGTGCTGGATCCCATTGCCGCAGTGAGGTGCTGGTGACGTCCACGACCAGTGTGTCGGCAACAGTTTTCTGTTGCTGATGGCGGAGTGAATTGAACAGTGCAAACCCAGCTGTCGCGAGCATGCAAATCAGAAGAAAAATGCCAAGCCAGCGAGCCATGATTTAATCCGTCAGATTAAGAAGCAGAACGCTGATTATAGGACAAATAAAATTCCAATAAAAATCATATAGAAATCAGTCGAAACTGCAGCTTTCCGTAAAAAGTTGCTTTTTTATGCACATCGTTGTCAAAGCTGTCAACAGAATGTGTCAAATAATGGCAAAGCCATTTTTATGCTATAAAAAACACATAAAACATTGATATTTATAGATATGTTTGTTGGTTAAAAAATAACCAATCTGTCTTGAGCTGCCATATTTCAGGCGTTTAAGGCCGTTCTTTTCGAGTTATCAACTGACTTATCCACAGATTCTGTGGACAACCGTCTTCCGGAATATCAGACTATTTTCAGTCTCGTACTCATGCTGGCTTGAATTGTTACGGTTGTGCCCACATACAGTTACCATAAGAAGCATCAGAGCTGTCTTTTTTCTGGTGCTGAATTAAGACAAATGCTATTGTAAGTCCACATGATTCTCGCAGGTCTTTCTCATCATGGTAGAACTCTCCAGCAATATCCCTTTTCTTTGGCGCCTCAGTCCGGAATCCAGCGATGGATTTTGCATGGTGTCCATGGTGGTTCCGTTTGAGCCCGAGGATGAGCAACAGGAACGCCGCGATCTGACCATTGAGACCAGCGTGGTCAGTTTCTCCGCTGACAGCATGCGGGCAGAGACCGAAGAAACCCTGGAGTGGAACCAGGACGATATGAATCTCTTCCTCAAGCTGGTTACCAGTCAACAGCAGGGCGAGCATGCGCCGGTCGCCGAATCTGTCAGGGTTGATCTGACCGATCCGGAGATTATAGAAATCATTCATGTTGTGGCCGCCGCCGGATTCGGCACAGCTTATTCGTCTCACGGCATTCTGCAAAATTCTGTGGGACGCTACCCACCGCATGCCTGTGACATTGGCAGTTTCGCGGCACTCAACACGGTTGATGGATTTAAACGTTGTGTGGTGGTCGACATAGATGGTGAAGATGCTATCTGCGTGCTGCTGGAGGAAGTTGATGTGGTTTCAGTCGGTGAGTATGACCGGCTGAGCAGGCACGATCTGTTAATGGTCAAACAGACTGATCTGCTTCACCCTGATTTCGCCAGCCAGCTGATCCGCCCGCCAGGTGCAACACTGCACTGATCGTCAGCTAACTCGTTTCGTCGCTTAGCGCTTGTCTCGATCACAGATTTACTGATAACGTCTGGCACTGGATTCCTGCAGTTTAATAACTCTGCCAAGGGGGACGGGTGACGGACTTAACAGGCTTGACCGGCAAAAGGCCAGCCTTCAGGCATTTGCAGACATGGAGCTTGTCGCGATATTTCGTTTTGCTCTGTCTGACTTCCATCACTTTATTATTGTCTGCCTGCTCCCCCGGGGGCGGTGGATATGTTGACAACGCGCCACCAGCAGATCCTGGTCAACCTGTCTATGGCGGCCATCTGCGTGTTGCGCTGGAAGGCGAAACCAATAACTGGCTGCCCGGGCGAGGTAATCATGTGGCACCTGCCGCTTTGACGGTGGCCATGGCTTTGTTCGATCCGCTTGTCCGACTGGATCATGAAGGTCGTTTTCAGCCCTATCTGGCAGAATCCGTTACCCCCAATGAAAACTTTGATGTCTGGACTGTCAGGCTGCGGCCAGGTGTGCAGTTTCACGACGGAACTGCGCTGGATGCGGAAGCCCTGAAGTGGAACTTCGACAATCTGCACAAACGGCAAGGGTCTGTTACTTTCGGGTCGATTCGTGATATCGATCGCATGGAGATTGTTGACGACCTGACCGTTAATTATTTCCTGACGCGCAGCGTGGTGCCGTTTCCCGATATGCTCACGCGGGCTGTCGGCTGGCCGGTATCACCCACGGCCGTGCAGCGTTACGGCGAAGAAGCCGGGCTGTATCCGGTTGGCACAGGCCCCTTTCAACTGGTTGAGTGGCGCCGCGATGACCGGCTGGAACTGCGGCGTAATGATAATTACTGGCGTGAGGGTTTGCCTTATCTGGATGCCATCACCTTCAGGCCGCTGCCAGATGAAGATGCCCGCGTAGCCAGTCTGATTTCCGGCGACATGGATGTTGTGCAGACACTTCGCCAGCATATTGTTGATCGCTTGCGACGTATGTCCGGCATCTATCTCTACGAGCAATTGGGCAACAGCAGCGGCAGTGCCATCTTTAACGCCCACCGCCCGCCGGTGGATGATTACAGGGTCAGACAGGCGCTGGCCTGGGCGGTAGATCCGGAAGCGCTTGTGGAAGTGTTGGGTGGCCGGGGGATTTCCCCGGTGCAGACGCAGTACTTTAATGAAGACAGCGTCTGGTACTCGCCAAGGGTTGCGGCGGCCTGGCCGCAAAAGGATCAGCAACGTGCCAGGGAGCTGGTCAGTGAGTACATTAATGATCCGCAGCGCTCAGATGGGCTGGCAGTAGGCGAGCCAATTGCTCTGGAGCTTATGTGCCTGCCGGAGCAGAGTCTGGTGGACCTGGCGCAGATGTATCAGGCGCTCTGGAATGCGGTAGGATTTGATGTGCGACTGCGGCAGGTTGAGCAGGCAACACAGATTCAGAGCGTGATCAGCGGCGACTATATGACCACCTGCTGGCGAACCAGTAACGAGCAGGATCCCTATATTATTCTGAACAACGATTTTGGCCCGCCGGATGTTCAGCCGCTGAACTACACCAATTTTACGCACCCTTTGATCGATGAAAAGTTGACTGTGCTGCGCACGGAGCCGGATTTCGACAAGCGCAAGGCTGCCGTTGAAGAGGTCATGATGTTGCTCACCGAGCAGGTACCCAATACCTGGACCGGATCCACGCCTTCGGCCGTCGCCACCCAGCCCCGTGTACGAAATATCAAGGACTGGACTTTTCCGGACGGTCGTCTTGGCGACGGCATGCCAGTGGCTCAGGTAAGCTGGGCGCAGGTGTGGATGCTCGATGAAGAGAGCTGGCTGGCGGAACAGGCGGCTGTCAGTGCCGCAGCAGAGGAGGCTGGTGAGTGAGCGGATTGCTGCTGCGTAAGTTGCCATGGTTGGCAGGGACTTTGCTGGCAGTCTCATTCTTTACTTTTTTGCTGGTCAGCCTGCTGCCCGGTGATCCGGCAGTCATGATTCTGGGTGCCGGGGGCGTGTCGCCAGAAGCAGTAGCGGCTTTAAGGGCTGAAATGGGGCTGGATCGGCCACTTCTGGTGCGGTACTTCGATTGGCTGGGCAGCGCCCTGAGCGGTGACCTGGGCCGATCTCCCATGACCGGTCAGGCGGTGACCGATGCCATTCTCAGCCGCTTGCCGGTGACGATTCAGTTGGGCGTGATGGCAATTATTATCGCCTTGCTGCTCGCCGTCCCATTGGCCATGATGTCCGCCTATTTTGCAGGCAGCCGCTTTGACCGGGCGATCAGTGGCCTGGGTTTTGCCCTGATGTCCATTCCCAGTTTCATGATGGCAATTTTTCTGATTCTTATTTTTGCCGTATCCCTGAATATTTTTCCCGCCACTGGCTGGATACCGTTTTCGGTTTCGCCTGCCGGAAATCTGCGAAGCGCCATGTTACCCGCGCTGTCCCTGGCCATGATAGAGCTGGCGCTTTATATGCGTCTGCTGCGCACTGATCTGATTACAACACTGCAACAGGATTACATCACACTGGCGCGGTCCAAGGGTTTGCCGAACTGGTTGATCATGTTCCGTCATGCTTTACGACCATCGTCGTTTTCTCTGATGACGGTGGTAGGTTTGCAGCTAGGTGGTGTGATCAGCGGTGCGATTATCATCGAAGAGATATTCGCGTTGCCCGGCGTTGGCCGTTTGCTTTATCAATCAATCCTGCAGCGTGATCTGCTGATGGTGCAGGGTATCGTGTTATTCATTGCGACGGCTTACGTCGTGGTGAATTTCCTGGTTGATCTGGGTTATTCATTGCTTGATCCGAGGGTGAGACATGCCGGTTGATCGTTCCAGGAGCCCCCGCGTACCGGCTGAGCCTCTGTCACCACGGCGATCGTCCGGAGGGTCTGCAGCGCGCACCAGTCGGGCGCTGAGCTTCTCGGTGGCGGTCAGACAGGTGTTTGGCAGTGGCTTCGGTGCCGGGTTCTGGCTGGCAGCAGCATGGCTGTTAATTGTCTTGTGCTGTGCGATTTTTGCTGATTTCCTGCCCGTCCGTGACCCATTGGATCCTGTTATTGCCAATCGTTTGAATCCCCCTCTCACCACTAATTGGCTGGGTGCAGATGGCCTTGGCAGGGATATGCTGGCCAGGCTGGTGCATGGTGCCCGAGTGTCTGTTGTCATATCTCTGACGGCCGTCAGTATCGGCATGGTTATCGGAGGCACGCTGGGAATTCTGGCGGGTTTTTTCCGGGGGCATTTTGAGCGGGCATTGATGGCTGTGCTGGATGTCATTCTGGCGTTTCCCTGGCTGGTATTGTTGCTCGCGCTGGTGGCGTTTATCGGGCAGAGTCTGACCGCGATCTCTGTGGCAATTGGTTTATTGTGGATACCGGCTTACGCGCGGGTCGCGCGGGCCAATACCCTGTCCGTGGTTCAGCGTGAGTATGTGCTGGCGGCGCGGGCAATGGGTGCCAGCACGCTGCGCATTCTGTGGCGCGAAGTGCTGCCCAATGTGATCCTGCCGGTGCTCGCCTATGGCCTGGTGGCCATGGGCTTGGTGATCATTGTGGAAAGTGCGCTGGCGTTTCTGGGCTTGAGTGTGGAAGCGCCGCAACCGACCTGGGGCGGGATGATCTCAGAGGGTAAACGCCACCTGGCCACGGCAGTGCATGTGGCTCTGGTGCCCTCGATAACCATGTTTCTGACGGTTCTGTCATTGAACTATGTCGGTGACCGCTTGCGCAGCCGCTTTGAAGTCAGGGAGTCGAATCTGTGAGTTTACAGATTGAGAATGCGGATGTTTCGCTATTGCAGGTCAAAGATCTGAGTGTTCGCCTGCGCGGAGAAACTGGCACGGTACACGCCGTGTCGGATGTATCATTTTCACTGCAGCGCGGACAAACGCTGGGCGTTGTGGGTGAGTCAGGTTCCGGCAAAAGTGTTATGGCCAGGGCATTGATGGGACTGTTGCCACGCCGGGCGACCCGCGAAAAAAATGGCCAGATTCTATTGGCAACAGATGCTGGCAATACTGACATACTGACCTTGTCTGAGCGGACCCTGCGGGAAATGCGAGGACGTGATATGGCCATGGTATTTCAGGACCCGATGACCGCTTTGAATCCAGTGCTGACCCTGGGCGTTCAGATTACTGAGCCCTTGCGTCAGCATTTGCGAATGAATCGGGCAAAGGCGACAGAACGAGCCGTTGAACTGCTGTCTTTGGTGGGATTACCTGACCCGACCAGCCGGATCAATCAGTATCCACATCAATTGTCGGGAGGAATGCGGCAGCGTGTGGTAATTGCAATTGCGCTGGCCTGTAATCCGCGTTTGCTGATCGCCGATGAGCCGACCACGGCCCTGGATGTCACAGTACAGCGACAGATTCTGGATCTGCTGACAGGTCTGCAGCAGCAGCGGCAAATGGGCATGATTCTGATAAGCCACGATCTGGGAGTGGTGGCCAATCGCGCTGATAACATTGCGGTCATGTATGCAGGGCGAATTGTTGAGTATGCGCCGGTGCAAACATTGTTCAGTGCTATGCAACATCCCTACACCCAGGCCCTGCTGAAATCTGTTCCGCGCTTGAGTGATCCGCCGCATACCCGTCTGCAGGCGATTTCCGGGCGCCCGCCACAATTGATCAATCCCTCACCTGGTTGTGCTTTTGCACCCCGTTGTCCTTATGCTCGTCAGCGTTGTCATCGGGAGACGCCCCCGGTGACATCGGCGGCTGATAATCATCGCTTTGCCTGTTTCTATCCGGTATCTGAGCAGACAGGAATGCAGTCAAATGAGGTGTGGGTATGAGTTGCAGTAAGCTGCCTCAGTTGCGTGACCGTGAAGACATAGTTCTGCGTGTGGAAAATCTGCTGGTTACTTTTGAGGTCGGTGACAAGCAGATACAGGCGGTATCAGAGGTCAGCTTTGATGTGGCACGCGGAGAAACCCTGGGTTTGGTCGGAGAGTCTGGCTGTGGAAAGTCGACAGTCGGTCGGGCGATCATGCAGCTACCACCCCCTGTCGGTGGTCGTGTCCTGTTTGATGACCAGGATCTCACTGAGCTTAAGGGTGAGCAATTACGCCAGACCCGTACTGGTTTGCAGATGATCTTTCAGGATCCCATTTCTTCGCTGAATCCCAGGCGCAAGGTCAAAGAAATCATTGCTGAAGGGCTGCAAATCTGGAAACACGCTGATCAGGCGGCGCGCGTTGATGAGGTAATGGAGGCTGTTGGACTTGATCCTGAAACGGCGGGTGACCGCAGGCCGCACCAGTTCTCCGGTGGTCAGTGTCAGCGCATCTGTATTGCCCGCTCGCTGGCGCTGGATCCGCAGGTGCTCATCTGCGACGAGCCTGTGTCAGCATTGGATGTGAGTGTGCAGGCGCAGATATTGAATTTGTTGGAGGATATGAAGCAGCGCTACCAATTGACCATGATTTTTGTGGCGCATAATCTGGCGGTGGTCAAAAACATCAGCGACCGGGTGGCCGTGATGTATCTGGGTAAACTGTGCGAGATTGGCGAAACCAATGCAGTATACAGCCGACCATCTCATCCTTACACGCGGGCGTTACTGGCGTCCATCCCCGAGATTGACAGTCGTCATGACAATGCCGGTGGCAGCATTCCTCTATTACAGGGAGAGTTGCCTTCACCAGCCAGTCCACCATCGGGATGTCGCTTCCGGACGCGTTGTCCCAAAGCATCTGCCATCTGCGCTGAGCAGGAACCGCTGATGAGGGCAGTAAACGCAGGCGCAAAGGATTCAGATCACTTTGTGGCCTGTCATTTTCCTATTGAACCGGACGAAAACTTGACGGATCCACCAAGCGATAGTCCGGAACCATGATATGTTCGAAGTCTTCCTCGGTCACCAGGCTTGACGGTACTTTGGCGTCGGGGCCGGCCGAAAACAGAAACTGCCCCTGCATCAGCTTTCGCTCCGGATCCACAACTCCCCAGTCCACGATATAGTAGTCGGAAGGTGGCAGCGTCGGCAGTGGCCAGATATACACCCGATTGGCTACCGGGTTGTAGCGGAAATCGATATTGACCAATTTTTCATCCGCAGTTTTGACCGTTAATTTGACCAGTGTGACAAAATTGCTGAATCTGAGTATCAGGTTTTCCGGGAGTGCAGGCAGCACCTCATCATGGTCAGGAATATGCTCTATTTCCACATCGCCGGTATAGCGATAGGTGTGCGAATAGTGTTGCGCATGCGCCATGGAACTGACAGTAAATATTATCAGTGCGCCAGAAATTGCGGTAAAAAGTTTCAAACGTGTCGCCTTATGTTGTCAGTTTTATTGTAAAAAACGATATCCGATTTATATCACGACGTCTGGTGAATTTTTGACAAATTGCATTGGATTTTTGAAATCCGTCAGTTATTGTTATGAATCAGCAAGACGCTTGTGTGTTTTCATGCTCCAATAGCTCCGTCAATATTAACAACAACAAATAGGAGGTGTCCTGTGAGGATGCTGAATTTCCCCCGCAAGGCCGTGCCTTTTGGCGACTATGCGTTACGCGCGTTAGCTGTCATCGGACTGGCCCTCCCGCTAAGTGCCCATGCCCAGTCAGGCAATTCAGAGGTCACTTTCCATAAAGATATCGAGCCCATTCTGCAGCGCAGTTGCCAGAATTGTCACCGTCCTGAAGGCGTGGCACCGATGTCTCTGGTGACCTACGACGAAGTGGTGCCATGGGCGGGACTTATTGAGTACAGAACACATCTGCGTGATCGCGCCGGTGCGATGCCTCCGTGGTATGCAGAAAAGGATGTAGGGATTCAGAGCTACAAGCAGGATCCTTCGCTGACTGATGAAGAGCTTGAAAAGGTGGCTTCATGGGCGCGAGGCGGTGTGCCAAAGGGCAATATAGCTGATGCCCCGGAGCCGCTGGATTTCGGCAGCGGTGCCGTGTGGACTGCCGGTGAGCCGGATCTGATCATTCGTACCGAAGATATCTTTGTGGCGGGTGGAGCTCCTGACTGGTGGGGTGATATCCCGTCAGTGCCGACGGGATTGACTGAAGACCGTTATGTGAAATCGGTCGAGATTCGGGAAATTAATGATGTGGATACCAGTGCCGCTGGTGGCACGGTCGGTGCACGTAACATCGTTCACCACATGATCTGGAGCACGCAGGTCTTTAATGAAGACGGCACATCTGATGGTCAACAGGTATCCTGGCCGGTGCACGAAATTGCCCGTAACCCGGATATTTTTGATGAGGACTCAGGTCGCTTGCTGCGCGCGAATTCCTATCTGGTGTCCAACTCCGTGCATTTGCACTCAACGGGCGTCGATACGACAGGTCATCTGGAGATTGGTTTTCGCTTCCATCCCAGAGGCTATGAGCCAAAGTACCCACCAGCATTCATCGGTCTGGGCAACGGAGTAGACATCTCTATTACCGGCAATAAGGATCAGCAGGAGTTGCATGCTTATGCCGTGCTGCATCAGCCGACCAAGATAGTGACGTTTGAGCCGCACCTGCATGCTCCCGGTGAGCGTATGTGTCTGGAGGCAATCTGGGGGTATACCGTCGAGACTTTGTCCTGTGTGGGGTACGACCACAACTGGGTACGCGGATATACCTTTGAAAATGACTCCGCGCCATTATTGCCCGAAGGCACAGTGCTGCACATTGTTGGTTACATGAACAATACCGACTCCAACCCGAACGTGCCTGATGCGCGTAACTGGCAGGGTTCCGGCAACCGCTCAGTGACCAACATGTTTATTGATCTGGGCATGCGGGTGGCGCTGACAGAAGATCAGTTCTACGAGGAAATGACTAATCGCCGTCAAAAGTTGGGTCTGGGACCAAATGATCATCAGATCGGCTGTCCATTGTGTCTGGCTCCGCTGGTCGCGCCTGTCGAACTGACTGACGAAGAAAAAGAAACGATGTCTGAGGCCATGATCAACTACCTGACGCTTACAGAAGAAGAAAAACAACGTAGTGGTCTGACCGGATCAAACATTATGGTCAGCCAGTCGGAGGCAAACTGATGTTGTTACTTGCAGTAAAACGACGTGTGGCAGCGCTGACTGCCATTATCCTGAGTATTGGTCTGCTGGGGGCATCATTGCCCCTGCAGGCTCAGACCTACCATCGTGGCCAGCACATTGAGCCGGCCTATGAAGGCTGGGAGCAAAACCCGGACGGTTCTTACAATTTTATTTTCGGTTACCATAATGAAAACTGGGAAGAGAAGCTGGATATACCAATTGGGGAAAACAATCGCTTTTCCCCGGGTGAAGCGGACCGTGGCCAGCCTACGCATTTTTTACCGCGGCGTAACCGGTTTACGTTCAAGGTGCAGGTACCGGCAGACTGGGGTGACAAAGAGCTGGCATGGACAGTGACGGCTAATGGCGTGACAAGGACAGCCTATGCAACTCTGGCGAAGGACTATGTTATCGACAATGTGGTTATCGCCTCAGAAACTGGTTCTTTGGGGGCTGGTACCAGTACTCCCGAGTCGCGGGCCAACACGCCTCCCACCATCACCGTGTTAGGAGATACGGTTCGCACAGTCCGGGTCGGAGAACCTTTGGTGTTGCGTGCGCAGGTTGAGGACGATGGCCTGCCACGCCCAGGCCCGGCGGGTCAGGGCGGGTTTACGCGATTGGATAACCGCACGGCGACCAGTGAAATTCGTCGCTTCATGCGAGCACCCTCGCGTATTACTGTCGGTAAAACCAATGGACTGTTTTTATCCTGGAATGTTTACCGGGGTGCGGAAGGCAGTGGAGATGGCAATGCCAAATTCTACCCTCCGCAGGTTAAACCCTGGGAAGATACCCGCGCCAGTGCCAATTCGCCGTGGGGAGCTTACTGGGTCCCGCCTGCCATTCCTGAGGACGGTATCTATGAAGTCCAGGTCAGCTTCGACAAACCCGGTCAGTATATACTCTGGGCCCGAGCTGATGACGGCGGTCTGTTCCATGACCAATATGTCACAGTAAATGTTAATCCATAATACAAACCACAACGTATGAAATGATGTTGTGGTGGTCACCTGAGGGACCCGACGGGCCTTCAGGTGGTCTTTAACCCCGGATCAGAGTACTCTGCCCGGGGTTTTTTTATGGCGCTTGCATAGTTGAACGTGCTCATTTATTGTTCCGTGGGCATACGGAGAGCTTATCGATCATGCCCTGGATTCACACTGCCAGTAGTTTTTTGGCTATTTCTCAACTGGTATTTTTGTCCTGCCTGTACGCGGTTTATTTCCCGCGCAAACTGCTGTCGCGTTTGATTATCCTGTTCAGTATCTGCATAACCGCTTACATATTGTCTCGTTCCTCAGCCAGCATGCCTCAGGAGTTGCGGACGGTTTTTTCAATTCTGGCAACCCTGGCTCCTGCTGTCCTGTGGGTCATTGCCAGAAACCTGTTTGAGGATCAGGCTCGCATCCATCCCGTGATGGGCGGGCTAATACTGTTTTACATTGCTATACGGACAGTGGGTTTGTTGATGTACGACGGATCAGTTCCAAGAGGCAGTGTGTTTTTTCTGTTTTATTTTTATCTGCCTCAGTTGATCATGCTGTTGCTTGCCTGTCATGTCGTCTATATGGCCTATCAGGGTCGCGATGGTGACCTGGTTGAATCACGGCGGCAGGTTCGGGTTCCCTTTGCTATTGGTATGGGCAGTATTGTTGGCTTGATTATCGGCTCCGGGTTTTTCTGGATTGGCAACCCGCAATTGGACAGCCTCTATTTTCTGGTAATTTTTGCGCTCATCCTGTTTGTTAATCTGGCCATGTTCAGATTGCAGAAAGATGCGCCCCAGCTCATACAGACGGCGGCTGAGCAACCTGGCCCGGTTGCGCCGGCCGCCGGCCTGCCTGCTACGATCAGTCGACAGGATCAGCAACTCATTGATCGTGTACTGAAGGCGATGCAACAAGAAAGACTCTATGCAGAGGCGGGTCTGACTATCGGTGATCTGTCGGCGCGTGTGTCGCTGCAGGAATACCGTCTGCGGCGGCTGATCAACCAGACCATGCATTATCGGAATTTTAATCAATTTCTGAATCATTACCGGATCGAAGAGGCCGCCATACGGTTACTTGATCCGGCAGAGGAGCATATCCCAATATCCAGCATTGCTCTGGATGTTGGTTATCTTTCTCTTTCATCATTTAATAAGGCTTTTAAGGATATTCACGGAGTCACACCCTCAGTCTGGCGGTCATCAAAGGGCCAACAGTCCTTTGCCAGCCAGCCGCAAGGGGAGTAAAATCGGGAACAAACAAGACTTGCCCGCATCAGGTGTCGCCTGACACCTTCCTGACTATTTCTTTATTTGAGATCACTAGAGACGATGACTGATTCTGGCCTGATTGCTGATACGGCTGCCCTGAAGTCCTGGCGCCGGCTTGCTGTAATAACGATTTGTGCGGTGTACTTTCTGATTCTGGTGGGGGCGTCTGTGCGAGCTTCCGGCGCGGGAATGGGATGCCCGGATTGGCCGACCTGCTTTGGCAGCTGGATACCGCCGACCAGTGAAGCGCAACTGCCGGCGAACTATCAGGAAATATATGCGGACCGTGGTTATGCGGAAACACGTTTTAATCCCGTTAAGACCTGGACAGAGTACGTCAATCGTCTGGTAGGCGTCACAATCGGTTTGCTGATTCTGACCACCGCACTCAAGTCACTGGGATTGCGGCAGCATGATCGCTGGATCTCAATCGCTTCGGTTGCTGCCCTGCTAATGGTGATATATCAGGGTTGGTTGGGCTCACGGGTGGTGGCATCCAATCTGCAACCAGGGATGATTACACTGCATATGTTGATGGCCCTGGCAATTGTGGGGGTCTTGTTATTCGCTCTGGCAAGATCGCGTCGCGGCATTATGGCAGGCAAATCGATAGCGGGATTAAATTCTCATTTTCAACCCCTGTTGTATGCAGTAATTATCATGACTATCCTGCAGATTACCATGGGTACCCAGGTTCGTGAGATGGTTGACTACCTGAACCATACTGAAGGTGCGGAACGTTCAGCTTGGGTATCGGCCTTGCCCTGGGTATTTTATGTGCATCGCTCCTTCTCCGCAGTGGTTCTGATTGCCAATGCCTGGCTGGTTTGGATGCTGTTTCGCTCACTGGGGCTGCAGCATAGCCTGACCCGTCTGGCTATTGGTTTGTTGGTGGTTGTCGGGCTGGCTGTGTTGTCCGGAGCTACCCTTGGTCATCTGGGCATGCCGGCGCTGGTGCAGCCCACACATTTGCTGAGCGCTTCTCTCATATTTGGACTGCAATTTCTGTTATGGATGGATTATCGCCACGCAAAACAGGCGTAGTCCGGTGGTTCGTCGCATTGCTGCTGCTGGTAAGTGGCTGCGCGGGCTATCCGGCTTCGATTGACCGGCAGCAGTTGACTGCAGAGCAGTTGGCGGCGCTGGAGTCGGATAGCTACACCTATGAGTGGATAACAACGGATCAGCCCAAAGCAGTGGCGGTACTGGTGCACGGTCTTAATCTTTTGCCTGATGCGATGGATGATATTGCGGACGCACTTAGCTCTGCCAATATTGATGTTCTTGGCGTATCCCTCAGCGGTCATGCCGACGAACTGGACCAACAGGGGCGTCTGGTGCAACTTGGTGAGGCCGACTTTTCGGTGTGGCAGAACGACGTGCGTAACGCGGTGCTGGAGGCCAGCGCCTATGCCAATGAGGCAGGGTTGCCGTTGTACCTGGTGGGATTCTCACTGGGTGGTCTGCTCAGTGCCGATTACCAGCTGCACTTTGCTGCAAACGACTCTGTAGTGATAGACCGAATGGTCCTTTTCGCGCCGGCCATCAGTCTACGCTGGTCCTCCTATTTACTTTATCCATTACAGGCATTTCCTGAAGTCGTGCTGCCCAGCACTTCACCCGACGGTTACCGGGCGAATGATTTTGCACCGGTATCTGCATATCTGGCCTTGTACGAAGGCATTGACCGATTCAATGACTCTGTAGATCAATCACTGAATATGCCTGTGCTGCTGTTTATGCACTCACGCGATGAACTTGTATCCGACAATCGCATCCGGGGCTTTATCGCAAATAATAATCTGACGCGCTGGCAGTATGTGAACGTAGAAAAAAGCGACGATGCCGCCAACGTACTGAACCACCTGATCATCGGGCCGGATTCACTCGGCGTGGCCGCATGGCTCAAGGTACGAGAACAGATGCTGAGCTTTCTGGAGGGGGACGGAGACCGTCTCTGACCCCCCTTCCACTTGCAGCGCCTGAGCGCGTCGGCCCCCAGCGGGGCGGCATCCATTCAGGCCACGTTTAGCGTAGGCCGGGATTTCCGATAAAGCGCGAGGACTGTCTGAACTCCGAGCCGCGAAGCGGCGAGGGTGAGTTCCGCAGCGCCGGAAATCCCGGCCGTAGCTGTGGCCGGATGCCGCCCCGCTGGGGGCCGACGCGCGGATAACCACTGAACTTGAGCACGGGGGTCAGAGACGGTCTCCGTCCCCCGCGTCACTGTCTCAGTTCTTGATGAACTTCAGGGTCATGCGATCACTTTCGCCGATCGACAGGTTACGTGCGCGCTGCTCATCGGTCAGACCGCGCAGGTTAGGTGGCAGCATCCAGACGCCGTTCGGGTGATCCTTGGGATCATTCGGATTGGCATTGATTTCGGATTTGCCCGCGAAGGAAAAGCCGTGGGCTGTCATCAGGTCGATTAACTGCTGCTCGTGGATGTAGCCGTTTCCGGGCACCGCTGCCTGATCAGCCGGCCAGCGGTGATCCACGATACCAACTACTCCGCCTGGTTTTAGCGCGGCATACCAGGCTTTGACCACATTCTCGGCACCCATACCGAGCCAGTTATGAGCGTTTCTGAAATCCAGAACAACATCGGCTGTGCCCGCAGGTACGATTGTTGATTGTGCCTGAGTCAGTTGTTCAGCGATTTCAACCTCGCCGTAAATGTCCGGATTGCTGGCCAGCAGCCGGTCATATCCCTGGTTTGAGCCGCGCATCCAGCCTTGCAGGGGGTTGTCGCTGCGGTCGTAAGTCGCTCCGACCAGCTTGCCGTTCTCTTTCAGGTAAGGTGCCAGAATTTCTGTATACCAACCGCCACCTGGCCAGGCTTCGATAACCGTGTGGTGAGATTCCACACCAAAGAAGGTCAGTGTTTCATATGGGCTGCGGTAGACATCGCGGGATTTGTTGGCTTTGGATCGATGGTCGCCGTGAATGGCCGCCATCAATTCACCGTTGTTCTGTGCAAAACCCTGGCTGGCAGCAAACAGACCGACTGTCAAAGCAAGTGCCGATGAAAAGAGTGTCCTGGCTAACGATATTCTCATGACTGGTACTCCGGAATCCTCAGAATTAGAGCTTTGAAGATTACCCCAGAATTGATAATGATAACAATCCGCTTACACTCAAATACGCAATCAGTGTGCCCAGCAGGGCACCAGCGAGTACGTCAGACAGGAAATGAACGCGCAGCATAATGCGTGACAGCCCTATGAGGCAGGCCCAGCAGTAGCCTATCAGTGACAGGGCGGGGAAGAAGGTACTGAGCAGAGCTGCCATCATGAAAGCTGCAGTGGTGTGTCCGGAGGGAAAGCTGAATTCATCAGAGGGGTTCAGTGCCGGAGCCATGGCCTGCACCACGCGAAAAGGGCGTCGACGCTTGAACGCGTTTTTCAAGGCCCAATAGACTGGCAGTTCAATGAGGAACGCCACCAGCCCCGCAACAAGAAAGTTGAGACCCTGAACCGGATACATCATGGGCAGTATGAAGGCCAGTAGCAGATAGAGGTATCCATCGCCGGTAAATGAAATGGCACGAACTAATCGTTCCAGGCGAACATGGCGGTGTACACTGTTCAGAGCCAGAAAAAGACGTGCATCCATATCGGCCAGACGTTGCAGTTTACCAGCGGTTCGATCAGTCATGACGGGTACCCCGTTGATCAATTCGCAGCCAGTGTGGCACTGGTTTACGACAAAGCTGTGTCTTTAATATGACATTTGCATGACAAATAATTAGCTAACTACAGGTGTAATATGGAAAAAAAACCTCAATCTCCATTACTGTCGGTGTCGGAACTGAAAGCGCTGAGCGGACATGACGGGTTATTTGTTATTGATGCCCGCTTCAGGTTGGACGATCCGGAATATGGAGCCGGCGCTTTTGCTGAAGGGCACATTCCCGGTGCTTTTTATCTGGACCTCAATGAGGATCTGTCGTCAGAAATTGTGCCTGGTGTCACAGGTCGCCATCCTTTGCCGGATACTGCGTTGCTGGAAGCCAGGTTACGTGAACTGGGATTGCGATCCACGGACAGAGTGGTTGTCTACGACGATGGTCCCGGTTTTTTTGCCGCGCGCGCCTGGTGGTTGCTGGTCTGGATGGGCCACCCTCAGGTGCAGGTGCTGGATGGTGGTCTGGCAGCCTGGAAGAGAGCAGGCGGCGAGCTGACACAGCAACAGTCGGTGGCCGCCTGGCCAGGTAACTTTGTTGCCAGTCCGGATAGTCGTATGTTGATTGGTGCTGATGACATTGCGGCGCAACTGGGTCAGGCGCCCTGGTTATTGATAGATGCCAGGTCCCCGGAACGCTTCAGGGGTGAACAGGAACCGATCGACCCGGTAGCCGGACATATTCCCGGCGCACTCTGCATGCCCTGCACTGACAATGTAGATGACGGAGGCCACTTTCTGTCGCCTGATAAATTGCGGGCACGCTTCGCAAGACAGGGGGACGTCAGAGATGTCGTCAGTTATTGCGGATCAGGCGTGACGGCCTGCCATAATATATTGGCGGCAGCGGTCGCTGGTCTGCCGCTGCCGCGCTTGTACGCGGGCTCCTGGAGTGAATGGATTACGGATGCGCGAAGACCGGTTGAGGTCGCAGTCGCTGATTGATCCAGAGAGAAGAGGCAATGACGGCGCCCCCAATCACCAGCGGCACAAGCGCGGCGTCGTGATTCCAGAGTGTCAGATTGACCACCAATCCGGCGGGTACCAGAGCATTGTTCATGACAGCCAGGGTGCCCGCATCCACCTGACAGCCGCCGCGATTCCAGAGATACATGCCTAAACCAGAAGCCACCAGGCCCAGCCAGATCAGTATGCCCCACTGCAAACCACCAGTCGGCAGCATAGTGGTGTCGCCGAACAGCAGGAAGGAGGGTAGGGCCACCAACAGAGCGCCGATGAAAAAATGCCCGAAGGTGCGCCACGCCGGTACCGTTACAGTGGCATGCATCATCAGGTGCTTATAACCAACCTGCCCGGCGGCAAAACAGATGTTGGCAATCTGCAGCATAAAAAAACCGGTCAGATAGTCCTGACTCAGTCCGTCATAACGAATGATAACCGCGCCCAGCGTGGCGACGGCGGCGGCAATCAATGCGCCTGGCGAGAATTGTCGGTGCAGTGCGTCATCGATCAGGGTCACGTACAGGGGAGTGAAAACCGTAAACAGCAGCACTTCAGGCACCGTCAGCAGACTGAAAGATCGGTACAGCAAGGCATAGGTGACCCCAAACTGCAGAGCACCGCAGAGCATAATGCCGCTGATCAGCCTGGCAGGTACGCCACGCCAGATCGTAAATGGCAGGAACAGCAGTCCGCCAAGCAATACACGCGTCAGTACTGCAAAGTCATTGTCGACATTGCCGGACAAAAACTCGCCTATAAGACTGAATGAAAAAGCCCAAAGCAGTGTGACAAAAACCAGCAAACCCATACTGCGCAACTCTGTTAACTGTTACGATTAATAAAAGTTGACAATTCTAGCACAGGAAGTTGAGCCTGAAACCAGCCAAAACAATGATGCGTTGTTAAAAAAGGGTAGATCAGCGAGAATACGCGTCTAATTTTCCTATTCAGTTTACGACTCAGAAAACCATTCATGTCGAATTCACTACTCGCGCAGGAAGTTGCCTCGCGCCGCACCTTTGCCATTATCAGTCACCCGGATGCCGGTAAAACCACGATCACTGAGAAGTTGTTGTTATTCGGACGCCTCATTCAGAAGGCGGGCTCGGTAAAAGGCAAGGGTAATGACAAACACGCTACCTCGGACTGGATGGCGATGGAGCAACAGCGTGGTATCTCCGTTACATCGTCGGTAATGCAGTTTCCTTACCGTGACGCTATTGTGAACCTGCTCGATACGCCGGGACACGAAGACTTTTCAGAAGATACCTACCGGGTTCTGACTGCTGTTGACTCAGCCTTGATGGTGGTTGATGCGGCCAAAGGGGTGGAAGAACGAACCATCAAACTGATGGACGTCTGCCGACTTCGTGACACGCCAATTTTCACATTTGTGAACAAGCTGGATCGTGATACACGCGACCCTATTGAGCTGCTGGATGAAATTGAGACGGTACTGAATATTGAATGCGCGCCTGTTTATTGGCCTTTGGGTAACGGCAAAGGTTTCAAAGGTGTTTACAACCTTTATACCGACACGCTGCATGTTTATCAGCAAGGACAGGGCAATCGCATACCGGATGATGTGAAAATACAGGGACTGCGAAGCGACGAAGCCCGGGCACTGTTGGGCGCCTATGCGGACGACTTTGCCGATGAGATTGAGCTGGTGCGTGGTGCCAGTCATGAATTTGATCTGGACGCCTATCTGGCCGGACGCATGACACCGGTATTTTTTGGCACCGCCCTGGGTAATTTTGGTGTGCGGGAAATGCTGGATGATTTTGTTCGCTGGGCACCAGCGCCGCGCCCCCGGGCGACTGAGAACCGGTTGGTTGAGCCCGTTGAAGCCCAGTTCAGCGCCTTTGTGTTCAAAATACAGGCTAATATGGATCCTAATCACCGAGACCGCATTGCCTTCTTGCGTATCTGCTCTGGCAGTTACAGCAAAGGCATGAAGCTGCAGCACTGCCGTCTGGGAAAAGATGTGCGCATCAGTGATGCCGTGACATTCATGGCCGGTGAGCGCGAACAGGCGTTGCATGCCGTTTCGGGCGATATCATCGGTTTTCACAACCACGGCACCATTCAGATAGGCGATACTTTTACCGAAGGCGAGACCCTGCAGTTCACTGGTATACCCCACTTCGCCCCTGAACTGTTTCGTCGCATCCGCCTGAAAGATCCGCTGAAGACCAAACAACTGCAAAAAGGCCTGAAGCAGCTCTCTGAAGAAGGCTCTGTCCAGGTCTTTATGCCACAGCGCAATAACGATCTGATCGTCGGCGCGGTCGGTGTTCTGCAGTTTGAAGTTGTAGCCTACCGCCTAAAAGATGAATACAAAGTGGACTGCATCTACGAGCCGGTCAATATCTACAGTGCCCGCTGGGTGAGCTGTGATGACCCGAAAAAGTTTGAGGAATTCAAGAAGAAGGCCTACGAGAACCTGGCGGAGGACGGCGGCGGCTATCTGACCTATCTGCCACCGACGCGGGTGAACCTGAGCCTGATGGAGGAACGCTGGCCCGACGTCAAATTCCGCGCCACCCGCGAGCACTGAGCCTGAAGCGCGGACTACAGAGTGACCCGGACAGTTCCGGCCAGCGCACAGCGCGGGCTACGCAGCGATATCATTCGCAGCAAACAGAACGCAACACAGACGCCGGCCGAGGCGCAGAGAGATCGATGGAATTTACAGTACACGCAACCGAAGGCCACGCCCGGCGTGCCACACTCAGCTTCCCCAGGGGGGATGTGCAGACACCCGCGTTTATGCCGGTCGGCACCTACGGCACTGTCAAAGGCATGACGCCGCAGCAGATTCATGACATTGGTGCGGAGATCATACTCGGCAATACTTTTCACCTGATGCTGCGGCCGGGCACGGAAATTATTCGCAAGCACGGTGATCTGCATGACTTTATGGGCTGGGACAAACCCATACTGACTGACTCCGGCGGCTTTCAGGTGTTCAGTCTGGGGGAGATGCGCAAAATTACCGAGGAGGGTGTGACCTTTCGCTCGCCGGTGGATGGCGCCAAGGTGTTTCTGGGACCTGAATCGGCCATCCAGGTACAGCATGAGCTGGGTTCAGACATTATCATGATCTTTGACGAATGCACGCCGTATCCGGCGACTGAGCAGGAAGCGGAAAGCTCCATGCAGCTTTCGCTGCGCTGGGCTGAGCGTTGCAAGACAGCGCATGGTGATCATCCGTCGGCCTTGTTTGGAATCATTCAGGGCGGCATGTACGAGAATCTGCGTCAGCAGTCGCTGGATGCGCTGAGAGACATGGATTTTGATGGTTATGCAATCGGTGGGCTATCAGTGGGTGAACCCAAGGACGAGATGATCAAGGTGCTGGACTATGTGGGGCACCAGATGCCGGCTGATAAGCCCCGCTATCTGATGGGTGTGGGCACGCCTTCGGATATCGTTGAAGCGGTCCGTCGTGGCATTGATATGTTTGATTGTGTCATGCCGACTCGTAATGCGCGCAATGCTCATCTGTTCACCAGCCAGGGCCTTCTGAAGCTTCGCAACGCCCGTTTCAAGGATGATACCCGCCCGCTGGATCCCGCTTGCGGCTGTTATACCTGTCAGCACTTCAGCCGTGCCTACCTGCATCATCTGGATAAATGCAAGGAAATGCTGGGTGCGCAGCTCAATACCATTCATAATCTGCACTACTACCAGTCGCTGATGCAAGGTTTGCGTCAGGCATTGGAACAGGGTAGATTTACGGCCTTTGTTGAGGCGTTTTACCAGGGGCAGGCTGTCCTGGAACAGCAGCCGGACGCCTGACAAGACTATTTTTACGACACGAGAGAGATGATTATGGATTTTTTATTCGCGACAGCGCATGCCCAGCAGGCTGCGGCCCCGCAAAACAGTGCCATGTTCAACCTGCTGTTTATCGGCGGTATGTTCCTGTTGTTTTACCTGATACTGTGGCGTCCCCAGGCCAAGCGCGCCAAAGAGCACCGCGAGTTGGTAGGCAGCCTGGGCAAGGGTGATGAAGTGCTGACCAGTGGTGGCATTCTGGGTAAAGTTACCAAGGTCTCTGACGATTACGTCACCGTCGAAGTCGCCGAGGGCGTTGAGCTGAATCTGCAGAAATCGGCCGTTGCGGCAGCGTTGCCCAAGGGTACCATCAAGTCCATCTGATCCCGGGCTGAGCATTAATCGGAACAGGTTGTAAAAGACATGCTGAACAAGTTTCCACTCTGGAAAAATATACTGGTAGCGACGATAGTGCTGCTGGGACTTATTTATGCCTCGCCCAACCTGTTTCCGGATGATCCGGCTATTCAGATATCGCATGAAAATATTGAGGTCACCGAAATCGACGTGGGTATGGCAACGGATGCCTTGCGTGCGGCCGGTATCGACTTTTTTGGTGATGAACTGACCGATGTTGGCGGCCTGATTCGTTTTAACAGCCTGGATGACCAGTTGCGCGGAAAAAGCGTTATTGAGCAGAATCTGGGTTCGGGTTATATCGTGGCGCTGAACCTGGCGCCAACCACACCGGGATTCCTGCAGGCCATGGGTGCTGGCAAGATGAATCTGGGTCTGGACTTGCAGGGTGGTGTGCACTTTCTGATGGAAGTGGATATGGAAACTGCGCTGCGTCGACGCATGGAAAACACACTAAGTACCATTCGCCAGGAGTTACGTAACGAGCGTATCCGTGCCCGTTCCATCACACTGGAAGAAATCAATCTGATCGAACTGGCTTTCGATGATGAGGAGTCGCGCAATCAGGCTCGCAGTATTGTGCGAGACAATTTCGTAGATCTGCAGATTCAGGCTCGTGAGCGGGCTGGACGATATTTGCTGGCACTGTCCATGACACCAGAGAATGTGCTGCAGTTAGAACGTGACACTATTGCAGCCAATCAGACGAGTATTCTTAACCGCGTAGATTCTCTTGGTGTAGCCGAGCCGGTTGTTCAGCAACAGGGTCCCAACCGAATTGTTGTGGAGCTGCCCGGTGTTCAGGATACTGCGCAGGCCAAACGCATTCTGCAGCGTATTGCCACGTTGCAATTCCATCTTGAAGCGGGTCCCGGTGCATCACCGGGCACCTACGAAACCTATGAATATCAAGGTCAGCAGATCCGGGTGAACAATGATGTCATCCTGCAAGGTGACCGCATCAGTAATGTGCGCTCAGCGCTGGATCAATATGGACAGCCGCAGGTAGTTATCAACCTGGATGCACAGGGTGGCAGTCAGTTCAATCGCATTACCAGGGAAAACATCGGTAATCTGATGGATATTCTGCTGATTGAAACCCGCACTCGCACGGTGTTGGAACCCGACGAGAATGGCGAGATGGTGGAACGACAGGAAACTTACGAAGAACGTCGCCTGATCAGCCACGCGGTGATCCGTGCCGCGCTGGGGCGGGAGTTTGTGATCACCGGCTTGAGTGCGCGTGAAGCCAATGACCTTTCCCTGCTGATTCGATCCGGTGCGCTGGCAGCCCCTATGTACTTTATTGAAGAGCGCACTGTAGGCCCGAGTCTTGGTGCTGAAAATATTGCTCAGGGCTCTCAGGCGGTGTTGCTGGGTTATATCCTGGTGCTGTCCTTCATGCTCTATTACTATCGACTATTCGGTCTGGCAGCCAATATCGCCCTGGTTATCAACGTGATACTGCTGGTTTCCATCATGTCGATTATTTCAGCAACACTTACCTTGCCGGGTATCTTCGGTATCGTGCTGACGATTGGTATGGCCGTGGATGCTAATGTTCTGATATTTACTCGTATCCGGGAAGAGATAGTCTCGGGACTTTCGCCGCAGAATGCCATTTCTTCCGGTTTCGACCGGGCATTCTCAACGATTGTCGATGCCAACCTGACCACCTTCCTGGTAGCCATGGTGCTGTTTACAGTTGGTACCGGACCGGTAAAGGGGTTTGCGGTGACACTGATGGTGGGTATTGTCACGTCAATGTTCTCGGCCATTATGGTTACACGAGCCATTGTTAATCTGATGTACGGTGGTCGCAAGGTCCAATCCTTGTCAATAGGGCCGTTTATCAAGGCGTAAGGTCAGGTGATCAACATTTTGAGATGACCGCCTGGTGGCGGACACGGAAAGGCAAAGAATATGGCACTGTTTAAATCCGATATCGATTTCATGAGTCAGCGCAAGCGCCGCATTACCAGTACGATTTCTGGAATCATGCTGCTGATAGCTGTACTTACGCTGATATTCAATCGTTTTGAGTTTGGTCTGGATTTCACCAGTGGAACCCTGATCGAAGTCGGCTATCCCGACAGTATTAATCCGGAGCTGGTCAGACAGCAACTGGTGGACGCTGGTTACGAGCAGGCGGTGGTTGTGGCTTTCGGTTCGGACCGCGACCTGCTCGTGCGCCTGCCCGTTGACGCGGATGAGGACGATCTCGAGGCAGCTAGTGCGGCCTCGTCGCTGGGCAATGAAGTTTTGGGCGTATTGCAGCAGGTCAGTGATGTGCCGGTGGAGATGCGACGTTCGGAATATGTGGGTCCGAAAGTGGGTGCCGAATTGGCTGAGAAAGGGGCGCTGGCTTTGCTGGTGGCGCTGGGTATCGTCATGCTCTACGTGGCGGTCCGCTTTCAGTACAAATTTGCCGTGGCGGCCGTGATGGCCCTGGCGCATGACGTTGTGGTCGTGCTGGGTATCATTTCTCTGTTGCATCTGACCTTCGATCTGACAGTACTGGCGGCCTTGTTGGCGGTTATTGGCTACTCATTGAATGACACCATCGTGGTTTTTGACCGGGCGCGAGAGAATTTCCGCACCATGCGCACGACCGATCCGGAAGTCATTCTGAATACAACCCTGAATCAGGTTATTTCACGGACCTTTGTTACCTCCTTGACCACCTTGCTGGCGTTGTTTGCAATGTTGTTCATGGGTGGTGAGGCGATCCGCGGCTTTGCAATGTCATTGATTGTGGGTGTCAGCGTGGGTACCTATACTTCGTTGCATATCAGCTGTAATTTCCTGATGTATCTGAAAATTCAGAAAGAAGACCTGGCCGTTCCGATCAAGGAAGGTGAGGAGATTGACTCCATGCCTTGAGGCAGTGGGGTCTTTACGAAATTCAGAAATGCCTGCATGACAGGAGTCGGATGTTTGCCTTTCGGGTAGACGAGGCTCCATGAGCGTCTCAGGGGGAAGCCAGGCAGTTTCAGTATTTCAAGGCTGCCGAGTTGTAGTTCTGAACTGATGCTGACTTTAGGTAGTACCGCCACGCCCAAGTCCGCCAGAACACCATGCTTGATGGCATCATTCGAGCCCATCTCCATTTTCGGATTCAGCTGTAGTTTCTGTTCCCGACACCATTGCTCCAGAGCATGACGGGTGCCTGAGCCCTGCTCACGAATCAGCAGGCCTGCATCCAGAAAGGTCTGAGTATCGATGGGCTGTTGCAACAGCGGATCATTTGCCCGCACGACCGGTACCAGCAAATTGTCCAGAAAGGGCAGCAGATTGATGCCATTGCTGTCCGGCACCATGCCCATAATCAGCAGATCGTCCTGATTTTGCGTGAGTCGTTCCAGTGCCCTTGCCCGGTTGATGACCTTGAGCTGTATGTCGACCTGCGGAAACTTATCTAGAAAGCCCTTTAGCAGGTAAGGCACGACATACTGGGCTGTGCTGACCGCGGCTATTCGCAGCTGTCCCCGAACCTGGCCTTGAAGGACAGCTAATTCCATTTGCAGAACATTAAGGTTGTCGAATAGTTCGGTCACATGGCGCATAAGCTGTTCGCCGGCCGCTGTGACATAGAGCTTTTTGCCTACATAGTCGAATACGGGTTGTCCCAGAGCCTGCTCGAGCTGCCTGATCTGGGAGCTGACGGCGGGTTGAGTGAGATTAAGTTCCTCCGCCGCCCGACTGTAGCTTTGCTTGCGATAGACCGTATGGAAAATCTGCAGTTGCCGGAATGACAGGCGCTGTATGAGACGGGCCAGACGATATGGCATGGATCGATAATATTTTTCCTGAATTGGTGATATCTATAAGGTATTACTTATAGATGTAGAAAGTAAAATTAATTTTTACTTTTGCTTTGACTGAATTACCTTGAGGCAACTGCGAACACGCTTCAGCGGAGACAGCGCATGCTTAAAAAAATTCTGATAGCCAATCGCGGTGAAATTGCTGTGCGCATCGTACGCGCCTGCGCCGAGATGAATATTCGCTCGGTTGCCGTTTATACCGAGGCTGACCGCCATGCGTTGCATGTCAAGCGCGCCGACGAAGCACATTTTGTTGGTGAAGATCCGTTGGCTGGCTATCTGGATCCCAGGCAGCTGGTGAATCTGGCGGTGCAGACCGGTTGCGATGCGATTCACCCAGGCTATGGCTTTTTATCAGAAAACGCCGATTTTGCCCGTATCTGTGAGGCTAGAGGTATCCGATTTATCGGACCTTGTGCTGAGGTCATTGAAAAAATGGGCGATAAAACGGCGGCACGAGCCAGCATGATTGCCGCTGGTGTACCGGTCACACCTGGGTCAGAAGGTAATTTGGCAGATCTCGATGAGGCCCTGCAGGTGGCCGGGGAAATAGGTTATCCGGTCATGTTGAAAGCCACTTCCGGTGGCGGCGGAAGGGGCATCAGACGCTGTGATTCGCCGGAGGAGCTGCGCTCGCAGTTTCCGCGTGTCATATCCGAAGCCACCAAAGCATTCGGTTCCGCAGATGTGTTTCTGGAAAAATGCATTGTTGATCCCCGCCATATTGAGGTGCAGGTGCTGGCTGACGGCCAGGCCAATGTGATTCATCTTTACGAGCGTGACTGCTCCATTCAAAGGCGTAATCAGAAACTGATCGAGATTGCACCCAGCCCCCAGATTACGCCGGAACAGCGTCAGTATCTGGGCGAGCTGGCGGTGCGTGCTGCCAAGGCTGTGAATTACGAAAATGCCGGTACAGTTGAATTTCTGGTGACCGGACATGAAATTTATTTCATGGAGATGAATACCCGTGTTCAGGTCGAGCACACCATATCCGAGCAGATTACCGGCGTGGATATCGTGCAGGAACAGATTCGTATCGCATCGGGGTTGCCACTGCGATATCGTCAAGAGGATATCAGTTTCCGTGGCTACGCACTGCAATTCCGTATCAACGCGGAAGATCCCAAAAACAATTTTCTGCCCAGCTTTGGGCGCATTACGCGCTACTATGCACCCGGTGGTCCGGGCGTGCGGACTGACACAGCTATTTATACCGGCTACACCATTCCACCTTATTACGACTCAATGTGCCTGAAATTGATTGTCTGGGCACTGACCTGGGAGGAAGCGCTCAACCGGGGTTCCCGGGCGCTTTCAGATATGCGTGTGCAGGGGGTAAAAACCACCGCTCGCTACTACCAGGAGATTCTGCAGGATGTGGATTTTCGCAGTGGCGAATTTACGACCAGTTTTGTGCCGGATCATCCGCAATTACTGGACTACTCAGAAAAGCGTAATCCAAACGAACTGGCTCTGGCCATTGCTGCCGCCCTTGCTGCCCATGCGGGCGTTTAAAGTACCGAACACCAGGAGACTGACATCATGAGCAAAATCCATGTAACTGACGTGGTACTGCGCGATGCCCACCAATCATTAATAGCAACACGCATGCGCACCGAGGACATGTTGCCGATCTGTGACAAGCTCGACAGAGTCGGATATTGGTCTCTTGAAGTCTGGGGTGGCGCGACGTTTGACGCCTGTGTGCGTTTTCTTAAAGAGGACCCCTGGGAGCGTCTCAGGCAGTTGCGCCAGGCGCTGCCCAACACCCGGTTACAGATGCTGTTGCGGGGTCAGAATCTGCTGGGTTACCGCCATTACGCCGACGATGTCGTGGAGGCCTTTGTTGCCAAGGCGGCGAGCAATGGCATTGACGTGTTCCGGGTGTTTGATGCACTGAACGATCTGCGTAATATTGAAACAGCCATGCGCGCCGTAAAAAAAGCGGGCAAACACGCGCAGGGCACCATCTGCTACACCACCAGCCCGGTTCATACCGAGGAGCTGTTTGTTAAGCAGGCGCTGGCCCTGCGGGATATGGGTGCCGACTCAATTGCCATCAAGGATATGGCGGGACTTCTGACGCCTTATGCGACCTACGATCTGGTCAGCGCGATCAAGTCTGCCGTTGAGTTGCCCGTCTTTATTCATAGTCACGCCACCGCCGGAATCGCTGATCAATGTCAACTCAAGGCTGTCGAGGCGGGCGCCGAACATATTGACACAGCTATTTCATCCTTTGCCTGGGGCACCAGTCACCCGGCAACAGAATCGATGGTGGCGGCGTTCAGGGGCACACAGTGGGACACCGGACTGGATCTGGAGCTGCTGACCGAGATTGCTGACTACTTCCGTGATGTGCGCAAACGTTATCATCAATTTGAAAGTGAGTTCGCCCGCGAAGATATTTCTGTACAGATCAACCAGGTCCCGGGCGGCATGATGTCGAATCTTGCCAATCAGCTCAAAGAGCAGAATGCGTTGAGTCGTATTCGTGAAGTGTTTGCGGAAATTCCGCGTGTTCGTAAAGATCTGGGCTACCCGCCGCTGGTCACGCCCAGCTCCCAGATTGTCGGCACTCAGGCTGTGCTGAATGTGTTGAGCGGTGAGCGATACAAGTCGATTACCAATGAAGTGAAACGTTATTTACAGGGCGGTTATGGTCAGCCGCCGGCGCCGGTTAACACCGAGTTGCAGACTCGTGCTATCGGCAAGGAAGACATCATCGACGGCCGTCCGGCCGATCTGCTGAAGCCGGAAATGGAGCGTCTGCAGAGAGACATCGGTGAGCTGGCTAAATCCGATGAGGATGTGCTGACCTTTGCCATGTTCCCTGATATCGGCCGCCAGTTTCTGGAGCAGAGGCAGGCCGGCACGCTGGAGCCCGAACCTCTGTTGCCGGAACCGAAAAGCGGGCGAACGGTGGAAGAAGGTATTGCCACAGAGTTTGTGATCGACGTGCACGGAGAGACTTACCAGGTTGCCATTACGGGTGTGGGAAACAAGGAAGAAGGCAAGCGCAGAATTTACCTGACGCTGGACGGCATGCCGGAAGAGGTGGTCTTTCAGCCAACTAACGCCTACGTAGCCGAGGGCGGCAGCGGAGCGCGCCAGAAAGCTTCGCGACCGGGGCATGTGACGACCACCATGCCAGGCAATATTGTGGAAGTGCTGGTTAAGGAAGGCGATCAGGTGGAGGCGGGTCGTGCAGTGCTGATTGCCGAAGCCATGAAAATGGAAACCGAGATCCATGCCACCATCGGTGGCAAGGTCAAGGCAATTCACGTTGTAAAAGGCGACCGCGTCACACCCGGTGAGGTACTGATGGAGATCGAAGGCTGAGTTCAGCAGCCGCAGAACAGGTTGCGAACCTGCTTCAGCAGTGCCTGTATCGGCGGGGTAGCTGCGATCTCTTTTTGCTCCGCCAGCATGTCCTGAAGAATCTGATTGGTCGTCAGCGGGTTGGCCAGTACAGCCCGGAAGACGATGACCGCATTCCTGTTGTGATGATGGGGATTAAGCCGGGTTCGTGAAACGAATGATCGTCCAAGCCCGCGCTGAGTTTTCTGAATGCGTTTGGTGACCAGGTTCAGCTGTTCGTTGACCTCGGTGCGCAGGCTGGCCGGTGCCGATTCCAGAGCCGTCTGAATATCCTGCGGTACATAACGATAGGTCAGAATATTCAATTCGGGCTCGCTGATCAGTTCAAAATCCTTGTCGGCCCGAATCATATCGGCAAAATGTCTGGCGCGACTGATGCCCTGATCAATAAGCAGTTCATAACCCTGGCGTCCGATAATATGCAATCCCGAGTGCACCAGGATCGCCATGCCCGGCCGTGAACCTTCGACTGTATGGCTGCCCAGATCTTTGGAGCCTTTGCGTATTATGTACTCCGCATGATGCTCGACGCTACTCAGCGTGCTGGGCTCCTTGAATACACAAATGCCGGCACCCATGGGTACATATAGCTGCTTATGGGCATCCAGAGTGACTGAATCGGCTCTTTCAATGCCCTTCAGCAGGGGGCGGTAGGTATTCGAGAACAGCGTGGGTCCGCCCCAGGCTGAGTCGACGTGAAAGTGTATGCCGCGCTCCTGAGCGATATCGGCCATCTGGTCCAGCGGATCTATGCTGCCGGTTTCAGATGCACCGGCAATGCCGACAATGGCCATTACTTTGATATTGGCCGCAGCCAGTTCATCACATTTTTTGGCCAGCAGGTCAGTGCGGATTTTATTGTTGGCGTCGGTTTCGATAGCGATCAACGAACGGCGGCCTATGCCCAGAATATCGGCGGCCTTACCCAGCGAATAGTGGCCGCGTTCTGAGACCAGAATGGCCAGCCCTTTGTATCCGTAGTGCTGCATGCCGGCCACCAGGCCTTCCTGCCCCAGTCCAGCGAAGCCTTCAGTTGGCGCCAATACGTTATTGCGTGCCGCCCACAGCGCCGTCAGATTGGCGATTGTACCACCAGAGCAGAAGCTGCCCAGTGCATGGGCCCTGTCGTGCATCCATTGGGTGTAAAAATCCTTGTCCCGGCCGTATACCAGATGATGGATCATGCCGACGACCTGGCGCTCCATCGGTGTAAAGGCTTTGGAAGTTTCAACCTTTACCAGGTTCTGGTTCAGAGCCATCATGATGCGCGAGAGCGGCAGCATGAAATAGGGTAGCGCCGAGGCCATATGACCGACAAAACTCGGTGCCGAAATGTGTACAGATTGAGCGACCAGTTTATCCAGTACAAACTGGATCTGATCAGAAACGAAGGTCGGCTGTTCCGGGATCTGTGGGTCGGCGAAATCCTTTTCGATATCTGAAAGATCGCGCTCTGAGGCGACAATATGTTCCTGCAGAAAACCGGCAAGATTCTGTGATATTGATTGATCGATTCGCCCCAGCGTTGAATCCGGTGCCTCCGGTACAGTGAAAATCCGGTACAAAGACTCGAGGCTGGCGCTGGCCAGTTTTTTACTTTCGCTCATCGTTCAGGCCCATTGGTAGCAGGGGTGCGCAGTATAGTGGAATTACAACAAGGTTGACAGTCAGGGGGCTGCAAGGGCAAGATCACTGCAAATTGCGGTCGATATGTCGCAAAAATCAGACAGGAATCAACCACAGAGCTTCTAAATCTATGCGAACAATAAAGTATCTGCACCACTTGATCTGGTCTTTTACGCTGTTTGCAGCCTTTTCGGTTCACGCACAATCTTCCTCAGACCTGCTTCCCCGGCCAGCCGCGCTGGAGCCGGCGATCAAGTTCTGGACGCGTGTCTACACCGAGGTCGACACCCAAAGCGGCTTTCTGCACGATGCGGAGAATCTCTCAGTGGTTTACCGCAGGGTGGATTACAACCGTGAGCAGATTGAACACTACAGAGGTCGTATACACGAAGATCTGCAGGTGCTGGCCAGTGGTAAACGCACAGGGCTGACCCTGCACCAGCAGCAGGTGCTGGACGCCTGGCCGGAAGGCGTCAGCAATACGACATTGGCAGAGGCGGTGAATCGGGTTCGTTTCCAACTGGGTCAGTCAGACCGCTTTATAGAGGGGCTGATTCGCTCCGGAGCCTACCGTGAGCACATTGAACGAGTCACCCGTGAACGCGGTCTGCCAGTGGAGTTGGCGGCGCTACCGCATGTTGAGTCATCCTTCCATCCGGGCGCATACTCTCATGCGGCGGCTGCGGGGATGTGGCAGTTTATGCGAGCCACAGGACAGCGCTTTATGCGCATCGACAATGTGGTTGACGAGCGCATGGATCCCTACACGGCTACTTATGCCGCAATGAGCCTGCTGGAGTACAACTATGGCCTGCTGGGCAAGTGGCCGTTGGCACTGACTGCCTATAATCATGGCGCTGGCGGAATTGCCCGGGCTGTGCGTGAAACCGGCAGCGATAATATCGAAGACATCATCGCCAATTATCGTGGCCGGGCATTCGGTTTCGCTTCTCGAAACTTCTATCCTCAGTTTTTGGCGGTGCTGGATGTTGAACGTCAGGCACAGGCCCTTTTCGGGGTTCTGCACCTGGATTCGGCACCGCAATACGAAGAGTATGAACTGCAGGCCTATATCGAGGCTGATGTCCTGGCCCAAAGACTGGGCGTAACAATAGAGCAATTGCGATTTGATAACCCGGCGCTGCGCCCCGTGGTCTGGCAAGGTGGCAAACGCATCCCCCGTGGCTATACATTGAAAATTCAGCGTAACTCCATCAATGGTGACCTGGCCAGTTTGATCGAATCGGTTCCCGATACCCAGCTGTATGCCTATCAGACGCCCGATGTGAATTATGTGGTGCAGCGTGGGGACAGCCTGTCTGTGATTGCCAGACGATTTGATACCTCTGTCAGGGAGCTGGTGTCCCTGAATCAGTTGCGGGATCAGCACCGTATCAGCGTCGGGCAGACTCTGCTGCTGCCGCATGATACCGACATGGTGACACGCACGCTGGCATCCGTCGATGAACCTGTCGATAGCCCGGTTGACGAGCCTGAGCCTCAGCTGGTTGCAGTATCGTTTTCTGACACAGATGAAGGGCCGCAGTTGTCGGATGCGGCGACCGTCAGCGTTGCGGCGGTTGAGCAAAGTGCTGCAGAAATGGTTGCTGTCACTGAACCAGCTCCATTTTACGGACCGCCGGAACCACCTTCGCTGTCAATCACCGGGGTGGATGCGGATCAGCCCGCCATTGAAGTGGTAGAAAACGTGCAGGTCAGCAACGAATTGGCTGAGCTGGATCTGGCTGCGGACCCCAGCGACTATTCTGTTGCAGCCGATGGCACCATTGAAATTCAGGCGTCGGAAACATTGGGACATTTTGCTGAGTGGCTGGATGTTCGCGCCCAGGACCTGCGGCGCATCAATGGCATGAGTTTCAATCAACCGTTGATCGTTGGTAACCGCCTGCGGCTGTCATTGGATCAGGTCAGCCGGGATGAGTTTGAACTGCGTCGCCGACAATTCCATATTGCCCAGCAGGAGCGCTTTTTCCGCAACTACCGGATTCAGGATTTGAATCAGCATCAACTGGCCGCTAACGAGACAATTGATACACTGGCCCGCCGTCGATATTCAATACCTCTGTGGTTGCTGCGTCAGTACAACCCGGATCTTGATCTGGGACGGGTTCGGGTAGGTCAGACAATCCTGGTACCCATTGTTGAACCCGTCAATGACGTGTGATCTTGGCTCAGTCACGAATATCGGCGATGGCATCAGCCAGCAGGCTGACTGATAAAGCGTAGCGGAAGGCCGGGTTATAACGCATGATCGAGCAGAAGTTGCGGTATACCAGGTAACCCTGATCATCCCCCTCATCTCCCAGTAATAAAGCGGCAGGCAGGTCCCGTGTTGGTAGATTGCTGCCATCAGCCCGTCGCACGCCTAATTGCTGCCAGTCACTCAGCGGACGCCACGCACCCGTTGTCCGATAGGATCGGCAGGTCGCATCCGGCGTCATACCGGCACTCTGTGGTGCAGGCAGAGATTGCTCACCACCCGGCGGCAGACTGACGCGTCGACCCCAGGTCTGGTCATCGCGCCAGCCGGTTGATTTAAGGTAATTGGCAACTGATGCGATCACATCCGGTCCCATACTCCACAGATCTATGCGACCGTCGCCGTCATGATCAACGGCCAGGCGCAGAAAGCTGCTCGGTGTGAATTGGGCGATGCCCAAGGCGCCGGCCCAGGAGCTTTTCATCATGTCGGGAGTGGCCAGACCTTTATCGACGATTTCCAGCGCTGCAAACAGTTCGTTACGGAACATTTCACCGCGGCGGCCGTCAAAGGCGAGCGTAGCGATTACGCTGAACAGCGGCTGGGTAATCGGAAAACTACCGTAGTTACTTTCCAGTCCCAGAATAGCCACAACAAAACGGGGTTGAACGCCGTAATGGGCAGAGACTTCGCGGATCATGTCGCCATGTTCGGCCATCAGATTTTTGCCGGCTTCTATGCGGTTACTGCTGACCCGCTGCAGATAACGAGCATAGGTATTATCGAATTCGGCTTGATTGCGGTCTGCCTGTATAACCTGCCGTTGCTGGGTAATCTCCGGTAGAACCAGATCCAGTGTCGCATCACTGATGCCTCGGGTACGCGCGTCAGCCCTGAACTCAGTCAGCCAGCTCTGAAATGCCGCCTCGTTGTCCTGTTCTGAAGCGTTTTCCTGGGCCAGCAGTGTGGCGCTTAAAAAGCTGAAAACGGAAAAAATTATCAGTGCCGACCTGGTTCGGACTGTCATGCTGACTCCTGTGATGTAACAACGTCTGATCAGCGTTTAACTTTATCGCGACGGTGTGATGCGGGACAAGTAGTTTTCAAGGTTTGAGCAGGCTGCTGATCGCCTCATTCCAGGCCGCGCCTAGCGCGCCGACACTCAGATGGCTCACATTCGGGCGGTTTGCCCGGATATCCGGTAACATCTTCTGCAGACAGTCGGCGGCGGCCTGTGCCTGCGCGGAGATGCTGTCAGCAATAACCGGGTAGCGGCACTGTGCCGGCAAGTATTCCGGGTAGGCCAGCGCGTCGGGTACCAGTGGTGTGCATCCCAGCGCACAGGCTTCCAATACCGACAGACCCTGAAAATCATGCCGGGCTGTTGACAGAACAATATCGCCATGCTGAAGCACCTGAAGGTAAGCATTTCGATCTTCAATGTGATTATCGATTCCCGGCTCAATGCCCTGGGACTGATAATGATCCGACAAAAGTTGCCGCAATGTGGCGAAGGCGGCTGGCTGTTGTCGGAAGCGTTGTCCCAATAAATGCAGGCGAAAACAAACGCCACGCTCAATCAGCTCCTGCATGATACCCAGGAGCAGTTCGGGTCCTTTGTCGTACTCATGACGATGATTCCAGACGATATTCAAAGCATCGCCAGACAGCCGTTGCTGATTAATCGCAGGCGCACCTGTTGAGGCATGCGAGTTGAACAGCGAGTCAGCAAGCGGGACCGGAAGCACCTGGCTACGCTGCTGCAGATGTTCTGTCAGGCCGCACGGCACATGATCCGGCAGTCTGTCCAGCAATTGCCGGGCGCCGCTCAGGAAGCTGCGCCGGTTCCAGTCACTGTTGAATGCAATCATGTCCGCACACAATGCCGTATAAATGCTGGTTAATTGCATGTTGAGCAGATTATGCGCTTGGCGGCCAGCCCGTCTGGCATCATCAGCTTCAGTATTGTCAGGGTATGCAAACTGGTTTTCGTGGAAATAGACCAGCGTGGGCAGAGCTGCCAGTTCCGGCACAAAGCCGCGCAGGGCACTCAGATCGCACAGCGACGTAACAATCAACAGCTCGTAGTTGTCAGTCAGCTCCTGCCGGTGGTTAAATGCCCAGGTCAGACTGTTACCTCGCACCCGCCACGCAAAATGCCTGGCTGGCAGGCCCAAAGCGGTCCACCGTGCGGTGGGAAACAGCTCAAAAAGCCTGCTGCGCCATTGTTGATGACTGACAGCTTCATAGGCACTGAGCAACAAAATTCGGGTGTCTTCGGGCATCAAATCGTTAATTTTCGGGATGTGAGTGTAAAAACGGACTATGCAATCTAATGATGAACAGTTGCTGGGTCAATCGCCACAGCAGTTGATAGCTTCGCTGCCGGCACGAGTCAGTTCAGCGCTGTTCGAGCAGGCGCAGCGCCGTCCTGAAGCCGCTGCCGTGAGTGATCATTTGGGAAGAGGCTTGAATTATCAGCAGCTGGCGGCTGTTGTGCAGCAGACGGCAGAAAAGTTAACCACGCAGGGTGTCTGTCGTGGCGACCGGGTATTGCTGATCAATGAAAACTGTGTGCCGGTGTTGGTCTTGATCCTCGCGCTGAGCGAGCTGGGTGCCTGGCCTGTGGTGGTGAATGCCCGGATGGCCGCCGCTGAAATCGACCGCATACGTTCCCACTGTCAGCCCCGGCTGGCGCTGTATCTGATGGACTCACAGGCTGCCGCTGCCCAATGGCAGACACTGCAGTCGGCGTCTGTTGGATCGGACTGCATGCTGAATGTTGTCGGCGGCGAGGTGGCCTGTCGGACATACGAGACGCAAAGACTGCCGCAGGACCAGCAGTTGAGTGATCAGGGTGTGTTTACCCTGATATACACAACCGGCACAACCGGCGATCCCAAAGGCGTGATGCTGACCCATCGCAATGTTCTATATGTAGCGGCTGTCAGCGGTGCACTGAGAGGTTTGAGTGCCGATGACCGTGTGTATCTGGTCTTGCCTGTTTCGCATATCTTCGGGCTGTCGGCGGTGTTTCTTGCATCGATTTATGCAGGTGCCGAGCTCATTGTTGCTGATCGTTTTGATCCGGCGCAGGCCATGCAGACCATGCGTGAGCGTCAGGTCAGCGGCATATTCGGGGTGCCGGCGATGTTTGCCAGGCTGGCTGATCATGCGCGCTCGACGGGCATCAGCGGCGCCGATTTACCCGCATTGCGGTTTATGTACAGTGGCGGTGCTCCGCTGGATCCGGCCATCAAGTTAAAAACCGAAAAACTGTTCAGTCTGCCTCTGCTCAACGGTTATGGTATGACGGAGAGTGGTCCGACCATTTGTCAGGTCCGCTACAACGAGCCGCTGGATAATTGCAGCGTCGGGCGCCCCCTGCCGGGCATGGAGATCCGTCTGCTGGGCCCGGACGGAAAGCCAGTGGCTGACGGGGAAGTTGGCGAACTGCATATCCGCGGACCCAATATCATGCTGGGTTACTACCACAATCCTCAGGCGACGGCCGCCGTGCTGGATGCTGATGGTTTTCTGAATACCGGCGATCTTGTCAAGCTGGATGAGAGGGGCAATGTCCATATTGCCGGGCGCAGCAAAGAGCTGATCATTCATTCCGGATTTAATGTATATCCGCCTGAAGTTGAAGGGGTGATTTCAGCACACCCGCAGGTGTTGCTGTGCGCCGTGATTGGCCGTGAGGCGGAAGGCAATGAGATGGTAGTCGCTTATGTCCAGCTCGCCGGCGGCAGTGATCTGGATGAAGAAACCCTGCAGACCTGGTTGAAACCCCGATTGACGGCATACAAGCGGCCATCGCAGATTATTTTTATGGACCCGCTGCCGACCGCGCCATCAGGCAAGGTGCTGAAACACAAACTGCAATCCGCAGCGCGATAATGAATTGACGGACTTGATTGCTCAGTGTGATTCCGTTAAAACCATATCGGCTCTTCATTCGTATTACGGATAAACGATTATGCCCAGACTTGCCAGCACAGTTGTTCTGGTGCGTGAAAACAGACAGACAGGCATTAACAGCCTGGAGACATTGTTGTTGCTGAGAAACACAAAGCTGTCGTTTGAGGGCGGTGCCTGGGTGTTCCCGGGCGGCAAGGTAGATCAGTGCGATTATCCCCCGGCCCAGTCGACACTGCCGGAGGCACATCTCGAGTACCGGGCAGCGATTAATGCCGCCGTGCGTGAGACGCGGGAAGAGTCCGGTCTGGTCATTGCACCTCAGGACCTGATTCACATTGCTCACTGGACGACTCCGACCGGCTTGCCCAGGCGCTATGCAACGTGGTTTTTCCTTTGCCCGGTGCGCAGCGATGAACCGATCAAGGTAGATGACGAGGAGATTCTGGATTATCAGTGGCTGCAGCCTGAACAGGCTCTGAAGCAGCATGAGCAAGGCATCATTCGTTTGCCGATGCCCACTTGTCATACCCTGGAAAGCATTGCGCCGTTCCGCAATCTGGAGGTGCTCTGCGATAGTATGACGCGCGCTGATATCCATGTTTTTCCCGAAAACTCAGATCATTATCGGCCAATTGAGGGGCTCGTGAGAGTCACCTGAGAATTGCTCGTCAGATCGACCGACGCTGACGACAGATTCCCTTGCTTTGGCCGGTCCGTTAATGGGATAGTTCAGGCAGACTGGATAATAATCAGCAGGGTCGTCTATGAGTCTTACCGACAAAAGAAGTCCGGACATAGCCAGCGTTCATAAATTGAAAGTCGCTCTGGCCGGCGTTCGCAAACGCCGGCAATTCCTGCGTGTCCTGCATCAGTCCAGCCTGCTGGCGGTTGTTGTGGTCACCGCCTTCCTGGCGCTGAGTTTCCTCAGCCTGCGTCTGCCGGAACAATTCCTGCTGCAAGTGCTGATGTTTGCTGTATTCGGCGCGATTTCCGTATTTGCCCTGTGGCGCTATCTGGCGGCTTTGCGGCGTCTGCGTGAAGATGACCGGCAGTTGGCGGGTTATGTGGAGTCAAGGTTGCCAGATCTTGAGCAGCGCCTGCTGACCTCATTGGAGTTTTCTGCCGATTCCGATTCAGCCTCGCAAAAGGGCGTTTCCAGACAGTTTCTGCAGCAGCTATGGGATGATGCTGATGTTCACCTGCATGCCCAGCAACAACAACTCAGCAGAATCTCTGACAGTCGCATTCCACTGACTTCTTTTGCCATTGCAAGCGGTTCAGGGCTGTTGCTGGTCGTATTGCTGGTCAGCTCGGATGCTTTGCTGCGTGCTGGCAGCCAGCTACTCTGGCCTTTCAGTAACATGCCTGAAGTGACTGCTACGCCGGTAATTGAGGAGTCCGCCGAACCTGCTGAGCTTGTATTGTCCGTCGAACCGGGTGATATCCGTATGCAGCGCGGCAGAGCAGCCACGATTCAGGTTCGGGTGGAGAATGCTGTTCCTGATGACGTGCGTCTGCGCATGCGTTCCGATCAACTTAACTGGTACGACGTCAATATGCAGCGCGATGGGGCGGGCAGTGACGGTGCAGCGTTCAGTTACTACATGCCGACAGTCACTGAAGACCTGGTCTACTATGTCAGCGTTGATTCTGACGGTGAGCAGCGCAGTCGGGAATACCGCATTACCCTCTATGATCTGCCGCAGGCGGAGCAGATTGATGTTGCCTATCAGTTCCCGTCATACACGGGTCTGGAAAACTATGAAGAAACCGACAGCGGTGATTTTGTTGTACCGGAAGGTACCCGTCTGGACCTGAACATTGCCTTTAACAAGGCGGTACAGCAGGCACAGATGGTGTTTGATGATGAAAGCAGCCTGCCTGTTACCGTAGACGGCCAGTCCGGACGAATTTCCCTGACAGTTGATCAGGACCGTGTATATCGCATTGTTGCTACTGATTTTGACCGTCAGCAAACAGAAGATGCTGATCAATACTACATTCGGGCTATTCCCGATGAAGTGCCATCGCTGGCATTGCTGAGCCCGGGTCGCGATCAGAATGTCATGCCACTGGAAGAAGTTGTACTGCAGATTGAAGCAAGCGACGACTACGGTCTGACAGATTTTACCCTGCACTACAGCGTGATTGGTGCCGATGAGGTTTCGGTGGACTTTCTGCCAGAAACCAATATTCGTAACGTGACAGGCGACCAGATGATCTACATGGAAGACCTGGCTGTCAGCCCTGGTGATTTTGTCAGCTATTACCTGACAGTTGCGGATAACAATGAACTTCGCGGTCCTCAGGAAGTTGTGTCGGATATCTATTTCCTGCAGGTGGTACCGACTGACCAGGAGTTTCGTCGCGCCAGTGGCGGCGGTCAGCAAGGCGGTGGCGGTGGTGGCGGCAACAATGAAAGCAGTGCGCTGGTCACGCTACAAAAAGACATTATTGCGGCAACCTGGCGATTACGACAGCAACAACTGAACATGGACCAGCAACAGTTTGAGGATGATGTGGCCGTGGTGGCCGACTCTCAGCGCGATGCCATGGATCGTGCCCGCATGTCCATTGATCGTCTGTCAGAACGAATCAACTTTGCTGATGACAGTTATGGCAATGCAGTCACGTATCTGCAACGCGCCATTGAACAGATGCAATCCGCTGCTGATGATCTGGATCAGTTGGCGCTTACGCAGGCCATGCAGCCTGAACAGCAGGCGCTGCAGTTTGTCTTGCGGGCAGAAGCAGAAATTAACCGTACCGATGTGAATTTTCAACGTCAGGCCGGCGGTGGCGGTGGCGGTGGGGGACAGCAGGAGCGTGAGGACCTGCGTGAGCTGTTCGAGATGGAGATGGGACAAAACGAAAATCGTTATGAAACACCTCGTCAGGCTCAGCAGGGTGGCGGGCAGAACGCCGAAGAAAACAGCCGCCTGGAGGAACTGGCGAGGCGTCAGGAAGGGTTGACCAGGGCGCAGCGTAATCTGGCCAGACGTATGGATCAGATGGACGAAGAACAGCGCCGTCGGGAACTTGAGCGATTGCGGCGCGAGCAGGAGCAGTTATTGAACGATGTGGCGCAATTACAACAACAGATGTCGCGTCGTCAGCAGATGAGCCAGTCGGCGCAAAGTGCTCAGGCGGGCGGCGGACAGAGCCAGAATGAACAGTTGCAGCGTGCACTGGAACAAATGCAGGAGGCGGCGCAGGCGCCCACGCCGGCGCAGGCTGCTGCCCGCAGTCAGCGAGCCCTGGAAAGTCTCAGAGAGCAGCAGCGAACGCTGGCGCAGCAACCAGACAACTCGCCTGATCAGTTGGCCCAGAACCTTGCCCAGCGCGGTCAGCAGTTACTGCAGCAACAGCAGCAGCTTCAGCAGGCGCTGGAAGATCTGAACAGGCAGCAGGGCCTGGGACAAACCCGTCAGGCGGCAGCCGAGAACGAGCAGCTACAGGAACTGGTCAACCAGCAGCAACGCAACCGTCAGGAACTGGAGGAAATAGAACGGATGCTGCGGGCAGTGGTCGCGCGTGCTGATACGGACGAGCAGCAACTGTTATCGCAGGCTCAGGCGGCCAGCCGCGCTCTGCGACCGGTGCGCGAGCAGATGGATACCAGTAATCGGGTATTGCGTAATGGCATGGTAAACCTCGCACTGGATATAGAGAATGATGTAAATCAAGCACTTACAGAGCTGAATAATAATTTGCAGGCACTGGGTAGCGGTACCCAGCTTGCACAACAATCGGCTAATGCGGATCCGATCAGCCAGGCTGCGGCAGATGCCAGTGCTCTTCGACAACAATTGGAAGCCCTCCAGCAACAGATTGAGCAACGTCAGGGCGAACCTGGCGGTGATCAGTCGGGTACAGAGTCCATTGCACAACTGCGCGAACGGCTGCAGCAATCCCAGCAGCTCGCACAACAACTATCCGAGCAGCTGCAACAGGCCGGTCAACAACAGTCCGGTGAAGCCGGGCAACAACAGGGACGAGCCGCCGGTCAGCCTGCTCAGAGAGGTCAGGCAGGTCAGCAGGCCAATCGTGGTGCCCGTGCCGCGGGCGGCCAGGAAACCCGACAGGGCCTGGGTGGCATACCCGAGCAGGGTGAGGCCGCTTTGTGGGGTAATGCCCGCTCGATCAGCAGCGAAATCACGCAACAATCATTGGAAGCCTTCATGAACCAGCCCGAGTTGTTGCGCGGTTTATTGCAACCCCTGATTGAACTGGAAAGTGATCTGCGAGCACGTGCTGAACTGGCGCGCATTACCCAGCGTCTTTACACAGTATCAGAAGAAGATATCCCGGATGAATACCGCCAGCTGGTCGAGGCCTACTATCGGGCGCTCTCTGAAAACCGGAGTACAACACCGTAAGTCATGAATTTCTTTTACGAATCATATGTAGTTGATGCCATTCGTGATGGTCGGTTTTCGCTGGCTTACAGTCCGCATCCACTGTTGACCTTTGCACTATTTTTGCTGGTGCCGGTGCTTGTCTGGTGGCTTTACCGACGCACTACGCGGCCGCTGACACCACGCTGGCGCTTATTGCTGATCAGCTTGCGTTCAGCGGCGCTGATCATTCTGCTGTTAATGTTGTTGCGGCCTGTTATCAGCACCTGGGAAATAAATCCCCAGGAAACCTACCTGGCTGTGCTGGTGGATGACAGCGAAAGTATGCAGATTGCTGATATGGCGGGTGGGCAGAGCCGCAGTGAAGCTGTTCGCTCGGTGCTTTATGGCGATGACGGTGCATTGGCCACCCTGGCTGAACGCTATCAGCTTCGGACTTTTGGCTTTGACAAGAGCCTGCGCCGGGCAGGTTCTGAATTGGAGTTGACGGCTTCGGGCAACCTCTCCAGTCCAGATGCTGCCCTGCAGCAGGTGGCTGATCAGTTAGGCGGGCTGCCATTGAGTGGTGTTGTGCTGATCAGTGATGGCGCGGACAATTCCGGGGGCGATGTGCTGGCCCGGGCGCGCGATTTTGCTGCTCGTGAAATCCCGATTTTCACGGTCGGGGTGGGGCAAAGTGACATTCCCACCGATGTAGGCATTACCTCTGTCTCGGCTGCCAGCACCATCCTGGATAACAGTGTCTTTGATGTTCAGGCAACATTGATTCAGCGGGGTTATGCCGGACGTCAGGTTAACCTGCGGGTCATGGACGGCGACACTGAGGTGCTCAGCCGCGCGGTGCTTCTGGGGGCGGATGGCAGCAGCCAGCGAGTCGACCTGGAACTGAGTCCGGAGCGCCGCGAACCCATTCTCTATGAGCTGTTGATTGAACCTTTGGATCAGGAGCTGATACTGCAGAACAACCGCTATCAGTTTCTGGTCGACAACAGCGAACGACCGGCACTGAATGTTCTGTATGTGGAAGGTCATCCGCGTAACGAGTTCAAGTTTATCAGACGAGCGGTTGAGGGCGATGAGAGTCTGCGGCTTGCCTCCTATCTGCAAACCGGCCCCGGACGTTTCTATCGCCAGGGCATTAACTCGCCATTGGAACTCAACAACGGATTTCCGACTGATGCTTCGGAACTTTACACCTATGAAGCAGTGATTCTGGGGGATATCGAACGGGATTTTCTGAGCGATGAACAGCTAGGACTGTTGCAGGACTTTGTCGCTGAGCGCGGTGGCGGCCTGCTGCTCAGTGGTCGACTGAATGATGCATTTATCGATACTGCTCTGGCTGATCTTTTGCCGGTGACGCCTGAGCGCTCCACAACATTGCCTGCTTATCTGCAAGGTGGTATTACCCGCGGCACGCATGCTACCGGCGAGCTTTTCAGACCGCGGCTTACGCCGTCCGGCGAGTTCTCGCCATTGCTGCGGCTGAGTTCCGATGATTCAGAGAATCGGGTGCAGTGGGCCGCATTGCCCGCGTTACAGGGTGTTTATGTTACCGGTCGCCCTAAGCCAGGAGCTACTGTGCTGGCCGAACACCCTTCTATTCAGTATCAGGGCCAGGCTTTGCCGGTGATCGCAACCCAGCGTTACGGCAGTGGCCGCAGTATGGCCATCACAACGGCTAGCACCTGGCGATGGCAGATGCTGATGTCGTCCGAAGATGATTCGCATGAACGGATCTGGCGCCAGATGCTGCGCTGGTTGTCGCAGGATGCCCTGGAGCGGGTAACGGTTAATTTCGACAAACCATTCTACAACGTGGGTGACCAGGTCACGGTAACCGCGCGGGTTCGCAATGAAGAGTTTCAGGCGGACAACAATGCCTCTCTGTGGCTGCAGCGCACTAACCCTGATGGCTCGATGAGCGACGTCGCCATGGAATGGGATATCAGCGAAGATGGTGTCTACCGAAGTCAGTTTACCGTTGACCAGGAAGGTGTTTACAACACCCTGGTTGATGTCAGCAGTGCAGTCGGGGCGGGCATAGAAAATGAGAAAAACTCGGCATTTGTTGTCACCCCGTCGCTGCGGGAATTCAACAATGCCGGGCGCGATGCAGGATTACTGGGACGTATAGCTGAGAGCAGTGGCGGGCAATACTATGACCTGTCGCAGATTGATCAGCTGGTTTCTGATATTGAACGAACCCCGGGTGCTTATTCGCGTGAGGTGCAGGAAGATCTTTGGGATAAACCATGGCTCCTGGCACTTCTTATAGCTCTGATGTCTGCCGACTGGATGGCCAGGCGTTATCGGGGGCTGTCATGAGACTATGTAGATTCTGTGTGATCACATTAGCTTGCCTGGGACTGTTTGGCACCGTGCAGGCTCAGCCGGTGTCTGATAATGAAATGCCCTGGTTTAATCAGACGGCCGCCAACAACAAATATGCATTGATCATCACGGGGGCCGCCGCCGCGCCTGATATACGAGACCGCTTCCGACGCTGGACATCGACATTGCGCAGCACCCTGATCGAAGATTACGGCTATGACAGTAGCCGTATTCGGATATTACTGGATGATGGAGAGAATGTTGGCAACCTGTCTTCCATTATCAGCGGGAGTTCCAGAGTCGACGATATCAAGCGCCAGGTGTCTGTATTGGCCGAACAGGTCAACGAAGGCGATCAACTGAGTGTATTCCTGATCGGTCATGGTTCGGGAACATTTGGTGAGGCCAAGTTCAATAATGTGGGCCCGGATATGACGGGTGCGGAACTGGCTGACATGTTGTCGGTTTTCACGGCACAGGATCTGATCATTTTTAATACCACCAGCGCCAGTTTCGAGTTTACTCGTGAGTTATCCCTGCCAGGTCGGGTTGTGGTCTCAGCGACACGCTCAGCGGCCGAGCGCTATGATCCATTGTTTGCTGACTATCTGATTGCCGGTCTGCAGGGCCATACCGCCGATCTGGACAGAAACGGTCGTGTTTCCGTGCTGGAAGTTTTTAACTATGCCAGCACACGAGTTGCTGACTGGTATCGGGAACAGGGTCGACTGGCCACTGAAAATGCGGTGCTCGATGATACCGGAGACGGTTTGTTCAGTCGCGAGCCAGGCCAGCAGCAGGCTGATGGTTTGCTGGCTGAAATTGCCTACCTGGATGTGATTCGTCCGGTGGCCGAAAAGACCTCACCCCGTGCCAGGGAAGTACTGTCACAGATACAGTCTCTGGAGCGCGACATCTTTATTTTACGTAATCAGAAAGCCAATTACCTTGAGGATGATTACTGGAATCGGCTGGAAGCCCTGTTGATTGATCTTGCCGTTCAAACGAGGGAATACAATGCCTTGCCCTGAATTCACGACAATGGTTAAACGGTTGAGCGCGGTTGCTCTTTCTGCCGCGCTGCTATGTCCCGCACCACTGTACGCCCAGAATGAGCCGACAGCGCTGGAGAATCTGCAACGCGCCGAGGAATTGCTGCAACGCGGTTCTTACCTGGCAGCGCAGGAAGTGTTTCAGACTGTGCGTGATGCTTTTTACCAGGAGCAGGTGGCTCTGGGTCTGGCGCGCACACACATGGAAACTGGCCAGTATGATCGGGCTATCGCTGCCCTGCAACAGGTCATCGATGAGCCGGCTGATCAACCGTTACCAAGTACACGCCTGGCCGAAATCTATGTGCTGACTGGTCGATCAGCCGAAGCTCAGGCCTTGTTGCAGGAAGTTGTCGATTCGGTTTCTCAGCCGCCAGTCAGGTCTTTGGTGCAATACGGCCTGGTGTTGCAGTTGCGTGGCGAAACAGAGTTGGCCGATGTGCAATTCAACGCAGCGCTGGATCGCTATGACAGTGGGCTGGTATTTGACTCCGGGGATGTCGGGATGGTTGCGCTGGCGGCCTGGCAGCTTGATGAGTTCCATGATGCAAATGCCCTGTTCGGAGAAGCGGTGCGACTGGATTCAGGTAACCTGGAATCACTGGTGCTGTGGGGTAATCTTTTCCAGGAAAAATTTAATGATGAGGACGCCCGCCAGAACTATGTTCAGGTACTTGAACAGAATCCGCGATACACCCCGGCTCTTGTTGGCCTTTCAAAAATCTCTTCGCCGGAGCGCAACCTGACCCGCGCCCTGGATATCAATGCGCGTGATGTGGCTGCACTGGAAACATTTGGCGTGATGCTGATCAGGAATGACCGGGAGGAAGAGGGACGTCAGATGCTGGCGCAGGCACTGGACAATAACCCGGAATCCATTCCCGCACGTGCCACGTTGGCCGCATTGGCTGCGATGTCAGATGATCAGGCAGCATTTGATGAGCAGTTGCGCGCTATTAATCAGTTCAGCCCGGACAACGCTCAGTTTTTTGCGTTGGTTGCCGATTATCTGGGCAACAATTACCGGTTTACTGAAGCCGTCAGTTTTGCCAGACGGGCTATTGAAACAGACTCCGGAAACTGGTTCGCTCACACTGTTCTGGGCGGTAATCTGGTTCGACTGGGTGAGGAGGAGCAGGGTAAATATCATCTGGAACTGGCCTTTGATAATGATCCCTTTAACGTCCTGACCTCTAACATGTTGCAGGTTTTTGATGTGCTGGAGGAGTATGCCACACTGGAAAGTGAACATTTCCGTGTGAATATGAGTCAACGCGACGCTCAGATTCTCTGGCCGTATATGGAGCCGCTGCTGGAAGAAAGCTGGGATCGTCTGGTTGAAAAATATCAGTTTGAACCAGAGGTGCCAGTCATCCTGCAGGTCTTTGAGCGAACAGAAGATTTTGCAGTGCGCTCGGTCGGGCTGCCTGACATCGGTCCGCTGGTTGGAATCTGTTTTGGCAAAGTGGTCACGTTGATCTCACCCGACACGCTGAGCGCCAACTGGCAGGAAATAGTCTGGCATGAGCTGGTGCATGTGTGGACTCTGCAAATGACCAATAATCGTATGCCACGCTGGCTTTCTGAGGGTATTTCCACCTGGGAGGAGCGATTGGGCCGACCAGAGTGGGGGCGTCGTCAGGGGCTTGACCTCGTGAGAGCCGTTCAGCAGGACAAACTATTACCGGTTTCCGATCTGAATCGTGGTTTTACCTCAGCCAACAGCAACGCCGATTTGAGTTTCGCGTATTTCCAGTCTTACCTGGTCGTTGAATATATCGCTGAGGAGTTTGGTTTTGATCATCTGCTGGCGCTTATCCATGAGTACGCTAATGTACTCCCGGAAAGTGAAATGTTCAGCAATGTATTCGGCATGGATATAGAAACCTTCGACAGTGGTTTCCGAGACTGGATACAGGCCCGGGTTGAAGAGATTAATGTCTATGTACACAGCGATGACAGTCCCGATGAAGGTGCCGGGCATGGGCACGGTGTTCGTGAGAACAACAGTGCGGTAATGGCAGAGCTGTACAACAACGAGTCTTTGAAACAGTATATGCGGGCCAGGATCCAGCGCGAACCTCGGGACTTTCAGGCGCAGTTACAGCTGGGCATCGTGCTGTTCCGGGAAGAAGCCTATGGGGAAGCCATACATCATCTGACTCTGGCGAATGATATCCTGCCAGACTATAGCGGTTATCCAAGTCCGGCGCTGGTGCTCTCGCAGGTTTACGAAGCCATGGGCGAGCGGGAACAACAGTTGGCATGGCTGGAAGTCATGCTGGAGAATCAGCAACACGATTTTGCGTCGCCACTTCTGCTGGCAAATGATGCGCTGGAAAAAGGTGACCTTGAGCGCGCCGGTTATTATCTGGAGCGTGCGCTGTCGGTTAACCCCTACCGTGCTGAGATTCATCACGCTGATGCTGAGTTCGCTAAGGCGTCTGGTGACACGCAAAGAGCCGTGCAGGCGTATGAAGTATTGCTGCAGCTTGATAACACTGATCCAGTTGCTGCCAGAACAAACCTGGCGCAGGCTTATCTGGAAAACAATCAGACCGAAGATGCACGTTACAATATTCTGCGAGCTCTGGAGACAGCACCGGGTTACGAGCGCGCTCAGCAGATCCTGTTGCAGGCAGTGGGCCGGGGAGCACAGTAACGATGGGTCAACCGGTATTGTTCAAAAGGCGGGTTTTGAGGAAGCTGGCACTGGCTTTTGTTGTGTCGGTTCTGTCAGTGTTGGCTATCCCGACCATGGCGCAGCCGGATCGCAGCATCGCTTTTCCACCCGATTTTGACATCACCACGCTTCAGCAGCGACGGCCACCTCCCATCGATATGGGACAACGCTTCAGTCCTGGCAGTGCTGAACCCCTGGCAGCCCCGGAATTTACATTTATACGCGGACGTTACGAGAATTATCCGGGTGGTCGCACTCGACGCGGAGGTTGGTGGGACACTGACTTCCCCGATGCCGAGCGCAATTTTTTGCGCGGTGTCCAGCGCTACACCCTGATTGATACAGACACCAGTGCGACCCGCGCCATGGATCTGACGGATCCGGCTTTGTTTGAAAACATCTTCTTATATATGACCATGAAACGTGTGCCGATAGGCTCTATGCGCAGCGGGCCGAATTTTACGCCTGCTGAGGCAGATTCCTTGCGTGAATTCATGTTGCGCGGCGGTTTCGTTATGGTTGACGACTTTTGGACGGATGCCCATTTTCAGGATTTTCTGATTGAAATGAGCAAGATTTTCCCTGACCGTGAGGTGGTTCGCCTGGATTTGAATCATGAAATCTTTCGCATGTTTTATGATGTTGAAAGAGTGCCTCAGGTGCCTGGTCGGGCTGTTACCTGGGATTACGGCAGTGTGACGCTGGACGACCCGCGTTACCCTCCTGCGGTGCATGCTGTTCTGGATGATGACGGTCGGGTCATGCTCGTTGCCAATTACAACTCTGATATGGGTGATGGCTGGGAACATACCTTTCTGGAACTTTACCCAACCCAGATGAGTAACGAGGCTTACCGGCTTGGCATCAATTACCTGATTTACGCTTATACACATTAAAAAAACGCACAATCAGTACAGGAAGGACTACAGAATGACAGACACAGAAATCGTTCACGACACACCCGTTGCCGGACTGGAGGATCACGATGATCTGGCGCTGGTCAAAAAGATGCAACAGGGCCGTGATCAGATGGTGCAGGAGATTCGCAAGGTCATTGTGGGTCAGGATGCTGTCATCGAGGAATTATTGATTTCACTGTTCGCCGGTGGTCATTGCCTGGTAACGGGTGTGCCGGGGCTGGCCAAGACTCTGTTGATTAAAACAGTGGCAGATATTCTGCAGCTGGATTTCAGCCGTATTCAGTTCACTCCGGATCTTATGCCTTCGGATGTTGTTGGTGCTGAGATTGTAGAGGAGCACGAAGGCAGGCGTAAGCTGGTATTTGTGAAGGGGCCGATTTTCACCAATATTCTGCTGGCTGATGAAATCAACCGAACGCCGCCTAAAACTCAGTCTTCTCTGCTGGAAGCGATGGAAGAACGGCAAGTAACAGCAGCAGGTGTCACTCACAAGATGGCGCAACCGTTTTTTGTACTGGCGACGCAGAATCCCATTGAGTTGGAAGGTACTTACCCGTTGCCCGAGGCGCAGCTGGATCGCTTCATGTTCAAGATTGAATTGGGTTATCTTACCGAGGAAGAAGAAGTGCAGGTGGTCAGCACTACAACCCGGACCATGGATAAAACCGTTGCGCACCCGCTCAGCGGTGAGGATATTCTGGCCTTTCAACGTATTGCGCGCCAGGTGCCGGCCGCACAGTCAGTCATTCAGTATGCTGTGAGACTGGTGCATGCAACGCGGCCTCAGAATGAACATGCACCTGATTTTGTCAAGGACTGGGTGACCTGGGGAGCTGGCATCCGGGCCTCGCAGAATCTGGTACTGGCCGGCAAGGTCAGGGCACTTCTGCATGGTCGCTACAATGTATCCTATAACGATATCCGGGCCCTGGCACCATCAGTCCTGCGTCATCGTCTGCAGTTGAACTTCCACGCCGAGGCCGAGCGTATCAGCAGCGATGAGGTTATTCGTCGTGTTATCGAGACTGTGCAGGAACCGAGCCTGTAACCATGAGCAAGCATCCAATTTCATCAGGCGCAGCGTATGGCACAGAGCAATAATTTTATTGATCCGGCAGTGCTGGCAACCCTGGATAATCTGGAAATGCGTGCCAGAGTGATTGTGGAGGGTTTTATTGCCGGTCTGCACAAAAGCCCCAAGCGCGGGTTCAGCGTCGAGTTCACTGATTATCGCCATTACATCCGTGGAGATGATATGCGACATGTGGACTGGAAGCTGTACGGTCGGACAGACAAGCTGTATATCAAGCAGTATGAGGACGAGACCAATGTGCGCTGCTATATCCTGTTGGACAGCAGCGCCTCGATGGCATACGCCTCTGCCAACATGAGCAAGCTGGAGTATGGCCGGACCCTGGCGTCGGCGCTGGCGTACTTCATTATGCGGCAGAAGGATGCGGTGGGATTGATTACCTTTGACGAAAAAGTGCGTGATTACATCCCGGCGAAAGCCCGACAGTTACACCTGCTTCGCATCCTGCGCAGTCTCAATGAATTACAGGCGGGCACAACCACTGATATCGTCAGACCGCTTACCGAACTGGCGATGTCGCTGAACCGAAAAAGTCTTGTCATTCTGATCAGCGATATGCTTGAGGATGAGCAGGCGACCATAAAAGCATTGCAACAGCTTCGGGCCATGGGTAATGAGGTCATTGTTTTCCATGTGCTGGATGATCAGGAATTGAATTTCAATTTTAATGAGTCGTCCGAGTTTATCGACATGGAAAGTGCAGAAAAGCATATTACCTCGCCGGCAGCGGTGCGTAAGGCTTATCTGGAAAACCTCAACAACTATCTGGCTGACTGTCGCAAACGTTGTCAGAGCAGCGGTGTTGATTACTGTCTGTTGAATACATCGCAGCCACTGGACAAGGCGCTGGCTTCTTATCTGACGCGACGGACGAGGAGTGCCTGAATGAGTTTTCTGTCGCCGTTGTTTCTGCTGGGGCTGTTGGCTGCTGCTATTCCGGTGGCCATCCACCTGATCAGGCGTGAGAATCCGCCCAAGGTGATGTTCGGCTCACTGCGATTCCTCAAGCAGACCACCAAAAAACTGATCCTGTTTCAGCAGATTCAGCAATGGTTACTGCTTGCTCTGCGAGCCCTGTTAATCTGTCTTCTGGTTTTTGCGTTTGCCAGGCCATTTTTGTACCAGGGTTCACTGGCCAGGCTGGTCGATGCTGAACCCGAGTCAGTGGTTATATTGCTGGATACCTCGCTCAGTATGCATTATGCGGACCGGTTTGATCGGGCACGTGATCAGGTATTGACTGTGTTGAATGCATTGTCACCAGCTGACGAAGCAGCACTTGTCACATTTGCCGGTGCGACACAGAATGTCCGTGAGCTGACCAGTGAGATCGATAGTCTGCGTAGCTTTGTTGAGAGCCTGGAGTCACCGGGCTACGATCGTGTCCGGTTTTTCCCGCCACTGCAGCTGGCTAATGATCTGCTCGCTCAGGCTAGCCATGAGCGGCGACGGATAGTGCTGGTGTCGGATTTTCAGGCGGCGGGTATGAGCGACGCTCTGCAAGGCTGGATGCTGGCCCCGGGCGTTGCCTTGCAAGGTATCAGTGTGGCTGATGAGCGCAGCAATAATCTCAGTATTACAGATGTGCGTGTACCTGAGCAGTTAACCGCCATTGATGCAGATCAGTCCGTTTTGGTCCGGGTAAGAAGTACCGGCACGGTTTTTCAGGATCGAGGTACGCTGACATTGCGTCTTAATGGACAGACTGTTGAGCAGCAGCCGGTAGTGCTGCAGGACAGTGCGGAACAAGTGGTCACTCTGCCGTTGGCACTGGACGGCAGCGGTCAGTATCAGGGTGAATTGATTCTGGCGGGAGACAGCTTTGATCTGGATAACCGGTGGCACTTCAGTCTGGACGTCATGCCTCGCATGCAGGTATTGATTGTGAATGGTGCCCCGTCTGCAGACTGGTATGACGATGAGGCGCACTGGTTCAGTCTGGCTCTGCAGGGAATGGACAGTTCACCGTTTGAAGTGACAACGGTGCAGGCTGCAACGCTGACGGCCGGGCTGATCAGTGAACATGATGCCGTAGTGTTGCTGAATGTGGACGAGGTTCCGCAGAGCAGTCTGTCGGCTTTACAGCGCTTTGTGGAGGATGGCGGATCGCTGTGGTTTGCGCCAGGTGACAGAGTTGATGCGCAGCTGTTCAATCAGAATTTCAGCAGTCTGTCGCCTGCTCGCCTGCTGACTTCCAGTGTACTGACCGCCAATGACTACAGGCTGATAGCTGATATGGATCGTCGTCACCCGGCCTTGTCGGGCCTGGATGTGGACTGGAGCACGCGTTTCGAAGGTTTCTGGCAGACTGAACCCGCGCTGGATTCTGAGGTGTTAATACGCCTGGATTCAGGGGAGCCGTTGTTGCTGGAACAGCCTATGGCTTCAGGTCGAAGCATGTTGCTTAGCAGTTCTCTGGACCTTGGCTGGAGTAATTTTCCGCTGCAAGGTCTATATTTGCCTTTTGTACATGAAGTCCTGACTTATCTGATACAGCCGCCTCAACGGCAGCAGTCCTGGCAAGTTGGCGACGTCATCGCTCTGGACAGTTTTTTTGACGCAAGTGATGAGCGCGCTGTTCAACTGCGTGAACCGGACGGCCGTGAAGTGAATGTGACTCGCGAGTCGCCATTTTACACAGCACGAATGCCCGGTGTTGTCAGTGGCCCGGACTCGATGATGTTTTCTGTGAATATTGCGCCCGATGCAGCCACACTGGCTGCCATCGATGTTGCCGAGCTGAGTGATGCGGTGCTAAATCCCGAAACCACACCGGTAATCAGCGAGCGTGTAAGAACGGCGCAATTAATTGCAGATATTGAACAGCCGCAGCGGCTGTGGTGGTGGATTCTGCTGTTGGTAGTTGTGGTGCTCTTGCTGGAGGGTTGGATTGCCAACCGGACCTATCGATAAGCAGCTAGTTGAAACTCAAAATCAGGGTAAAGTTACAGGACCCGATTCAACGTCAGTTAGGGGGGAACAGAGAATAATGCCCCATAACTTTACCCTGAAATTCTGAGCATTTTGATGCTAGCACAGCGGCACAAGGGCGTACCGCCAGGTCACAAATTGTTGCAAAGCGTTTGGGTTGCTGTAATAAATCCCTGGTGCTGTTGCAAATTATTGATAAGCAGAGCGTCTGAATAATCCTTTGATCTGTGCCAGGCGCTGGCGCAGATGGTCTGGCAACGCCAACATGGCCGGCGTAACGATTAACGTGAGGATGGTCGCAAATGAAAGACCAAACACAATAGCGTTTGCCAGCTTGACCCATTGTGATGTGATCGGGCCGCCCATCTCGATTTCTGCACCAATCAGATCGACAGAAACATGCATCGCCAGCGGCAGCAATCCACAGCCAGTGGTAAACGTGGTCAGAAACACCGGGCGCAAACGCTGTATGCCCGTCTGCACAATCACTTCCTTGATATCCCAGTTTTTATGCTTGCCCCGCAAGTAATTAAAGGTATCAATCAGAACGATGTTATTGTTCACGATAATACCTGCCAATGCCACGATTCCGACCCCTGTGAGGATAACACTGAAAGTCTGACCTGTGGTCAGCAGACCCAGCAGAACGCCGGCCGTAGATAGCAGAACGGAGGATAGTATCAGCAATGCCTGATAGTAACTGTTGAATTGAGTTACCAGCAGGATGGCCATCAAAGCCAGCGCCAGACTGAAAGCGGTCAACAGAAATGCAAAGGACTCTTCCTGCTCCTCATTGGCACCGCGAAAGACATAGTCGACCCCCGGTGCCAGCGGGTTCTGATCGAGCCACTGGCGGATTTCCTGCAGTTTGTTATCGGTAACAATACCAGGTGCAGGATTGGCGCGCACATAAATCACTCGATTGCCGTCAACACGCTGGATGGAACTCACGCCCTCCATGGGGACACGGTCGATGAAACTACTGATCGGTACCAGACCACTGGCCGTGTTGATGCGGATATTGTCGATTTGCTCGATACCGCGATATTCGCGAGGATAACGAACCCGGATTTCAACTTCTTCTTCGCTGTCATCCGGTCGGTAGTCGCCCATCCGCACACCGTTGGTGAGTAACTGTATGGCGGTACCAATTTCAGTCATGCTGGCTCCCGACATCGCGGCTCTGGCGCGATCGACGGTAATCTCCCACTCGATGCCAGGTACCGGAGTTGTGTCGTCGATGTCGATCAGACCGGACATATTGTTTTCGATATGGTCGCGAACCCTGCGCGCCTCAGCGATAATGGCACGCAGGTCTTCACCGAAAAATTCAATCTGCAGCTCTTTACCGACCGGTGGGCCCTGCTCCGGCGTATTGATCTCCGCCCGTATGCCAGGCAGGTCCCGGATGGCCTGACGATACATATCTTCGATTTCGAAACCATTGACGTCGCGATCGCGGCGGTCTGTGAACTCAAGGAAAATAGTGCCAACCAGGTCAGGTGCGGCACCCATGCCGCCACCCATGCTGCGTCCGGCACCCGACTGAGTCACGATGCTCTTGTAGTGACCGATATCCTTGATGCGTTGCTCCACATCCAGCACGATGTCGCGGACCTCTTCCGGTGAATAGTTGCCGCGGGCGAATATCTGTACCTGAGTTTGAGCGGGTTCTACGCTGGTGAAAAACTCAACACCCCTGCCGTAGTTACCGTAGGCGATTATAATTCCGATCAGTGTCGCCAGGCTGCCCACAAAAACCATACCGGGAAAGCGAACGGCTAAGCGCAGTATTTGGGCATATAAGCCGACAACACCACCAATTTTCTCGGGCGCTACGTCTTCCAGCTTGCCAACCTGACTGTTGCCTTGCATTTTGACCGTCTGGCTACCGATCAAAGAGCCAATGACTGGAGCGAAGACGAGTGCGTATAACAGTGAGCCCACCAGCACGGCGAAGACGGTTACCGGCAGGTAACCCATAAATTCACCGGCTACTCCTGGCCAGAACATCATCGGCAAGAAGGCTGCCAGTGTGGTGCCGGTGGATGCCAGGATCGGCCAGAACATCCGACCGACAGCTTCCTGAAAGGCATCAGCGCGGGTGTAACCCTCGGCCATTTTGCGATCAGCATATTCCACCATGACGATGGCGCCATCAATCAACATGCCCAGTCCCAGCAGCAGGCCGAAAATGACCATGAAGTTGTAGGTAAAACCGAGCATGGATATGATGATGAAGGCGAAGAAAAATGAGAAGGGCACCGCCAGGGCGACCAGAATGCCGGAGCGCACACCAACCGCTGCTATCACAACAACCAGCACCAGTATCATGGCCGTAGCCATATTACCCTGCAATCCTGAATTCTGTTCAATAACAAGGGGGATCGTGTTATTCAGGTAGGTAATTTCGACGGCCGGGGGGGTCCGGGTACGCAGTTCGCGTACCAGCAGGTCAATTTTATCCATGGCCTGGATCAAATTGGCACCTTTGCGCTTTTGCACATCAAGCGAAATGGCCCGTTGACCGTTGGCGTAGGCATAACGCTCGGCATCTTTGAATGTCCTGCGTACCTCGGCCAGGTCGCTGAGTACAATGACGCCGTCCTGTGTCGCTGCCACGGGAAGATCAAACAGGTCTTCGGCTGTCTCAATCAGCCCGGGCACTTTGACTGAAAAGCTGCCGGAGCCAGTGTTGAGAGTGCCGGCAGGAATCAATCGGTTATTGGTGGTGACAGCCTGTACAAGTTGCTGGTTAGTAATGCCATAACTTTCCAGCTTTGCGGGATCCACGATGATTTCCAGCAGTTCTTCCCGTGCTCCGATCATGTCGGCCGAGAGAATTTCCGGCAGATTTTCGATCTCTCTTTGCAAGGTCTGGGCGATCTGCAGCAGTACCCGCTCGCCAACGCCTGTTCCGCCGATGGCTATCTGCACCACGGGCACAGTTGCCGCTGACACTTCCTGAATAATGGGTTCCTCGGTATCAGTCGGGAAACGTGCCTTTGCGATATCGACAGCATTGCGGATATCCTGAACGGCCAGGTCTGGGTTAAAGCTGACATCAAACTCCGTGATGATGGTGGCTGAGCCTTCGCTGGCAAATGACCGTATCTCGGTAATGCCTTCGACGTTTTTCAGTTCAATCTCCGTCGGACGGGCCAGCAGGCGCTCGGCATCTTCAGGAGAAATTCCGGGGAAAACGATGGTGGTAATAATGACCGGTACAGTGACGTCCGGGTTTAATTCAACCGGAATTGAACGATATGAAGCAAATCCTGCCAGCAGAATGACGGCGAATATACTCAGCGATGTTCTTGAATGGGATACAGCGGCTTTGATGTATCTCATAAGCTGGCCCAGTCAAAATTGGCGTTAACCTGTTGTCCCGGGAATACCAGCTCCTGGCCCAGAGTAATGACCACAACCTGCTCAGGCAGGCCGCTGACCCAGAATCCGGGATTGTCGATACGGGTGCTTTCACCAACTATTTCAACACGGTGGAATTCAACCTGATTATCGCGATTCAGGGCTTTGACACCGATCAGACCTTCGTCGTCCATGGTTAGCGACGATGGCGGGACCAGGTGGGCACGTGTCTCATTGGCGGCAATCAGCACTTCTGTACTGATGCCCTGGCGAATAGCCTTGGATGGTTCCAGCTCAACTTCGATACGATAGCTTCTTGAGATATTGTCGGCTGCTCTTGAAACATAGGTCAGTTCTCCCTGTACACGCTCGCCAGTGACCAGCATACCGGTGACCCGACTGCCAAGTTCGAGTTTTCCCACGTCCTGCTCGGGAACCTGGGCGACCAGCAGCATGGGTTCGTCGTCCATGACAGCGGCGCATTGACCGCCCATATCCATGTAGTCCCCCACTTCAACGGCACGAGATTCCATAATGCCGTCGAACGGTGAGCGGACTTTGGTGCGCTCAACCGCCAGCTCGGCGCGTTGCACAGCAGCCGCTGCTGAGTCATATGCGGCTTTTAACTGAGCCACTGAAATTTGTGATTGCAGATTTCGGCGCTGCAGATCCTGAGCGCCCTCGTATTCCAGGCGGGTCTGTTCAAGACGGCTGATCGCTTCCTGCAGATCCGCTTCTCTGGTGTCCATGGCGATCTCACACAAGATATCACCGGCCGCAACACGTGCACCTCGAGCAACCGGTGTTGCCACAACGCGCCCGGCGGTTTCCGCGCGCACATTGACCAGCCGCGTTGCCTGGGTGCGTCCGCGGACGCTGACGGTCTGCGTGAATGTATCCATGCTCAACCGGCGTGCGCGGACTGTAAAGTCTGCCATGTTGCCACTGGCACTGTTATTATCAGCAATAGCCGTGACCTGGCGCGGCTCGGCATCAGGCTCATAACGGTCATCCACAACCCGCTCGCGCGGCATGAGCATCCATATCACGATAAGGGCGACCAGCCCGACTGCTACCAGATATTGTTTTTTCACGTCAGACTCCGTTTGCTGACTGTATGACTGGATTGTTACAAGTTCATGTAACGAGATTTTTACAACGGCAACGCCGACAGCCCGAATACGGGCCGATCCTCTATTATCGTTGTTTTTATTGTTATGAGGTATACGCTTTCGGTGAGTGCCCCGGATCTTGGGCCGGGCAGTTCAAGGTAAACATCAATGCGCGCCGCTTTATATCATTAAGACCGCTGCTTGCTGAGTGCCAAAAGTCACTGGAGTGCCTGAGCGTGGGGAGTAAGGCCCGGAAATCCGGCTATCCAGACACAGGTTTCTTTTGTAATTTTCGCTGTAACGTGCGGCGATGCATTTTAAGCTGCCTTGCCGTTTCAGAAATGTTGCCATGATTCTCTTTTAATACTTTCTGTATGTGCTCCCATTCCAGACGTCGCACTGACATGGGTGCCTGAAAACTGGCGGCAGCGCCGTCCGCTTCAGGGTTTTGCAGAGCGGCAAGTATCTCATTGGCGTCGGCCGGTTTGGCCAGATAGTTATCGGCCCCCAGCTTGATGGCTTCAACTGCTGTTGCGATGCTGGCGTATCCGGTCAGCATCAGAATATTGCTATCCGGGCAGTGCTCACGCATGAGTGGTATCAGTTCCAGAGAAGAATGTCCGTCCAGATTCAGGTCGACCACAGCCATATCAAATAGTGAGCTGCTGATCAGCATTCGTGCCGTATCAATATCCCCGGCGTGCAGGGTCTCGAACCCGCGTCGCTGAAATGCTCGCAATATGACAGAGGAGAATACCTCGTCGTCTTCAATTAATAAAATCACTTCCTGATTCATGACTCTGTGGACCTGGTATTTTTATTGCCTGATGATTGTACCGGGATCGTCAATGGAAGCTGGATCAACGATCGCGCACCGCCATCTTTCAGGTTAACCATTTCAATGGTGCCCCCGTGGCGCTGAATGGAAGCATTTGCCAGATAGATGCCCAGCCCCATATTACCTTCCCGGGTTGAAATAAAGGGCTCCCCCATGCTCTCCATAATGTGAGCGGGGATGCCCGGTCCGTCATCTTCGACGCTGATCAATAACATCTGTTCATTGACCGAATAATGAACGCGTACCTCACTGTGAGCGGCGCGAATCGCATTTTCTATGATATTGATGAGAGCATGACGGACGGTGATATCTCCGCTGACAAGCTGTTGATGCAGGGTTTTGTCATGTTCAAAGCTGATTCTGGCATTCGGATGGATATTGGTGATGTAGTCACGTATGGCACCCTGGAAATTGCTCACGCGCATCAGTCCCCGATGTTGTTGATCATTCTGATGGTAGATGCGTGTCAGCTGATCGAGCGAATCCTTGCAGCGATTAACCTGTTGGCGCAGCAGGTGGATATCGGCTTTAAGGTCATCTGGTGACAGTTCGTGTGTCGGCTGTTCATCCAGTTCGGTTAGCAGAACCGACATGGTCGACAGGGGTGTGCCCAGGGCGTGAGCCGTGCCGGCTGCCAGCGTGCCGATGGCGACCAGTTGTTCATTGCGCATCTCGCTCTCACGGAATTGTGCCAGGCTGGTTTCACGGATTCGTATCGCAGTTGCCATCCGGCTCACGAACACACTGATCAGTGCGGCACTCACAACAAAAGTCACCCACATACCAACCAGATGCAGTTGAAAACTTTGCATCATATGGTCGCCGTGTGCATCGGTACTGATGCCAATGAACAGAAAGACGGTATAGATAATCATGGCCAGCACAGCGAACAGGATTGCCCACATTGCGGACAACAGGGTGGCTGCCACAGCCAACAGCACAAGCAGGTACGAGATCAACGGATTGGCCGCACCGCCGGTATAAACAAGTAAGACAACCAGGAATAAAAAGTCCAGAGCCAGGTTGATAATCAGAGCATTCTGACTGACCAGCGTTGCCCGGGTGACTTGCAGCCAGCCAGCGATCAGCGAGATTGCGATGCCGGTTAACAACAGCGCGACGATTAGAACAGGCAGATTCAGTGGCGAAAAAAAGTCGAATGCCAGCGCGCCGGTTGTGCCACTGACAGCGACCAGAGCACGCAGCATCAGCAACCTTTGCAGGCCGGTTCGCGGGGAGCTGCGCAGCTCGCCATTAGCCGATGTAAACAGGCTGCTGAATCTGTCAGGTATATCACTCATGAGCCTGATTCTACCGTATAATGCCGCGCATGGAGATACCCTCGCAGAAATTACCTTTCCCGCTGGATGTTTACGCTGCCCTGCTGCGGCAAACCACCGGATGTGTGCCGTTTCTCAGCTACGGATGGCTTGATGAGAACGACGGTGATGATTCGTCGGCGCTAATAAAAGCCCAGAAAAGGGCAGCGGGCGCGCTGCTGAAGGTTATCGATTTTCCGGCACCAGCCGCGGTGCTTGAAGTGGGTTGTGGTCCGGGTAGTTTGTGCGCGATGCTGGGTGAGGCCGGGTATCGGGTCACAGCCATTGATAATAGCCCCGCAGCGGTAACCATGGCCACGGAGACCGTTTCTCAGAATAAGCAGGCTGCCGTTACTGTGGTTCTGGCAGACTTCAACGAGTACTGGCGCCAGGTGCCTGCAGCAAGCTTCGATGTGATGGTCTTTCACTGTAGCGCTCGTTATTTCAATCCAATTACATTAATGGCAGCCGCGGCAACCTTGCTCAAACCGGGTGCACAATTGCTGTTGCTGGACGAGTTCATTAACAACCCTGACGATATCAGACAGCCTCAGATTCTGGCGAAGGGGCAGCATTTGCTGGCCTTGGCTGAGCGAAGCGGGTTTACCCTGACCAGAGATGAAGAGTACTCCACTGAGGTGAGTCGTTTTAAAGCGCTCGCACTGGACTTGTTGGAAAAAAATACGGGCGAGTTGAGCCGACAGACGGCTTATGGGGTTGAAACGCTTTCGACCTTGAATCAGACCTTCGCGCAGGATTTGCAGCGCTGCCTGACTGGTTTTTGCAGCCATCGATTACTCGCCTGGACTGCACCTGCTGAAGCGAGACCATTGCTGGTATTGGCGGCTGATCTGCCGGCCGAGATGTTTGCTGAGGTATTTGAACGCAGCTTTAATGTAGCCTTCGACAAAGCGCTGTGGCACTGGAAGTATGGTCAGGATCGTGGCGCATCCGTCGCTGTGATCAAGAACAACAGTGTGGTGGGTCACTATGGCGGTTCTGCCCGACAAATATTATATTTTGGTACCCCAGAGTTGGCGGTGCAGATTTGTGACGTGATGGTGCTGCCGGGTGAGCGCGGAATGTTCAGTCGTAAGGGTCTGTTTTTCAAGATGGCAGCGGCCATGCTGGAGCAGTATGCCGGTTATTGCGGGGCTCATCTATTGGGCATCGGCTTTCCCAATCTGAAAGCCATGCATGTTGCAGAACGTCTGGGTTTGTATGAAAAAACCGACGAACTCATTCAATTGCAGATCTCTGAGCCAGACTTTGTCCGGGCCAGTCATGTGACACCCGAGCCCGATGTCTCACAGGCAATACATACCCTGGCTCCGACTCTCTGGAATCGGATGGCTGTCGGGCTAACGGATGCCATTGTGGGACTCAGAACACTGGATTATCTCAATTATCGATATTTAGAACGTCCCGGTCAGAACTATCTTTGCTTTCGTATCGACGACGCTGATGACCAATGTCAGGCGCTGGCGCTGGCTCGCGAACACGGTGGTGAATATCTTGTGATGGATCTGATCGGCGAGATCGGAATGCTTGCGGATGCCTTTGAAGCACTCAGCGCCTACGGACTGCAGCAGGGTCTGTCGTTCAAACTATGGATCACGGCTGGACAGGCGGTGCACTTTGAAACAGAGCGTACGAGCCGGGCTCAGTTGGGCATAGAAATCCCCTGCAATTGCTGGAGCAGGGGGCCGGAAGCAAAGATGCTGGCAGGAGCCTGGTGGCTCACTGCCGGCGATATGGACTTTTTGTAACCTGATCAGAAAGTGGCGGTCAGCCTGGCGCGCAGACTGCGCGGTTCAGCCGGGTGAAAATGGATGTCTGCGACAGCATCGCTTTCACCGGGTAATCGTGACTCATAATAGTATGTGATGTCACGGTCCCGACTATCGAACAGATTTAACACTTCCAGGCTGACTGCCACTGCCGGAGTCAATTGTCTTGTAACCTGGGCATTGACCAGGAAAGTCGAGTCTGTGCGCACAGTATTGTCTTCAATCAGAGGGGCAGAACCGAGGTAACGCATGCGTATACCGCCACTCCATCCGGTAGATTGATAGTCATCGACAATAATGCCGAATGAGGCGGTATTGCGAACAGCATTGGCAATGTAGTTGTCAGGCGCGCTGTTTCGTAGCCGGGCATTGGTGTAACTGATATCCGCGTCAATTAACAGCCATTCCAGTGGTGTGTATAAGAGTCCCAGTTCCAGCCCTTCGCGCTGGCTGGCATTCACAGCCTCGGTGGTACCTTCGTCGCCAATATAAATCAATTCTGAAGAAAGACGCAGGCTGAAAGCGCTCAGATGCAACTGAGTTTTGGGCAGGGCAGCTGTGCGTAAACCGATTTCGTAGCCACGCGCTTTGGCTAGCGGGTCAACCGGGTCGACTGGTTCGCCGCTCACCGGGTCTGAACTGATGGTCGCGCCGCGTGCGTCATTGCTGTGAAAGCCTGTTCCCATGCTGAAAAAGGTTTCCAGTGCCGGGGAATGAGTGTAAATGATATTTAATTTCGGACTGACAAGCGTATCGTCGCCGTTACCGCTGTTTGGGCCCAGCAGATCATCAACGTCATACCGGTAGTGATCAGTCCGGACAGCAGCGACTGTGCGAAGTCGTTCACTCCAGGTTTGATTAAGGGATAAATAAGCAGAACTGAGAGACTGTTTCACACGGTCGTCTCGAGTGCTGGCATAGCGCTGTCGTGCAACGCTCTGGTGCAGCCCTACATGAATATCATCGTACCTGTGCTGAAAGCCCATGGTAAGTGTGGTTGGCACGGACAGAGTCTGCAGGTTACGCGAATAGTCACCAGTCAGGCCGGTGACGCGTCGATCATCGGTTTGTTGGAACTGATCGCCCCGCACAGGATCCGCGTCAAAATAGGTGAAGTTGGAAAACAGATCCAGCTCATATTCCATGATATACGCCTTGAGGCGCCAGTTGCCATTGTCTGAAGACAGGTGTTGCCAGTCGGCAGACAGGCTGTGCCTTTCCGAATCGCCGCCGGCCGTGGGATCGATGTTACCCCAAAGACCAATTTGCCCGTTGCGAACAGCGCGTAACGGTATCTGGTCAGTTGCATCCCAGGCATTGGAATAACTCATTGCCGTCAGGCTATAGATATTCCGGGCGTTCTCCCGATGGTATTTGAGGAAACCTTTGCGCTTACTCAGGTTCTGGTCAAGCTCCCAGGGGCCGTGATAGGTGGTCGCAGCGCCGGCGATTGTCAGTTGGCCATCCTGCATTGCAATTGAATGGCCCGCGAACAGTCTTCCATAGTCGTGCCCGCCTGCAGTCAGGTTTACCTCACTGCCATCGAGGTAATCCACGTACTCGAAGTCTGCGGTGCCGGCTGTGGCAAAATCGCCGGCACTCGCGTAATAAGGGCCTTTGCGATATCGCATGCTGTTGATAAGTTCGGGAATGACAAAGTTGATATCAGCATACCCTTGACCGTGACCATGCGATGGCATATTGACCGGCAGGCCATCGACATTGATTGCAAAGTCGGTACCGTGATCAAGATTAAATCCGCGCACGAAATACTGGTTGGCTTTGCCTTCGCCACTGTGCTGTGTGGCAATCATCCCTGGAATGAATTCGAGCAGCTCTGCTGTTCTGGATATGGGGCGAAGATCAAGTTGTTGCTCGTAAACCAGCCCTTCAGTGGCGTTGGATGGTGTCCCTTGCAAGCTGAAATCGGCGCCCAGTACCAGGATTTCTTCAATCGACTCGTTGCCGGGGTTATTTGATTGAGCAAAAACAGGCATGCTGAGAATGCCAAGTATGGCTACGTAAAGATGGCGACGTGTCATAGGGATATCCACTTCGGGCGTTGCAGGAAAAACGAAGACCGGTATTATAGTGCGATGATCGTCGTTTGTATTTTAACTCCATGAAATATAATGGAAAAAAAATTATTTGGTTCGCCGATTGAAAATCGGTTTTTGCATTTTGACGCAATCGAAGCTATTTTGAGCCAACAAAAAGATACTTTAGATGTGTCGACAGGGAATCAGAATGACCATCCACACTCGTAAAGCGGCATCCAACGTCAAGATTAGCAATCTCGGAGAACTTGAATTGCGTGTTATGGAAGTCCTCTGGCAGAGGCCGCACCTGGATGCACGGCAAGTGCGCGACTCATTGTCTGGCGCCCGTGTTCCAAGTCTCAGTACAATCCAGTCTGCGCTCGAGCGACTATTTCGCAAGCAGTACGTAGACCGGGTAAAACACGGGCAGGCCTATTTTTATTTTTCCACGGTTTCGCGCAGTGCCTTGTTGGGTCGCATGCTCGGGAATGTTATTCAGTTGCTGCACGACGGGAAAATGGAAACCATACTCAGCAGTTTTGTGCATGTAGCAGCGGATCTGGATGACAGTTCACTGGACGAGCTCGAGGCGTTGATCAAGGTCCGTCGTGATGCCAACGATGCTTGAGCAGCTTGGCTCTTTTTCCCTGGTCTGGTTGCTGTTGTGGGTAACCTTGACGCTGGTGTTCGGTTGCGGCTACTTCCTGGTACGTAACACCCTGATGAATATGCATCCTGCACATAGCAGTGCTTTGATTCTGGCCTACTGGACCTCGCCTGTTTTGCTCAGTTTACTGTTGAGCATCCTGTTATTCTATCCGCAAAGTGGTCAGCTATTGATTTCACCTCACTGCCACGGTGACTGTGGCGAGCATGCTCCGATCCTGCGTGCTGGTGTGTTGGGTTGGGTCGGTCTGAGCATAATGGCAATCCTGGTAATAAGTCTGACTTCAAAGTTCTTGATTATGTTGCTGGCAGGGCAGCGAATTGGCAGGCAGCTAGATCGTCTGGCCAGGCGTCGTAACGGGTTCAGTGAGTTACTGGTTCCGGAGCGGGCTGTATTCACGCTCGGCTGGTGGCATCCGAGAATTTACATCAGCACCGGTCTGATCGATCATTGCTCGACGGAGCAACTGACGGTGATTATCGATCATGAACGAGCGCACCGTCAGCGCAGAGATAATCTGCGCCTGTTATTGGGAAGTGTATTCAGCCTGGCCTTGCCGCCTGGATGGCGGAGAATCATGCAACATGACCTGCAACTGATGTCTGAGCAGGCCTGTGATTTTGCCTCGGCAGCCAGGCATGGCAGGTTTACGGTTGCAGACACTCTGGTTCATGTGGGCAGGCTGTTGAAATCGGCCGACAATACTGCACTGACCAGCGGTATTAACGGGTCCGATCTGGCGCTGCGGGTTCAGGCCCTGCTGACGCACTCGTGCCGGGCGCCTTTGACTGGTTGGCACCTGACTGGCCTGATCATGATTGTCACTGTCTCGGTGTTGCTGGTGCTGAATCCTCTGCATCATGGGATTGAATGGCTGGTGACTGTGATACAGTGGCAAGCATTGCATCTGCACAGTTGAGTTTGACAAAGGTCGCATACACAAGATGACCATTCACAAGTTTGTAATCACCAGATACGCACTTTTTTTTGCAGCGTTGTCGTTTTCGCCCCTGATCGCCGCCCAGGTTCCGGAAGTATCTGGCAGCACTCAACGTCCGCCTCAGACCACTGAAGACCTGGCCGAGCAGTCTGGATTACTGCAGCGCACTCTGGAGAGTCTGCAGTTTGATCGCACGTTTCGCTGGCTCGAAGAGCAGCGTGATGACATGTCGCGGGGTGTTTCCTATGTCGGGCGCAGTTTTGACGATTGGCTGGCAGGCGATGTTGAGGCAGATGAGCTTAATGAGAGTTATGTCCAGATACGTCTCAATCAGCGCATCGGGCGTCATGATACTTACTTTTCGAATGCCCGTATCAGCGGCCGACTGGATCTGCCTCGGGCTTCAGAACGCTGGAAGCTGATTTTCGAATCAGAAAACCGGGAGCAGAACTCTCTGCGAGATCAACGACTGAGTAATATAAACGCATCTGATTTTACCGGTGGTTTCAGCTATGAACATCCGGAAAGGAATGGGTGGCGCATAAATCATGATATTGGGTTGCGTGCCAAATTGCCCGTGGATCTCTTTTACCGATTACGAAGTCGCTATAGTGTAGACCTGAATGAAGACTGGTATCTGGGATTTACCAATCGGATTTATTATTACAATCAGGATGGTTGGGGACAGGATTCCCGGCTGTTTTTCACCCGTACTATAGACCCGGTCTGGAATTTCAGGCTGGAGACGCAGGTGAATTATGAACATCAGGAGCGTCTGACCGAGTTTGCACAATCTTTTGCCTTGCATCAGCAGATCGGTGAAAGAGAGAACATGGTTTATGAGCTGGGCCTGCTGGGCAAGAATCGACCAGTCAGTGAGGTCGATAGCTATTTCGCGCAGATGGTCTACCGGCGGGCGATTTACGAGGACTGGCTGATCCTGGAAGTGGTCCCACAGCTATTATTTGAATACAGATACGATTGGGAGCCTGATCCCAGAGTGCAGTTAAATCTGGAGGTTTATTTTTTCGAATGACTCAGAATGACAACCGACCGATCTTTATGCGACCCGGACACTGTGCCGGCGACCTGCTTGAGGCGCCTGACTGGAAAATTCTTCAGGAATCCCATGGCCATGTGGTCATTGATGCCCATATTCCCCGTCAGGTGCTTAACCCTCGAGAACAACTTTTCGGCGGTTTCACGGGAACCTACGTTGATATGGTGGCGCTTTACACAATCAGGACACTTTACCCGGCGCGTGATGACTATTGGATAACAACCATCAATATGCGAATAGACTATCTGGATCCGGTATTGGGTCCCAGGGTGCAATTAAAGGGTGAGTTGATCAGTCAGGGACGTTCGACGTCCCTGGTATCAGTGACATTTCTGGATGAAACTGGCAACAAATTGGTGTACGCGATTGTGACTTTACGGGTTATCGACCGCCGGGTAGCTTCATAGGGCGTCGTTGCCGGTTTCGCCGGTGCGAATGCGGATGCTTTGCTCCAGCGCGGTCACAAAGATTTTACCATCGCCAATGTGGCCGGTATTGGCCGCTTTGCAGATAGCGTCGATAGCCTGATCGACTATTTCATCGGCAACAGCTACTTCGATCTTGGCTTTTGGCAGAAAATCCACCACGTACTCGGCCCCGCGATACAGCTCCGTGTGGCCTTTCTGACGACCGAAACCCTTGACTTCGGTGACTGTCATGCCGTTGACGCCAAGTTCCGACAGCGCTTCGCGCACATCGTCAGATTTGAACGGTTTGATAATAGCAGTAATCAGTTTCATCCAGTTTCTCCGGCCGGGCCAAGAAGGTTTGCAGGGATGCGAACTTTATCATGAGGGCGCAAATTGCACCACTGTGACTAAGGTGATTCGGTGCGACCGGGCAGGTCAGGCAGTTCCAGCGAGTCTATCCAGGGCGACAGATTATGCCAGTCCAGCCGAAATACATGTTTGCCGCGGGGCATGAGCCTGGCGTCGACACGCGCACCACCGTCTTCGAGAGCGCTGACCAGACCAGGCATGCGTGTGTTCCAGCGCAGCATGTCTTCTTCAGCAATGCGCAGATAGACGGGTAGATTCTGCATATCACCGATAACTGAGAGATCCGCCAACATGCCCGGAACCGCAACCACGCCATAATATTGCTCAGGGTGTTGTGCGGCCAGCTCCAGTGCGGCGCTACCGCCACTGGATACACCAACCAACAGGGCTTTGCCTGGGAGTACGTCAGCCTGTTCCTGGAGTTTGGCTATCACAACAGGGATCTTCTGACCATTTTCCCCTACAAACGCGGTATTGGTTGATGAAACCGGTACAGCAATGATCCAGCCCTGCCGGGCCAGCTCGCGACCCAGCCAGAACTGGGCGCGGGCAACGTACTCGTTACCGTCGCCGCCGGGCATGAGTATGGTCAGCGGCCACGGGCCTTCACCATGGTCGTCCGGTTCGAACATGAACACTTTGACGGCACTGCCATCATCCATGGGTAACACAATTTCGCGTGCTTGTGCCGCCGGGCTGAGCAGGCACAGGCATAAAATGGCCAGACAGATGCTGTGAAAGCGGTCACGCCACGATGCTCCTGATGCATCAGTTGTGCTTGTCATGTCAGGCTGCCAGAGCGCCATGGTCATTAATCCGAAGAACATAATTGAGGTCAGGTTAGCAGAAAGTGGTGAGAGATAGATGGAGCTGACGACCAACTGTGGCAGTTTCTCGACAATTGGCGTGTCTGGCGCTACAGACCGATGACTTCCATGCGTTCATTGGCCGAGACCTGGACCAATGTGCCGTCTGAGGTGATAAAGCTGGACTGCCCAAGATTCTTTCTGGGTACTCGGTAAACCGTCGGCGCAGCCTGTCCGCTGGCGTACAGCAGCACGGTGATTTCCTGTTGCTGGCTTTGCCAGTGCCACAGACTGTATCCGCCACCGATAAGGATTAAAACAAGCAGCGCGAGCCATAAACTCAGGCGCAATTTGCCTGCCATCGGGCTGTGCTCTCTGTTCAGATTGATGTCGCTGGCGCTATCCGACCACTGTCCCTGTTGCTGTGCCTGTCCCAGGAAGCGCTGCACCGGCCGGTCATTGATTGTATCTCGCTGCTTTTGACGGCGGCGTATATAGGCGTAGGCCGCTACTATGACCAATGCCGTCAGCAGAATTTTTGATAGCATAATGTCGTGTTTCCGTATCCTGAGCTGGCATGATACCTGTACCGGGCATACACTGTCAGCAATCGTAGAATAGTCAGTCCTGTCAACGGAGGTAGGCTGGAAATGGATTCATCGAAAAAACCAGTGTCGACCAGGTTGCTGGGTTTTGTTTTGCTGGCGCTGGCTGCACTGTGCGCACTGGTCGCGGTGGCAACTGCTATCAACCTCGGTTTTATCATGACTCGTCCGGACTCGATTTCGGTGGTCAATACCCTGATCGGTCAATTTGTTGTCATTATCGGGGCGCTGGTACTGGCCAAAATGCTCCTTGAGGCAGGCAGAAAGCGGCTTTAGATGGTATAGTTACGCATTTTTTGAGCGACTGTCTGGTCATGAATGTAATACACAGTACCGCAGGCTTCAGTGAGCGCCAGCTTGGCTGTGTAGCCACAATCGGCAAGTTTGATGGTGTTCATCTTGGCCACCAGCAGATTATCCGTCAGTTGCTGGCAAAAGCGGCTGACTTGAAAGTTCCGTCTGTGGTGGTGGTCATAGAGCCGCACCCGGAGGAGTTTTTTGCCAGTCACCCGCAGGACTGCCCGCCCCGCCTGAGTGAAGCTGAGGAGAAAATTCAGCTGTTAAGCCAGTTAGGTGTGCATACCGTGTTTCTGCTGACTTTTAACGAGCAACTGTGTCGGCTGAGCCCGCAAAGCTATATTGAGGACATTCTTGTTAAAGGACTGAATGTTCGCAGCCTGATTATCGGTAATGATTTTCGATTCGGGTATCAGCGCGCTGGTGACTACAGACTCCTGCAGGAGTATGGGGTGCGGGCAGGGTTCGACGTGATTGAAACGGAAAGCTGTATTTGTCAGGGGGTGAGGGTCAGCAGTACTTACATTCGGGAATGCCTTGCCGTGGCGGATTTCGACAGGGTCACGGCGGCGCTGGGACGCGAGTACGCCATCGCCGGAACGGTCAAAAAGGGGCGTCAGCTAGGGCGCAGTCTGGGGTTTCCGACCTGTAACCTGGCGCTGAACCGACGCAATATTCCGCTGCATGGCGTGTATGCCTGTGAATCCCGTATTGTGACGACTGATGGTGAGACGATCCGTGCCTTCGGCGCGGCGAATATCGGCTATCGACCGACTGTTGATGACAACCGGGAAGCTGTACTTGAAGTCCATCTGATTGATTTTGACAGAGACGTGTACGGTGCCTGGATGTCGGTAACATTCAAGAGCCGTGTGCGGGCAGAGCAGAAGTTCGAGTCTCTGGAGGCGCTCAAATCGCAAATTGATATCGACATTGAACAGGTCAGACAGTTCTTCAATCTCAACACTTAAACGCTAACGATCAGAGCAAGTGAACATTTTATGAGTGACTACAAGCAAACCCTGAATCTGCCTTTCACCGAGTTTCCGATGAAAGCCAGTTTGTCCCAGCGCGAACCTGCCATGCTGCAACGCTGGCAGGACATGGACCTGTATGGCCAGATTCGCTCGCTCAGGGCTGGTAGTCCCAAATTTATTCTGCATGATGGCCCTCCCTATGCAAACGGTGATCTGCACCTGGGTCACGCGGTTAACAAGACCCTGAAAGACATGATCGTGAAATCGCGCACGCTGTCAGGTTTCGACGCACCCTACGTGCCAGGCTGGGACTGCCATGGTTTGCCAATTGAGCACAATGTTGAGAAGAAAAAGGGCAAGGCCGGACAAAAAATCAGCCATGCAGCCTTTCGTCAGGCATGCCGTGAATATGCAGCCAGACAGGTCGACAACCAGAAAAAAGACTTTGTGCGTATGGGCGTACTGGGACAGTGGGATAAACCCTATCTGACCATGGATTTTGATACTGAGGCCAATATCGTAAGGGCGCTGGGCCGCATCGCGGAAAACGGTCATCTGGTCAAGGGTTTCAAGCCGGTGTACTGGAGCGTTGTCGGTGCGTCTGCGCTGGCTGAAGCCGAAGTGGAATATCAGGATAAAACGTCGTTTGCCATCGATGTGCGCTTCCCGGTAGTGGACGCGGCACAGTGGCTGACTCTGTTTGGTTTGCTGGAATCGGCTGCCCGGAATGAGCCGTTGTCGGTTGTGATCTGGACCACAACACCCTGGACCCTGCCAGCCAATCAGGCAGTCTGCCTGAACGGCGAACTGGAATATGCGCTGGTTCGTTGCACCATCAGTGAAGAGCGTGGTGCTGAACTACTGGTTGTCGCCGCTGATATGCAAGATGACATCATGAGCCGCTATGCGTGTCTGGAAAACGCCGAGCGTCTGGCAGTCGCCAAAGGCTCCGTGTTTGAAAATGCATTGTTACGTCACCCCTTTGTCGACAAGCAAGTGCCTGTGCTGTTGGGCGATCACGTGACCACTGACGCGGGTACGGGCGCCGTGCATACCGCGCCCGATCACGGTATGGAAGACTTTGTGGCAGGTCAGGCCTACGGTCTGGGCACATTGAACCTGGTTGACGAAAACGGTGTGTTCAGCGAGCGTGCCGGTGAAGTTGCCGGAGAACACGTCTACAAAGTTGACGAAAAAATCCTCGACATACTGAAACGCGAGCAGGCGCTGGTAGCCGTTGAAAAGATCCGTCACAGCTATCCGCATTGCTGGCGAACCAAGACACCTCTGATCTACCGAGCCACACCGCAGTGGTTTATCAGCATGACTGAAAAAGGTTTGCTGAAGGATGCGCTGGCTGCGGTAAAAAATGTGAAGTGGGTTCCTGAGTGGGGTCAGGCGCGTATTGAGCTGATGCTGAAAGGCAGCCCGGACTGGTGTGTGTCCCGGCAGCGCACCTGGGGTGTGCCCATCACTCTGTTTGTCCATAAGGAAAGCGGCGAGCTGCACCCGCGCAGCGCTGAGCTGGTCGAGCAGGTTGCGCAGCGTATTGAGAAATCCGGCATTGATGCCTGGTTCGATCTGGATGCCAGTGAACTGCTGGGTGATGAGGCCGCGCAGTACAATAAAGTAACTGACACGCTGGATGTCTGGTTTGATTCAGGCGTCACCCACTTCTCAGTCCTGCAGGCCCGCGAAGAGTTGCAGTATCCGGCAGATATCTACCTGGAGGGTTCGGATCAGCATCGCGGCTGGTTCCAGTCATCGCTTAAAACGGCTATCGCCATGAATGGCACGGCACCTTATCGTCAGGTGTTGACACATGGATTCACCGTCGATGCCCAGGGACGCAAGATGTCCAAGTCCATCGGCAATACCATTTCTCCGCAGGAGGTCTTTAACCAGTACGGCGCAGACATTCTGCGATTGTGGGTGGCGGCGACAGATTATCGCGGAGAAATGGCAGTATCAGACGAAATCCTGAAACGTGTCGCCGATGCCTATCGCCGTATCCGCAATACCGCGCGTTTTTTGCTGTCCAATCTTAACGGGTTTGATCCACAAACTGACGCGGTGCAGCCACAACAGATGCTGGCGCTGGATTACTGGATCACACGCCAGGCTCAGCAGCTGCGAGAACAATTAAAGGCAGATTACGACAACTATCAGTTTCTGAATGTGTATCAGAAAGTTCACAATTTCTGTGTGATCGAACTGGGCAGTTTCTATCTGGATATCATCAAAGACAGACAGTACACAGCCAAGGCTGACGGTCTGGCGCGTCGCTCAACACAAACGGCCATGTATCACATCACCGAGATTCTGGTGAGGCTGATTGCGCCAATCCTCAGTTTCACGGCGGATGAAATCTGGCAGTTTGTACCGGGTGAACGCAACGCTTCAGTGTTCCTGTCCTCCTTTGATGACGGGCTGGAGCTGTTGCCAGCCGCCGAGGACTTCAGTGATGATTTCTGGCGCGAGTTGATTGATGTCAAAACTGCAGTCAACAAGGAGTTGGAGAAGCAACGCGCGGAGAAAAAAATAGGCGCAGCTCTGAGTGCTGAAGTGACACTGTTTTGCGATGACCAGTTGAATGAGCGTCTGCGGCGCCTGCAGAATGAGCTTCGGTTTGTGCTTATTGTGTCATCTGCAGAGCTGAAGCCATTGGCTGATGCCGTTGATGCAGCGGTTACTGATCTGCCGGGTCTTGCTTTGTACGTCAGGCCGTCAGAGCAGCCCAAATGTGTTCGTTGCTGGCATCATCGTGCCGACGTAGGACAGGACTCTGAGCACCCGGAACTGTGCATGCGTTGTGTGGAAAATATAAGTGGCGAGGGCGAGCAGCGAGCCTATGCGTGAGCAAACGGACACTGGCATGAAGCAGTCAGCTCCTGTGGCACCTGGCGCTAGAGTGACGCTACACTTTTCGTTGTCGCTTACCGATGGTACGGTTATCGACAGCAATTATGAATCCTCCCCAGCTACTTTCACGGTGGGCGATGGAAATTTATTGCCGGGTTTTGAAGCCGCGTTGATGGGAGCTGTTGCAGAACAGACCATTGATGTTGTGCTGCCCGCAGCACAGGCATTTGGTGATGTCAATCCGGCAAATGTGCAAACCTTTCCCCGACAACGTTTTGCGGGATTGTTGGCTAATACGACTGATCCCGTTGAGCCGGGAACAGTCGTATCGTTTACTGACAGCGGCGGCAACGAGATACCAGGTGTTCTCAAACAGATAGGTGAACTTAATGTCGTGATAGATTTTAATCATCCGCTGGCTGGTCGTGACATTGTATTTAAAGCCAGCGTGATATCAGTGTTGGCAGCTGACGTTCAGGCTGTCAGGCTTCAGGGTTAATAAACAGACGCAGGGTAAACAGGTATCCGTATGCAACAGTCAGTGGTTTCTATTCAGGACAGCAAGCCTGAAATTCGCCTCGCTAATCCGCGCGGATTCTGTGCGGGCGTGGATCGTGCAATTGATATTGTTAACCGGGCACTGGATGTTTATGGAGCTCCGATATACGTTCGTCACGAAGTGGTCCATAACAAATTTGTAGTTGATACTCTGCGTCAGCGTGGTGCTGTTTTCGTAGATGAGCTGAACGACGTTCCGCCAACAGATGCGCTTGGCCGACAGCCTATTGTGATATTCAGCGCACATGGGGTGTCACAACAGGTGCAACAGGAAGCGACAGAGAGAGGTTTTCAGGTTTTTGATGCCACCTGTCCGCTGGTGACCAAAGTCCATCTGGAGGTTGCACGTTTCAGCGCCGAGGGACGAGAGTGTGTTCTGATTGGCCACGCCAGGCACCCGGAAGTTGAAGGCACGATGGGACAGTACGACCGTAGTCAGGGCGGTGATATCTATCTGGTGGAGTCAGTAGAGGATGTTGCTACGCTGGAGGTCAATAATCCGGAGCGGCTTGCCTACGTGACTCAGACAACCCTGTCCATGGATGATACGGCCAAGGTGATTGATGCGTTGCATGAGCGTTTTCCTTTTATCGAAGGACCTCGCAAAAAAGACATTTGTTATGCCACACAGAATCGACAGGATGCTGTAAAGCAGTTGGCGCTGGAGTCCGATCTGGTGTTGGTGGTGGGTTCGCCAAACAGTTCCAACTCCAATCGCCTTCGTGAACTGGCGGAACGAATGGGCTGCGAAGCTTACCTGATTGACCGGGTTGAAGATCTTCGTCCGGAGTGGTTTGAGGGTAAGCGTTGTTTTGGTGTCACAGCCGGCGCCTCTGCACCGGAAATTCTTGTTCAGCAGGTGGTCGATCGTCTGCGCGAGATGACTGGCGAAGCACCCGTTGAAATTCCTGGCGTTGAAGAGAATATTGTATTCAGAATGCCGCGCGAGCTGGCCAGAGACTGACCGCTCGCGCCTCGCAACCGGATGTTCACTCCGTCGGGATCTGGCCTGCGCGTTCGGCAGCCCGGGCACCTGACAATATGCCCATCAGTGCATAATTGCCTTCGTGACAGGCATACTCAAAAATCGGATCTTCACTGGCTGTGTAATTAATCACAGCTGTCCAGGGACGCTCCCAGGTTGAAGGGTCCTCCACCGTGAACTCATACTGCAGCACATCCTCGGCAACACGTGTGTAGCGTTCTGTAAAAAGGCGATTCTCACCGGCACCCCGGAACAGGCTTTTGTCTGAGAAGTTTTTGGTCTGGACCACCAGCGTATCGCCTTCCCACCAGCCGCGTGAGTCACCGTGCCACAGTTTGACTCGCTCATCCAGGGGTGGTTTTTCACCCAGAGGTACGATTCGCACATCGTGAATCATTTCCTGAATGATCGCCACAGAGTCCTTGCCCTGCACGATCTGATAATAGCTGTTATAGCCCGCCATGATGTAGGGCATGCCCCAGGTGATACATCGCTCTTGCAAGGGGCGCCCGAGGTATGAGTCAGTCGGGCTGAGACGGGCGCTCATGCGTTGCTGGGCGCGTGCGCGTCCTTCTTCTGTCATGGGCGGGATACGGCCATTGGGCGGATCTATGATCAGTGAGGTGCGATTCTCGAGGTTTCTGTCCACCATCCATCCCGAGTCATAGTTTCCGGTGGCTGGATCGTAGGACTGAACCTCACCGCTGATGACCGCGTTAAGAAAGCCGTCGCCAAACAGGGCATCACCACCGCTGGCACGAATTTCTTCAGCCTGGCGGCGCAGTTCCTGAAACTCTTCGGCTGTCAGTGTGGCGCGATCGCCAAAAAATTCCGGGCGCTCCAGTGGTGTACTGCTGTTGTTGGCCCAAACGCCCTGCAGATCCGGTTGACCTTCGGGCGTACGAGGCACCTGCCAGTCAGATTGCTGAGCCCAGCCAGCACCGCATACCAATATTCCCAGCGCCAGCGCGACCAGCGTGAAACCTTGCGATTTACCCTGATTTTTTTCAGTTATATTGTGCCGTGTCATGATGCTTAACCTCGCCCTATTGTTCCTGAATGGTAAATGGCATGCCGCGCGGCGGCACCCGGTCATCCGGCGCATCCTTGTTCAAGTAGCCGTATACTAGCTCTTCGGCAAATTCCACGCACTTGAATTCCAGTAGCTGCGCGTTTTCTTCCATGCGACGATAAAGTGGGAAAGCCATGCGCCAGGGCCGTGTATAGGTCACCGGGTCGCGAATCTCGGCCTCGTACATGATCAAGTTCGGGCCGGCGGGCGTGTATCGCTCGATTACTTCCAGCTGGTCACTGTGGTGATTGCCGGCATGATCAAACCAGGTGTAGGGCATAAAATCTGTTACCCGAATAACAAGGGTGTCGCCTTCCCAGTGGCCGCGTGAGTGTCCCATCCAGGCGGGTACCGGTCCGTCGAAATCAGGTTGATCCATGTAAACAATACGCATGGCGCTGGCAAACTCATAGGCCATGACTACTGTTTCGTCGGATTGCACAATCTGGAAGGGAAAGGGCATGTAATTGGCGCGCGGCACACCCGGCATGTAACATTTCACCACGGGATCGAGTGCCAGCCAGTCAGCCTGATTGACCTGTTTTTGAGCAAGACCGCTGGGTGTGTAGGGAAGCTCCCCGTCTTTGACGATGCCCAGGGTGGCCGGTATGGCGCCGAGCGCTCCCCATTGCCAGTCCGGACCTGCCTTTGCAGCAGAGGGCTCAATGTTCCACTGGTTATTGCCCAGTGCCTGCCACAGTCCACTGAAGTCAGGCTTGCCGCTTGCAGTGCGCGACACGTTGTCGGTTTGGGCGGTGGCGAAACCGGTCACTGTCAGACTTAAACACAGTGCTGCACCGGCCAGATAATTCGGCATACTTGTTCTCCCGCTTGTTCTTGATTATTGTGTCGGGTGTTAGCAGGTTCCAACTATCACACGAGTCTGATTTTAAATCAATTCCGGGGATCAATGTCTGAGACTGAAACACGAGTGGCCGTCTACGGTACATTGAAGCGGGGATTAAGTAACTTTCCCTTGCTGCAGGGCGCGCGATTTGTTGGCTGCGACTGTCTGACTGACATTACGCTTTATGATCTGGGACCGTTTCCGGGGGCCAGACCGGAGCGCTCTGATGGGGTGGACGTCGAAGTGTTTGAGTTGACGGTGTCGCATCTGAGCCGACTGGATATTCTGGAAGACTACCTGAGTAATGCTCCGGACGAAGGGCTGTACAACCGGGTTCTCATGCCGACACGTTTCGGGCCGGCCTGGATATATATTTACAATCCCCCAGTGTCTGGTTTGCGGGCGATTCGCTCCGGCGGCTGGTTTCCTCAGGACAACTGAAGCGGGCACACGCCTTGCATAAAACAAGAATGACATTGACGGAGAATATTGTTATGAACACAGCTTTTGTGAAGTCTGCCCGAACGTCACTCATGCTTTCGGTGTTGTTATTATTGATGGTGTCCTGCGGGCCGGCTGAGCCACCTGTCCAGAGCGCTGCGGTTGCGGAGCCGCCAGTCATGGAGACTGCCGTTGCCGTCGAGTCAGAATCTGCCCTGATTGAGCGGGCCCGGGGAATCCATGAGCGGGTGATTGTCATGGATACTCACGTAGACATAAACACGGCCAACTTCACGCCGGACATCAATTATCTGCAGGATCTGAACACCCAGGTCAATCTGCCGAAAATGGATCAGGGTGGTATGGATGTGGCCTGGCTGGTTGTTTACACGGGGCAGGGTCCGCTGACAGAAGAGGGCTATAACAGTGCAGAAGCTAATGCGATGGACAAGTTCAGTGCAATTCACCGGCTGGTCAGTGAGATTGCACCGGACCGAATTGAGCTGGCGACGACCTCTGAGGATGTGCGTCGCATTGTTGCCAGTGGCAAAAAAGTGGCCATGATCGGTGTTGAGAACGCGTATCCGCTGGGCGAAGACATCAGCAAAATCCAGGACTATTACGATATGGGCGCGCGGTATATTTCCCTGTCGCATAACGGTCACAGTCAGTTTTCTGATTCTAACACCGGCGAGCGGGATGATGTCTGGCTGCACAATGGCCTGAGTGAACTGGGACGTCAGGCCATCGTTGAAATGAACCGGCTGGGCATACTGATTGATATCTCTCACCCTTCTGTTGAAGCCAACCGTCAGGCGATCGAGTTGAGCCGGGCGCCGGTCATTGCCTCTCATTCCTCGGCACGTGCGCTGGATCCGACTGTCAGCCGCAACCTGTGGGACGAGGAGTTGCTGGCGGTGCGCGACAATGGCGGAGTCGTTCAGGCAGTGGCCTTCCGTGGTTATGTGGATTCAGAAAAGCATCGCGCCTGGCGGGAGGCCAATGAAGCGGGTGAGTCCGCACCGCCTGTGGATGTCAACGATTTTGTTGATCACATAGATTACATGGTTGAGCTGATCGGTATCGACCATGTGGGTATCAGCGGCGATTTTGATGGCGGCGGCGGGGTCACCGGCTGGAATGATGCCAGCGAGACCTTTAACATCACTCTGGAACTGGTTCGCCGTGGCTATTCAGAAGAGGATATTGCCAAGATCTGGGGTGGCAACATTCTGCGTGTCCTGGATGAAGCACAGCAGATTGCTGCACAAATCCAGTCAGAGGCCGGCGCCTAGTCCTTGTCGGTTTCGGTGCTGTCGTCTGTGACCATGGGGACACACAGGCGGCAGTCACCGCTGGCTTCGCCGCCACCGCTCTCCACATAACGCATTTTGTGCACGGCTTTGCCACGATTGGCAGAAACGGCGAAGCGCCGGTTATCGCGCGTGGCAATGGCCTGCACCACGGCTGCATGACCGGTATGCCCGATGCCCTCGATCACATCGCGTTCGGTTTCCTGCAAATGCCGGAAACTCAACCCTGAAATCTCTTCTTTCAGAATCTCTCTGCTCATCATCATGTCTGCCACGGGTGGGCCGCCGGTCTTAAACTGCAATTGCGCCGGAGTATAAGCTTCCAGCAGCAATACGCCGCCCGGAAGCAGCGCCTCAGCCAGTCTGCCGTGCAGCTGTCGCCGGATATCGGGTGGCAGATGGCAAAAAATTGAGACGATACCTGACCATCGTTGCTGGCCAGGATCAAACTCCGCCAGGTCCGCCTCAATGGTCTTGATTTGCACTCCTCGGTCAGTAGCCAGTTGTCGGGCTTTTTTCAACCCTACGGCAGAAGAGTCCACGGCTGTCACCTGATAACCCTGTTCAGCCAGAAATACAGCGTTTCGACCCTCGCCTTCGGCAAGACACAGGACTTCGCCCTGCGGTATGGTATGAAAGTTGTATTTCAGAAAATCGTTGGGCTGGGTACCATAGAAGTAGCTATCATCACTAAAGCGTTCGTCCCACATGCCGACAACCTGTGCTTATCTTTGAGACGCAAATACTACGCGGGCCTGCAAAATGATTCAATTTGATTTGCTGACACTGGCGTTCGCGACGGGACTGGCATCCATCGTCAGCTCCAGCGTGATGCTGGTGCTGTGGCGAATAAACCGAGATATAGCCGGTGTGCCGCAATGGACCCTGTCGGTGTTGCTGAGTACCGGGGCGTTTTTTGCCAGCGCATTGCGTGATGTGATTCCGGGCCCCGAATTTTTGTCCATGCTGCTCAGCAATACGTTGTCGACCTGCTCAGTGCTGGTTGCCCTGGAAGGCTGTTTGCGGTTTCGCGGATTTTCTCGTCCTCACTCGGTGAGATATTTGCTGGCGGCAGCGGCGTTGATCCTGCTGATCAACTGGTTGTTGCGTGATGATATGCGGGCGCGATTGTTGACGATTGATTTAATCAGTTTCAGCGGCTTTGTGACCATTGTCGTGGTTATGCTGCGTCAGTTGAAAAACCGCGCTGAACGAATGGTATACGCTCTGCCGGCGTTGTTTGCCGCATTTCCGGCAGCCGGCATTGCGATTCGCTGGGTAGATGCCCTGGATGCCCATGGCGCACAGAGTATCGCTGAACTGGCAACCGGCAATCTGATTTTTCTGACCGGTATGATTTACATCATGGGCTGGACCTTCAGCCTGACGGTTGCCTGCTACTACAGAGCAGAACAAAAGATCGCTCATCTGGCTCGCGAAGATGCACTGACAGGCTTGCCAAACCGCCGCAGTATCGATGAAATGCTTGACCGGTTTTTGCGCGAGGCCGGGCGCTACAAATTGCCCTTTGGTGTCGTTATGGTTGATATGGATGATTTCAAATTATTTAATGATCAATACGGCCATTCATTTGGTGACGCCGTCCTGAAGTGTGTGGCACAGCGTCTGAAGGTATTCCAGCGCGATGCGGATTTTGTCGGGCGTCTGGGTGGCGATGAATTTGTGCTGATTGTCAACGATGTACCCACACCCGAAGCTGCCCGTTCCCTGTTGCGACGATTGCTGCATGATGTCAGCGGGCCTGTGGACATCAAGGGACGTTTGATTGAGATCAAACCCAGTCTGGGCATAGCCTTGTGGCCGGAAGATGGCAGTACCGCGGACGAGCTGCTGCAGGTCGCTGACAAGCGCATGTATGCTTTCAAAGCATCCAAGGGCGAAGCGTCTGCATAAGTCAGACAGACGCCATTCACTCCACCAAAAGACCTGTCAGCTCGGCATCTTCCATAACCAGGACGGGCGGCTCAGAATCAGGTATCAGCTTGAGTCTGAGACGCCATATTTCGAAGCTGTCATCTGGCAATGCCAGCCAGGCTTCCTCAACCTGCACAGTGCCACTTTCTTCATCAAACACAAAATTCACCACCGACTGCGGGTCTGACGGATTTGCAATTGGGAACAGGGTGCTGACTCGTAGTAGCGAATCAAATTCATCGATGCGTTGCAGGCGGACATTAAACAGGTCGTTGCCCACTTTGACGCGGTTGAGCCACAGGTAATCGTCAGCTGCCATGGCCGGGCGAGCCGGCAGAAAGCGGATACCCCCGGGGTAGCGCACCAGCCAATAACCTGTCGAATCGCGCATGGCGTTGTTTTCCATGACCGGTTCTTCAATCAATTGCAGGCCCCAGTTTGGCTGTTCACTGAGTTGGCGTTGCGAAGGGGCGCGAATAACCAGGGTATTCTGGCGTTGTTCCGATCCCGGGCGCAGAATAGGCAGGTCACGCACGACACCTCGCACTGTTGGCCTGCTCGATACAGTGTCCGTCACTCCCGCCCCACGGGCAAATTCGGTGATCTGTGTAACCAAGGGGTGTGAGCCGGCCTGATAAAGCCCTAGCGGACCGGGTAAAACCTGTTGAGACAGAACAAAATTTTCCATCAACGTTTCTACTTCACTGGCTCGGGCGATTGTCATGCCCCGGTATGCATCGTTAGTGGCCAGAAATTCATCGAGCTGTGCCCGTGTCAGACCCACCGTGTGAACAGGCGGCAGCCATTCTTTTCCTGTGTGTGGGTCGCGTACCAGCCCATGTTGCAGGGCCTGCATGTGTTCTCTGGGAGTGAATTGCATGGCCGGGTTCGGGGCGGGTGGACCTGAATGCTTGAATTCGATGGTCTGGTTGATGCTATGGATAGCCGTGAAGGTCAGATTGTCGATTCCTCTTACAGAAAGTAGTAGCCTGTCCAGCGTGAATGACAGATTGTCCAGCCAGGGTGACTGATAAACCAGCGTGCCGACCCGCATCAACCATTCGCCGCCGGGCGCCAGTAACTGTGGACCGGCAATGACGCAGTCTGCCTGGCAGGGAATAACATTGAAGTTCTCGTCCAAAGCACCCATGCTCGGTGAATCCATGATGCGTGGTTTTTGAACGGTAATTTCACCCGTATTTGTTACACGTGCATATATTGCATACTGTTGTCCGGCTGAAGCCACCAACGGCTGTTGCAGACTTACCTGTAGTTGAGGTCGTTCGACAGGGTTGATTGGCTCATTACTTTGCATCAGCTCATTGAAAATTGCCGGATCCTCGGCGCCAGTGTGATTCATGATGCGAAGAAAGGTTATAGCGGATGTGGCGGCCGTTTTGACTGGCTCGCCAGCCTCTTGCAGGCGCAGCGTGTAACGGACTGTTGTCACCATCACGTTGCCTTCAGGGAACGACGGATCAGACCAAACCTGCCTGATTGCGAATCGTGCAGTTTGGCCGGGAGCTACCGGAAATCCGACGCCTTGGGCACAAAGAAACGTCGTGTCGTGACAGCCTGCTGGTTCTTGATTGCTGTGGGTAAACTCTGATCCCAGCGCCTGATACGGATGGCTCAGCCGACTGATTGAGGAGCCGGTAAGGCCGGTGATTGTATAAGGTGAGTCTGCCGGGTTGTGCAGTTCAACTTCCAGTAAATCGTATGCGCCGGGTGCCATGAAATCGTGCAGACGCACGGCGGTCAAAGTGATGTTGGACGGTAGTTCAGTGAAATCCGGGATCGTACTGCCCTGTAAAAACGAGGCGTGACGTCCTGACATAAGGTCACCGATAGTCTGGGGTGGCGATTGAGCGAAAACCCCGGCACTTATCCAGAAAATCAGGATTGAAAACATGACGGGCAGTGATGTCCCTGTCCTAAAAGTGCGTTTCATGGCGACTGACTCCCTTGTCTACTTCGATGACATACCTTACTGCACTTTCTCCTGCGCATTCCCTGTAAAAGACAGAATGAGACTGAGACTCGTTAAATCACGCCTGAATGGGTCTTGTGTCACGGAGCAGCCCACTGGTCCGAAAGACCCGGCGAGATATCGCTTTGCGCATCAGCTCTGCATCCCTGGCAATCAAGGTAAAACGCTCTGAGGCGCGGGTGACAGCGGTATACACCAGCTCGCGGGTCAGCACAGGGCTGTCGAAGTCAGGCAGCACCAGCGCGGTGTGCGCGAATTCAGATCCTTGTGATTTATGCACGGTCATCACAAAGGCAGTCTGGCAGGCTTGCAGCCGGGCCGGTGATACCCACCTGACCTGTTCTGTGGAGGCGACGGGGAAGGCTACCCGCAGCACCAGATTGCCGTTGGCGTCGGGGCAGGGCAGTGCGATGCCGGTATCGCCGTTCATCAGGCCCAGGTTGTAGTCATTGCGCGTCAGAATGATTGCGCGTCCGCTGTACCATTCACTGTCTGTTGGTCCGGTTCCATGTTCCAGGCCGGCGCTCTGAAGCCAGCCGGAGATCTGTTGATTGAGCACTTCAGTGCCCCACTCAGAACTGTGAATGGCGGCCAACAGCCGAAAACGGGCAAACGCATCCAGCACCTTAGCGGCCCAGTCGTTCCAGGTCTGGCTGTCGCTGTTATCGGCAGCAGGCTGCTGCGTGGTGATGACATCGAGGTAGTGGCCATAGCCATGCGTCTTGTCCAGCACCAGACGCCGCAGACCCGGATCATTATAAGCTGTCACCGCCAGGTGTCGCAGTTCGCTGTAGGTACCCTGCAGAAGATCGTCTGGCGAATCTGACTGTTGATTGACCGCGTTGGCCAGTGCGCCGATTCCGGGAACCTGTCCAAAGCGGTGGCTGTAACGCAGCATGGTGATTGCCTGATCCAGAGACTGCCCGTCATCATCCCGACAGGCAGCAGGAATTGTCTGGCCGCTTGCCTGTTGTAACCATTCGGCAGTCTGCCTTGTATAGTGCGCACGATCAGCGCGTTCACACAGGCTGCCCAGTACCGCCCCGGCTTCCACGGATGCCAGCTGGTCTTTGTCACCCAGTAATATCAGTCGACAATCAGCAGGCAGCGCCTCCAGTAGCTGTGCCATCAATTCGATATCAACCATCGAAGCTTCATCGACAACAACCACATCAGCCGACAGAGGATTGCCGGCATGATGGCGAAAATGGCGGCTGCCCGGCACCGATCCGAGCAGTCGGTGAATAGTGCTCACTTCATCTGGTATCACCACACTCACAGGCAATTGTTGCAACTGCCTGCTAATGGATTCGCTCAGTCGGACAGCTGCTTTGCCCGTTGGTGCGGCCAGTCGGATACGCAAGGCCTGCGGTTTGTCATGCAACTGAGTCAGGGCCGCCAGCAGACGGACAACCGTGGTGGTTTTACCAGTGCCCGGACCGCCAGTGATGATCGAAAATGGATTGGCTGCGGCAACGGCGCAGGCGACTTTTTGCCAGTCGCAATCATCAGTAGTATTACCGAAAAGCTGGTCAAGTATTTGCCGAAGGTGTGCTGTGTCCAGCGTTATTGTTTGTTTCAGGCGTTGATTAATCTGTTTCAGGATGGCCTGTTCATACTGCCAGTAGCGACGCAGGTAAAGCAGGTGTTTTGACTGCTCAGGCGGCAGCACCATCGGTGTGTTGCCCTCGCCGGCGCCTGTCAGTAACGGGTTTTCAAGTTGCCTGAGCCAGTCCTGCAGGTTTAACTGCGCCAATAGCTCTGCAGGTGATACCGCCGGCTGACGATGCTTGCCGTCCGGTGGCAGCGACAGGGCACGGTGCGGGTCGGCCAGACAATGCGCAAGATCCAGGCAAGCGTGGCCATGGCCATTCTGATGGCTGCACAGCGCTGTCGCTAACAGCAGCGCGGGAGAAGCGGCCTGCGAGTTGATTGTCTGGGTGTGAATAAAACGCGCCAGTTCCAGATCCAGCCAGCGAATCCAGCCCGCATCCGCCCAGTCTTCCAGGGTGGCAAGCATGGCGTCGGCATTGTTCAGTGGGTGGGCGGTCACTCAAAGTCCTCCGCTGAAGATCTGGTCAAGCCGATCGATAAATTCCGCGGCTGGTCTGTCGAAAACCAGGCCCTGTGATTCCGACTGCCAGCCACGCAGAAAGAAATACACGGCACCACCGATGTGCTGATCATAATGATAGTCACTCAGACGGCTGCGCAGCAGGCGGTGCAGAGCCAGCAGATATATGGCGTATTGAACGTCATAACGGTGTTGCAGGACTGCCTGCTGCAGCGCTTCGGGGTGATAGTCGGCGTCTGTGCGGCCCAGATGATTGGACTTCCAGTCGGCAACATAATAACGACCATTGAGGCAGAAGGTGAGGTCGATAAAACCTTTTATCATGCCATTCAGTGCGGCTGCCTGTAGCGGCGGACGAGGTGCGCCAGGCATCAGAAATCGGGTGCAGAGTTGATCGATCTGCATGGTATCAACGCGGTTGGCTGCAAACAGAAACTCCATTTCAGCCTGCACTTCTTTTAACTCTCCCAGCGTGAAATCGCTGCCATCACGGAGCCTGAAGCGGCATTGTAAAAAGTGTTTCAGCCAGCCATCCAGTCGCGTTTTTTCGTCTTTCCAGTCACGGACCTGACAGCGCTTATCAATGACCGACAGTCGTTCATCATCATTCAGTGCGGCTTGTTCGAAGCCGGCATCGCAGGCCCATTCCAGCAGATCATGCAGGAACGTGCCTTCTCTTGGACCGCGTGGAAATCCGTGCAGTCCGGGATCCAGACGATTGAATTCACGTTTGCCTCTGCTCAATGGGATGGCGCTGACATCACGGCCTGACTGCTGTTCTTCCAGAGCCTGATCGATACTGGCGGCCTCCGGTTCGCTGTCATGTGCACCCGCTTTAATGGCCGAATAACTGGAGATCCACCAGGGCGTTGGCGGGCGGTGCCGGGCCGTGGCTGCTGGTTTGCGCGCAGTGGACGCCGGGCTGGCTGGTTGCCGCCATTGCGAAGATTCAGGAACAGGCGGATATTCGCTGATGTTCTGCACAGTGATCTTATCGCACTGTTCAGCCAGCGTTGTCAGGGTTTGGCTGAGGCTGATGCTGTCCAGTTGATTGCCGCCAGACAGCAGGTAGCCAATGCCACTTCTGTGAGTGAGCGAACTTTTGTTGCTGCCTTGTGAAACCAGTCCCACACCAATCCACAGGGCGTGTATGGCTCGCGTCATAGCCACATACAGCAGACGCATGTCTTCAGCCAGACGCTCGTTATCGGCCTGCTGTCGACTGTCACTGTGTTTGTCGCTTTTGCTGATTTCAAGCTTTCTCTGCGAAGGTTTGTCAGGGTCCGAAATCGTGAATGGCTTGTCTGACTTCTGGTCGCGCCAGTTGGCCGCATAGGGCACAAATACCAGAGGGTACTGTAAACCCTTGGATTTATGGATTGTGACCACTCGAATCAGATCCTCATCGCTTTCCAGACGCAGTATTTCTTCCTGACCGGGATTCTCCAACATGTCACTCAGATGTCGAATAAGCGCCTGTTGTCCCACGTGGTTAACACTCGCCTGTTGCAGATATTCAGCCAGGTGTAACAGATTGGTAAGCGCGCGTTCGCCATCGGGCTGGCGCTGCAGGCGCCGGGCTAACTTATAGTGTTGCATCAGTTCTCTGAGCATGGGCAGTACACCGTCGCGCTGCCAACGCTGCTGCAATTGACGGAACAGTTCAGTCTGCTGCTCCCAGGACTGTTCATTCAGATAGTACGCCTGCAGTTGCCACAGGGGCAGATCCAGAGAGCGGGTGGCCAGTGCTGCCCGGATCAGACGCTCATCACCGGGCTCGGCACAAGCGTGCAACCAGCGCAGCATGTCATCGGCTTGAGCCGATGCAAACACCGATTCACGATCCGATAGATAGGCGCTGGCCAGGCCCTGCTGCTGCAGCGCCTGCCGGATTGACGAGGCTTCATTGAAGTCTCTGACCAGGATGGCTATATCGCTGGGTCTGACTGGTGAGCTGTCATCACCCGTAAATGTCCAGTGTTGTTTGCTGTCCAGAATATCGGCAATTTGTGCCGCACAGATGGCTGCCATATCCTGCAGGTATTGTGTTTTACTGACTACACCGTTCTCCGGTTCTGAACATTGCAGATTCAAAAAAGTCAGTGCCGGGGCGGAACCAGATGGTGTGCTTAAAACTTCACGACGGCCGTTGGCGTTAACGGGCAAAAAGGGTACAGGGTTCTCATTACCAGTCTTGAAAAGGAAGGCGCCTTCCGGAAAACTTTCAGCATGACCGAAACAGGTGTTTACACTGTCTACCAGGGCCTGACTGGATCGGTAATTAGTGTCCAGGTGATAGTGTCGGCCAGACGTTGCCTGGCGTGCTGTCAGGTAGGTATGAATATCGGCATTGCGGAACGAATAAATGGATTGCTTGGGATCACCAATCAGAATCAGAGCCTGCTCTTTTCTGTTATCCGCAATACGGTAGATGCGATCAAAGATCCGGTACTGCAGGGGATCGGTGTCCTGGAACTCATCGATCAATGCGACCGGAAACTCGGCTCTGATCTGGGCCGCCAGGTGGTCACCGCGGGGTCCCTGCAAGGCCCGATCCAGTTGCAGCAGCAGATCGTCAAAACCCAGTTCTGCCCGCGTTTGAATCCGTTGCTGCAGGGCTTGCTCCAGCCAGTGCCGGGCGTGCTGCATGATCAGTGAGCGAGGCGTGGGTTGATTTTCATCGTTTGCCAGTTTCACCGATTCAGCCCAGCGATCAATAGCGTGCATGGCGATATGATCAGGCGCCGTGTAGCCGTTTTTCAGTTTCATGCCTGTTGAGCCAAAACGAAGCAGATTTTTGGGGCTGGCCTCGCCTTGCGCCCAATCCAGAAGTTGCTGTTTTAGCTGCGCGAAGTCGGCGTCATTTTTGGCTTCGGCGTAGGACTTAAGGTTCATTCCGGGCCGCAGTTGATCCAGCAATGTGTTGAGTTCATCCCAATGCTGCAACCACAGCGAGCGTGCTCTTGCCAGTTCGTTATTGACGGTACTGTTGGCATTTACAAATGGATTGAGTGTCTCACTCAGTGAATCGGCGATAGGCAGTGGCTGATCCCGGTAGGTGATGACCGTATTGGTTTTATTAAGCAGTGGCCGGACCGCCTGTAGCAGATCATCAGGGCTTTTGAACGTATCTGCGATCAAAGCGGCGGTCTCGGCTGATAGACTATAAAAATGCTGACGCCAATAATCCCGAATCAGTTCTGCGTGAATATCCTGCATGCTGGTGGTCAGCGTTTGCTGAAACAAGGTGCCGCTGTCGAATGCGTGTTCGCGCAGCATGCGATAACACCAGCCGTGAATGGTTGAGACTGCCGCCTGATCCATGGACTGCACCGCCTGAGTTAACAGTCTGGCGCATTCGGGCCATTTGTCACTCGGGTAACTGTCGCGCAGAGCCTGCAGTGAAGAATCGCTGCAGGGATCGTTTGCCAGAAAGCATAGTGCAGCGTCCGCCAGGCGGGCCCGGATACGATCTTTCAGCTCCTGGGTGGCGGCATCAGTAAATGTTACCACCAGAATTTCTTCGGGTGTCAGCAGGCGCTGGAAGGCCTGCGCCTGGCCGTGCTGCAGGACCAGTCGTGTGTAAAGCAGCGCAATGGTATAGGTTTTGCCCGTGCCCGCGCTGGCCTCAATCAACTGGCTACCGTACAAGGGGAAAGTTAAAGGCATCAGCTTTTGTGTCATGCCTCATCTCCCTGACGGTACTGATGCCAGAATTCAACCATGGGCGCATACAGCTCGATTGAGGCCTCACGGAAACCGGCCTCCAGCATGGTTTCAAAATCCGGCCAGAGTCGATACAAGGCATAGCTGCTTTGCATCTCGCCGGTGCCGACAAAGCCGCCTTCGTATTGAGCGATGGCTTTTGATGGCGTGTCCTGATTGTCAGCGGTCAGCCAGGCGCAACCGGTTTTCACGGCGGTGGCCAGGGGCTTGTCGAGATTTTGCGTCCACAACGCCAGCAGATCCGTCAACAGCCTGACGGCCTGATCAACTGGCACGGATGGCAGTGTCACCTGATGTGTATCCGGCCCAAGAATATGCGTGCGTGTCGGTCCACTTAACTGCGCGGCCAGATGAGCTGGCCAGAGACGTGCCAGGTAGTGCCATTTAATGCTGGCTGCTTTCTTGCCGCTGCTGGCACCGTCCCAGATTTGTCCGCTGATCATTTCAATTCGAATCCGTTCACCCTTGTCATTCAATAGAATATCCGACAAACGATCAGTCAGGCTGAGCGGTGAATCGGGCAGCTGTATTTCAACCTGACCTTCGCTGCGAACCGTGAATTCGCTGGTCAGAGCCTGAAAGCGCTGCATGGGTCTGAGCAATGGATCAATCAGGCGGCGATGCTGTAGTTCAGCAAAGCCGGCCATTGGTAGCTGGCCCTGGCGCTGAAGGCGATGCATGGCTGCTTCCAGCAGCGTCTCCACTGACAATTCCGGTGAGTCAGATTGCATGATGTTGCGGATTGTGTGATTGATCATCTGGTTCTGTAATTGCCAGCGTTGCAGGCCGTCGATATCAAAGCATTCATCATCTTCAACATCGATATTGGCGTCACGAAACACGGTGCCGAGTGCCTGCTCAAAATACACGGCGGCGGGGTTTTTCAGCAGGGCGCTGAGCTGTCGTATTCTGATCGCATCAGGTATTGGTGTTGTGACTGCTCTGGCCAGCAGGTAGTCAGGTGTCTGTTCTTGCTGCGTTGGCTCGGGCTCAGCAGTGGTTTGCCATTCATGGGCATAAGTGTGCCATGGAGTACCCTCCGTAAAATAACGCTGGCTGAACGGTTGCAAAGGGTAGCTGCGCGTGAGTTTTTCCACATTACAGCGCTGTGCCAGATAGTCTCTTAACTGGGCAACCAGTACGGAAGGCGGCCGTTCGCTGTTGTCGCGGATGTTCCTCCCCGCCCAACTGATATACAGCGAATCGCGCGCGGACAGGATGGCTTCCAGAAACAGGTAGCGATCATCTTCGCGGCGCGACCGGTCGCCGGCGCGGTAGTCGTGGCGCATCAGGTCAAAATCAACAGCGGGCACCTGACGCGGATACTCGCCGTCATTCATGCCCAGCAGGCAAATATGACGGAACGGGATGGCCCGCATGGGCATCAGGGTGGCAAAGTTGATGGTGCCAGCCAGAAAGCGTTGATTCAGATCGGCGGAATCCAGCGCTGAGAGAAAATGCTCGCTGACCACGTCCACAGGCAGCGGCTCGTGAAAGTCCGCCTCATCGCATTGTGCCAGCCACTGTTGCAGTTTCTGCTCGGCGCGGCTTACTAAAATCTGTTCGCGGTCATCCTGGGGGACAAAAAATTCATGTATCAGTTGCGTGATGCGCGTTGTCCATTGCTCAACGTTAGCAGGCTGCATAAACAACGCGCGATAGTGCGCCAGGCGCTGCAGAATGTGGCTGACTGTGCCAACCAGAGCAGCGTCCAGTCCGCTGACTTCATCATAGGGTTCAATATCCTGCCAGGCCTCGCTGTTGCCGGCGGCATAACCCAAGAGCATCCGCCGCAGGCCAAATTGCCAGGTGTTCTGATCAAGTACATCCGGGTCCTCGCTACAAAGCAGCTCCTGTTGCAGACGTTGCTGGCCATCCAGTCCCCAGCGGATGCCGGCACCGGCCACCCAATTGTGCAGCAGGCTGTGGTCGGCTGCCTGCAGACCAAACGCTTTCTGAATGGCGGAAATATCCAGCAGATCCAGCAATTCACTGACTGTGAATCGTGATCGATGCAGGGACAGCAGCATTTCCAGCGCCTGATAAACCGGTGCACGCTGGGTCTGGCCCTGGTCAGAGACGGTGAAAGGCAGGTAGCGAGGATCATCGGGGCGCAGGCGACCAAACACGGCCTGTATATGCGGCGCAAACTGGTTGATATCCGGCACCATGACCAGAATGTCACGCGGATGCAGATCAGGGTCTTCGGCCATCAGATCCAGCAGGCGATCCTGCAGAATTTCCACTTCGCGCTGACGGCTGTGAGCAATATGGAAGCTGATGCTGTGGTCGTCTGGCGACGGCGCGGCCAGACTGCTGAGTTCGGAGCGACTGCGCAGGTAAAAAATGTCGGCATGAAGCTGTCCCAACAGGTTCGATTCATCCGGGGCCTCAAATAAATCCAGTGCCAGTTTATTGGCCGCAAACAGTTGCTCATAGGCGCTGCGTTCATCGTGTTCGGCCAGCAGGCGAAGATAGTCTCGTCCCTGGCGGCCCCAGGCGGCTAACAGCGCATTACCGTGATCAGAAAGTGCATCGATGGTGTCACCCCAGTACTGTTCGCTGGGGTTTTGCACGCACAACAGAATCTGGCTGACATTGGCGATAGCGGCCAGCACTTCCAGAGTCTGCTTTGGCAGAGAGGACAGTCCAAAGACAATGACGCGGCGCGGCAGTGAGTGGGAGCCGGGCTCTAATCCGGCCTGGCATGTCGCCAGAAAATCAGCGTGAATCTGTGCCCGGCCATTGTGTCGCTGTGAAGGGGGAATGTCAGCCTGTACGCGCCGCCACAGCTCCGCCTGCCACTGCTGGCTGTCCGGCAAGGTCTGATGCTGGTTGAGGCGGGTAAACTGATCCTTGCCTGCAGTCCAGTCATTGAGCCAGTCGGCGCGGTAGATCTGGTACTGATCCAGCAGGTCAGCAAGGCGCTGAGCCAGTTGGAACAGTTTGCGCTGGCTGCGATCGTCTGCCAGAAAATGTTTCAGCGTGGCAAACCGGGGTTCTTCAAGCAGGTCTGGCAGCAAGCGCAACAGTCGCCAGGTCAGCAGTGGTTTGTCGTAAGGAGAGGTCTTGGGCAAATCACCCAGCACCGCCCGATAGGCGTCCCAATGAAAACGCCCGGGCAAATCAATATTCAGGGCGGCGGCGATGCCACAACCCGCTTCGTCACTGCCGTCATCGTCTTGTGCCAGAGCAATTTTCAGCCATTGGGCAACACCGTTGCTTTGTACCAGGATGATGTCATTTTCCAGCGGATTCAGCGGATTGCGTCGCAGCCACTCGACAGTGACCCGGCGCAGGCTTTCAAGGCGGTTGCTTTGCAGCACCATAAAACCGCTTTGTATCATCGGGCGTGTCCCTGCAATTGAATAATCCGGTCGGCCATCAGGCCGCTTTAACGGCGGGCAGATTCCCGGGCTGCGCTCAGGCGTTCATAGTCGTGAGCGATGCTGATCAGCAAGGGCTCAGAAAAAGCCTGTCCCATAAAAGATATACCCACGGGCTGGCCGTTGACATAGCCCGCTGGCACAGTAATGGAAGGGTAGCCGGATATCGCCGCCAGACCAGAGCTGGAGACATAATTGACCGATGCACCGTTGTCACCGTTTTCCAGATCAATCAGCCATCCCGGGCCGTTACTGGGTGCAACAATAGCATCCAGATTGTCGGCGCTCAATGCTTCGTTCAGCAGCTCTTGAGCCGTGTTTTTTGCGAGTCGCAAGGCGTTGTGATAAGCCGGCTCGTCCAGGTTGCCCTTGGCCTGGGCCTGCAAGAAAATCTCCTGGCCAAACCAGGGCATCTGCAAGCGCTCATTGACCTCATTAAATCGTATGATGTGTTCCAGGGATTGATAAAAGCCGCCCCGGCTCTGCAGGTAGCGATTCAGTCCGTCTTTAAACTCATAGAGCAGAACCTGATAACTCGCCGCACTCATTTCATTGTTGCCGCCCAGCGGGATGTCGACAACTGTGGCTCCGGCCTCACGTAATATGTCCAGTTGCGCCTCCATCAGAGCATCGACCTGAGGGTTGCGCCCGAACAGACTGCGCATCACACCAATACGTTTGCCTGTCAGGCTGCCATCCAGCAGATAATCACTGTAGTCGAGAGTGCTGCGGGTCTGATCATTGTCAGTGATGGCGTCAGACGGGTCAGCACCCACCATGGCGCCCAGACTGAGGGCCGCATCAGCAACCGTGCGCGTCATCGGGCCGGCGGTGTCCTGACTGATGGCAATCGGGATGATGCCGCTTCGGGATATCAGCCCCAGAGTTGGTTTGATGCCAACAACACTGTTATTGCTGGCCGGACAGATGATGGAGCCATTGGTTTCGGTGCCGACGGCGATGACCGTCAGATCGGCAGCCACGGCGACGGCTGACCCTGAGCTGGAGCCGCAGGGCGTGTGCGCTGCCGAATAGGCGTTGCGGGTTTGACCACCGCGTGCTGACCAGCCGCTGGATGATTCGGTGGAGCGGAAGTTGGCCCACTCGCTAAGGTTGGTTTTGCCCAGTATGACGGCACCGGCGTCGCGTAGTCGCTGAACCACAAAAGCATCACTGGCAGGTGTTGGCATATGCAGCAGCGCCAGGCTTCCGGCCGTGGTTTTCATTTGGTCAGCGGTGTCGATATTGTCTTTCAGAAGCACAGGAATGCCGTGCAAAGCGGAGCGTTCCCGTCCACTGGCGCGTTCCTGGTCCAGCTCCCGGGCAATGCGCAGTGCATCAGGATTGACCTCTACGACAGCGTTATAATCAGCATCCAGACGGGCAATGCGATCCAGATAATGCTGCACCAGTTGTTCGGCGCTCAGCCGTCCGGTGCGCATCAGATCCTGAAGATCATTGACAGTGGGGTCTGGCGGGACAGTGTTTAAAGCAGGACTTGCGGTGTTTGACTGCAACATCTCAATCTCAGTGGCGGGCGTCTGTGAGTCCTGACAGGCCACCAGCACCATGAGTGCACCAAGGGTGGCCAGTCTTAAGCCTGTGGTTATGCACCTCACTCTTGCTGCACCGCGTCAGCTTCGGCCATGCGGGCACCGGCCAGCGTACTGAGGCTCAGGATGAAATAACTGGCTTTCAATCGGAAATTCATTATTATTCTCCTCCCCGTCGTCAACTATCGTTACAGTTTAATGTCGGTCGACGGTTCGATTATTGAGTAATTAAACCGGGCTGGCAAGGGATTGAACCTTTGAATACAACCGCCCATTCACAATTGGACAATATTTGCTGCAATTCGTTGAACGTCGTGTTGCCGCAATTCCGCTATACTCAATCAGTTTAATTTCACATATTCAAATTACAGGAACGTTGTTTTGAAATCCCTCTTACATCTGTCTATCGTCGGCATTATGGCCTCCCAGACCTGGCAGCTTGCCTCTGCACAAACTCCCGGACCTTCCGCTGATCAGAGCGTTGCCCGGTTCGGTCGTGAGACCCAGTTACCTCTGCAACGCGTTGCGGATAATGTCGATATTAGTCTGGATGGTATCCTGGATGATGACGTCTGGTCCGGCCTGACGGTCTACAGTGGCTACGGCGTGGTAGACCCGGAAACATTGGAGGGGGTTCCCTACAGGACTGAGATTCGTATTTTTTACACTGACCGAGGTATCTATGTTGGCTTTGATATGGAACAGCCCAAAGATACATTAGTTCGGCGGATCACGGCTCGCGATAACCGTATGGAGAATCGTGATCGAATTACCTTCACCCTGGACAGTTCCGGTGAAGGTCAGTACGGCTACTGGATGAGTTTGGCGCTTGGTGACAATCAGATGGACGGCACCATCTTGCCGGAGCGCCAGTACGACAGTCAGTGGGATGGTGCCTGGTATGGGGCAACCGCAGAGACAGATGACGGCTGGTCAGCAGAATTTTTTGTACCATGGGGGCAACTGGCAATGCCGTCACGAGACGGTGAGCGCCAAATCGGGTTCTATTCGGAGCGTGCTGTCGCTCACCTGAATCAGTTCTGGGCGTGGCCGGTGATTGCGCGCTCAGATCCCATCTTTTTGAGCAATTATCCGCGACTGGTCCTGGATGATGTTAATCCGCGGCAGCAGTGGAGTCTGTTTCCGTCTGTTGCTTCAACCTACGATGAGATTGATAGCACCTGGGATCATCGTACCGGCGTTGACGTGTTCTGGCGCCCATCCAGTAATTTTCAGATGACTGCCACCCTGAATCCTGATTTTGGTTCTGCCGAAGCGGACGATGTAGTGGTTAACCTGACCGCCACTGAAGTGTTTTTCCCTGAAAAACGACTGTTTTTTCAGGAAGGTCAGGAAATTTTCAATGTCACCTCGCGCGCCAATGGCAGATCCGGCAAGCGCTTTACCATCTTGAACACCCGCCGGATTGGCGGCCGTCCACGCACGCCGGAGCTGGAACCAGGGGTGTCATTAAGCGCACGCGAACGTATTAAGAATTCCGACTTGCTGGGTGCCGTCAAAGCAACGGGTCAGGCAGGCAACATTCGTTATGGCCTGTTGACCGCGCTTGAAGACGATACGCAATTTAGGGCCAGCAATGGTGAGCGTGTTGAGCAGACTGGGCGGGACTTTACCGCTTTTCGAGTGTTATATGAGGATGCAGGCGGCGGAGCGGCCTATCGTGGTCTCGGTTACATCGGTACATTGGTGGCCCACAACGAGTCCGATGCCGAAGTTCACGCAGTAGACTACCGTTACCTGACGCAGGGCGGTATTTGGAGTTTTGATGGCGCGGTAGTGACCTCGGATTCCGATGACAAAGGGCAAGGCTATGGCGCTTTCACTGATATTGTGTATTCGCCTCGACAGGGATTTACTCACACCCTGAATCTGACCTACCTCGATGACACCATCGATATTAATGACTTCGGTTATCAGGATCGCAATAATGTCTGGGAAGCCTGGTATCGCTTCGAATGGGTCAAGACTGGTCTGACCCGTGTGCGTGATATTCGTGTCAGTCCTTTTTTGCGTTATGAGGAGAGTCTGGATGGGGACAGGACCAATAATGCGATCCCCGTTGTCAGTACTAACATAACGCTGAACAACCTTGATCGCATCAATCTGAATTTTCAGTATTTCCCGAAGCGTTATGACGATTTGAACAGTTTCGGGAACGGTACGTTCTCAACCCGGGAACGGGTAAACGGCAGTATCAACTACCGCACCAACACGGCGTTGCCGTTCAGTTGGAATGTCGGTGTTGGCCGTTCGGAGGAATTTGCCAGCGGCAATAGCTACAGATACGACCTTGGCGTGAACTATCGTCCGCTGGCCAATTTGAACATGTCTGCCGATGTGACCTATCAGGAGCGCGGCGGCTGGCTGTTGCATCAGGGTGATCAGCGCTTTACGGCTTTTGATACCAACCAATGGGAAAGCAACCTGCGTCTGGAATATTATCTGACTGCTAAACAGCAGATCAGTGCCGGCATGCAATGGATCGGCATCAAAGCTCGTGGTGATCGCTATTTCCTGTTGCCGGCTGACGCACCCACGCGAAATCGCGATTTGGTTGAAGTAGCCCAGCATGCCGGCACGCCTGGTGACTTCAGTATTTCGCGGATGAACTTCCAGCTTCGTTATCGCTGGGAGATAGCCCCTTTGTCAGATTTGTTTATTGTCTATAACCGCAACAGTAATCGTCGCGTTGGTATCTTTGATTTCCGCGATCAGTTTGATGATGCCTGGGAGAATCCGCTGGCCAGCCAATTGGTGATAAAGCTGCGATATCGTCTGGGTACTTAATCGACGGCTTTGATGCCCGGTCCTTGCAGGCGACTGCGCCCGCCGGCGACCGGGCTGACAACAATTTGTGTGGCAATGCGTTCTTTGAGCGCATTGACATGCGATATCACACCAATCAGTTTGCCTTCCTGCTGCAGACTGGTCAGTGTTTCCAGCGCCGTCTCCAACGCTTCCTCGTCCAGGGTTCCGAAACCTTCGTCCAAAAACAGAGAATCCACTCTGACATTGCGACTGGCCATGCGTGATAAACCCAGCGCCAGCGCCAGCGATACAATAAAGCTTTCGCCGCCCGACAGGTTTTTGGTGGAACGGATCTCGCCTGCCTGATAATTGTCGATGACATTAAGGTCCAGCGGTTGGCCTTTGTCACGGGTCAACAGATAGCGATCTGTCATCTTCTGTAGCTGCACATTGGCATGTTGAATCATCAACTCAAAGGTCAGGCCCTGGGCGAAATTGCGGTACTTCTTGCCGTCGCCTGAGCCAATCAGATCGTGCAGGCGTGCCCAGCGCTCCGTCTCAACTTTTTGCAGGTCAATTTTCTCTGACAGTTGCTGTTGCTGCTTGCGCACATATTCATTGGACTGCAGTTGCTGGCGTCGGGCACCGAGTTTTTCCTGCAAGGTGCGGGTCAGACTGTCCTGCTTGCTGGTCTTTTCCTGCAGCGTGCTTAGCGGCTCTTCTGTCAGTGCTCTGGCCAGCTCATGGTCCAGCTCTTGATGAGTCTGATCCAGAGCCCCGCGCAGGGCCGTACCCTGTTGCTGAAGTTCACGGTCAGATTTTTCCAGGGCGCGTCGTTCCGACTCATTTAACTGCGCTGCTTTGAAGCTGGCCTCGTCAGCAAATTGCTGACTCTCAAGCGCAGTGCCGAAGTCGTCTTCGAGTGTTTGCAGCCTGGGTGCGCGCGATTCGAGGCTCTGCGTGTGTGTCTGTATCTGCTGATCGCAGCGTTGTTGATCCTGTTCGGTCTTGAGGTGCTGCGTGCGAATCTTCTCCAGGTGCTGCTGCGCCTGTTCAACGGCTTTCTGCAGGCGGGTTTCTTCCTGCTCAGCATTCTTTTCGCCCAACATTGAGTGGCGCTGCTGGCGCAGTTCCGCCAGCAGCTGCTCCTGTTTGTTGATATCGGCTTTGATCAGCAATGCATCGCGAATCAGCAGGGTTTGTTGCAGCTCTTTCTGACTTTGTTTAAGTGCCAGTTCACACTCGTCAATAGCCTGCAGGGTGTCTGAGATTTGCTGCTGTTGTTTGTGCAGAGATTGCAGGCAGGCGTCTGCGGCTTCGGTATTGTTGGCAAGCTCAAATTCATTGCATAATGCTTCGATGCGCAGTGCCAGTTTACTCAGCCTGTCCTGCAGATCTGTTTTCTGCCGGATCAGAAATTCACGTTGGGTGCCAAGCTTGATTTGGGTTGTATGGTGCTGACTGCGTTTTTGCTCACTCGTAAAGAGTTGCTGTTCGGCCTGATCAATTTCCTGTTGCACAGAGTCAAGATTGATATCGGGCAAATGCTCTGCGTAAGGATGATCGGTAGCGCCGCAGAGTGGACAGGGCTGCTGCTCTTCAAGTTGGGATCGAAGGTTTTCCAGATCAATAAGCCGCTGCTTCAGTTGTTGTTGCTGGCGCAGGGCGTTCAGCGTTTTTTTATGTGCCGACACTAGTTCATCAGCCTGCTGTAGTTCCGTCAGGCAAGTCGACAGGGCATCGTCAGTCCCGACTGAATCCTGCTCAATGCCTGTCAACTGGCTGTTCAGCTCGGTCTGTTGAGTCATCAAGCCGCGCAAGGTGTCAACATCAGCGATCTGCCGCGACAGGGTCGTCTGCGCCGCGCGCCATTGGGCGGCGGTTTTGTCCTGCATGATGCCGTCAAGTTTGAGTTGGCGCTCTTCAACGGCTTTTTGTGCAGCGAGCAAATGCTGTTCAGCAATGCTCTGATTGTCCGGCAGCTTGATCTTGTCCGGCAGGGCGTCAGCCAGTTTATCGTGCAGGCTGAGCAGATTCTGCTGTGCGTCAGCCATGCGGCTGTCCAATACATGCACCTGTCTGAACAGTGGGCGCATTTTCTCCAGCTCTGTGCTGGCTTGCTTGCTGGCCTGCCGGGCCTCAGTCAATTGAGCCTGTTCTGTTTGCAGAAGGTTGATCAGCTCCGGCAACCTTGCGCGGGCTTTGTTCAGCTGTTGCTGCTCCGATTGCTGGTCGCTGCGCAGCGCCGTCAGCGTGGCATAAACAGCACTTATCTCCATGGCGCGATTGGCAGCTGCCAGCGTGTCGCGTGAAGCATGAAACGCTTGGTCCTGTTGCTTCCAGCGATCCAGTTCTGCGTTGAGTCGTTTCAGTTTGTTAGTCAATTGTTCGCAGTTCAGTTTCCACTGCTGTTGCTCACGCAGTTTGTTCAACGTGGCCGTTTCTGTCTGCAACTGGCCGGACAGCGTGTCGATTTCGGTGCGCAGTTGCGTCTCTTCTTCTGCGCTGAGCAGGCGCATGCCCTGCAGCTCTGCCGTGAGCATTGACAGCTGTTGTTTTGCCTCACTTAGTCGCTCGTGCACGGCAATGGAGATGTCACTGTAGATACGAGTGCCGGTGATTTTTTCCAGAATGGGGGCGCGATCATCGGCATCGGCGCGCAGAAAGGCAGCAAAGCCGCCCTGGGCCAGCAACATGGACTGTGTGAAACGCTCAAAGTCCATGCCCGTGATGTCGACGATGCGGGCACCGACGGTGCTCAGTTTGCTGTCGATGATTTTGCTGCTGGTGGCATCTGCCAGTTCGTGTTTGGCATGCTGCAATTTGGCACCCGGCTTTTTGCGCGCGCGATGTTGGGACCAGTGGGCTTGATAGACGCCGCTTTGGGTACTGAACGTGACTTCCGCGAAACACTCGCCGGTCTGCCGGGTCATGATTTCATTGCCGGAAGCGGTGATATTACCCAGCCGTGGTGTTTGTCCGTACAAAGCCAGGCACATGGCATCCAGCAGGGTGGATTTGCCCGCGCCGGTGGGGCCGGTAATGGCAAATATGCCGTCACTGGTGTAGGCGGGGTGAGTCAGGTCGATGTTCCACTCGCCGGCCAGAGAGTTAAGGTTTTTAAAACGGATGCTGAGGATGCGCATTTTTATTCCGCCCTGCTATCCGCTTCCTGCACCCGGCGCAGCACGTCCTGATACAGATGCAGCAGTTCCGGGCGCTGCTCTTCAGGCACGTCATGGGCGTCCAGGCAGCGGGCAAAAACATCCTGAGGCGTCAGGTCATCCAGGGTCTGATCGCTTTCCTGTGCCTTCAGGGTCTGCACACTGATACGCTGATTTTTAACGCGCAGCAGGGTGATGAGTTGCTGTTCATCGTCGGCCAGGGCCTCCAGCAGCTTGTCGCGCAGGTCGGGCACGATCTCTTCACCGGTATAGATAGCCTCTACCCAGGTAGAAATGCCGTCTTCAAGCAGCGCCTGAAGCTCGGCCTGCAAGCCGCTCAGATTGCCGCTGATCTGGCGCAGGCGTTGAAAGCCGGGAATGTCGGTCTGAGTGATCTCGACCTTGCGTCCCGTAAATTCGAGAACACAGACAGTCTTTTGCTGGCGCGCCTCACCAAAACCCATAGGCAAAGGAGAGCCGCTGTAGCGGATATATGCCTTGCCGCTGACCGATTGCGGTATGTGCAAGTGCCCCAGCGCCACATAATCCAGCGTGGGTGGAAAAATGTCTGTGCCAACATGGGCCAGCGAGCCGACATACAGCTCCCGCACACCCTCGCCGACCTGGCCGCCTGCCGTCCAAAGGTGGCCCATGCCAATCAGCGGGATGTCGTTGGCAAACTGCTGCTCCAGCTCGCCGCGCAGACGCTCTGCTGTCTCTGTGACTTCCTGATAGTGGGCCCGGATGCCATCCAGCAGTTTCTGCTCTTTGTCTTCGATGCTCTCACCCGCTTCGGCGCTGCGGATATCGCGGTCGCGCAGATAGGGCACGGCGCAGACCAGCGCCAGGGGTTTGCCGTCAGCATCATCCAGACGCAGCACTTCATCGGCGGGGTTGTCGGTTTTGGCGCCGACTACATGCACATTCAGGGTTTTTAATATCTGTCGCGGAGCGTTAAGAAAAGTCGGTGAATCGTGGTTGCCGCCAATGATTACGACATGCTGGCAGCCACTGTGCGCGGCATCACGCAGAAAGTTGTAATACTGTTGCATGGCACGGTTGCTGGGTGCTGTGGTGTCGAACACGTCACCAGCGATGAGCAGAATGTCTGTCTGCTGCTCACGAAGGGTATCGAGCATCCAGGCCAGGAAGGCATCGAACTCCTCATAGCGGCGCTGTCCGTAAAGGCTGCGGCCCAGGTGCCAGTCAGAGGTGTGCAGTACTTTCAGAGTCATGCTGACAGATATCCAGATGATAGGTGTTGCGACCAACGCGTTTGGCATTGTACATGGCAATATCGGCTTGACGCAGGACATCTTCGTGATTAAAGCCGCGGCAGGAAAACAAAGCCACTCCAACGCTGACGGTAATTCGGTAGTTCAGATCTTCTGTTTCATTAGTTTGTTCAGAGGTCAGCTTTAATCGGTAAGGTTGACAGATCTGATCCAGAATCCTTCGTGCCACCGATTCAGATTTGCTGCGAGCTTCCGATTCGTCACAACCTAGATGATCCAGGATAACGACGAATTCATCTCCACCCAGCCTGATTACCGTATCTGTATGATTCACACAGCGCTTAAGTCGCTCAGCAACGTGGACAAGCAACTGGTCGCCTAATGCATGACCATAGGTGTCATTCAGATCTTTGAAGTGGTCCAGATCCAGCAACAGCAGGGCGCAGTACATTGGCCCTTCGGTGGGCCTGCCAGACAATTCCTGCAGGCGCTGTTTCAGAACACGCCGGTTTCCGATTGCGGTCAATGGGTCGTTATGTGCTTGCTGCAAGGCAACCGCCTCCGCCTTTTCTTTGTAGATGACGAGTAGTCCAATCGCAAACATGACGATTGATACAGCAGCGATCGAAAAATAGATAGACTGTTCTATACCTGGAGCCAGAAATCCGTCGCCGCGGCTCACACCGGATACAACGAGGATAGATCTGAAAAGAAACATCAGAGCATAAGTGGCAACGGCAGCGAATATAATCCAACGTCCCCGACCGTGACCCGACATCACGCTTCGGATGATCAGATATAAAACCAACAGGCTGTGGTAGCTGCTGACAACAACACCAACCTGAACGCGGCGTTCGAAATCATCGTGATACCAGGCAAAGGCCACTACCGCCAGGGCAGGCATAACCCAGATTATCCAGCGCGAAACGCTAAAACCATAAAGTCTGCAAAGTCCCTCGGAAAACATCGCGAACATGATGGCCATGGCTGCATTGCCACCCACGACACTTAAAAAAGGAGGAATTTCAGTTCGCAGACCGAAGAGCGCAAAAGCAAGGGCATACAGGGCAAATCCTGAAGCCCATACCATCAGGTCACGGTGCTGACCAGCTGCCACAAAACTCACACAGAACGCCAGTGTCATGCCTATAAGGATATTGACAATATAGAGGGGTTGCAGAGCATTGAGCAGAGTCAGCACATTCCTGTCCGGTTTGGTTTTGTTTTAATTGGATTTTTTGATTTTCTCAAGCTGGGCGAGCCGGAGTATAACACCAGAATTTCCAGGAGCCTACCTGATGCTCAGAAGGTGTCGTACAACCTTCAAAGAATTGACGCAATTATTTCATCTGATTGTCAACTACTCCCCTTATCTTGACGAGTTGGTTATTACTCTTAAGGGGAGCAGAAATGGTTTTATCTAAAGGTTTCATGAAGAAGAAATTGCTGGCGACCTCAGTCCTGATCGGACTGGGTCTGTCAGCATCGGTTTTCGCACAGGACATGACCTCGGCAATCAGAGGTGTGATCAGCGGCAGCAGCGGCAACCCACAGGCCAATGCCACCGTTGTGATCGAGGATACCCGTACCGGTGCCGTCCGTACATTGCAGACCAATGACTCGGGCGCGTTTTATGCGACCAATCTGCCGGTCGGCGGTCCCTATCGCGTTACTGTCGATGGTGGTCGATCGGTTGTCGTGGATTCTATCTCACTGGGCGATATTTATAACCTGCGCATTGATATGAATGCCGCGCAGGTGGAAGAGGTTCTGGTGCTGGGACGATCGGGCAACTTTGTGGATGTGGCATCTGGCCCGGCGGCTACCTATTCTACGTTTGACCTGGCGACATCAGTGGCCTTCGATCGCGATATCAAAGACGTCTTTATTTACGACCCGCGTCTTAATCTGGATACCAACTCAGCCATCAATTGTATTGGCAAACATCCGCGCTTTAACAGCATCAGCCTGGATGGTGTGAGTCAGAACGATCGCTTTGGTCTGAACGACAATGGTTATTCAACAGCCACTGGTATGCCGTTTCCGTTTGAGGGGGTCGCGCAGGTAGCCGTAGAACTGGCACCTTTTGATGTCACCTATGGTGGTTTCACAGCCTGTAACATCAATGCCGTCACCAAGTCAGGCAGTAACACCTGGACCGGTACGGCCTTCTTTGAATACAACAATCAGGACATGCGCGGCGACAAACTGACCGTGGACGGTGCTGAGCAGAACTTCCCCAGTCAGGATTACACCGAAGAAACCCGTGGTTTCAGCATCGGTGGCCCGCTGATGCGCGACAGAGTGTTTTTCTACGGCGCCTATGAAGAGCGTGAAGAGCCCGAGTTTATTGCCCAGGGTTATGCCGGCTCGTCCAACGGTGTGGTCCGTCCATGGCTGAGCAAGTCTGATTTCGACCGCATCAACAACATTGCCTCCAGTGTGTATGACTATGATACCGGCGGCATGCCATCAGACGGTGCTCAGACCGAAGAGAAGTATATGCTGCGTCTGGACTGGAATATCAGTGAGCAGCACGACGCCTCTGTGATTTATAACTTCTATGATGGTGTGGAAGATCGCGCCTCCGACTCGGACAGCAACGAGTTTGAGTTTGCCAATCACTTTTACAAAAAGGGCGCCGTGTCAGAGACCTTGACCTTCAAGCTGGCCTCGCAGTGGAACAGTGCGCTGTCCACCGACCTGTTTGTCAGTCGCAACACCATGGACGACTCCCAGATCACCGTTGGACCGCGTGATTTCGCCGAGTTCCAGATTTATATGGGCAGCAATACTGTTTACCTGGGTGCGGATGACTCCCGACAGGCCAATGCCCTGAACACTGAGTCTGACTTCCTGAAATTGACGGCTGAATACCTGTGGCGCGACCATGTGGTGACAGTGGGCTACGAGCGTGAAGACCTGGCTATTTTCAATCAGTTCGTGCAGCACGCCCGCGGCGGTGAATATCGCTTTGCCGATGACTCCGCAAACAACCCGGCTTATTGTGCGGATCTGACCGCGCAGGGTCGTCAGAATGATCCGAACTGTGGCCTGACCGGCATCGACAACTTTGAACTGGGTATTCCCACTGACATTTTCTATGGCAGTGGTGGTGGTACCAATAATGCAGCGGACGCGGCAGCGAGTTTCAGTAACGTACTCAACACTTTATATGTGCAGGATGAGTTTCAGTTATACGACTACAACCTGACCTTGGTAGCGGGGCTTCGCTATGACTGGTTCAGCAGTGATGACCGGCCCAAGTTTAACCAGGCATTTACCAGCCTTAATGGTGGTCTGCGCAACGACGCCAATATTGACGGCCTGGATCTGTTGATGCCACGTATCGGCTTTACCTGGGAGGCCATGGATAATCTTACCGTCCGAGGTGGTCTGGGGCTTTACTCCGGTGGCAACCCCAATGTCTGGATTTCCAATGCATGGAGCAATGACGGTCTGTCCAATGTGCAGATCCGTGACCGCAACAATGCCAATCAGTCCGTGTTGACTGATTATGTGCTCAGCGGCAGCCAGCGACCGGGTTATGACGTACCGCAGGCGATGAAGGATGCGGTTGCCTCCACCACAGCTGCCAATGCGTCGACCAACTTCCTGGTATTGATTGACCCTGACTACGAACAGCCTTCTGAATGGAAGTTTGCACTGGGTGCCACTTATACGTTGCCGATGGGCACCATACTGGAAGGCGATTACCTGTACTCAAAGCAGAACGACCCGGCCTACTACGTCGATGTGGCTCAGGATGTTGTCGGCAGCACAACGGCCGGTCAGCCCATTTATGGCAATGTGCGTGGTCAGAGCAACTACATGTTGACCAACTCTAGCGAGTCGCCTGACAGTCATTCCTTGTCGCTGCTGGCCAAACAGACTCACGACTGGGGACTGGACTGGACCTTCGGCTATGCTTATACCCAGGCCGAGGATGTCAGCCCCATGACCTCTGCCGTCGCCGGTTCCAACTTCTCCAACCTGGCGCTGTATGACCTGAACAACCCGACTGCAGGGACGTCAAACTATGAATCGCCGCACCGCTTTACGGCGCGGGTGAGCTATGGTCGCGAGTTCCTGCCGGGGTACGAGACTCGTGTTACGGCGCAGTGGTTCCGCGCCAAGGGTCAGCCGCAGAGCTGGACCATGAGCAGTAGCGGTCTGGAAGGTTCTAACAGCAGAAACCGTCGACACCTGCTCTACGTGCCCGGCCCGAACGACCCGAATGTGGTGGTGGGTCCGAACTTTGACGTGGCGGCCTTTGCGCAGTTCATTGACGACAACGGCCTTGACCAGGGTTTTACGACCCGTAACGACCAGTACTCACGCTGGACCTCGCGCATGGATCTGCGACTGGATCAGGAGCTGCCGGCCTTCTTTGAGGGTGCCAAGGCCAGGATGTATGTCAAAGTGTACAACTTCCTGAACCTGCTCAACGACGAGTGGGGACACCAGTACGATGCCCAGTTCTTCTCGCCGGATGTGGTGACACAGTCGGTTAACGCGCAGGGACAGTACGTCTTTGAGCGCTTTAACCCACGCAGCATCAGTGATCTGCAAGAGACCCAGTCTCTGTGGCAAGTACGCCTGGGTGTGCAGCTGGAGTTCTGATTGCGGCTCAATTGCAGGACCGGCACGGTGCGCAGGTTAGCGCCTGTGCCGTGTCCGGCTTTTGGTGCCTGACGAGTGCTGTTACAATCAGTTGATTGTTCCCAGGCTCTTGCTCAATGTTGTTATTCAAACTGCCTTTTTTTACTCACAAATCTTCCTTCGCTATCGGGATTTTGATCCTGTCACTTTTGCTGACCGGCCTGGTGACAGTTGCGATAGCACGCAATGCTGCGCACGAGGCTGATGACCTGATCAGGCTGCGAGCCAGCGAGACTATCGTGAAGATTGAGGAGCGATTACAAGCCTATGCGCTGGTGCTACGCAGTATGGCCGGTCTATTTCAGATTGATGCGCAGATCTCCCGGGACCAGTGGCGCAGACACACCGAGCTGATGCGTGTGAACAGCACTATGGCTAACGTTCAGGGCATTGGCTTCAGTCAGCTTATCTATCCGCAGGACCTTGCCGAACACGAAGCATCAGTGAGGGCGGAAGGTTTTCCTGATTACCATGTCATGCCGCCCGGAGATCGTGAGATCTATTCGTCTATTGTCTATCTGGAACCATTTGACATGCGAAATCAGCAGGCATTTGGTTTTGATATGTTTTCCGAGCCGGTACGTCAGGCAGCCATGTCACAGGCCAGAGACACTGGCCGTGCCGCGCTGACTGGAAAGGTTGAGCTGCTTCAGGAGACCGGTGTTGATGTGCAGGCAGGCACGTTGATGTACGTGCCGGTTTACCGCCCCGGACAGGCTGCAGCCACTGTTGAACAGCGTCGTGCTGCGTTGATAGGGTGGGCCTATAGCCCATACCGGATGTCTGATCTGATGAGCGGTTTGATTGCAGGTGGTGGTTCAGCCGACTCACAGGACTTTGCAATCCGGATCTATGACGAAACTGTCAGCGAAGCGTCACTGTTGTTCAGTAACCTAACAACTGACCTCGATGACTTTGAGCCGGTGCTGGAGTCTGTTGTCGACTTTAACGGCAAACGCTGGCTGTTGCAGTTTGCCTCGCAGTCAGGTGCGGGCGCGGTTGATTATTCCCTGACGATTGCGACCGGTATTGTTGGCAGCATGATCAGCATTCTTTTGTATTCGCTGATTTCAAGCCTGTCTGCCACGCGCAACAGAGCGTTGCATCTGGCGGAAAAGCTAACCAAAGACATCCGGGAACGTGAGCAGGAATTGAAGGTCAGTGAGCAGCGCTGGCGTTTTGCCCTTGACGGCCCGGGCGATGGGGTCTGGGACTGGGATGTGAGCACCAACACGGTCTATTATTCACACGGTTGGCGCAAGATGTTAGGGCTCTCCGAGTCGACCACCAGTGATTCCCTGCACGACTGGGAATCACGTATCCATCCGGACGACGATGAGCGTGCCAGGCAGACTCTTCAGGACTACGTCGAAGGCGTGACAGACAGTTATAACAGTGAATACCGCCTGCGATGTGATAACGGCAAGTATATATGGGTACTGGATCGTGGCTCAGTCGTCAGTCGTAACGCTGAAGATAAGCCGCTGCGACTGATAGGCAGTGTTTCTGATATCAGTGATCGCAAGAAAATGGAGCTGTCGCTGCGGCAGGCCAACGCAGAAGCTCAACGTTTTCGTCAGGCGCTGGATGTGGTTGATGCCTATATCTACATCAAGGACACGCAGCGTCGTTATGTTTACGCAAACCGTGCATCGCTGGAACTTTTTGGGCGTGATGAAAAAAGTCTGCGGGGCTGTTCTGATGAGGAGTTCTTTCCGGAATCCAGCTGCCAGCATATCGCTAGGACAGATAAGGTGGTGCTGGCTGGTGAAAAGACCCGAGAAGAATTGGAAGTGATCCGTGAAGACGGATTGAGAGTGGTCTATCTCGACGTCAAGTCACCGATTTATGAGGGAGGTGATAACCCCAAGCTTGTTGGTATCCTGGGCATATCAACAGACATCACGCCACTGAAAGAGCATGAAGCAAAAATGGAACATATTGCTCATTATGATGCGTTGACGGGGTTGCCGAATCGACTGCTGTTGTCTGACCGACTGCATCAGGCCATGGCAAATGCAAGACGGCAAGGCAATAAGCTGGCTGTTGTATATACGGATCTGGATGGTTTTAAGACAATTAACGATACCCATGGCCACGATGCAGGTGACCAGGTGCTGCGACTGTTTGGTGATCGCCTGACTGCATCAATTCGTGACGGCGATACGGCGGCTCGCCTGGGCGGTGATGAGTTTGTGGTCATGCTGACAGGTTTTAACAATATCCAGGATATTACACCTGTGCTGCGCCGTTTGCTGCACGCAGCCGCTGATGCTTTTGATGTTGACGGGGTTCAGTGTCACATTTCTGCCAGTATTGGCATCAGCGTGTTTCCGCAAACAATTGAAACAACGGAGGATCAATTGTTACGGCAGGCAGATCAGGCTATGTACAAAGCAAAAAACTCCGGCAAGAACTGTGCATACCTGTTTGGTGAGGATGGTGAAATCACCTTTCTTGGGTTAGATGCTTCTAATCATGACTGACAGCGAGCATGCCGACAAGCTGTTTGAAACCGAACGTCTGTGTGTACGGCGCTGGCGTGAATCTGACCTGCCGGCCATTTTTGCGGTGTACAGTGACGCTGAAGCCATGCGCTGGGTGGGGGACGGGTCGCCGATTACCGAGGAAGGCTGTCGCCAGTGGATGCAGATCACGCAAAATAATTATGTGACACGTGGCTACGGCATGTGTACGGTCGAGCTCAAAGGCAGCCGCGAGATTATTGGTTTCTGCGGCATTGTCCACCCTGGCGGGCAGCCGGAGGCCGAGATCAAGTACGCTTTTATGCGTTCAGTCTGGGGTCAGGGATTTGCTACTGAAGCTGCTACAGCATTGTTGGAATACGCCTTTGCCAGTCTGGGCATTCACTATGTGATCGCGACCACAGCACCCGAAAACGCCGCTTCTCACCGCGTGCTGCTCAAGGCGGGCATGCAGCGCGGTGAGTTGCAGGATAATGAGGACGGCACGCAAACTCAGGTCTTTTTTATATCGCGTCCATCAGCGCCTCCCCCACCGGCGTCTGCGTGATCAGTTGAAAGAGCTGATCATATTCGAGCCCCCCTGATTTATTGTTATCCAGCATGGTGAAGGTGAGTGCCAGCGCATCTCTCATGGGGGCTGGCATCTCACTCAACGACACTCTGCCATCCATATTGATGTCCAGAAAACCTAACGCCAGGCTGGTCATGAAATGGGACTGCGGGTCGACGATAAATCCCGGTTGCGGTGGCTCAAGATAGCGATAGGAGATGCCGCCGTACAACATCTCTTCCGAGGTTTGCTCACCCCAGCTGACCAGCGCATCAGGTTCAGGGTTGCTGGGGTTATTGGCTGAATTGTCATAAATCGTTCGATGAATGATCATGGTGCCAGCCGGGACTCGTTTGGGTTCCTCAAACTTGAAATAACGTTGCCAGTTAAAATCATAATTCGGTGAACTTAACACCAGCTCCTCTCGTCCGTCGGGGTAGCGAAAACTGAAACTTGACGCTTTGCCGCGATAGTGTGCGTGCGGAAACAGCGCGTACACCACTGCGTCTCTCTGTAATTGATAGTAGGCGGATTCTTCGTGCTCCCGGGCACCTGCCGGAATACTCAGCTGCGGGTTGATAATGGCATAGTGCTGCAGGACATGTTCAGGTTCGTGATCTGCAAAGTACAGGCCTATGCGTGTTTTATCAGACGATTCGCGGCCGTAGGTCGTGTAGTGCATCTGTGCATGGAATGAGCTGCCCGCAGGCACGTAGAGTCCCGTCCCTTCAGGATATTGATAAACATCGTTGCCGGGGACAAATGTCATTAATTGTGGATCGGTCAGGGCATTGCCGTTTACTCCGCCGCTGCTTGTCGAGTTGGGACCGACGGTTGCAATAACGTGGTGCACGGCCTGCCGATCGCCGGGAATGATCTGTACGGCCTTTACCCAGACCGGCTCGTTCAGAGGATTAGGCACTTCAAAATCCTCGTAGTCCAGCACCCCGGTGGCAGGCACCGTAAAGGCGGGCAGGTCGATGATCAGATCAGGCTCCCCCAGGGTCCAGTTGCTTTCTACCGGTGTGACATCCGCCAGCGGGTCGGGTCCGTCACCTCTTGGCGCTCCGGCATCAATCCAGTTGATAATCGCGCGCTCTTCTTCCACCGTCAGGCTGATATCCTGGGCGAAATGTCCCACCTCCGGATCAGCATGCCAGGGCGGCATACGTTTGGTCAGAATGGTTTCGCGAATCATGGGAGAAAAACCCTGCACCATCAGATGACCGGTCATGGACCAGGGCCCGATGCCGCCAGGGCGATGGCAGTCAACACATTTCTGCATCAATATGGGTGCGATGGTCTCGCTGTAAGAGACCGGATTTTGTGCCGCTGTGTTATCAATGGCCAGTGTCTGGTCATGGAATGAGTCAGGCATGGCGATGACAGCTTCGCTGACCGGCTGGCCGGCATAATGTTCCTGCAGTGCCCGCGCAAGAGGGTCTGTGGCTTGACTGGCAGGATTCAGTACCGGGCCCTGATAAACAAGTTGCCAGCGCGCCGGGTCCAGTAACAGAGCCTGCCCTGCATATTCAAAACCCAGATCCTGCTTGATGAGGCCGACGCGATCAATGAGCACTGGCAGTTCTACACCAGACTCACGCAGAGATTGCCGAATATCGGCCCGTTGCTCATTGCCTGTATTGATCAGGAAGACGCGAAGATTGTCGAATTGCGACTGCAGCTGCATCAGTGCTCTGGCAGCCTGCACCGCCGGTGCTGAGTCACTTCGATAGGCCATCAATACCACCGCAGTGGCATCGCTGTGATAGTGCAGCTCAGTGGCTTTGCCGTGCTGATCAAGTAGTGTGAAGTTACCGATTCGTTCGTTGGCAAATGCCACGCTTCCCCAAATAATCAGGCATAGTGCCAGCCATCGTTGTTTCCAGTCGAGTTGTCCCATAGCCATGTCTCCTGAGTGATAAACAGTCGTCATGCTAGCGAGCTGAACGCTGACGCGCTCCCTTATATCAAAATGATTTGGCCTTTGCTGCGAATTTCAGAAATGCACAATAGTTGTCATATATGGCCATATTTCAATGGCTTGCATTGACTGATTGTGATCTCTTCAGAATTGATCAGAATTCAGTTGAAAATAAGGTTTAAAGCCAGACATGGCTGGTTCAGAATAAACGCTGTATCAGTCGACGTGCACAGCTATGGACGCAGCAACGATCATCGTCTCTTCAATGGCCATTTCACAGTTCGTGTTTATGGCGATTCACTTTCTGATTCACTACCGAAATACAATCGGTAAACTGGTTAGTGCGTTCAGCCTGTGTACCATTGCCTATCTGTTGAACGAATCTTTGAATCTTCAGGCTGGTTCGTGGACTGATATCGTACTGGACATTCTCGCAACGCTGGCACCCTTTTTTCTGTGGCTTATTGCATCAATCCTGTTTGTGGATGAGAAAAAACAGCACGGCATAGCCTGGCTGGCGATCGCTGCCTGTTTTGCGCTGGACTTTACTGGTTCGGTCATTCTGGCACCGGGTTTGGCAGCATTATTGGTTAATTATGGATCACAGCTGATTCTACTGGGCTTTCCGCTGCACGCTATTTATCTGGCGGTACGTGGTTACGGCTTCGACTTGCTGGAGGAGCGTCGTAAGTTCCGTATTGCCTTTGTCACCGGTCTGGGTACGGTGGTCATTTTTATTGTGACCTGCGACATCCTGAATGATTTACTGGAGGATGGGCTTGCCGGTGGTGTTGATCCTTACGTGATACTGGCTTCTTTCAGCCTGTTTGCGGTTGCTCTGGCATTTAATCTGGGCGCCATTGGCACCTCCGATGGTGCGCTGAAGATTGTGGCCCCGAATCCCGCACCGCCACCCGTTGCGAATAATGGTGACGAAGTGGCTGATTCAACTGATCAGGCGCTGATTACGGCGATAGAACAGGCCATGCAGGAGCAGCATCTGTATAGAGAGCCGGGTCTTACCATTGCTGATCTGGCCGGGCACATTGGTGTTCTGGAATACAAGGCCAGACAGACTATCAATAAATCCATGCGTTATAAAAACTTCAATCAGTTTCTGAACAACTACCGGATTCGTGAGGCCTGTCATCTGATTCGTAGCACCCGCTACCCGGTGTCCCGCATTGCCATGGATGTCGGTTATTCCTCACTGTCTGCCTTCAATCGTGCATTCCGGGAGCGAATGGACACCACACCCTCCGATTACCGCCGACAGGCAGGTATGCAAGATGGACATTGACTATCAACTGGCACTGAATCTGACAGCTGCGCTGGTTGTTGGCCTGCTGATCGGTTCGGAGCGCGGCTGGAGCGGGCGCGAGGCCAATGAAGGCTCGCGTGTGGCGGGACTGCGGACCTTTGGCATTATTGGTGTGCTGGGCGGTGTATCAGCCATCTCTGCACAGCAGTTCGGTAATTGGCTTTTGGTGTCGGTGTTTGCCGCAGTGGCTGCATTAGTGGTGGTTGCCCACGTGCTGGATTTCAAAACCAATCAGGACCGGGGGACAACGACAGCCTTTGCGATGTTGCTGACTTTCCTGCTGGCCGCCTGGGCTGCTGCTGGCCAGCAATTGGCGGCGCTGGGTGCAGCCGTGGTTGTTGTGGCGCTGCTGGGTTATAAACGCGTACTGCACAGATGGCTGGGCCAGATCTCACAACAGGAATTTTCTTCAGGGGTGATTCTGCTGCTGATTTCTGTGGTGATGCTGCCGCTGTTGCCCGATCAGGGTTTCGGCCCCTGGCAGGCGTTGAATCCCTACTGGATCTGGTGGATGGTTGTGCTGATCAGCGGGCTGTCATTTGTGGGTTATATAGCCGTCAAACTGACCGGTGCCCGCATGGGAGTACTGATCATTGCACTGGCCGGTGCGTTGGCATCTTCGACAGCCGTCACCATTACGCTGGCCAATTTCTGCCACAAATCCGCGCGCAAGCACTTGTATATCGCCGGCATTTTGCTGGCGGGCAGTGTGATGTTTGCCAGAGTGCTGATCGAGGTGTTGGTTGTCAATCCGGCGCTGCTGTCGCTGGTAATTTTGCCGCTGGGTCTCATGGGTGTGGGCATGGTGGTGGCGGCCGGCTTTATCTGGCGTCGTCATCAGCAGGCACCGGCAAATCTGGCAGAGCAGGTTAAGCTGCCTAATCCCCTGCAGCTGAAGACCGCCATGCAATTCGGATTGCTACTGGCCGTTATATTGCTGTTGTCCAAAGCGCTGGTGGCCTGGTTTGGTGACAGTGGTATTTACGCCCTGGCGCTGGCCTCGGGGCTGATTGACGTGGATGCCATTACGCTGTCATTGTCGCGCATGGCCACAGAGGAGCTGGCTCCGCCTGTTGCCGCAAACGGCATTCTGATGGCGGCAGTGGTTAACACACTGGTGAAGGGTGTGATATTTGCGTACATTACCGGGCTCAAGCAGAATATCTGGTTTGTGGCAGTGCTGGCGCTGGCGCTGATGCCCGGTATGCTGGCTGGCATATGGATTGGTGTTGGCAGCTGATTACATTTGTTAACAATTCAACGTCAAAACCCATACAATTTCTGCAGTGCCAAGTCGGTAGACTGACACTGTTACCTCTGATGAAATTTCACGAGACTGATCTTGACGAGAATTCCGTTCCGGCGCATTGAGTCAACACACCCTGTCACTGCACTCCGGTGGTATGCCGGGTGTCTGTTGTCGATTGCGTTGGCTCTGGGTCTTCCGCTGCCTGCTGCCGCGCAGGAATCCCCGCAGGCAACAGCCAGCGCTCAGCCAAGCGCCTGGACCATGGGTGTGGCCGCCGGGGTCGGGCGGCGCAGTAATCCGTTTGTTGCCTCGGATGATCTTACCCAGAATGCCATCGTTGATCTGGCCTGGTATGGCGAGCGCTGGTTTTTTGATAATGGTGATGTTGGTTATACCTTCAATCAGACTGATCAATTCTCCGCTAACCTTCTTTTGACCTTCAACAATGAGCGTAACTATTTCAGCTACTTGAGCAATGGCAGTTCGGGACTGGATATTTCCAGTCTGAGGGAACTGGCCATCGACAAGGGCTTCGGGACGATTGGAATTGCCGGCGGTGAGACGGTCGATCTGGAATCGCTGGGCACCTCGGAACTTGAAGAATTTGTTTTTGAAGATCTGGATGCGTCCTTGCCGGAACGGGATTTTGCCGTCAATTCAGGCATAGAGCTGCTGTATATCAGTCGCTGGGGCGATCTGCAGGCGCAGTTGCTGAGCGATGTCAGTGGCACGCATCGCGGGCAGTCAGCGTGGCTGGCCTACTCATACCCCTGGATTACGCGTCACAGTGAATTCAGCCTGACGCTGGGCATGGAATGGAAAAGCCGTGAGCTGGTTGATTATTACTATGGCGTCAGGCCCGACGAAGTGATTGAGGGCCGACCGGCCTATCGGGGCAAATCCGGCGTCAACTCGGTGATCCGTTTTTCCGCCAGCCGGGCCCTGAGCGAACGCTGGCGGCTGGTCGGCGTCGTGGAACAGGAATTTTTGAGTCAGAACATCAAACGCAGTCCCATTATCGAGCGAGGTCGTGTGAGTACGGCATTTGTCGGTATTTATTATCAATTCAAATAAACCTGCTGCCGCATGTTGACAGAATTTACAGCGCGCAGGGTGGTATCAGACACGGCAACCCGGACTGTGGGTTGTTTCGCGTCCGCACAATCTGTTGCGATGTATCTGTGTGCCATGTTGCTTGCCCTGGCACTTTGCGACGTGCAGGCCGATGAAGGCGTTACGCTGAGTGCGCAGCCGCGCTTGTGTGTGATCGCTCCCGGTGAAGAGCTGTGTCAGTTGCAACTGCAACTAAGCTGGACGGCTGAACATGACCGGAATGTCTGTCTGAGGCTGGCAGAACAGACCGGCGTTCTACAGTGCTGGCAGGCACGACGGCAGGGTGACCATACTGTTGAACTGACGCGGGAAAACAATATTAGTGTACTTCTGCAGGATGCAGAGACCGGGCAGATTCTGAGCCAGATCGACATACCGGTAATCAAACGAGACCTGCGTGATACGCGCCGACGACGCCGTCACGCCTGGAGTATTTTCTCATGAACCAACAGACAGCATCGTCTCAGACAACATCTGCCCCGTCATCTGCCGTTCGACTGTTGCTGATCGAAGATGATGTGCGTCTGGCCAGTCTGGTTCGAGACTACCTGGCGCAGGAATATTTTGAAGTCACTGTGCAGCATCAGGGCGATGTCGCCATTGCCAGTTTTGATGCCAGTCAGGTGGACATAGTGGTTCTGGATCTGATGCTGCCCGGCATGAACGGACTGCAGGTTTGTACCGAATTGCGCAAGACTTTCGCCGGCCCGATATTGATCCTGACGGCGAAAAGCAGCGATATTGATCATGTGATGGGACTGGAGCTGGGTGCTGATGATTTTGTCACCAAGCCGATTGAGCCACCTGTGCTGCTGGCGCGATTGCGGGCGCTGCTGCGCCGTTCAAGGCAGAGCACACATTCACCCCAGAGCGAACAACTGGTATTTGGCCGCCTGCTGGTGGATCTGCAGTCGCACCGGGTGGTGCTGGATGGTGTTGATGTGGATCTGACAACCCAGGAGTTTGAGCTGCTCGCCTACCTGGCGCAGCATGCCGGCTCTGTGCTGAGTCGCGATGATATTTACAGCCGTATTCGCGGCATTGACTATGACGGCCTGGATCGCACGGTCGATGTGCGCATTTCGCGGCTGCGCAAAAAACTTCACGATAACCCGGAACAACCATTCAGGATCCGCACCATCTGGGGCAAGGGATATCTGTTTGTCGCCTCGGCCTGGGCGTGAACGGCCTATGAAAAATCAATTGTCGTCCTGGCTGTTTTTCCGCTCTTACAGCGTCATTGCCGCCGGCATACTGATTGTCGCGCTGGCACTGGATAGCCTGTTGCTCTGGCTGCTGCCGGATAATCAGCAGAGCAGTGCGGAACGTTATAGCGCCGAATTCGCGTTCATTGAACTGATACTGGCCGGGGAAGGCGAAGAGCCGGGCGCTGTAAGCAGATTGTTTGAGACCATGCAGCCAACGCTGGAGGAGGCGGCCGGCGTGCCGGTGAGTCTCTACGAGGTTGCCGAAATGGGTGACCAGCAGGCGTTTTTGACCGCGCTTCGCAGTGGGACCGTGCAGACCTTTATAGACGGAAATTCGCAGGAAATCCTCTACCGCATGTTGCCTTCAGGCGAGCAGCTCATTGCGCTCGGGCCACTGCCGGCGCCGCCCGTATCCCAGGCCTCTGTCGAAACCCTGGTGATTGTCAGCTACTACTTGTTGGTGGCACTGCTGCTGTTTCTATGGCTCAGGCCGTTCTACCGGGATCTGAGTGCACTTCGTCACGCGGCCAGCCAGTTCGGCCGCGATGACTTTGAGACGCGGGTAGCGGTGGGCAGCAACTCCAGTATTCTGCCGGTGGCCAGCTCATTTAACAAAATGGCGGAGCGCATACAGTATCTGGTGACTGCGCATCGTGATCTGACCAATGCGGTGGCGCATGAGTTACACACACCGCTGGCGCGCTTCAAATTCGGACTGGAAATGATCCCGAAGATGGAAGCCGGCGAGCGTCTGACAGAGCACCTCAACGGCATGAAATCCGATGTCCAGGAGCTGGAGGAACTGATTGATGAGATGCTGACCTATGCCAGACTTAGCGAGGATAACCTGCAACTTCAGTTGCACACTGTCAGACTGAATGACTGGTTGAAGTTGCAACTGGCACAGTATCGAGACTCACAACCGCCCGTGCTGTTGAACGTAAAGCCCGAAGACGACCTGACGGCCGTGGCATTCAATCCCGAACTGCTGGCCCGGGCCATTCATAACATCGTCCGTAACTGTCTCCGCTATGCGGTAACGGAGGTGACTGTCAGTTGTCTGATCAGGGCAGGTGAGGTCAAACTGTGCATCTTTGATGACGGCCCCGGCATTCCCGAAGCTGACTGGCAGCGGGTTTTCGAACCCTTTGCCCGGCTGGACACCAGCCGTGACCGACAGTCTGGCGGTTATGGCCTGGGGCTGGCGATTGCCAAGCGGATTCTGCAGCGTCATGGTGGCGATATCCACCTTGCTGAGCACTCGCCGCAAGGTGCCTGTTTTGTGCTGAGCTGGCCGTACAATTAGTCACAATTTTTCTACATTTCCGCAACAGTCATTTCTAACGCCTTTTTGCACAATGCACACAATTTCCGACAATTGTGCCGGAAAGCATTGGAAGCAAAATGCAGGAGAGGTGAGGATTATGAGTTCCAGGATATTAAAACTGTTCGGTGCCCAACTGATGATGACTGGCCTGATGGTTGGTTTACTGCAGACGGCCCATGCCCAGCGAGACAGCGTGCTCTATGAGGACAATGAGCTGACTATCAATGATGCTATTGTCAGGAATGCGGGGACAACCCACTACTTCAAGGAAGTGCGTCTGACCATGACGCAAAACGGTGACTTCAAGGTTGTTGACTCTGTTGAAAAACAGCTCGCTTACATAAACGAACTGTCAGTGGCGGTTTCTTTCACAGATCCGGCCGAGGTGGAGCTGGGTGTGGTGGGTTACAAGTCAACTCCGTGTGTGGAACTGGACATTGCGGTCACGCGCAAAAACAGCACCTTCTATGTGGCTGTAGGCGAAACGCCGCTGCAGACCCTGGTGGCCTGCGTGCAGGTGATAGAACCATTTGAGATCACCTTCCCGCTGGATGTGAAGGGATTGCCCCTGGGTGACTATCTGGTTGTGGTAAACGGCGATGAAATTGACTTCACGCTGGAGTGATGCAGGACGCATCTGAAAACCCGCGCCGGTGGCCACGCAGTTCAGTGGCGCCGGCGCGGCACATGGTTGATAGCACGGCGCCTGCATTTCGGGATACACTCTGTCCATTCAAGGAGAGCGAATCCCGATGCAGGACACCATGCAAAGTAGTATCAACACCGCCCTGACTCAGCTTAATCGCGCCATTCTGGGCAAGGATGAGCCTGTTCGACTGGCTCTTTGCTGTCTGCTCAGCGGCGGTCACCTATTGCTGGAAGATCTGCCCGGCATGGGTAAAACCACACTGGCGCATGCTCTGGCCGGGGTGCTGGGTCTGAGTTTTCGCCGCATTCAGTTCACCAGCGACCTGCTGCCGGCGGACATTCTGGGTGGCTCGGTGTTTGACCCATCTTCCGGGCAGTTTCACTTTCATGAAGGCCCCGTATTCTGCCAGGTGCTGATGGCCGATGAGATCAATCGTGCCACACCGCGCACCCAGAGCGCCCTGTTGGAGGCGATGGAAGAGGGACAGGTGTCGCTGGATGGTGAGACCCGTCCCTTGCCTGAACCATTTTTTGTCATCGCCACCCAGAATCCTTCTGAACTGGCTGGCACCTATCCACTGCCTGAATCACAGACTGACCGTTTTTTGATGTGCCTTTCGTTGGGTTATCCGGATACCGTGGCCGAGCGTCAGTTGCTAGCGCAGCCCGACCAGCGTTTGATTGCACAGAAAATCGACAAATGCCTGTCGCTTGCCGATCTCAAAAATTGGCAACGCTTGCTTATGCAAGTCCATCTGAGCGACGCAGTGCTGGATTACATTCAGCGCCTGATTGATTTCAGTCGGCAGACGTCACGTATTTACCTTGGGTTGTCGCCGCGCGGCGGTCTGGCCATCGTGCGGGCAGCACGCTGTTATGCCCTCATGGATGGGCGTGACTACGTGACACCGGATGATGTGCAGGCAATATTCGTCGCCGTGGCAGATCATCGTTTGAGTGCGAGTGATCAATTCGCCGTTTCCGGTTCTGCTACCTCAGTTACATCATCACAGCCAAGCGGGGTACTGGCGCAATGGGTTCTGGACTCGGTCAACGTCTTGCCGGGCTGAGACAGCGCTGGCAGCGGCTGATGGCTGCGCGCCAGGCGCGGTGGCTGGCACGACGTGTGCCGGCAACAGACAGTCTGAAGCTCAGTCAGCGCATCATTTTCATCTTGCCTACGCTGCACGGCACACTGTTTGGTCTGGGCGCGGTGGTTGTGCTGATCATTGCTATCGCCGATCGGAATTCGGTTGCCCTGATTTTGGCGCTGTCGATGTTGAGTCTGTTCTTGCTGAGTCTGGTGCTCTGCTATCGCAATCTGAGCGGATTGCAACTGCAGGCCCAAACATCTGCAGACGGTAAGGAGACGTCAACGATGCAGCGTTGCTATGTTGGAGGTAACGCCAATTTTGCTGTCACATTGAGAGCAGCCGGTAGCCGCCGCTTTCATCAGGATCTCTGGCTCGGGTTCAGTAATGACGCGATGCAGTATGTCTGCGTACCCAAAGGCGATCAGGTGACCCTTAACCTGACAACTGCAGCGACGCAGCGCGGCTTGCTGAGTGCACCGCGACTGACGCTGCGCACACTCTATCCCATGGGGTTGTGGCAAGGCTGGAGTCGGCCTGATCTGGCCATGCGATGTCTGGTGTATCCCCAGCCGCAGATTTGCGCTTTACCCGCCAACGTTCGCCGGTTACCCGATGCTGCCCATGGCCGCAAGATCACGGCGCGACAGGCGGGAGTTGATGACTTTGCCGGCTTGCGCAGCTACCAGCCGGGCGACAGTCGGCGCCGCATAGCCTGGCAAACGCTGGCCCGCGGACAGGGTCTGAAAACCCGACAGTTTGTGAGCGAAGCCGACCCTCAAGTGTTGCTTTCATTTGATCAGTTCCCGGGCCGTGAGCTGGAATCTGTGTTGTCGTGTTTGTGCTTTCAGGTTCTGCAGCTCAGCCGTCGCGGACAGGCAGTGGGTCTGAAACTGCCAGGTCAGATAGTCATGGCGCCAGCGCAGGGTGATGCCAACAAGCATGCTCTCTTGCAGGCCCTGGCGCTGTTTAACAACGCGGACATCAGGGAGGAGTAATGTCGCACATCTCACAGTCAGTTCGGCGGTCAGCGGAGCCCGGCACGAAGCCGACTCCCGGCCTCGACCTGGTCATTCCTTTCTCTCTCATGGCCGCTGTTGCTCTGATTCTGCCGCCACTGCAGGCCCAGGCCTGGTGGTTGATCCTGCCTTGCCTGATTGGCCTTATTCTGGGTTGGCGCAGTATCAGTTTCGTGTTGCTGTTTGCTGCCATGACTTATGCCGAGACATGGGCTGCCGCTGTCTATTTTCTGGCGCTGATCGTTCTGTTCATGATGCGCATGAACAGCAATCCGGTAGCCAGCCATATCAACCAGATCGCTGGTGCTGTGCGTCAATTGCTGCTGGCAGCACCGATTCTGATGGTTATTATAGTCATGATGCTGGCCGCCGGGGCACAATGGTCTCAAGGCGATACCGGTTCCCGGGCCGTGACCGGTATCAGCCCATCCATGACACCGGGCACGGTGAGTGAGCTGGTCAACGATAGTGATCTGGCCATGCGTGTTCGCTTCAGTGACGGTCAAACGGTCCCACCGGCACAGAATCTGTACTGGAGAGGTATCGTTCTGGAAGACTTTGATGGACGTACCTGGTCGCGCAACAATCGCCTGGAATATGATTTGGGCCCGATTCCCGATGGCGTGGATGAAGCGGATCGCCTCAACTATCTGGTGACTTTGGAGCCCAGTCGTCAGTTCTGGCTGTATGGCCTGCACCAGGCCTATGCAACACGCCCTCTGACTTTTCGCGACAGGCGAGGCGTATTGATCACATCGGAAATGGTTCGCCAGCGCCTGCGCTATCCGGTCACCAGTATCGCTCCGCTGCCGGAATTGACACTCAGTGATACTAATCGGCAACGAAATCTGGCACTACCGCCTGATTCAAACCCGGCAACACGTCAGTGGGTTAATGAGCTGCGCGGCAACATCCGCGATGATTTTGAGTTTACTCAGGCTGTGCTGCAGCATTTCAATCAGGAAGCATTCTTTTATACGCTGACACCGGCACTCAACAGCACCCACAGCGTTGATGATCTGCTGTTCAACACCAGAGAAGGCTACTGCGAACATTACGCTGGCGCGCTGACTGTCATCCTGCGTGCCGCCAGGATTCCTGCCCGGGTTGTGGTCGGCTACCAGGGCGGGCAATTTAACCCGATCACTGGCCACTGGAGTGTTTATCAATACAACGCACATGCCTGGGTTGAGGCCTGGTACCCCGGTGTTGGCTGGCAGCGCCTTGATCCAACCGCCGCCATTGCCCCTGAACGAATCCAGAGCGGTATCGAAGCCTGGCTCGCTTCGCTTGGCAGCAATGAGCGCAGCCAGTTGGACCACGATACCCGTCTGCGCCTTCAATTGACTGATATTCCGGGCTATCAGAGTGTTCGAAGCACGCTGGATGCATTGCAATATGGCTGGAACCTGGGCATGTATGACAACAATGGTGATCTGCGTACTGAGGATCTGAACAACTGGCTGGCAGAGCGCGGGCTGGACAATCTGCCACTTTGGCTGCTGGCGCTGCTGTTGGTGGCTGTCGGACTACGGGCCATGTCGGGGGGGCAATTCAGGCAACCAGCCAGGTCGGCTGCCATGCGGATGTATCTGCGACTGGATGGCAGGTTGCGAAGAAGAGGCCTTGGACGCGAACCGGGGGAAACCATGGCGGCGCATCTGGAACGGGTTGGTGAAAACTGGCCGGAAAATAAGCCTCACTTGCAACGGCTGGCTGATGCACTGAACAAGGCGGAGTACGGCAATGAAGAGGAACAGGACTCAACACTGATCCGGCAGCTTATTGCCTCAGCAGGCAAGCGGCTGGTGACCGATGCGGAGGGTTTAAATGGTTTAAAAGGGTTAAAATAGGGCATCACAGGTACTCTGCGTGTTCCTCAAGTGGCAGGTTGTGGCATATACTTCGGCGACTAATTCTGGCAGGATCGAAGTGCAAACACATATCAACCCCAATTGCAGGTCCAATAACACACTGACCATTTGGAGGTCTCTGTGCATATTGGCATGTCTGTTTTCATCAGCCATCCAGGCCCAGTCCATCGAAGATATTCTGACGCCCTTGCGCGGCACCTACACTGTCACGTTTACGGAGGATGCCGATGCTCCGGATGCGGTCCCGGTTGCCAACGGTACCCAGGTCAATTTCATCATTGGTTTGAACAACCGGCTGTGTACGTCTGATCTTGATCTGAGCTCACCGACTACCGTCTCATCACCGTCATTTGCCGTTTCCTGGAACAGTATGCTGTCCGATGCCAGGTTTGACGTCAGACTGACCGACACGGACCCTGATCCGAATGTGGTGAACTACGCATTTGCAGGTATTGATTTCCGTTCCCATGCCGGTGTGTTATACGGCGCTTTTACTCTGGACAGTTACGCGGCTGCAACTGGCACCTGTGGCGCTGTGGACGCCGAGCCGGGTCTGACGGAGTTCAACGCGTATTTCAGCGCGATTCAAGCGGCATTCAGCTCGCTGTTTCCCAGTGGGCCCTTCACGTTTACCCAGCAGTCGGGTGGCTACACGTTCCGGCACTATGACTCGACCAATGTTACGCTGGCTATCAGGGATGGTCAGGTTTACGCCAGGGGTGACGGTTATGGTGCAGGCTATGTGCCGCTGGGCTCATTCGAAACGCTGAATGCCAATGTAAATCTGATACCAAGACCTGCCACTGTGCATTCTTCCTGGACAGGCACTTATTCGGGTGCCATGGCCGAAACTGAACCTTTTTCACCCATCCCGGACGGCACTGACTTCTATTATGCAATCAACAGTGATGGCGTGCTCTGTTTTAATGACAATACGCAGTTCTCCAATCCACTGTACCGCAATAACGATACTGTCAGGGCTACCTGGTTTGATGCCGCACGAGGCCGAATTTACCGGTTGCGGGCTGCTCAGTTCGATGCGGATGAGCATCTGCTGGAAATTACCAGCACGGGCAATACCCAGTATGGTGAGCTGGAGGGCGAAAAGATATCGTTGAATGCGGTCTGCAATCCGGCGTTGCCAGCTAACCCGGATGCTGATGAAATCGAACGCCTGTTTGACCTGTCTGAGCAGCTTTATCCCGACAGCACACCGGGCGGACCATTGAGTTCTACCCAGCGCGTGGACAATTATAGTTTTCGCTACTACCCGGCAACCGACGTCTTTCTGGCAGTTCGAGATGGTCAAGTCTATTCTGGTTCTGGCGCAGTCAATTTCGATTCAGCCCCGCTGGGGACACTGGCGTCAGTGATTCAGTCGTTTACCAGCGCCACAAGCGCTTTTGTGCCGGCTCAATCGCTGGTCGGCAGTTATAACATGCTGGTTTCAGCGGCAAATCCTTTGTCTCCGGTACGCAATGGTGACCGGGTGAGGGTGATCCTGGCAGCCGATGGCAGTCTCTGCATCGATAATCTGATGCTCAGTTCGCCCCTGAGTCTGCTCAGTGCCCCGCAGGACGTCAACTGGACCAATATGCAGGCCGGTGTCAGCGCGTCGCTGCAAGTGCCAGCATCCGGGTCGGATCTGACAATCGATCTGACCAGTAACCTGGGCGGCAATCTTGGCCAGTTAACAGGAAATCGCGCAAGCCGGCTGGGCAGCTGCCCAGGAGCGCCATTAGACTCCGCTCAGGCTCAGGCCGCTGAGGAGTTATTTGCTCTGGCAGAGCAGATCTACGGTAACCTGTTGCCGCCAAGTTCGGTAGTCAGTTCGCGCAATGCCGCCGGTGCCGTGACTCGTCACTATGCTGCCAGCGGAATTACGCTGACGGTACTGGGCAGCCAGGTCTTTGTGCACGGAGGCGAGTTCGGTGATCACGATGTCGCGCTGGGCAGTGTGTCCAGCCTGAGCCAGTCGCTTGGCGCGGAGCTTGCCAATCTGCGGGCGCAACCCCCGGTGCCGACCAACCTGGCCGGGACTTACGAGGCGTTGGTCAGTGGTGCCAATCCGTTTGCACCGTTCCCCACAGGCTCCCTTGTGCGGCTGGTGCTGCAGCCTGATGGCGGTCTTTGTCTGAATAATCTCTCGCTGACACCAACCAGCAGCTATCCGCTTTCACCATCCATGGCGACCTGGCAGGCTGGCTCCAGCGATCTGTCCGCATCCTTGCCGCTGGATGATCTGACGCAATTGAGTCTGACGCTCTCCAATACTCGTGGCGAAGCTTTGGGACAGTTGGCGGTGGAGCGCATCAGCAATGCAACCGTCTGTTCCACGACCACACCCTCTGCGGAACAGATCAGTACCGCTAACGAACTGTTTGAGCTCGCCGAGCGGCGCTACGATGAATACTTTCCTGCTACAGACAGTGCCGTAACGCGCACCGCTGGTTCAGTCATTTTTCGTCATTACGAATCAACTGGCGTAAGCCTGAGTGTGCTTAACGGTGAGGTTCTGGTCCGGGGTGGCGAGTTTGGCAGCAGCGAATTCTTTGTTGGCACAATTGAGCAACTCATTCCTGCATTGATTGAAGATATTGAAACAGCACCGATTACCTCAAACACCTTTTCAGTCACCGTGACCGGAACTTCGACCGTCAATCTCAGTGGCCTGTACAATGTTAACCGAACCCTGAATATAGTCAGGCAGGCAGATTTCGAACCGGAAGAGCTAACTGATACCAGGTTGGCTGACATTGCTCGCTCATTCCTGCTCGATGAAATTGAAAATCCGGACAGCGTCCAGATCAACGATGTGAACAGGACAGAAACCCAACTCAGTTTCCGTGCCGTGTTGCAGCGGGTCACTCGCGTCGGCAGTTCAACTACCTCCAGAAATGTTGTGGCAATATTCAGCCTGAGCCGGCTGTGAGCCAAGCGCATTATGATGTGATAATTATCGGTGCAGGGATTGCTGGACTGGGGTGTGCGACAAAGTTAGTTGAATCCGGTATTCCTGCAGACCGTATTGTTATTCTGGAAGCACGTGACAGGTCAGGTGGCCGAATTCACAATGCGGCTGATGACCCCATGTTGGACATTCCACTGTCCGGGATTTCCCCTGCAGCGCTCGAAATGGGAGCTGGCTGGATACATGGTCATGGGAAACAGCACCTCTTGAGTCAGTTGCTGAGCGAGAGCAAAGCAGGGGAGCCTGTTGTTACCGATTGGCGCCGGACCCAATTCAGCTATCAAGGTTCCGGCCGCCAACTTGGATTGTTGGCGATTGGCAGCGCGATGATGCGGGTCGGTTTCTCTGCAGCGATTGGCTATGCTCGAAGAGCGCTGACCTCTAAACATCAGTCCAAAGCTGCGGCGTCGACGTTGTTTCCTGTTGCGAGCTTGCACCGGACGCCCGAAGCGCAAATGTTGCTTTATACTCAGGCTGAAGCCAGTTATGCGGCTCCTTTGAGCGATATGGCTGTCTCGTTACTCGGCCAAAATGAAACTCAAGGCATTGACGCACAGCCGCATGAAGGTATGTCGTGGTTTGTCAAGAAACTGGTTAATTGTGCGCCGTCTATTCGTTATCGTGCGCGCGTGGTCAGTCTGTCGCACGCCTCCCCCGATGAAAGCGTTCAGGCGCACGTCTGCTGCGCAGATGGTAGTGCGCTCAGCGCCAGGTTGGGCGTTGTAGTTACGGTGCCACTTGGGGTACTGAAAAATGACATGATCAAGTTCTCGCCACCACTTCCTCCTGCGCATCTGGCGGCATTGAAGCGTGTTGCAATGGCGAAATTCACGAAAGTGCTTGTGATATTTCCAAGACGATTCTGGGACAGCGGCAAGCACGGTTTTATTGTTGTACGCGACGATTCCGCAGCGCGCAACGAGCTTCATTCGGCATCATACCTTTGCGTGTGGCACAATGTCAGCGCAATCCATGGCGCTGCGCCGGACAAGCCAAATGCATTATTGGGTATTGCCACCAGCCATGGTGCTCTGCATGTGGACTCATTGACGGAGAATGAGTTAGAACAGTTGGTTAGTCAGCGTCTATGTGCAGCCTTTGGTCTGGAGACGCTTCCGTTTAAACCGCTGGCAATCCTGCGGTCTGCCTGGAACAACGATCCATTGAGCGGCTATGGCGCTTATACCTACCCAACTTTGGGTGCGCAGAAAGCTGATTTCGATGCGCTGGCAACAGACTGCCCGCCTTTTTACTTTGCCGGGGAACATACCTGGCTCAAAGAAATCGGAACCGTACACGGTGCGCTGCAAAGTGGGCAGGCCGCTGCCCTGCGCATCATCGAAAAGGTTCTGACCTGAATTCCCTGCTGTATGGCTGGAACTTGAGTAGTTACGACAATAAAGGAAATCTGCGCTCTGAAGTTCTGAGCGACTGACTTGAAGGGCAGGACAATTGGCTGATTGACTGGCGGGGTGAAGGATTTGGATTTATAGTCGGGAACAAGGAATAGGCGTGCCCTGGAAGGTCGTGCGGGCACGGAATGTTGGTAAGGTGTGCAGAGTATCGGGATTTTCGGTTTAAATTTATCAAGTATTCAAAAAGATGGTCTTTTTTAATTATGGATATTCGTGCATACGCGCTATACAAAAGTTATGTGAATACTCAAGGTCTACAAAGCAAGGAGAGACAAATTGGAGTATGAGTTCGAAAGTCTTAACCCCGCGGAAGTTGCTATCCTGTGGCTGGCCTCTGACCTGACCAGAGATGATAAAGAAAAACCGACAATTCTGGCTTCAAATGCAACCTTGATATTGATGACAGTTTTGGCCCAGGGTTTTGCCAAGCTCAATAATCCTCGACTAGCCGAAAGAGCATTGTCTGAGATTTCAACATACAGCAAAGACTTGGTGCAGCATATCGCAGAACGTGGAAGCTATGTGCGCTACGATCTCCCAGTCAGAAAGCTGCTAGAGAAACTAGATGACATCGGTTTCCCCTTGGTCATTGATGAACCAAACGTAGGGAAAGAGGGGAAGAAGCGTAGCAAGGTCTCTATTGCCTATGAGCAAGCATCAGAGATGTATGAGAACACCCTTAGAGAGCTCGAGGAAAAAGAACTACTCATAGATCCACCCTGGTACAAAAACTCATTAGCTGCCGGCTCACTTATTGTTCTATTGGGTTCAGTTCCCCTGGAGATAAACATCAAGACGGAAAAAGGGCAGCAAGTCGTCACTTCAGCAGAGGCGAAATTTTGGAGCTATGAAAATGTTGTAGATGGTGACTCTGAGAATACTCATATCAATATCAAGCTTGCAAAGTTTATTGATAAAGCCGTAGAGAATCTTGGTTCAGGTTTTGTCGACGCGTGGAAAGAGCAAAACCCTGACCGAACGGAAAGTCTGGAAATTGAGTCCGAGCGTGTATCACATAACAAGCAAAACCAGCCGGACGCATAAATGCGCCGCTGTTTTGGGCGTTATGTGTTTCAGTGCCATTAGAGAGCTAGGTGAGAAACGATGAATCTTGAAGACCTTGGGAACATTGGCGAACTGATAGCTGCTATCGCAACTATAGCCACGTTGGTTTATCTGGCTCTTCAGATTCGGCAGAATAATGACGCCACCAGAATCAGTGCCGGTCAGTCTATACTTTCTTCGCTAAACGAATCGCTTCAGGTGGCTTCTTCTTCGCCACAAACTGCTAGAGTTCTCATACTTGGCCAGTCGGATTTCGAGACTCTGCCTGATGATGAAAAAGCCCAGTTTACTGTATGGGTATTTTCCTGGTTCAGGGTCCTCGAGCAAGGAGAGTATTACCACAGGAAAGGATACCTGGAAGATGAAGTGTGGCAAGGACATGTGGAGCATCTAAAACAAATCATGAAAAGCGATGCTGTTGCCCAATGGTGGGAAAGTCGGCACCATTTTTTCAATGACGATTTTCAAGCTCTCGTGAACGAGGCGAGAATAGCAGAGACAGAAGCAAAACTACCTCGCGATGTTATTGAGAAGATAATAATTGAATCCTAATGAATCTTATCCGTGAACCATTTAGCGACCAACACATAACAAACGATTCCACGCGACCAGCTGCGCTGGCGCGTGAATTCGGGCGGTCCTCAATCTTTTTCATAAGGGATTGCGAAAATTGAAATACCCAGAACCACTGAAAAAAGGCAGTCGCGTTGCTATTACGGCGTTTTCGTCGGGAATTGCTGAGCGTCATGAGAAACGATTTCAGGAAGTTGTTCGAACGCTGAAGCAGCGTGGTTACGATGTCGTAGTCGGGGACTGTTTAAAGTCCAGGAAAAAGCATGTTAGCGCTCCGAAGGAGCAACGAGCTGACGAGTTACTGCGATTTCTGACCGACGACAACATAGACGCTGTTGCCCCTCCGTGGGGCGGAGAATTGGCAATGGAGTTACTGCCTCTGCTGGATTTCAAGCGAATTTCAAGAGCAAAACCTAAGTGGATATTCGGATTCTCTGATGTCAGCACGATTGCCGCATCGATTAATTCCGTGGTTGGATGGGCTACCGTGCACTGCTCAAACCTTATGGATCTGGTTGATACAAATGTTGAGCCGCTGATTGCAAACACCTTGAATCATTTGGAAACACCTGTAGGCGGCACTTTTGTGCAAACTGGCTCTGAAAACCATACAAGAAAATGGCCGGAGATTGAAACTGAACCTTTGGCTTATGTCGTTGGCGAAACAAAGACCCAGTGGAAATGGCTCGTTAGGCCCATGTCCGTGGATGCTGTATCAGGACGGTTGATCGGTGGGTGCTGGGACACCCTGTTTCATTTATTCGAAACACCATTTTTGGCGCTATCCGAGCTGAATTCAAAATATGAAGAGGGATTGCTGCTGTATCTTGAGAATGCGGAAATGAGCCCTTGTGACCTTGTTCGTACTATCCATAACATGCAATTTCGCGGTGTGTTTAATAACGTGAATGGGCTGATACTCGGACGCAACTTACGGGCAGACTCACAAATTGAAGATGACTTAACTTATCTTGACGTATTGACTGAACATCTGGCGAACAAGAATATTCCGGTAATGTACGACGTGGATATTGGGCATGTGCCACCGAACCTGACCCTTATCAATGGAAGTGTCGCTGAAATCAGATTGGTAAACGGCCAGGGGTCAATCACACAGTGGTTAAAATGAAAAAAGGATTACTGACATTCTTCTGTGGAAAAATGGGCGCAGGTAAAACAACCTGGTCTCGTGAGATCGCTCAAGCGCAGAATGCGGTGTTGCTGTCAGAAGACGAGTGGTTGGCATCACTTTACCCGCACGCAATCAAGACCCTGGATGATTACATTGAGCATGCTGGTCGGCTCAAAGCGCCGATGAAGAAGCTGGTTCAGTCAATTTTGTTATCTGGTACGAATGTGGTCATGGACTTTCCGGCAAACACTGTTCAGCAACGCGCCTGGTTCAGGGGCATTTTTTCTGAAATTCAGGCGCCACATGAGCTGATATACATTGATCACTCAGACGAGACCTGCCTGTTGCATATAGCCAAAAGGCGCCTGGAGCAACCAGAGAGAGCAGCAACGGATACCAAAGAAATGTTTGATCGGGTGACGGCGCACTTTGCGGCGCCAACAGCCGATGAAGGATTTAACATTACTGTGATTGCAGCGACGTCACCCCGAAATTGAAGTGTTAACCGGCATGTAACAATCACAAACAGCTCGGCCCTGCAGGTCCGGATGAAGGCCTAAAGGCGATTGCTTCTGATCAACCACTCGGCAATAAGCAGATTGATAGTCAATCCAATGAGTCTGTCGTAGTCATGAAGCAGTTGAACCAGAAGCGGCCTGAGTGTTTCCACCTGTCCAAGCGTTAGCGCGGCAACGGTTTCGACGAATAAGGGTGTGACCACTGCAAGGGAGATTGCGACGGCGCGGTACATCCAGCGTCTATGCGCAGCGATTTGGCGTTTGAGTACATGACCAAACGCGATTGTGAAGGCCACGACCATACTCAGGCTGACGATGACCAGACCCGTGAAGCGCATGCCACGTTCTTCCGGTGTGAGAACCAGATGCATCCAGACCCCTGACGCAGCCATGATATAGGCACTTAGTAGAGCAATTCGCCCACTGATGCGATGCCCCTGAAGGTGTTTGTGTCGGAATGCGGGCGAGAACTGTAAGGGAACAGTCAGGAAAAAGGCGATGCCACTGCTGCCGTGAACCAATACTGCCAGCGGCGCTTCGAAATAGCGTGCATTGACAAGGGACGTGAGAAATTGGGAGTCCACGGGTCCGATCAATACCAGCAGGACAATCAGAATGGCTGGAATACCGGGGATGGCGGTTAATACAAACAAGGTGCCCACCAGCGGCCAGTTGTGTTTTACAGAGGCAGAGGCGATTACAGCAGGTGAATTGTCGAATTTATCTGGACTGATAGAAGTCATCGGTTGGTCTCGTCGGCCTGGTTGGTTAACATGCCCTAAATGTTGCGCTAAACCGTGGAAATCGTCGTCCGGATCTAAAGGTTCGGACCTTCAGGAATAAAAAATATGGAAGATTGCCGTGTCAGATAGCGCTGTTGCCTATTTTTTGACCAGTTCATCCCTGGCTATCATCGGATTCAGTGTTCATCTATTGCTTTTGCGCTCGGCAAAACAGCCGGTGTATTTGCCGTTGGCGGGCTGCCTGAGCGCAGTTGCGGTATTGATTTGCCAGCCGGTTGTTAAAGAGCTCGCGCCCGGTCTGCAAACTTATATTCTGCTGCTGGCCTTGCCCGCGTTGTATCTTATTCCACCTTGCTTCTGGCTTTATGTACAAGGCATCACCAGCAGTGCAAGGTGGCGACCTGAACGCGCTCATCTCAAACATTTTACTCCTGCTGGGCTCGGGCTATTCATTGTTATTTGTGCACTGCTGCTACCCGGTGAACTACGCGATGCGATGCTGGTGGAAGAGGACATTTCTGCGCTGACATCAACACCCGACATGCTGCGCTTCATTGTTTATGGTCTGTTGATCATCACCTTTATGATGGTTCTGGGTTGGGTTGTGCAGGCGGGTTTCTATGTTCACTCAGTGTTTCGCCGCTTGCACAGCTATCGGACTCAGCTGAGGGAGTTGTTCGCCAGTACTGAGGCACGGGAAGGGCGCTGGATTCTGTGGCTCATGCTCGCTGTCGGTGGTGTCTGGCTGCTGACGGCCGGCATTCTGCTGTACGGCAACCTGGTTGCCCCTGTCCAGACAGATATTGTGATCAGAGATCTTGTGATTCTGATTATGGTCTGGAGCGTCGCGATATGGGGGTTGCGGCAAAAGCCGGGCTTTGAAGAGGTGTATCAGGGTGATAAAGAGGCGCAGGAGGTGCTTAAATCGATCACTGACGTTAAATATCAGCGCTCTGCTTTAAACCAGCAATTGGCTGAAAGTATTGTGACCAAACTGAATCACGCCATGGAACACGATCGACTCTTTTTGGATGCCTCACTGTCATTGCCCAGGCTTGCCAGGCATATCTCACGCTCGGCGAATCACATTTCACAGACCTTGAACGAAACCATGGGGGTCAATTTCTTCGACTATGTGAATCGTTACCGGGTCAATGCTGCTAAAGAACAGCTGCAAAACACGGACGATACGGTGCTGGATATCGCGATGAATGTTGGCTTTAACGCCAAGTCTTCGTTCTATACGGCTTTCAAGAAAGAAACGGGGATCACGCCCAACCAATTCCGAAAAGCCAGTTAAAAAGGAAGATTAATGAACAGTTACCTTGGGTCCTGTCTGTGTGGCACTGCAAAATTTGAAGTGCAGGGTGAGTTTGAGAGCTTTTATCTGTGCCACTGTCGGCATTGTCAAAAGGATACCGGATCTGCCCATGCGGCCAATCTGTTTTCGCAGTCAGCCAAACTGACCTGGTTGGCGGGATCGGATTCTGTGACAACGTTTACACTGGCGGGCACGCGCCACAGTAAAAGTTTCTGTCGGTGTTGTGGGTCCGCACTGCCATGCACGCACATGCCTGGTTTGCTTGTTGTTCCTGCTGGATGTCTGGACACAGAAGTCTCTATAAAACCAACAGCCCACTTGTTTACAGCCAGCAAAGCGATTTGGGACAAAGAGTTAGAGGCCTTGCCTGAGTTCGAGGGGCCGCCCAAATAGAGCCCGATAGCCCGCGCCGACTATGAAGCTGAAATCGGTGTGGGATTTATTTACCTTTTCTAAACTGTCTTTCGGGCGATCAGAAAGAGACTGGATTTGTCGGGGATCCATTGTTCAACGATCTCAAAGCCAGCGTGAGTGACCTGCTTCAAGTATTCATCTTTGGTCATCAGGTTGATATGGGGTGCCCGGCCAAACAGTTGCATCACCTTGAGTATCCAGCGAACAAAAACCGGCTCATGTTTCAGTAATGCTGTGCTCGATACAAAGACGCCACCTGGTTTAAGTACCCGATGAACTTCGTTGAGTGTGAGCTCAGGTGCCTCTACCAGGTGCATGATGTTGAGTCCCAGCACGGCGTCATAGGTCTGTGCTGCATAGTCAAAATCCTCCAGTTGACCGATACTGAACGAGATGTTTGATACACTCGCTTGTTCAGCGCGTTCTCTGGCAATGGTGATCATGGCAGTTGAGATGTCACTGGCATCAAGGCGTGCCACGTGTTTCGAATGCACCAAAGCCGTACTGCCGGTGCCACAACCAAACTCAAGTACCACATTGTCGGGTTTAAGGTATTTCTGAGTAAGCTGAAGTTTGCGCTGATAAATCGACTCATCGGGCACCGGTTTTTTTGAATACTTTGGTGCCAGTTTGTCCCAGAAGCGGGCTGAGGGATGTTCTTTGCTCATTTTCTCTGGATACCTTGTTGTATGTGCTGGATGATTATGAAATGTACCAGCAGTCAGACATAGAGTCCTTTCTTTCTGAGTGTCTGGGCAAGCTTGCTATTTGATTCAATAATGCCTTCGGAGAATGGGGGAGTGTGTAGAGCGTCGTCAGTCACGCGCCTCATCCAATAATACGCGTAATTTCCTCAATACCGGCAATACAGCTTTCGCGTCCTCAGTGCCAAACTGAGGTATCAGGGCCATGATGTCGGGTGTAATCATTCTGACGGCCGTGTCACGCAGTGTGCGCCCCGCATCGGTCAGATAAATGAGTTTGCCGCGCCCATCCTGCGGATTCGGCTCCATGCGGATCAGGCCTCGTTTCTCCAGCCCGGCCAAGGTATGTGACATGCTGGTTTTTGGCACCTGAAAGGCCCGCGCCATTTGCAGAGGCGTGCGACCATCCCCCAGTCTGACCAGATGGTTCAGTGCGCTGAAATGATGCTGCGTCAATCCATCACCCAGCCGCGATTCCAGCAATGCCCGGCTGAGCTGGGCGATGATGCCGATTTCGTTAAGCACATCAAACATCAATTGACCGTTATCGGATTCAGGCGTTGCGGATTTTTTCATCCAGTCTCCATCGGGGTGTGCGGGCTACGGGCGCAGCATACCCTAATCGCCCCAGCATCTGCACGGTTTCCCCGCCCTGAGCGAGCATTTCCCGCGCACGTCGGTAGTGGGTCTGCATCTGCGGGTATTCCTGCAGGCATTGACTGACCGGGTGCAGGGCCAGACCAGCCTGCGTTGTCATCAGGTTAAGTCGCACCCAGGCCCGACCGGCCGCAATCTGCTGCTCGCGGCTGTTGCCGGGCGTGCACAGCCAGACAAACGCAGGCGTGGCGGTAAACATGCTCTCGTACATATCAAGGCCAGTCTGCCAGGCAAACGTGCCGGGCGTGGCAAGTGCTGTTTTGGTCAGCAGTCCGACGCGCTGCAATCCTTCCAGCGGCATGCCGCCGACATCAATGCCATCCGGCGAAGCGTTGATGGCCGTTTTGCCCAGACGCATCAGGTCAATACTTTCCTGAAGCGTTGCCGGCGTTTCATACTCCACTTTGAATGCCTGCCAGATTAATTCACGCAGGGCCACGACCTGATCAGAATCATTGCTGCCAGCGAAGCGTACGCCAGTAATATCCGGATTGAGACCTGTCAGGGTGCTGGTGGCAACCGGTTGGCTGTCAAACGGCTCTTTTGTTGAACGACGCTGCAGGATGCTGCTGAACAGCGGGTCAGCGTTACGCTGTTGGCTGTTGGTGGCGGCGTTTAATGGCTGGAAAACGATTCTGGCAACCGGGTTTGAGCCGAGCAACTGGCCATTACTGCCTTGCGGAAACAGGGTTGTGCTAAGGCTATAACCCTGCTGACTCGCGGCGATCCGCTTCAATTCCAGAAAGCAGCCCAGGCCAATGGTTAACTGGCGGTCGAAGGGGTCGGTCTCGGGCAGCCGGCGGGTGGGATCGGCCAGCAGAGTGACCACATTCGGCTCCGACAGATCAACCATCCAGGGCTGCAGGTTGTGCGGGTTGGGTGCCAGAATTGCGTAGGACAGGGCAAAACGGCGCGGTTCATTGTACTGTCCGGCTTCGTCCCAGGGAGCCAGTGCCTCGCTGGGTGTGCGGGTCATGGAGAAACCGGTAATTCCGCCGCCAGCGGCGAGAATAATCCCGCCACCAAGCGTGGCAATGAACTTTCGGCGGGTCATTCTGTTTTCTTGTGTGCTCATGACGTTTGCCTCTAACGATGACTGATTGGTAAGTCACTATAAAGTACGATATCGAACTAAACAAGTACGAAATCGAACTAAATGTGTGTGGCTTCTAAATTTGTAGTGATATGGCTGGAGATGTGTGATCTGACTGGAGTAATTCGTAATTTGACATCCAGGGTCACGTGAGTTATTACCGTTAAACAACCGTCGCGAAAGCTGTATGCTCTTCGCCGGTGAGGAGGCAACGTGAATGTCGCTGCACAGAGCAAGGTACTGATAGTCGAAGATGAGACTATTGTTGCGATGGACATCCAGCGCAGGCTGGAGAGGCTAGGCTACCGGGTTACGGGCCTGGCAGCCAAGGCAAAACAGGCACTTGATCTGTTGGAAGGAGACCCTCCGGATATTATCCTGATGGATATTCATCTGAATGACACGCTGGATGGCGTTGATATCGCCAATATAATTAACCAAAAGTTTCATATCCCCGTCATCTTTGTCACTGCGTATTCAGAAGACTCCACCATGGGACGCGCCACTCAGGCACGACCCTATGGGTATTTGCTAAAACCGTTTTCCGAACGCGATCTGTACGCCGTGATCAGTATCTCTCTTGAACGTTCAAAGTGGGATCAGGAAATACAGCGTCGCGAAGCACAGCTGAGGCTGGCTATTGATGCCGCTAACATGGGGACCTGGGAGATCGGAGAAAATACCGGTAATCCGATCGTTCTGGCTAATCTTCCGCATCCGGATCTGGCGCATGTATCAAGCTGGGATGAGTTTCGCCCGTTGATCGCGATTGCAGACAGAGGCCGGGTCGACCTTGAAATAAACGCCCTGCAACGCAGGATAAAGCGTTCGATTGAGGTTGAGTTTGAGATTGTCGATACGCAAAAAAGACAGCGTTTCTATACTCTTTACGGTATCTCCGGAAACCGCGGTGATGAGCATTGCTGTGACGCAGTGGGCGTCATTCAGGATATCACCGAACGTAAGCGGATGGAAAAAGACCTGAGGCAGGCAGCCCTGGTGTTTAACACAAGCTCTGAAGCCATCGTGATTGCGGATGAAAGTCTTAAAGTTATAAGCGCAAATGCGGCTTTCTACAGAATAACCGGGCTAGAAGAGCCAGATGTGCAGGGTCAGCCGCTGGCCTTATTGTCAGCAGACAGCATTGGTCGTCAGGCGCGCAGACAGATGACGGCAAAGCTTAAGCGGGGAGCGAGCTGGAGAGGAGAAATTCGTTCGTACCGGCGAAATCAGCAAGTTTTTCATGCCTTGGTCAACGTTTCCCGGATGACTCATAACGGCAGCGCGGCCAGACAATATGTCATCCTTATATCCGATATCACGGAAATACGCAGTGCCCAGGCTGAGCTGGCTTACATAGCCTATTACGATTCCCTGACTGAATTACCCAATCGTCATCTGTTCATGGACCGCTTGAATATGGCACTTGCACATGCCGAACGGACTGCCCGACGATTGGCTATATTGTTCATCGACCTCGATCACTTCAAACGTGTCAACGACGCCCTGGGACATCAGATTGGTGACCAGATGCTGCGCACTATATCGGATCGATTGCGATCGGTTTTACGTAGCTCGGATACCCTCTGCAGGATTGGCGGCGACGAATTTATTGTCATTGCCAATACGTATGGTACGTTGCAGGATCTTGAGGTTCTGGCTCGCAAAATCATTGATGTTGTACACCAGCCGTTGACGCTCGGTAAAACTGAATTTACACCGGGTTGTAGTGTTGGTATCAGCATCTATCCGGATGACACCAGTGACAAGGATGATCTGGTCAAGATGGCTGATACCGCCATGTATTCTGCCAAAACCATGGGGCGGGGTTGTTATTCATTCTATCAGCCACAAATGACACGGCAGGTGGCGCATTACCTGAACAGGGAGCAGGAATTGCGCAATGCACTGCAGAACAATGAGTTCGTTTTGCACTATCAGCCGCAGTTCAGCGCGGATGAGTTGTCGATCATTGGTGTGGAAGCACTTATCCGCTGGCAACACCCCGAGGCTGGGCTGCTCTCGGCGGCCGAGGTCATTCCGGTTGCGGAGCACAGTAATCTGATCGTTGATGTGGGCAAGTGGGTGATTGGCGAAGCCTGCAGGCAATATCGCACCTGGGTTGATGCCGGATTGCCGGGCGTGCGCATTGCCGTCAATGTGGCAGTCAGGCAGCTAAAAGACCCGCAATTTGTCAGTATCGTAGCGGACGCACTGGCAGCCCATGCTATGCCCGGAGAATTTCTGGAACTGGAGGTTACTGAGTCATCGTTACAGAACTCGGAGGACAGTGTTTCAGCACTGCGAAGAATTGAGTCCCTGGGTGTCACAATCTCCATAGACGATTTTGGTACTGGTTATTCCTGTATGAGCTCATTGAAACTGCTACCCATCCATCGGCTGAAAGTTGACCAGTCGTTTGTCAGAGACATACCTGGTGACCGCAACGACTGTGCTATCGCAACCGCGATCATCGTTCTCGGTCATGAACTTGGGCTGCAGGTTATCGCGGAAGGAATAGAAACGCGGGAGCAGTCTGAATTTATTTGTGCAGCGGGCTGCGACGAACTGCAGGGTTATCTATTCAGCAAGCCACTGCCGGCGGAAAGTCTGGCTGATCTATTACGCGGAAATGACTGACGAGCCCAAGAGCGGAAAAGACATGGCGAAAGCGAATCATTCAGAACGGCTGGACAACGATGAATTAATGCACTTTGCCATCGAAGCGGCGCCCAATGGCATGGTTATTGTCGATGACAGCGGCCAAATTGTGCGGGCCAATTCCAGTGTTGAAACACTGTTTGGATACCAGCGCGATGAATTGCTCGGTCAGCCTATCGAACAACTTGTGCCGGCGCGATTTTCGCAGGCGCACCCAAAGTTGCGCGCCAGGTATGTCGTGAACCCCCAAGCGCGAGCCATGGGGCACGGGCGGGATCTGTATGGTCTTCACAAAGATGGCAGCGAAATACCGGTGGAAATTGGCCTGAATCCGATAACAATCGGAGAGCGTGTTTTTATCTTCGCCACCATTGTTGATATTACCGAGCGCCAGCGTGCGCAGGAGATGGTTCACCTTGCTGTCGAGGCCGCTCCCAACGGGATGATCATGACAGACAAGGAGGGGAAGATTACGCTCGTCAATTCCATGATAGAAACCATGTTTGGCTACAGTCGCGAGGAGCTGATTGGTGCCAACGTAGATATACTGGTGCCTGTGCGCTTCAGAGAGGATCATCCGGGTGTCAGGCATACTTACACCCAGCAGCCGGTTTCCAGGGCGATGGGAAAGGGACGAGATCTGTACGCATTGAACAGGCATGGCGAAGAGTTCCCGGTTGAAATAGGGCTGAACCCGTTGCGGACAGCCAACGGCGTAATGATTCTGGCATCTGTTGTCGATATTACAGAGCGCAAACAACAGGAAGAGTCTTTGAGATCCGCCTTGCTCGCCAAGGAAACGCTGCTGGCGGAGATTCATCACCGAGTGAAAAACAACCTGCAGGTCATCGACAGTTTGATCGGGATGCAAATGGATCAGGTGGCTGGGGAGCAGGCGCGAGCTGCACTTATGGAAAGTCAGAATCGCGTCAAAACTATATCCCTGATCCACCAGATCCTTTACCAATCTCAGGATTTTGCCCAGATCGACGCGAAAGAGTTGATTACCTCCCTTACTCATAATCTGGCTCAGTCCTATGGCATGGATCGCGATCGCATTGATCTCCAACTGGACCTTGATCCTTTGCTGCTATCGATGAACCGCAGTTTGCCTCTGGGTCTCATCGTTAATGAACTGGTCACTAATGCCCTGAAGCACGCTTTTCCGGGCAACAGGTCTGGAACGTTGACGGTTACCCTCAAGCGTTCCGGCTACAGCAGGGCTGTATTGGCAGTCACTGACACTGGTATAGGGCTGCCAGCTGATAAAGTTACCAGTGAAAGTGCGTCGCTGGGTCTGCGGTTGATGCACGCATTGACGGCGCAGATTGAAGCTGAGCTGGACGTGACCAGTAGAAATCCGACCCGCTTTGCCTTGAGTTTTGACCTGGAACGTTTAACCAATTAACACTTGTATCCTGCTTGGAATGACTCACGTATATGGACTTATGGTGAATTGACGGGAAGGATGAAATCGTTATAGTTCGGACAAAGGTGAGGAGGTGTGCTTTGGAAGGAATCGCACTATGACAATGGATAAGGTCATTCAGAAGCAGCAGCGACCATGGTGGCAGTGGCTGGCAGGATTTGTGGTGGTTGGCCTGGTCGGATGGTTTATATTTCAGACTGTGGTTGATGCCTCTGTCAGATCAGTGCGGGTGCCAGCTGCGCAACTCATCATCAGCAGCGTACAAATGGGTACTCTCGAAGATGTGATTTCCGTCCGAGGAACGGTTCAACCACTGAACAGTGTTTTTCTGGATGCTGTTAACGGCGGCGTGGTTGAGCAGATTTTTGTGCAGGAGGGCGCCTTTGTTGAAGCGGGCCAGCCATTGCTGCAGCTAAGTAACACTTCCTTGCGCCTGAGTGTTGCCAATAATGATACGGCTATCACTGAACAGCTCAACTATCTCACCAATATCGCCAACGGTTTTGAAACCACCCAGCTGAATACCGAGCGGGAAATCATCAATCTGGAATACCGTATCACCACGCTGGAGCGCCAAATGAACCGTCATCAGGAACTGGTGGCGGAGCGCATGATTTCGCAGCAGGATTTTGAAGCAATTGTAGATGAACTGGACTACAACAGGCGGCTGCTGGTGAACACTCGGGCCAGGCAGGCGCTGGAAAACCGTATCCGCCAGTCCCGCCAGGTTCAGATTGCTGAGCAAATAGAGAAGCTTGAGGACAACCTGACGCTTGCCCAAACCAGTTTTGAGAGTTTGCTGGTGAGGGCGCCGATTTCAGGCCAGCTGACCTCGCTGCCGGTGCAGATTGGCGAGAGCAAGCTCAACGGTCAGCGCCTGGGGCAGATTGATGTAGTCAATCAATACAAGGTTGCCGCCCAGATTGACGAGTTTTATGTGTCCCGCGTATCGCCCGGCCAATCAGCCCGGTTCTCCCTGTCTGGCACAGAGTACAGCGTCGTTGTTGACCGGGTGTATCCGGAAATCACCAACGGTCTGTTTACTGTTGATCTTATTTTTGACCAGAACGTGCCAGATAGTCTGCGACGTGGGCAGACCCTGCAGCTGGAACTGGTGCTGGGGAGCCCACAAGAGACGTTGCTGTTGCCGATTGGCAGTTTCGTACAGGAAACCGGTGGTAACTGGGTGTTTGTGCTGGATGCATCCGGACAGAGCGCTAATCGGCGCGAGATTGTGACAGGCCGTCGTAATAACCGCTTTATAGAAGTCCGTGAGGGGCTGGAGACGGGTGACAGGGTGATTACCTCCGGTTACAGCGCCATCATTAATGCCGAGAGGGTGCAGTTGGATCAATAAATTCACATTGGATATCAGGGAAACCACTACCATGATCAAACTTGAAAAGATCTGTAAGGTACATCGCACGGAAGAGATTGAAACAGCAGCACTCGATAACATAGACCTTACAGTGGACAATGGTGAGTTTGTGTCCATTATGGGCCCGTCCGGTTGCGGCAAATCTACCTTGCTCAATATGCTTGGGCTTCTCGATACTCCCAATAGTGGTCATTACTTCTTTGATGGTGAAGATCTGGCCGGTTACAGCGAGTCACAGCGTGCCAGCATACGCAAAGCCAATATTGGTGTGATCTTTCAAAGTTTTAATCTGATCGATGAACTGACTGTGTCGCAAAACGTTGATCTGGCGCTCTTGTATCAGAAGGTGCCCGCAGCGGAACGAAAGGCAAGAGTTGAAACTGTTTTGAAGCGCGTGTCGATTGATCACCGCAGTAAACATTATCCCCAGCAACTGTCAGGCGGACAGCAGCAGCGTGTGGCCATTGCGCGTGCCATCGTGAGCAATCCGAAGGTTCTGCTGGCCGACGAACCGACCGGAAACCTGGACACCCGCAACGGGGATGAAGTGATGGCATTACTCAAAGAACTGAATCAGGAAGGTGCCACGGTGATTATGGTGACGCATTCCGAACATTATGCAGCGTATGGCACCCGCGTGGTGCGCCTGCTGGATGGGAAAATTGTAGACGCAAACGCCGAGGCCAGCGCTGACGCCGTTCTTTAAATTCAGTTCTACGCGAGGGATGCACCGTGTTCTACAACTATCTGATCGTCGCGTTACGTAATCTGCGCAAGCAGCCCGGTTTCACCGCCATCAAAGTGCTAAGCCTGAGTCTTGGGCTGGTGTGCAGCATTCTGGTGCTGATGCATGTGCAATACACCCGCAGCTACGATAAAGATTTTGACAACTGGCAAAATATTTATCGGGTTGTCACCAGTATTACCACGGATCAACGCATAGACAGCAGCTGGATAGCCGAAGGCATTTTTAACCCGTTGTTACAGGATTACGGGCAGATCGAGACGGCTGCCAAAATTGTGGGCACCAACGGACTCTTTGCCTATCGTGATGTCGCGGCACCCAATGAGTATCATTGGGTCGATCCCGAATTTTTATCCATTTTTTCATTTGACTTTCTCCAGGGTGATGCTGGCACTGCCTTGACCGACCCCAACACTGTTGTGGTGACCGAAAGTGTCGCCAGAAAGTACTTTGGTCAGGAAGATCCGATGGGTAAAACCCTGACTCTGGAAAACAGGAGAGATTTGCGCGTCACCGGTGTTATTAGTGATCTGCCATCCAATACCCATCTGGATATCGACATCATGATTGGCTCGCCAACCGGTCGCCAGATTGTGGGCGAGACTTTTATGAATGGCTCGGCGTGGTCTTTATATAATGGCACCATGGCGTATGTGGTGATCCCTGACCCAGCCTCTGCCGAAGCGATTCGTGCGGATTTTCCAGCTTTTATTCAGCGTAATATACCTGACGCTCAGCGTGAATTTGCGGTGAGCCTGGAAACAACGCTTGATCTGGAGCCGCTCGCTGATATTCATCTGTCACCTCGGCAGGGCTTTGCTGCGGCGGATCACAGCCGCAGACTGGTAATGATTGGACTGGTGACCTTTGCGGTACTCATTCTGATCAGTTCCTGCATCAATTTTGCCAACCTGTCCCTGTCGCAAATGCAGCAGCGCGCCAAGGAAACCGGAGTGCGAAAGACGCTGGGTGCAACCCGTTACGATCTGTTAACTCAGTTTCTGGTTGAATCGATGTTGCTGACCTTGATTGCATTGCTGGTCGCGTTGCCTGTCATCTATCTTGCCACTGGTCCTTACACGGCATTGACTGCTACTGCGTTTACATTTGCAGATATGTTCGGGTCAGCGTCCATTGCCAGTATCGTATTTTTTGTGACGCTGACCGGCTTTCTTGCGGGCCTGGTACCTGCACTGCGTATGTCACGTTTTTCGCCAACCGCAGCCATCAGTGGTAAACGTGATGGGGGCAAATCCAGTCGCCTGATTCGTTCAGCGCTGACGGTCGTGCAGTTTACTTTTGCAGTGGTGCTGGTGATTCTGGCGATTGGCATCACCTTGCAGGTGCGGCACCTGAACAATATTGATATTGGATTCAACCGCCATAATCTGGTGGTACTGGACAGCATGTACAACCCGCGTAATCCGGAGCAGTTCAACTACGATGCGATGGTGAATGACCTGCAGCAGCATCCCGGTATTTTGACGGTTGGAAAAGTTTCGCAGGCACCACCTTTAAATGGCGGTTACAACCCATGGCGTCATGTCAACTGGCCAGCGGAAGATTCCCGCCCCGTCAGCCATCTTGGTGTGGATGAAAATTACCTTGATGCCATGCAGATTCAGTTGCTGGCCGGTCGCAATTTCTCGCAGGATTTTCCGGCGGATTACATGTTTGGACCGCTGGATCCCGAAGAAACATATGGCATTATGATTACGCCTGCTGCGGTTAGAAATTTCGAGCTTGGCAGCAATGAAACGGCAATTGATCAGATTCTGATGCTGGGTAATTTCAGTTTCAGGGTGGTAGGTGTCATAAACGATTTCAGGTTGTCAGGCGGGCTTGAAGACACCCTGCGCTCCACGTCCATTCTGCGTGCAAGCAGACAACCTATGCGCACTTTGCTGATCCGCATTGACCCGGCGCAGCGCGACAGTGCCCTGCGGCATATCGACAGCGTGTGGGCCACACATCGACCGGATGCGCCCATCGACCGTGAGTTCTACGAACAGAGCTTCAGTCAGCAGATCTACGAAGAAACCAATGGCATCAATCGCGCGGCTCAATTTGCGGCTTTGATCACTATTGTAATCGCGGCTTTAGGTTTGTATGCCCTGGCGTATTATTCAACCGAGCGTCGCACCAAGGAGATTGGTGTGCGTAAAGTGCTGGGTGCCACCGCACGATCTATCGTCGAACTGCTCAGCCTGGATTTTATCAAGCCGGTGATTGTGGCCTGCCTGATCGCGAGCGTGCTGGCGTATTTTGCGACCGGATTTTTCTTTGAGCAGTTCTCCGCTCAGGCCAGTGTGTCACCGTTGATTTATCTACTGGTGATTGCCGGAATGATAGTGCTATCGCTGGTTACGGTGGCAGCGCAGTGCATCCGCACGGCCAGAGCTGATCCGGTGCAGTCATTGCGTTCGGAGTGAGCGGGCAGGATGGTCGGCTATGTCAGTCGGCCATCAACCAGCCCTTGGTCACGGCTTTGTTCAATCTTGTCAAAAACCCTAACCCCATGAACAAAATTCTGAAATACACTCATGGTCATGAAACCGAGCTGTTGGCGCTATTGAGCGAAGAGTCAGACTGGAGTTCCTTCCTCGACGCTGCTGCCATTGACACGTTCAGGCAGTGCCTGCTGGAAACCGAAACTTACGTGTGTGAGAGTGAGGGGCAAATCTGTGGATATCTCCGTGCCATCGTCGACGGGTTTGGTGTGTATGTCAGTGAGCTGTATGTAGCCCCTCAACACCGCGGCAATGGTTTTGGTGTCAGGCTGCTGGGCAGGATCAAGCAGGCGTTTCCGAATCAGGAGGTGTATGTTCTTTCGGATGAAGACCTGTATTATGAAAAACTCGGTTACCAACGAATTGGGTCGATTTTCCAGCTATGATCGCACCAGGAAAGTAGCCTGACAGTGATAGAGCAGCAGCAATCAGATCGGCCTGGTGCGCATTAACTGACGGCAATTTAAGGCATTGTTAAGCAGAGTTTCTACACGGAGTTAAACCATGACAGGACCTTCTCATCGGCAACACCCCTCACTGCAGAGCCGTCGCCGGTTTCTGCGCCAATCCATGCAGCTTGGTGCGGCAGGCGCTATTGCCGCCAGTGGTCTTTGGCTGCCAGGTCGTCTAGCGGCACAAAGTTCGCCCTCAGCGGTTGTAGAGACAGAAACTGGCAGGGTGCGTGGTTATGTCAACGAAGGTGTCAGCGTTTTCAAGGGCATACCCTACGGCGCCTCTACCGCCGGTGAGAATCGCTTCCGGCCGCCGCAGCCGGCACAGGCCTGGACCGGTATTCGTGAATCGATTGAATACGGGCCGACCGCACCGCAGTCGCTGGATGCCAATGGCCAATTAGCTGCCGGGCAAAGTGAAGATTGTCTGGTGATCAACATCTGGACGCCACAGGCCAACAGTAATCGCAAACGACCAGTCATGTTCTGGTGTCACGGCGGTGGTTTTACCAGCCTGAGTGGCTCCAGCCCCAGTTACGATGGCACCAATCTCTGCAACCGCGGTGATGTGGTGGTGGTGACGGTGAATCATCGCTTGAACATTATGGGTTTCTCGCACATGGCGGAGCTGGGTGATGAGCGTTTTGCACATGCGGGTACAGCGGGCATGCTGGATCTGGTGGCCGCGCTGGAATGGGTGCAGCGCAATATTGAACAGTTTGGCGGTGACCCGGACAATGTGATGATATTTGGGGAGTCGGGTGGGGGCCGCAAAGTAGGCACGTTGCTGGCCATGCCGGCTGCAAAAGGGTTGTTCCACCGGGCTGTGATTCAGAGTGGCCCGACCATTCGGCTGGCATCGGCGGATGCAGGTACCCGTCAGGCGACATCGTTGTTTGAGGCGCTGGGCCTGCGCCCCGGCGACATGCAGGGTGTGCAGAACGCGCCGGTCGAGCAGATCATTGCAGCTTATCAGAGACTGTCGCAGAGCAGCAGCTTCGCGCCGGTGGTGGACGGCGATGCATTACCGCAATCACCCTTTCATCCGGCAGCTTCTGCGGTGAATCCTGATGTGCCTTTGATCGTGGGTGCAAACCGCACGGAATTGACTCTGCAGATGCGCAGCGATACTGCAGCGTTCGACTTGGACGAGGCCGGGATGCGGCAGCGTCTCCAGTCTATTCTGGGTGACATGACCGCGGAAGTGATTGATGTCTACCGCCGCGCCGAGCCTGATGCCTCACCCAGTGAACTGTTTTTCCTGATAGTCAGTGATCGCGCTTATGTGGTGCCCTGCACAGTGATTGCGGAACGCCGGGCAGCCCTCAATGCGGCCCCTGTGCGTTCCTATTATCTGACCTGGGAAACCAAAACCCTCAATGGACGTCTGATGACCCCACATGCGCTGGATATTCCTTTTGTATTTGATAACACACACTCCGAGCGCACAGTGTATGGCTTCACGACCGGATCGGTTGAAGAACGTCGCATGGCTGACAAAATCAGCGATAGCTGGATAGCCTTTGCCGGACGCGGTAATCCGGATACCGGAAAACTGCCTGACTGGCCGTTTTATACGGGGGCGTCGCGTCAGACCATGGTGCTGGACAATGAGAGTCGCGTGGTTGAAGATCCTATCGGCCCGCGACGTGAAGTGATGCAGCGGGTTTTGAATCTGGATTGATCAAGAATCTATTTTGACTGACTGCCACTTGGCATAGCCTAAAACTTACAGGAATAAACATGATCAAATTACACGGCTTTGCGGCCAGCAATTATTACAATGTGCCGAAGCTTGCGATGCTGGAGAAAGGCGTGGCCTTTGAAGAGGTACTGGCCTATGCCGGGGCGGGTCCAAAATATAAACCCGAGTATCTGGACAAAAGTCCGCTGGGCAAGGTGCCTGCATTGGAGACTCCTGAAGGTTTCATCAGTGAGTCGCGCGCTATTCTGGAGTATATCGAACGGGCTTATCCGACGCCTTCGCTGCTGCCGGCGACACCCTTTGGCATTGCGAAGGTCCACGAACTGTCGCAGTTCATTGAATTGTATTTTGAACTGGTTGCGCGACGCGTGATTCCTAACCTGTTGCTGGGTACCAAACCCGATCCTGCCGTACTTAAAGAGGTCGAAAAGGGGCTGGATAAAGCAGCCGCGGCTTTGCCTAAACTGTCACGTTTCGAGGCCTTTGCCTATGGCGATCAATTCACGCTGGCGGATATTGCAGCGATTCTGAATTTGCCGATTGTGCGTAATGTAGGTAAGGCATTCCTGGGCCGTGATCCGCTAACAGAAGTACCGGGCCTGGATGCCTACTGTGCGCGCATGGAAGAACGCCCTCACGTGCAAAAAGTGCGTGCTGATGCGGCAGCCAATCGCCCTGACTTCATGGCGCACCTGAAAGCTCTGTACGGATTTTAGGTGTAGGCAGGCTTCTCGCCGAGTTTGTAACCGGAGTCAGCACAGATATGACGCAGACAAAATTCAAAATGGGGCACCTGGACCACGTTCACATCCGTGTACCAGACCGGGCCCTGGCGGCACAGTGGTATGCAGAAAATCTGGGTTTTGAAGTCGTCGACAAATATGCATTCTGGGCGAATGAAGTGGACGGCGGGCCGCTGCAGATTTCGGCTGATGGCGGCAGGACCATGCTGGCGCTGTTTGAGGCAAGCCCGGATCATCCCATGATTCCTCAAACGATGGGAATCGCATTCAGTGTGGATGCGCAGACCTTTGTCAATTTCGCCCGCTCCCTACCCAATGGTATTAACGGTCCCGGCGGTCAGCCCCTTCGACTCAATGACATTGTTGATTTTGATCTTTGCTGGGTCTATAACTTCACCGACCCTTGGGGTAATCATTTTGAACTGAATTGTTATGATTATGAACATATTGAGGAAAGCCTTATTAAAGAGGATGATATCAATCCGGTACGTTATTGGCCACGCCCATAATGAAAACAAATACAGCCAGTAAATCAGCAGCCTGGTACCTTATGCTGTTCGCCGCTATCGGCGTGAGTGCCTATGCGCTGGCCATGGGATTTGCTCCAGCCATGCGAGGCGGTTTTGTAGCGGATATGGTGTCTCAGACGCCTGGTGCCGCATTGCTGCACTTTATTGGCGGCGGCATTGTGCTACTGGCCGGAGCCAGCCAGTTTAATAAGGGCTGGAGAACCCGCTATCCACATCTGCACCGCTGGTTGGGGCGGGTGTATGTTGGCGGCGTGCTGATCGGTGGTATAGCCGGGCTGTACCTGGCATTTCATGCAGCGGGTGGGCTCGCCGCGCGTTTTGGCTTCGGATTGCTGGCGGTGCTCTGGTTGATATCGACAGGACTTGCCTTCTGGCACATTCTTAAGCGCAATATTGTTGTGCACCAGCAGTGGATGGTTCGCAGTTACGCAATGACGCTGGGCGCTGTGACACTTCGCATCTGGTTGCCGCTGTTTCTGATGATGGGCGTGCCGTTTGAGCAGGCCTATCCGGCCATTGCCTGGCTGGCCTGGGTGCCGAACCTGGTGGTTGCGGAGTGGGTGTTCTTACGCTCCCGTTAAGGACCCACGGCGGTGCGACACTGTGTCGCATTCAGGATTTGCCTACAAATGGATAGTATGCCCCCCATATCAATAAGTTAAATGCTTGCGGGGGTTCGTATGTCGGTAGGATTTGTCAGGACTATACTCAGTTGTTCGTCGCTCAGCTGCTTAATGTTGGCCAGCTATTCACTGCAGGTATCTGCCCAGACGGAGAATTCTGCTGGCAGCCAGGCGCCGCAAGTGGAAGAAATCCAGATCTGGGGTCAGCAACTGGGCCAGCGCAGTGACCTCTCGCACCCCGCCAGTGTGCTGACGCAGGCAGATCTTTTGAGCATTAACGTCGCTACCACTGAGGATATTGTCAAATACGAACCCAGCCTGGTAATTCGCCGCCGCTTCATTGGTGACTCCAACGGCACCATGGGCATGCGCGGTGCCAATATGTTCCAGACTTCGCGCTCTATGGTGTTTGCGGACGGCGTGCCGCTGCATTATCTGCTGCAGTCACGCTGGAACGGATCGCCGCGCTGGACGCTGGTATCTGCCAGCGAGATAGCTCAGGTGGAAGTGTTGTACGGACCGTTCTCAGCCCTGTATAGCGGCAATGCCATGGGTGGCGTGGTCAACATTGAATCTGCTATTCCCCAGGAGCGAGAGTTTCACTTTGACAGCTCATTTTTCTCCCAGGATTTTGGTGCCTACGGGTTTGATGACCGATTGAACGGTTACAAGACGTTCTTTTCAGCAGGCGACAAAATAGGTGATCTGAGTCTGTATTTCTCTTTCAACCGTCTGGAGAACGATGCTCAGCCACAAACCTTTTATAACGGTTCGCCTTCTTCGGCACCCAACTCCACAGGAGTTAGCGGCGGAATCGTGGGTAACGATCAGATGGGCGTGAATCGTCTGTGGCTGGGTGACACTGGCGTTGTGAACACCGAAACCAATAACTACAAAATCAAGCTGGGTTACGACTTTAATCAGTGGTCGGCGCTGCTGAATCTGGCCTATGAGGATCGTTTCTCTGATAACGCGCCCAACAGCTATATGCGCGCAGCAGATGGCAGCACTGTCTGGGGTGGCACTGTGAACCAGGACGGCAGTACTGTCTCGATTCCGGCATCCCGATTCAGCGTAGGGGCGCAGGATCGCGATAGTCTGTCCACTGGCTTGCGACTGCGTGGCCCGGTGCTTGAGAACTCAGAGCTGGAGATCAATCTCAACCATTTCTCCATACTGAGAGATGAGTCCCGCAACTCGCAACGTCACCCCCTGGACCCGACTCATACGCCGAGCGGTCAAGTGACCGATTTCGGTGACACCGGCTGGTCCGGTGCAGAGGTCAAAATGGTCAGTACGCTCAGTGAGTCCGGCAATATGACCTTAACCACGGGTCTGCGTCACGACAGCTATCAGATGGATATAGCCGTCTACACGTCGGACGATTATCAGTCAGGCATCAAGTCAGCCATGAGCAGCCGAAGCGGCGGTGAGACGATGTTGCAGGCTGCATTTGCGCAATTGAACTGGGTGCCGCATGAACAATGGGAAGTGCAGGTTGGTGCCCGACAGGAGTGGTTCAGAAGTCACGGTGGATTCTTCAGCGTGGGCAGCGGGGCTGGGCTGACGTTGAATTCAGTACCAGAGCAAAAACGCAGTTCCTTCTCGCCAAAATTCAGTGCCGCCTATCAGGCTACTGACCGCTGGACCTTGAGTTATGCGGCGGCCAAAGCGTATCGCTATCCGATTGTCGAGGAGTTGTTCAGCCAGTACCAGGCCTACAACGCCATCAATCAATCGAATCCGGAACTGCGCCCGGAAGATGGCCTGCATCACAATCTGGGCATTGAGTACGGAGTTGCCGGTGGTTATATCCGGTTGAATGTGTTTCAGGAAAGTATCAAAGACGTGATTGAATCACAGTCGGAGACGTTGCCTGGCGGACTGTCCGTGCGTACATTTGTGCCGATCGATCAGGTCGATACGCTGGGTACGGAATTTATTGCCAACGTCAGCGGTCTGCTGAACGACAGACTGGATGTACGGTTTAATGTCACCTACACCGACAATGAGATTGTCGAAAACCGGGTGGATCCCGGCATAGAGGGCAATGTGTACCCTCGAATGCCCACCTGGCGCAGCAATTTGATGGCGACTTACCGAATTAATTCTCAGCTCGATGTAGGTCTCAATCATCAGTATGCTGATTCGAGTTTCGGCCGCAATGATAATCGGGATCTGGAACAGGGCGTTTTCGGCGCTCAGGATGGTTATTCCCGGACTGGCATCAAAGGAAACTATAGGCTTCAGAACGGCTTCACATTCAGCGCTGGCGTAGATAATATTGCCAACGACATAGATTACGTTGCCCACCCGTGGCCGGGTCGAACACTGTATCTGAATGTGTCCTATGACTGGTAATAACGGGAGTAAATGATGCGTATTTTTGCCACGGCGACAATGTGGACTCAGGCTTGCATTTTGGCCTTTGCTGCAGGCGTTACTTTCATCGCTCCAAACATCAATGCTGCCGCGATTGAATCCTGTGACGTCAATAGTCCTGGCTTGATCCACTGTGGCTCGGCACCCAGTGCCACGTTCTCTGACGATGGCAGCCTGTGGGTAGTCTTTGAGTATCAGCAACATGTCTGGTTGACGAAATCGCGCGACGATGGTCGGCAGTTTGATGTCGCCATCCGTGTGACAGACGAGCCGGAGAATATCGAAACCAACGGCGAGAACCGGCCCAAAATCATTGTGGATGATGACAGTGGTTCGCTGTTTGTTTCATGGACTCAAAAGACCGAAGGCATGCACACCGGTGATATTCGCTATACCTACTCAACGGATATGGGCTCGACGTTTGAACCGGTCAGAACCGTCAACGACGATGGCTTACTGACCAGCCACCGTTTTGAAAGCATGCTGCTGACCGACGAAGGGCGGCTTTACATCACCTGGCTGGACAAGCGGAATCTGGAATACGCAAAAGAGCGTGGCGAAGAGTATCGTGGCAGTGGGGTGTTCTACACCTATTCGGATGACAATGGTCGCAGCTTTGCGCCCAATCAGAAAATTGCCGACCATAGCTGCGAGTGCTGCCGAATCGCTGTGGCACCGCATGGTGACAATGGCATGGCATTGATGTGGCGACATGTGTTTGATGTGAATACTCGCGATCACGCCATTGCCACGGTAAACGGGTCAGACGTCACATCTGTCAACCGCGCAACTGTGGATGACTGGCAGATTGATGCCTGTCCGCATCACGGTCCCTCGATGGTTCCTGCGGATTCATCAGAAACTTATCACATGAGCTGGTTCAGCGCGGGAGATACCCACCGCGGTCTGTACTATGGCCGCCATGATGTTGCCATCGGTGAAACGTCGCGGGTAAAACAGATGGACGGGCGTCCAGGGGCAGGACATCCTTCTTTGGCTGTTGAAGACGACGTACTGCACATGGTGTGGAAGCGATTTAACGGTGTGGCCACTGATCTGATTCTTGTGAGCTCGTCGGATGACGGTACATCCTGGAGTGAAGAGTCAGTGCTGGCGACAACCGAAGGTGGTTCTGACCACCCTTTGCTGGTGCAGGGGCCGGAGGGGCTTCGCGTGAGCTGGATGACGCACGAAGACGGCTATAAATTTGTGCGCATTGCCGACTCAAAGCCAGACATCAGAGCCTTCACAACAACGACGTTTGAAGACATCAAAACCCAGCGCGAAGGTCAGCCCTTTGTGCTGGCGCTATGGTCAGTGACCTGCCCACCCTGCATGGTAGAGTTGGACATGTTTGGCGAACTGCTGAAAGAGCAGCCGGGCCTGCCACTGGTACTGGTGTCAACTGATGACATCGAGGGCATGGAAGACGCGCTGGACTTCCTGTACGACTATGAACTTGATGGCATCACCTCCTGGATGTTCGCCGACTCCTTCACCGAGCGTCTGCGTTACAGCATTGACCCCAACTGGTTTGGAGAGCTGCCGCGCAGTTACTACTTCAACGAGAATCACGCGGCCGAAGCGCACAGCGGCATTCTTCAGGAGGATCAGGTAAGATACTGGCTATCTTTGTAGCCAACTGTATTCAATCAGAAGGGGCTCCATACCGTGTATCAATCAGTCCTTGATTTCTGGTTCAAAGAAATCACTCCCGTCCACTGGTGGAAGAAAGATGAGTCCTTTGATCTGATGATCGGGGAGCGATTCGGCGATCTGCTAAAGCAGGGTAGTCGGTGTGAACTGTTTGAGTGGCGAAGCACGCCGGCTGGTCGATTGGCGGAAATCATAGTACTGGATCAGTTTTCCCGAAATGTCTACCGTGATACACCAGCAGCCTTTGCGCAGGATCCACTCGCACTGGCATTGTCGCAGGAAGCCGTGCAGTCAGGCGCTTTGAATGCTCTGACGGAAACAGAACGTACATTTCTCCTGATGCCCTACATGCACAGCGAATCCAGGGCAATTCATGTTCAGGCAGAGCGTTTGTTCAAGGCGCACGCACCTGCCACCAATTACGACTTTGAGCTCAAGCATAAGGTTATTATTGACCGCTTTGGGCGTTACCCGCACCGCAACGCAATTTTGGGCCGTGCATCAACCCCGGAAGAGCTGGTATTTCTGGAGCAGCCGGGCTCTTCTTTCTAGCGGCCGACGAGCTGTCGATCGGTCGATTCTGGTCCGGTTATTCTGGACAGGACTCCGATATTTCAATTAATCTTCAGGTTTTTGGGCGAATTTAGTCATGCCTCAGACTGTTGTATTGATTGTCCTTCTGCTGATTCTTGGCGCTTCTTCTGGCTATGCTCAGGAAAATGTCATCCCCGTCCCTGGTAGACCCACCATCGAAGCTTATCGGATGCCTGTGGGCATGGATATCCGCCTTGATGGATTGTTGGACGAAGAGGTGTGGGCCATGGCTGTGCCGATCACCGAGTTCCGCCAGCAGGAGCCTGTTGAAGGTGGCCAGCCGAGTGAGCGCACAGAAATCCGCATAGTCTATGATGATGACGCCTTGTATATCGGCGCCATGCTGTATGACTCAGATCCCGATGGCATTCTGGCTTATCAGTTGCAGCGTGATGCCGGCCTGGGTACAGATGATCGTTTTATGTGGATTATCAGTACCTTTGACGATAACCGTACCGGCTATTTCTTTGAAACCAACCCGGTTGGCCTGCTGGGCGATGGCCTGATTGAGGGCGGTGGCGGGTTTAACAAGCGCTGGAACGGACTTTGGAACATCAGGACTGCGATCCGCAGTGATGGCTGGTCCGCCGAGATTCGCATCCCCTTTTCAACACTGAACTTTGATCCGGCGCTGACGGCCTGGGGTATTAACTTTCAGCGCACCATCCGGCGCCATAATGAAGAAATTTTGTGGAACGGATGGCGCCGGGTAGAAGGGCTGTTTCGGCCCATCCATACGGGGCTGCTGACAGGCCTTGAAGGTATCAGCCAGGGCCGGGGTATCGAGCTGAAGCCGTTTATCAACGCATCGACCAATCGCGGCCCGGCTGCGGGTGCGGCCAAGGGCAATGAAGCCAAGGCGGGCATCGATATCACCTATTCGCTGACACCGTCTCTGCGCGGTGCTCTGACGATTAATACGGACTTTGCCGAGGTGGAAGTTGACAGCCGTCAGGTGAACCTGACGCGTTTTCCGCTGCGCTTTCCTGAGCAGCGAGAGTTCTTTCTGGAAGGCTCAGGGGTCTTCTCCTTCAACTGGGCTGACCCGTTTTTCAGCCGACGCATTGGTCTGGTGGATGGGCAGGAAGTACCCATCGACTTTGGTGGGCGCCTGGGCGGTCAGGTGGGTGACTATGAGTTAGGTGTCTATCAGGTACGTACCGGGGAAACCACTCTCGATAACGGCGATGGCACCGTGCGTCCCTGGGGTGCCGAGGATTTCACAGTCGCACGTGTAAAACGCCGACTGTTCCGCCAGTCCCACGTCGGTATGATTTATACACGCCGCGCCTCTGACGGTTTGATGGGCAATGAGCTGCTGCCGGACCGACACACGGTAGGCGCTGATTTCAACTTCTTTACCTCACAGTTTCTTGGCCGACAGCTCAATGCCCAGGTTGAGGGTTTCATGGTGCATCACACCGACCCGGTCAACGGCGGTGATTTAACTGGATCTGAGCGGCGCTCGCGCGGTATTCGCTGGTCTTTACCGAACGATCTGATCCGGGTGCATTCGTCGCACCGGGAATTTGGTGAAGAATGGAATCCGGCGGTTGGATTTGTAGAGCGACGTGGGTTCCGACGGCACCAGCCGACACTGACCATAGCGCCGCGGCCAAGCAACTGGTCACTTGTTCGTCAGACTGAGCACCAGATTTTCTTCGAGTACCTGACCGATCTGGATGATCGTCTACTGACCCGGAACTTGAATATCAAGCCCTTGCAACTGAATTTTGAAAGTGGGGATCGCTTCAGTATCGAGTTTGGTCAAAATTTTGAGCGCCTTGACAGGGCTTTCACCGTTTATAACCGTGATGATGAGGTGATTCGCATTCAGCCTGGTGATTATGATTCAGATAATTGGTCGGCTAATATTTCAACCGCCGGCCGACGGATGTTGTCCGGAAGTGTCAATTTTGAACGTTCCGAGTTCTGGGGCGGAGACCGCGACAGACTGGATGTGTCAGGTACGATTCGTCCGCGTGTAGGCATCTCCGTATCCGCCAATTATCAGCGCAATGAGGTCAGTCTTCCGCAAGGCGAGTTTGATACCAACCTCGTGCGACTGTCATGGGCCTGGAACTTCAATCCGTGGGTCGCCCTTACCGGTAACGTACAGTACGACGATCTTTCCGAAGTGGTTGGCGTTTATGCGCGGCTGCGCTGGATTATTCAGCCTGGCAATGATGTGTTCCTGGTGTGGAGCAACAACTGGTTGTACGAAGATGATCCCTTGAATGACAGACGTTTTACGAGGCTGACCAGCGGCGGTGCTTTGAAGGTAAATTATACATTCCGATTCTGAGATCGCTGTGTGCTGACTGATGCATCCTCGACAGTCAATCGGTATTATTTTTGCTCGCATTACGGTTCGCAAAGAGCAGCCTGTCGGCTACTGGTGGGGCCAAAGTATAATGCCCCAGGTTAAAGCCGCTCCGATCAGGCTGAACAACACTGCCGCTGAGCCGATGTCCTTTGCCTTGCCACTGAGCGGATGATAATCATCACCGATTCGGTCCACCACAGCCTCAATAGCGCTGTTCAGCATCTCTGTGATCAGAATGACCAGTAGAGATATCACCAATAGAGCACGCTCAGCCGGGCTGACATTAACCCATATGATGACAGGGGTCAGCAGCAGCACCAGAGCGACTTCCTGGCGAAATGCAGCCTCTCCCTGCCAGAGGGCTTTTAGCCCCCGGGCGGAAAAAAGCGTGGCGTAAAACAGACGTTTGATACCGGTGGCGGGTGACTTCATAGAAAGGCCTGTTACGTGAATACGGGTCAGTATCGGCGCTGGTCTAAGTTGCCAGCCTGGCTGACCTGACAAGACCGGTGCAAATTAAAAACTGTGCCAGGTAATAAGTGCTCATGACCGCGATGCCCGAATATTCAAACGGAGTAACAAAACGGTTTATAGCAATCAGTGTGTCGCTGACCATAAAAATCAGGGCGCCCATTGCTACCCATAACCACTGCTGATCTGTTCTGAATCCTGCCGCTATTGCCATTACGCTGATGACGATCATGTAGGCCGTCACCGGGATTTGCATATCAGCCGCGTTCGGCACAATAAACAGGGTGCACAGCAGCGCATAAATCACGATAAAACCGGTCCATGGCAGTCGGGCCGATTGCCATCTGGCCTGCGTGAGAAACAGGCAGGCGTAGGTAACCTGCGCCAACAGAAAGGCCACCAATCCCTGAACAAACAGTCCGTCCAGTGCCAGCAATACATCGCCGATCGCAGACAGCACCAGCCCCAATCCCAGTAGTACTTGCACCCTGCCATTGGTGTTACGTATCGTCAGATACAGCAGCAGGGCAATAGGAATAATTTTGAACAGCCAACGCCAGCCTGAAGGAATCAGGCCGGGCAGGGCGATGTACAGCAGACTGAATCCAATAAAGGCTGCCAGCCAGAGAGGCTGAAGACCGGACAGCAAGTTTCCTCTATCGCCGCGAGACGTCTTTGTCATTGCCTGATATTCTCTTTTTGTTGTTGATGAGACAAACATACACCGATTTAACACACTGATCACTATCGCAGGGGCGTTCCATGAAAATATACGGGGACCATCAATCAGGCAATTGTTACAAGATAGCTCTTGTCTGTGCTCTTCTGGAGATTGAGCACGAGTGGATCCCTGTTGATATTCTTGCAGGCCAGACGCGCACGGCCGAATTTCTGCAGCGCAATCCCAATGGCAAGATTCCCCTGCTTGAGTTGGATGACGGTCGCACTCTGTCAGAGTCCAATGCCATCATCAATTACCTGGCTGCAGGCACTTCGCTGCTTCCGGCCGACCGTTTTGATCAGGCCAAAGTTCAGCAGTGGCAGTTTTTCGAACAATACAGCCATGAGCCTTACATTGCGGTGGCACGTTTTATCGCTAAATATCTGGGATTGCCCGAGGCGCGGCGGGCTGAATACGAAGCCAAACAGGATGGCGGATACAAGGCCCTGGCTGTGATGGAGCGACAGTTGCAGCAGTCGTCTTTTCTGGCGGGGAATATGCTCACGACGGCTGATGTGAGCCTGTACGCCTATACGCACGTAGCGGATGAAGGTGGGTTTGAGTTGAATGATTATCCGGCAGTACAGACATGGATTGCGCGTATCAAACAACAGCCCGGGTATGTAAGCATGCCGGGCTAACTCAGTTAGTGTCTGCCTGTGTCCCGGGATTGGAGTTTTTTAACGCCGAGCTGACCAGATACTGAGAGCGATTCATGCCGGATTTAGCCGCCGCCGAATCTATCTTGCGCAAGGCAAAGCGGGGGACAGTAATGTTGATTCGTTCAGCAGGCCCCATTAGCCGGTCCAAGTCAATGTCAACCAGCGCCCAGGATCCGCCCAGCCCCTGGTCAGCCTGTATATGGGTGTCTATGGTCTGCGGCAGCGGGACTGATTGGCCATCTTCCAGCAATCCTTCTATGTGCAGCTCAATGGCTTCCCGAGCCTGTTGCAATGCTTCATCCATCGTGTCACCGGCTGAGAAACAGCCAGGCAAATCAGGCACAGTCACGCCGTAAACACTGCCAGAATCTTTGTGAATCAGAATGGGGTATAACATCAAACGTTACTCCTGACTGCTCATTTGAGGCCTGCCTGTAAATCGAGTGCACAGTTCCTCTGGGCAGATCCCGTTTTGGGTGAGGAACTGTAACCCGTCCGACTTTGCTTGGATGTTTAAACTGAAGATGGCTGCCTTTTGTCGCAACCAGCACCCATCCGTCAGCCTGCAATTTTCTGATAAGCTCTTTACCGGTCATGATAACCTTGCTTGTACACACCTGTACACACTGAAAATTTCAATCGCACTTAATCAGGGTTATAGACGAGGTAGAATCAATGCGCACAATCAACTGGCCTTCTCCAACACCGTTGCGACTCTTGGCTTTACTGGCGTGCCTGACTGCCTGTTCCCCGGGCGAAGATGTTCAGACAGCGGCGCAACAGCCTGCTGAATCAGCAGCGATGCCGACCGACACCACCCTGCGCACAATCGGGCAGGGCCAACTCACTGGCCTGGTACAGAATAACGGCAGCCTGGCCTGGCGTAACATTCCCTATGCCCAACCACCGGTGGGCGAGTTGCGCTGGAAACTGCCGCAACCACCAGAGCCCTGGGCAGGAACCTACGCGGCTACTGACATCATTCAGCCTTGTCCACAATTCGTGTCGACGCTGTCTGCAGGCATTGCTGACCCTGACGGTGACGGCATTGTGGGCAGCGAGGACTGTCTGTATCTGAGTGTGTATGCACCATCAGATATTCCCGAGGGTGAGCAACTCCCGGTGATGTACTGGATTTTTGGCGGCGGCAATAACAGCGGTTACGCCGGTGACTATAACGGCGGTGTATTGGCTGAGACACAGGACGTTATTGTGGTGACAGTTAATTATCGATTGGGCAGCCTGGGCTGGTTCTATCATCCGGCGATTCTGGAGGCTGGTGCCAGTGGCGCTGCGGCAAGTGGTAACTGGAGCACCGTCGACACCATTGCTGGCTTGCAGTGGGTGCAGGACAATATCGAAGTGTTTGGCGGTGACCCGGGCAATGTCACTATTTTTGGGGAATCAGCCGGCGGTGGCAATGTCATGAGCCTGGTAACTTCACCGATGGCGGAGGGACTGTTCCACCGAGCCATTGTGCAAAGCGGCGGCATCGCCACGACCTCAATGGAGCAGGGTGTCAATTACACGGATGATCCCATCCCAGGTCATGAGCACAGCTCCAGGGAAATAATCAACAAAATCCTGATCCGTGACGGACTGGCTGCCGACCGGGCAAGTGCCAAAGTGATACAGGATGCGATGAGCGATGCAGACATTCGGGAGCTGCTGTACAGTCAGGATGCTGCGGAGTTCCTGAAACTCTACAACCCGGAGGCGGCTCGAAACTATCCGGCTCCCAAGAAATTTACGGATGGTACTGTATTTGTAGGGCAGGATCCGCTGGATCAACTGGCGTCCGGCAACTACAACCAGGTGCCCATTATTCTGGGTACCAATCGCGATGAACGTCGCATTTACCTGTATGCAGCCATGATGGATGTGATTCGTAATGACCCGCAGGAGTACATCCGCTTTGCTCACTACCCCTCCATTCAGTGGAAGTGGCGTGGTGTGGATAATCTTGCCCGTCGTATGGCTCCGGTTCAGGACGCGCCCGTGTATGCCTTCCGTTTTGACTGGGACGAACAACGGACCAGTGAAAATGGTCTGGATATGTCGATAGCAATTGGTGCAGCGCACTCGACCGAAATGGCCTTTATTTTTGGTGACTGGGATGTGGGTTTTATCAGTGGCGACGCCCTGTATCACGATGCGAGCAATCCGGGGCGAGATGCCCTGTCTGCCGCCATGATGTCCTACTGGTCCCATTTTGCATACACCGGAGAGACAGCACGCGGGCGCAATGGCGACCTGCCGCTGTGGCAGCCCTGGCAGAATGGCGAAGGCAACCCCAAGACGCTGATATTGGATTCCGAGGCGGGCGGTGGTATTCGCATGATGTCACAGGAAGTAACCCTGGAAAGCATCAAAGCCGACTTTATGGCTGAACAGTGGAGCGACCCTCAGAACCGTTGCCGCGCGTATCTGTCAACGTTTGCCGGCACCGAAGCGTTTGACCGGGATGAATATGTCGGCTTGATTGAGGGCGGGTGTTCGTCAAGGTAAAGCATGTGCTTGCGTGCGACAGACGACATTAGGTGACTGTGGTAGACTGTGCGGCTTTTCGAGAAGCTCCGATTTATGTCTGCCACAGTCAAACGCCCACCCATTCTTCTGCTGGTGCCCATCAGCATGCTCTGCACCCTGGTCGCTGTGGTGTTCGGGCGCCTGGCCTATGGGCTGGTCTTGCCGGTAATGCGGGAGACACTGGGACTGAGCTACTCGCAGGCCGCTAATCTTGGCACGCTGACAGCACTGGGCTATCTGGTTTTGCTGTTGTATGCCGGGGTGTTTGCCGGCCGCCATGGTGGCAAGCATTCCATTTTACTGGGTCTGTCGTTGGGTGCCTGCGGTTTCGCCGGCCTGAGTATATTTTCGGCGTATCCACTCCTGATGCTGTGCATGGTTCTCATGGGATTCGGCACGGCCTTTACCTTTACTCCATTAGTATCTTTGCTGGGTGCCTGGTACCCGGAGCGTCGAGGCATGGTAATCGGCTTTTCCGGCAGTGGGGTTGGCATTGGCATTCTGTTGACTGGCGCGCTGGTGCCGATCATCACGCAGTCGGGTGACGAAGCTTCCTGGCGTATGATCTGGGCGGCTTTTGCGGGAATTTCGGTGTTTGTGATCGCGATGGTGGCTGTTTTTCTGCGCAATCCGCCACAGTATGAGGAGCCTGTTTCTATGTTGCAGGGCCTGAAAACTGTCTACCAAAACCCACACGTTGTCCGTATGGCCCTGATTTATGGTGTTGTGGGTCTGACATATATTGTGCAGGTACTGTTCATGTACAGTTTTGCGCTGGATGCTGGTGTTGCTGCACCGGTAGCTGGTCGTCTGGTAGCGGTGATGGGATTTGTGTCGATATTTTCCGGACCCATCTGGGGCTGGCTGGCTGATCGGGTGGGCCACGGACGTGCGTTGACTTTCTGCATGACTGTCGCCATTTTTGCCACCTTGCTACCAGTTTTCTGGCCAGTGACCCTGGCGTTTTCTGTGCATTTTCTCCTGACGGGATTGTCGGTGTCTGGTCTGTTTACGTCTGTATTGGCAGCGGCCACCAGCACGGTCAAACCGCAGCATGCGGCCATGGCAGTGAGTTTTGTGACCGTGTTTTTTGCACTGGGGCAACTGGTTGGTCCGGCGCTGGCCGGTTTGCTGATCGACTGGCAACAGGACTTTCGCCTGACCTTTGCATTGAGTGCGATATTGATGCTGGGAGGTGCTATTGCCAGTTATGGCAGCACGGCGGTAGCAGGCAAGTCACAGACACCGTAATATAACCATCGCACTCGTCACTGGAACAGGTTTGGAGCTCAATGAATCCGCTGTTTTCTGCCATCGGCCGTGGTCTGGCCAACTACCTGAGTAAACCGCGCCCTGGTTATGAGCGCTTGAGCCGAACGTCATTGCAGGATGTCATGGATGTTCTGCAACCGGGCGATATCGTTCTGGTGGACGGTAACAGTCGTATCAGTACGGCCATCAAGTACCTGACTCAGTCCACCTGGTCGCACGCCTGCCTGTTTGCTGGCGCGGATCCTTGTGATCCAGAGCAACCCTCGCTGATCGAGGCAGATCTGACGCAAGGGGTCATCATGGTCCCGCTGAGCAAGTATGAGCAATATAATATCCGCATCTGTCGCCCCGTAGGGTTAAGCGAAAAGACGCGCGACACTATTATCGACTTCGCCCGCGCTCGTCTCGGGCATGTGTATGATCTGCGCAATATATTTGACCTGGCCCGCTATCTGATTCAAAAGCCATTGGTACCCAATCGTTTTCGACGTGATCTGATCACCTTTGGCAGTGGCGAGCCGACACGTGCCATCTGTTCAACCCTGATTGCGGAGGCTTATCAATCAGTCGGGTATCCCATATTGCCAGAGTTGATCAGGGTGGAGGATCGCAAAGGGCAGACTGTGATTATTCCCCGTCACTACACTCACTACGTGCCGGGTGATTTTGATCTGTCGCCGCATTTCCGGATTGTTAAACCGACGCTGGAGCGGGGTTTTAGTTTTGAGCATGCTCACGCCGTTGATCCTGCCTGACAGTTCCTGTCAAGCTTCCTGATCTTCGAGGGAGTGGTGCAGGATAAACACCTGGTTGCGCCCATTTTTCTTGGCGGCATACAGGGCCTTGTCGGCAACCCCCAACAATGAAGAAAGTGTGGCTGGCTGTTCGCTGATGACCAGGCCGATGCTGATCGTTGTAAGAGAGTCAAAATCCCGCCGGATTGATTCGGCAATATCTGCTGCCATTGTCTCATCATGGTCTGGAAGCAATATGGCAAACTCTTCGCCGCCAATGCGCCCGCAAATGGCCGTGTCTCCAGCAATGACCTGAATGTGCCGTGCAATTGACTTAATAACCTGGTCGCCTGCAGCATGACCAAAACTATCATTGATGCTTTTAAAGTGATCCAGATCAGCGATCATGAGGGCCTTAAATTGCCGTTTTGGGTTGCTGACGGTCAGCGCAGAGTTGGCAGCGCTTTCGAATCCCCGACGATTTAGCAGCCCGGACAACGAATCGGTGGTCGCCTGATGATGCAGCTCGTCTATCAGATCCAGCGCTATCGCCACAAATAGCACGATGGCCAGTGTTACTGACATCATCACGTAACTGAAATGCACCATACCCCAATACGTTGACTGCTCCAGCGCCGTGTAGTTGCCAAAACTTTGCGGCAGCAGAAATGCCACCACAGGGCGCAGCATTGAAAGCAGCAATGTGAACCAGACGACACCGAGTATCAGTCGATCGGAATACCGTTGGTCCGATACTCTCAAGAGCAGGATCAGTGTGACCGCGACAGGCACAACCAGACTGACGCTCATGATGGCGATTCGCGCCGCCAGGTTGGGCTGAATGGTGAGGAACCAGAACAAGGCGGTCATTGTCGCGATGATTAACAGAATTATCGAGCGGACGGGGATGGGTATGTGGCGACGTTGCAGAGGTGCCGCCATAAACGCGCAGACGCCAGCCAGAAAACCGAAGTTAGAGGCGATTCTATGCAGTTCATAGGGCCAGGCGGGCAAAATATCCTGAACGATAAAACCTGCCGCTGACAGCAGGAAACCGAGTGCAGCGCTGAGGCTGTAGTTCAGTTTCGGCTGGTTGCGCCACAGCAGGTAAAATGCTGCAAAAAACAAAGCTCCTATACTGGGGCTTAGTAATGAGATAAGTAGCTGTCCTGACAAGTTGCGGCCTCGATTGTCGGATTATTCTGGCGGCAGAGAGTCCGATGATACAGCAATGTCTGACAACTGGCTAAGCCAGGCGTGATGGCATTGCAACCGATCTTGTTCGGGCGCATGATATTGATCAGGTGCGCTATTGACCGCGCACCTGATGCCAAGGGTGAGCCGCGAGGCGCTGAATTGTGAACTCCATTAATCCCAAAAAACTGCTGCACAGTAAATGGACGGCTGTTCAGCCGATGGATAAGCAAAAGCATTTTGAGGTGACGCGGGTTGTCTTCGACAGCAAAGGGCAGATTCGTGAATGTATGATCACTGCGGCATACAGTGGTGCCACTTTGTTGATCGACTGGCGCGAGCTGCAGTCTCAGGAACGTTGGTTACAGGGATGGAGGTAGGTCGCTGGTGCCCGGACTGTTAACCTTCCACAGGTAATCAGCTGACAAATCAGGAGATTACCATGACAGAGCACCGTATTTTCTCCATGCCCTTTGCCAGGGTGTATCCCATGTATGTTCAAAAAGCCGAGCGCAAAGGCCGCACAAAAGACGAGGTGGATCAGGTCATCTGCTGGTTGACCGGTTATGATAAACAAGGGTTACAACAGCAGATTGATCACGAGAACGATTTCGCGACATTCTTCGACCAGGCGCCGGGTCTGCACCCCAACACCGCGCTCATAAAGGGCGTGGTATGTGGGGTGCGGGTGGAAGAGGTAGACGATCCCTTGATGCAAAAAATTCGCTGGCTGGACAAGCTGATTGACGAGCTGGCCAAGGGTAAGACCATGGAGAAAATTCTGCGCTCATGAGTTATGCCATTGAAATACTGGGAGCAGACAACGATGAAGCGTTGAGGCGCGGCGCCTGGGTTGTGTACGTACAGGCAGATTATGGTGACGAACCTGCTGTGGCACTGTACACCAAGCTGGGTACGCGGGAGGATGTGATGCATTTTGACATCGCGGTGGCCACGCCAAATGACCCTTAAGCAATACCTGGAAAAACGCCACCGCTACGAAATCGCAGTGTTCGTCACCATGACCACATTATTCGGCCTGGTGAATGCGACGTCCAAAATTCTGGAACGAGTGCGGGAGGGCTATGCCGCTGATTGGGCACCGGCACTGGTGTCTGAGCTGACGGGGACCTGGGCTGTTCTGCTGCTGGTTCCGGCGCCGGCGTTCAGGCATCAGTTCCTGGTCAATATGCTGGACCGCTCCTACCTGGTGAAGTCCGAGCAGATCGACTGGGTGCAATCGGCCGGCAACTACGTGTTGCTCCATTGCGCTGACCGCAGCTACCCGATGCGCATGACGCTATCAGGTATGGTGTCGCAACTGGACCCCAAACTGTTTCTGCGTGTACACAGAACGGCGATTGTTAATGTCAGCCGAATTGTCGCCGTAAAGGAGTCAGGCGATATCCAGTTGGAACTTGAAAACGGCACCTTGGTTCCGGTCAGCAAAACATACCTCCCGGTGCTGAAGCAGCACCTGAACGGACACTCGGCCGCCACTCGTCCCTGATTCGGCAGTTTTCGTCACACCATCAGTCCCTCAGCCACAATTTTCCACGTGTCAGCGGGATGCCGCGTAAGATGATCCCAACGATCAATGAACGGAGCGTCCATGATGACCCTGAAAAATACCCTGTTTTCCCTGATTCTGTTGGCCTTGGCCGGGTCTGCAGCAACTAATATCCACGCCCAGCAATGGGATCGCTACGGCGGGCCTGGCGGACAGCAGTTCACGCCCCTGACTGACATCAGCCGGGATAATCTGAGCCGTCTGTCATTGGCCTGGACCTACCGCACCGGTGATCTGAATGCGGGGTTTGACTACAAAGGACATTCGTTTCAGGCCAATCCAATGATCTGGCGGGAGACTTTGTATCTGAGCACCAGTGCCAATGAGGTGTTGGCGGTGGATGCTGAAACCGGCGAAGAGCGTTGGCGCTTTGATGCCGGAATTCCACGTGACATTCCCTACTCGGAAAGTGCTTCGCGCGGTGTCAGTATCTGGCATGGAGAGTCTGCAACTTGCCCGCATCGAATTTTTCTGGGGACACTGACCGGGTATGTTCATGCGCTTAATGCCGAAACGGGTGAGCCTTGTGCAGACTTTGGTGTCGGAGGCCGCGTCGACATGCGCACAGGTGTGGGTGATCACGACAATCTTGCTGGTTATTACGGCATCACCTCGCCGCCGGCGGTGGCCGGTGATGCCCTGATTGTGGGGTCAGCGATCGGTGATAACCGCGAGGTGTCTTCCCCACGCGGCATAGTCCGCTCGCTGGATGCGCGCAGCGGCACGGTCAACTGGGTGTGGGATCCGCTGCCCGTCGGGTTTGCAGGCTCTGCCAATGTCTGGGCACCTATGTCTGTCGATGTCGAACGAGGTCTGGCATTTTTGTCGACCTCCTCTCCGAGCCCTGATTTTTACGGTGGCGAACGCCCGGGAGACAATCGTTACGCCAATTCTGTGGTTGCGCTTGCGGTCGCTTCAGGCGACGTGGTCTGGCATCAACAGTTGGTGCACCATGATATCTGGGACTACGATCTTCCGGCTCAGCCGGTCCTCACGACACTTGAGCATAACGGACAAGAGCTTGATGCTGTGGTTGTCGTGACAAAAACCGGCATGATGTACACCTTCAATCGAGCGAATGGTGCTCCCATCCATCCCATTGTCGAACGCTCGGTGCCAGCCAGCGATGTGCCCGGCGAGCAGGCCTGGCCTACCCAGCCGTTTTCTTCGCTGCCGCCATTGGTTGAGCATCGAGCGCTGACCGAGGATGATGCCTTCGGCATTGCCTGGTTTGACCGGCGCAGTTGCCAGCGAATTATTCGTGAATCTCGTAATGAAGGCATTTTTACGCCGCCTTCATTGCAGGGCACCCTCCTGTATCCCAGCTATGCCGGGGGTTCAAACTGGGGCGGCGTGGCAGTTGATGCGCAGCGGCAGATTGCTGTGGCCAATGTGAACCAGGTGCCGGCTATTGTCAGGCTTATCCCGCGTGAAGAGCTGGCCGCGCTGAGAAGCCGCGGGGACCTTGACGGATGGCAGGTTTCCTCGCAGTCAGGTACGCCCTATGTCATGGCGCGTCGAATCTTTATGTCACCATTGGGGTTGCCCTGTACACGTCCGCCGTGGGGCAAGTTGGTGGCGATGGATCTGCGCGCCAGTGAAATTCTCTGGGATGTGCCACTTGGCACCATACGTGATCTGGCACCGGCCCCTGTGCCCAATTTTGCATGGGGTGTACCCAATATGGGTGGCCCACTGATCACTGCATCAGGTTTGATTGTCATTGGTGCGGCGGCGGAACACAGCCTGCGCATCTTTGACCTGATGACAGGCGAACAACTCTGGGAGTACCGGCTGCCCGCACCGGCCATGGCGACCCCCATGAGTTATGAACTGGATGGGGTGCAATACATCGCCGTGGCTGTTGGTGGGCACGGGCAACTGGATACCGTAATGGGTGACTATGTCATGGCGTTTCGGTTGGAGTAATGGCGTTTTTTAGTCTTCATCCATCCGTGCATAGTGATCAGCAATGAAATCGATCAGGGCTCTTACAGCCGGCAGCATACCGCGCCGCGACGGAAAAACTGCATGGATGACCTCACGTGGTGGGTGCCACGCTGGCAATACCGGGACAAGTTGCCCGTCCTCCAGCTCCTTAGTCAGCATCAGTAGCGGCAGTGACGCGATACCGACACCCGCCATTGCCGCTGACTTCAGCGCCATCATATCGGTTGTCAGAAAGCGCGGCTGATGTCGTATCTGGATGCGCTTACCCTCGCTGTCCTCCAGCGTCCAGACAGGCGGTTCTTCGGCTGTGCCGCGAAACAGTGTTGGCCATTCGGTAAGCTGTTCGGGGGCATCGGGTGTGCCGTAACGTGTCATCAGGTCGGGACTGGCGACCAGACACTGGCCGCGATCCGAGAGAATACGTACGATCAGGTCGCTGTCCTCAAGTGGCAGTGGACGTACCCGGATCGCCAGGTCAACGCCTTCGGCAATGACGTCAACACGCCGGTTGGTGGCCTCCAGTTGAATGATAACCTCGGGGCACTGCGCCATGAATTGCGCCAGAATCTCACCCATGTGGAAGTTCAGCAAGCCTACTGGACAGGTCATTCTGACCTTGCCACGCGGTTTCCCTTGCACACTCTCTATGACCTGCTGCGCGGCCTGCGCCTCAATCAGCATAGCCTTGCAGTGTTCGTAGTAGCGCTGCCCGACCTCTGTGAGGGTAAAGCGTCGCGTAGAGCGGTAAATCAGTTGGACATGCAGCTCGGCTTCCAGGTGGGCTACCCGGCGGCTTAGTTTTGATTTCGGGATACCCAGCGCCCTGCCTGCAGGGGCGAATCCGCCATGTTCGACCGCCTGCGCAAAATAATACAGATCATTCAGGTTTTGCATATTTGTCCCGCATTATCGTTCTATAAATGGAACGATTTGAGTCCTTTTTGATACCTACTCAGCTTATTGTTGCACCTGTACTATGCCGCCATGTGACGAGAGATACAAGGAGGCAGCCATGAAAACAGTACTTGAACGCATCACAAACAATAGCCGACATTGGGTGGGCGATGGGTTTCCGGTGCGCTCGCTGTTCAGCTATAGCACGCATGCTGCGCAGATGACTCCCTTCCTGCTACTGGACTATGCAGGGCCGCAGGCGTTCAGGCCTGCCAGTCGGCCACGTGGTGTCGGACAGCACCCACACCGTGGGTTCGAAACGGTGACCATCGTTTATTCAGGTGAAGTGGCGCACAAGGACAGTGCTGGCAATGGAGGTGTGATAGGGCCGGGTGACGTGCAATGGATGACAGCTGGATCCGGCATTTTGCACGAAGAGTTCCACAGCCCGGCGTTCACAGCCACGGGCGGCACTTTGGAGATGGTGCAGTTGTGGGTCAACCTGCCGGCGCAATACAAAATGACCGCGCCGCATTATCAGGCGATCGCTGATACTGAAATTCCGGCTGAGCCACTGGCCGATAATGCTGGCTCTGTTCGTGTTATTGCGGGTCGCTATGGTGAAACCAATGGACCCGCACAGACGTTTACGCCCATGAATGTGTGGGACCTGCGCCTGAACGCGAGCGCTTCGACAACATTGGCGCTGCCAACCGGGTGGACCGCTGGCATTGTAGTGCTGCGCGGCACCGTGCAAATCAACGGCGAACAAATTGTCCGCGCCGCTGAACTGGTGACGCTGACGCGTGACGGCAGTGATGTTGTGCTGGAAGCCAACAACGACGCAATTGTACTCGTGCTCAGCGGTGAGCCGATTGATGAGCCGATTGCTGGCTACGGGCCGTTTGTGATGAACACGCAGGCGCAGATCGAGCAGGCCATGCGGGATGTTCAATCAGGGAACTTCGGCAGGATCGCCAACTGAGCAAGATCGCCCTGTCGTCGTCCGGCAGGGCATTTTTTAAAACCGACGCAGGAGACACTCCATGAGCAAACCTTATGTAAGACTGAATAAAGACGATGCCGCTGTTCTGCTGGTGGATCACCAGACCGGGCTGTTATCCCTGGTCCGCGACATTCAGCCGGACACGTTCAAAAACAACGTACTGGCCTTGGCTGACATGGCCAGGTATTTTGACCTGCCAACCATTCTGACCACCAGCTTTGAAAACGGTCCGAACGGGCCACTGGTGCCAGAGCTCAAAGAACGGTTTCCAGACGCGCCGTACATTGCCCGTCCCGGTCAGATCAATGCCTGGGACAATGAAGATTTTTTAAGCGCCGTTAAAGCAACGGGCAAGAAGCAATTGATTGTGGCGGGCGTGGTGACGGAAGTCTGCGTGGCGTTTCCGGTGCTGTCTGCACTGGAAGATGGATTTGATGTGTTTGTGATCACAGATGCCTCGGGCACGTTTAACGCGATGACACGTGATGCGGCCTGGGACAGGATGTCGGCGGCCGGCGCACAGTTGATGACATGGTTCGGTGCGGCTTGTGAATTGCACAGGGACTGGCGCAACGATGTGGAAGGGCTGGGAACGCTGTTCTCCAACCACATCCCTGACTATCGCAATTTGATCAACAGCTACAACACCTTTGTTCAATAATCGTGAATAGTGCACTGGCCCTCTGCAAAGGCTGGTGCACTATTTTTTATTCCCCATGGGTGCTTACATTCCCTGAAATGTAATCTCACCCAAAAAAAGCTTGCACATAATACTGTGCGCCACATAGTATATTGCCGTGTGGCGCACAGTATGCGCCTCATTCTATGAGGCATAGGTAATGACAGCAGCCCAACTGGACAAAATGCGACTTGAACTGCGCCGTGGCGTGCTGGTGCTGGCCGTACTGGCTTCGCTCCGGCAGCCGCATTATGGCTATTCGTTGCGCAGGCAACTGCAGGAGCGCGGTATTGAAATTGACGAAGGCACTCTGTATCCCCTGATTCGCCGCCTGGCGGAGCAACAGTTGCTGGACAGCGAATGGCGCCAGGGTGAGGGCCGTGAGCGGCGTTATTACCAGTTATCAGAACTGGGTGCAGAGCTGCTGAGTCAATTGACGGATGAGTGGCAACAACTAAACGGCGCTCTGGGCAGTATTCTGGGCACCCATTCGGGAACTGCAGACGAGGAGGGTAAGTGATGGATCTGGTGGCGCGTTATGTTGTTGCTGTGCAGCGCGAATTGCCCGAGGACAAGCGGGACGAAATCGGCCGCGAGTTAAAGGCCAATATTCTGGATCAACTGGATGCCGTGCGGGAACAGCATGGAGAACTGACCGAGGCTCAGATCTCGGATCTCCTGAAGGCCATGGGGCGCCCGCGTACCGTTGCACAGCAGTTTGTGCCGCCCAGGCCTTTGATTCGCTTGTCGTATATGCCGCTTTATCAGTACACACTTTATATGGTGTTGGGTATTCTGTTTTTACTTCAGGTGCTGGAAACAACCGTAAGCTGGTTGTCCAGTGATGGTATTGGTCTGGTGGGATATCTGTTCAGCCTTGCTGGCGGCTTTCTTGAGGCGGCCGTGTTCGCTTTCGCCAGCATTACTGCCGCATTCTGGTTGATGTCGTCGCAGAATGTTGAATCGAAAAAATCTGTCGGGCGAGATTGGAGCCCTGCTGAGTTGCCGGCAGCGGGTCCGGGTTGGCAGCACATCTCATTGCAGGACATTTTCACAAACCTGGCAACCTATCTGTTTTTATTGGTGGTTATCTGGTATCCAGTGTTCATGCCAGTTGAACAATCGGAGCAAATACGTTTCATTGTGTCTGATCAGGCGCATCAGTATCTTAAATGGGTGAGTCCTCTGGCTGTGCTGGGCATTGGCCTGAGTTTATGGCAGCTAAGACAGCAACTCTGGAATCGCATGTTGCTGCGGATGAATGTCGCCATGAATCTGGCATTGGTCGCAGCCACCTTGATATTGGCCGCAAACGGCCCGCTTATTCATCCGGATACGGTGTTGTGGCAGGACGTGTTTGACCTGGCACAGTTGGAGAGAAGTGCCGTCTTCACTCTGGTTGTCATTGCTCTGTTTCCTCTTTGGGAGCTTGGCAGGGATATTTACAGATTGCGCAGTTTGCAAAGTAGGTGGTAGACACACTATCGGGAGGCGTTTAAGCTCAAGTGAACTGTCTGGTTCAAATATGATCGAGAGGTCTCACATGTCTGTCACGCTGCGTTATTGTCGATTCATTGCTGCATCTCTGGTTCTGCTGTCGTTGGGTGTTTCAGATGTAATTGCCCAGTCTGCCCGGCAACATGCATACACCATTGAAGGCCTGGAAGCTCCGGTTGAAATCCTCAAGGACGCCTGGGGCGTCTCCCATATCTACGCGGAAACAGAACGCGACCTGTTTTTTGCACAGGGCTATAACGCCGCCCGTGACCGCCTGTTTCAACTGGAAATGTGGCGCCGCCAGGCAACAGGCACGATGGCCGAGATTATGGGTGAACGCATGCTGGATCACGATATCGGTGCCCGCCTGATGCGCTTTCGAGGTGATCTTGGGCAGGAGATGCGCCATTATCATCCGCGCGGTGATCAGATCATTCCGGCATTCGTGGCAGGTATTAATGCTTACATCGATCAGGTGATAGCGGATCCCGCGCTATTGCCAATCGAGTTCCGATTAATGAATCTGCAACCGCAACACTGGACCCCTGAGATCGTGATCTCCCGTCACCAGGGGCTGGTCGGCAATGTCCGCGAGGAGTTAAATCTGGCGCGGGCAGTGGCGGCGACTGACAGCGACACAGTGAAGGATTTGATCTGGTTTCATCCAGAAGAACCTGCCCTGCAATTCGACGATATGATAGATACGGACCTGCTGAGTGATGACATTCTGCGCCTGTATAGTGCGGCACGCAGTGCCGTGACGTTTTTGCCGGAAGACATCGATGCAGCGTTTCGCGCTGATGCCAGTGTCAGTCGCGATAACCTGGCCTCCCAATTGAATGACCAACTGGCAGCCGCTCAGACCGAAGTACTGGGTCGCAATCACGATATTGGCAGTAACAATTGGGTGGTCAGTGGGGCACGCAGTGAAAGCGGTTATCCCATCATGGCCAATGATCCTCATCGAGTGATCGGCGCGCCGGCCCTGAGATATTTTGTGCATCTGCATGGACCTGGCTGGAATATTATCGGTGGAGGTGAACCATCCTTGCCGGGCATTTCCATTGGTCACAATGGTTTTGGTGCCTGGGGCTTGACGGTGTTCCAGGTTGATAGTGAGGACCTTTATGTTTATGAAACACACCCGGATAACCCCAATCAGTACCGTTATCAGGGGCGCTGGGAGACCATGCGGACCGAACAGGCGGAGATTATGGTGCGGGACCAAGGCACCCGCACGGTTGAATTGAAGTTTACCCGCCACGGCCCGGTGATTCATGAGCGACCGGATCGGCAGGCGGCGTTTGCGCTGCGACTGGCCTGGCTGGACATTGGCGCTGCCCCCTATCTGGCGGGACTGCGTATGAGTCAGGCACAGTCCTGGGAGGAGTTCCGCGATGGGGCTTCGTACAGTCGCATCCCCGGTGAGAATTTTGTCTGGGCGGATCGTGATGGCAATATCGGTTACCAGGCTGTTGGTGTGGCGCCACTTCGCCCAAATTGGGATGGATTGTTGCCCGTACCGGGTGATGGTCGCTATGAGTGGGATGGGTATCTGCCGATTCTGGCCCTGCCTAATGCGACTAATCCGGAGCAGGGTTTCTGGAATACATCCAACGAAAATATGGTGCCGGATGGTTATCAGTTCCGCAACGCGGTCGGCTGGACCTGGACTGATCCGTATCGTGGTAATCGCGTTCGTGAAGTGCTGGCATCTGGGCAGCGTTTTAATCTGCAGGACATGGCTCAACTGCAGAACGACTCCCTGTCCATTCCGGCACGCACACTGGTGCCATTATTGAATGGTCTGGAACATGATAACAACGCAGTGGAGCTCGCCCGTCAGCAATTGTTGAACTGGGATTTCCGCATGGCAATTGATTCTGTGGCTGCGGGTATCTATATGGCCTGGGAGCGGGAATTGCGCTCACGGGTCTCTGCGATGTATGTGCCCGAAGCGGCGCAGGACTTCATTGGTTTGTTGCAGATGAAACCCACCGTGGATCGACTGTTGTCACCAGATGGACGGTTCGGTATGCATTCCACTGAGGGGCGTGACCGGTTGATGATGGATGCGCTGGCGGCAGCGGTAAACAATCTGCGGGAACGCTTTGGCAGTGACATGAATCGTTGGCAGTATGGTCAGGAAGGATACAAACATGCCTTATTGCGCCACCCGATGAGTGCGGCAGTCAGCGATGAATTGCGTGCCTCTTTTGAGGTGGGTCCGGCGCCACGACATGGCTATAGCTATACCGTGAGCAATACCGGCTATGGTGATAACCAGACCAGTGGTGGCTCCTTCCGGATGATAGTGGATACCGAAGACTTTGATCGTGCACTGGCCTCCAATACCCCGGGGCAGTCAGGGGATCCGGACAGCCCGTTCTACGATAATCTGTTCGAGGACTGGATAGACAACCGCTATTTCCCGTTGTTCTACAGCCGCGATAAAGTCGAGTCTGTCACGGCAGAACGCTTGAATCTGACGCCGGCTGATTGATGACTGTGCAGTCTCAGCCGGTGTTTTTCAAAGCCCCAGGCTGAGCAGGTAGTCTTCGTAGTTGCCTTTGAAATCGACCAGGCCGCTGGGCTGCATGTCAATGATACGTGTGGCCAGTGATGATACAAACTCGCGGTCATGGCTGACAAAAATCAGCGTGCCGGGATAGTTTTCCAGGGCCAGGTTGAGCGCTTCAATAGACTCCATGTCCAGGTGATTGGTGGGCTCGTCCATTACCATGACGTTTGGGTTGATCAGGCTGAATTTGCCAAACAGCATGCGCGCTTTTTCGCCTCCGGAAAGTACAGGCAGAGTTTTGTGCACATCATCGCTGGAGAACAGCATACGGCCCAATGCCGAGCGCACCAGTTGCTGATCACCTTTGGTCCACTGTTTCATCCAGTCAAACAGGGTGATTTCTTCTACAAATTCGGCGCTGTGGTCCTGCGCAAAGTAGCCGATATCAGCCTGCTCGGCCCACTTCAGCTTGCCTGCATCCAGCGGCACTTCTTGCATCAGACAGCGCAGCAGAGTGGTTTTACCGGCACCGTTGGGACCAATGATGGCAACGCGTTCACCGGCCTCGATTTGCAGGCTCAGGTGGGATAACAAGGGTTTGTCATAGGCTTTGCTGGCGTCTTCCAGAATCAGTGCCTGGCGATGCAGCTTTTTGTTTTCGACAAAACGGATATAGGGGCTGATGCGGCTGGAGGGTTTAATATCTTCCAGCTGAATTTTCTCGATCTGCCGTGCACGCGAGGTGGCCTGCTTGGCCTTGGAAGCATTGGCGGAGAAGCGGCTGACAAAGGCCTGCAGCTCTGAGATCTGCGACTTTTTCTTGGCGTTTTCGTTCAGCAGACGCTCACGGGCCTGGGTCGAGGCAATCATAAAGTCATCATAATTGCCTGGATAAAGCCGCAATTCACCGTAATCCATGTCGGCGATATTGGTACACACGGCATTCAGAAAGTGCCGGTCATGGGAAATAATGATGATAGTGCTGTTCCGCTGGTTAAGGACAGTTTCCAGCCAACGTATGGTGTTGATATCCAGGTTGTTGGTCGGTTCATCCAGCAGCAATACATCTGGATCAGAGAACAGGGCTTGCGCCAGCAGCACACGCAACTTCCAGCCCGGTGCGATGGCACTCATGGGCCCGTCGTGCTGTTCCAGGGGAATGTCCAGGCCCAGCAGCAGTTCACTGGCGCGGGATTCGGCGGTGTAACCATCCATCTCGGCAAAAGGCTCTTCCAGCTCGGCAACTGCCATGCCGTCTTCTTCGGTCATTTCTTCAAGCGCGTAAATGCGGTCACGTTCAGACTTCACCCGCCACAGCGCTTCATGACCCATGATCACAGTGTCCAGCACCGAGTATTTTTCGTAGGCAAACTGATCCTGGCGCAGTTTGCCCAGTCTCACATCCGGCTCCAGCATGACCTGGCCACTGGTGGGTACCAGATCCCCGCCCAGCAGTTTCATAAAGGTGGACTTGCCACAGCCATTGGCACCGATAAGGCCGTAGCGTTTGCCCTGGGCGAATTTGACGGACACGTTTTCGAACAGCGGCCTGGAGCCGAACTGCATGGTAAGGTTGGCGGTGGATATCACAAAAATAGACTCTGTATTGAGGAGGGCGGAGAAAGAAGAATCAAGCGAAGCCGCGCATCCTAACAGAATACAGCCCGCAGGGCATCAGTAGTGACGCAGCAGACGTATCTTTTTCGGCAACGGGAGGTTGTAGTTAACCTGGGTTGATTGGCTTTATATTGCTATTTTTGCAACAATAATCACGTTACATTTCATTCGATTCAACGATGGGAGCTGATTTATGGCTATGGATTCGGGAAAGACAATGAAGGTAATTGGTCTGGCGCTGGTGGTACTGGGTGTCGGACTGGCAATCTGGGGTTACCAGTTATCTGATTCTTTAACCTCAGAGGTTTCTGAAGCCGTCACCGGGGCCGAACCGGACCGCGTAATGCAGTACTACATTGGTGGTGCCATCAGTTTTGTGGTGGGGTTGTTCCTGTTTCTGAAGAACTGATTCTTGCGCTGACAGGGACGTCAGCGGGCGCGGCTTGCAGGTCTGATTCATCATGATTGGCGTATACTGTCTTTTATATATCCGCAACGGTATTCATTTTGATTCAACGACCCGTCGTCCGGCATATTTTTACTCTGGCAGCCCTGATTGGGTTGTTTGTGGCTTTGACAATGCCCAATCGGCTGCTCTGGGTCACTCCTCATGCCTTCGTTTTTTTTCCACTTGAAATTCTGATCATCGGATTGCTTTTACTATTACCCGGACGGACGGGAATCGTCGCCAGAATAGGACTTTCAGTGCTATTGGGTCTGAGTCTGCTGTTGCGCGGTGCCGATCTGGTCACCCACGAGATTTTCGCCCGGCCGTTTAATCTGATCTTTGACAGTCATTTGTTGGCCGATGGTAGCCGTTTACTGACGGGCGTACTGGGGCAATTTGCGGCGCTGGGGGTAGCGTTGCTGCTGGCCCTTGGTGCTGCGCTGTTGTGCTGGCTGGCGTTTGCCATGCTGGGGCGTCTGCAGCAAATGCTCAGAGCGGGTGGTCGTGTGTCTGCAGTGGCACTTGTAGTGTTACTTCTGTCGTGGGTTGTCTTGAAAACGACTGGGTGGGACAGGGCAGATACTTTTGCCTGGGATCAACTGGTCTTGCACGGGCAGGACACCGTTCGCAGTCTGCGAGATATCCGCGAGTTTGAGGCAAGTGTTAACGAAGATTTGTGGGCGACGCGATCAGGAGACGGCCTGTTCGACCGACTGCAGGGCAAGGATGTGTTGGTGATATTTGCCGAGTCATACGGTCGGGTCCTGCTGGAGCGTGAACCTTTTGTTGAGTCAATCACGGCAACCTTGCAGGAGGCCGAGCATACGCTGGCGCAGGAGGGAATGTTGATGCGCAGCGCCTTCCTAACGGCGCCGACCGTTGGCGGGCTGAGCTGGTTGGCACATGCTTCGGTATTGTCAGGTGCCTGGATTGACAGCGAGACACGCTACAAAAGTCTGATTCTGAGTCGCCGGGCGACTTTAAATCGGTTGTTCCGCGATGCTGGCTGGCGCACAGTGGCTGCCATGCCGGCAATCAGCATGGCCTGGCCAGAGGGGCAATACTACGGTTACGACCATATCTATCATGCGCACAACTTCGGTTATGAAGGTCTGCCCTTTAACTGGGTGACCATGCCAGATCAGTATGTGATGTCCGCCCTGCAACGGTTGGAGCGGGAGCGTAGCGACCGGCCACCGCTAATGGCGGAAATTGCCCTGATTTCTTCCCATGCCCCGTGGACACCGATTGCGGAGTTGGTGCCCTGGGATCAGGTGGGTGACGGGCGAATTTTTGATGCGCAGGCGCAGGCCGGCCCGGCCCCGGAGGAAGTCTGGCGGGATGTCGACAGCATTCGCGATCACTATCGCCAGTCGATCGAATACATGCTGCGTACTCTGGTCTCATTTGTGCAGGAGTATGGTGATGATGAGCTGGTTATTCTGCTGCTCGGCGACCATCCACCGGCGCCCATGGTGTCGGGAGATTCAAATGGTTTTGATGTGCCGGTGCACCTGATCAGCCGTGATCCGGATGTTCTGGACGCTATCAGTCACTGGCGTTGGCAGCCGGGTCTGTTGCCCGATTCCGAGGCTCCGGTATGGCGCATGGATCGCCTGCGTGATCAGTTTATCGAGGCTTTTTCTTCACAGTACAGGCAGGGCAAATAATGGTCGGAACACAGTGGCGTGACTATTGGCGTGAACGACTGGGGCTTTGGCGCTCATTGCTGATGTACTACGGAATTCCGGGGCGGCGGGCCAGGTTGCGTCGATTCTATGGGCAGTTCATTCGTCCCGGCGATCTGTGTTTTGATATCGGCGCGCATGTTGGTAATCGCCTGGCAGCCTGGCAAGATCTGGGCGCCAAAATGATTGCAGTTGAGCCGCAGCCGCTGCTGATGGCCACATTACGAGAGCGTTACGGGCGTTTCGAGAACATTACGCTGGTCGAGCAGGCCATTGGCGCTGTGGCCGGACAAGCGACATTGCATATCAGCACCCGGACACCCACGGTTACCAGTATGTCAGAAGACTGGATTTCCCGGGTGCAAAAGGATCCGTCGTTTAAGGGCGTTCAGTGGGATAAAGAAGTGAATGTGCCGGTTGTCACTCTGGATACGTTGATTGAGCGCTATGGCGAGCCGCGTTTTTGCAAGATTGATGTAGAAGGTTTCGAACTGGAAGTGCTGCAGGGTTTATCTCGTCCTCTGGCCGCGCTGTCGTTCGAGTATATTCCGGCGTCGATGAGACTGGCCAGGGATTGTGTCCGGCGCCTGCGGGAGTTGGGACATTATGAGTTCAACCTGGCTCCCGGTGAGAGCCATCGCCTGCGTTTCGACAACTGGATGGACGCTGATCAGATGATCCGTATTCTGGATGATATCAGGCAGGGCAGCGGAGATGTGTACGCCCGACGAAAAGATCTTTTTGCCAACAGTCAGAGCTGATTTGGCAGCGCCAGAACGTCCGTGTGGCCAATGATGCAAGTGCCGGTTGATACAGTTGATTGACGAAAATCGATCCATTCCTGCAATGCTTTCGGTTTGATCAATGCATGATCACGAACAGCATCCGCTATGCCATCGATCAACATACTGACCATCATTTGGTCAACGCCGTTCAGAATCCACGGGCTGTCAGCCGTCTCAACTGTGTAACCCGCCCGGCTAAAGGCCTTGATCATATAGGAGCTCGATTCTGGCCCCAGCGCCGGACCGAATCCTTTATCGCGTCGTTGATCACTATTGAACGCCTGTAATACCGTGTCATCCAGAGGGTGAGCAGGTGTCCAGCGGGAGATGCCGTTGTAGTTCAACGCGGCGTAAACGCCGATGCCTGAGTCAATCACTGCGTCGATAAATCCGGCAGATACCAGATCAAACAGGGCAGAGGCCGTGATCAAACGCGCATCGCTGAGCGGCAGGGAAATGGTTTCGGACAGGTCGACCCTGCACAGCTCAAGGTCATGGCTTGTGCCATGACGTCGTTGCGCCTCGTTCAATAAGGCCTGATCGTTGTCCAGAAGTCGCCAGCGCAATGCCGGAAAACCTGTCTCTTTTTCGCTAAAGGCTCTGAGTGTGGAGCCGGTACCTGCGCCCATATCGGCGATAAGCTGGGGGGGTTCCTTTTCTTTGCCAGAGCATAACCAGTGCCTGGCTTTATCCAGAAGTACCTGGCTGCGTGCACGCCGGTCGGCATCTTCGCGAAGGTTTAACCATTCTATGCTGAAACCACTCAAGGGCTTTCTCTCATATCAGACGTCAATTTGTTGAGCAAGGCTGTCACCTTCAGGGCACTGTGTCGCCAGCCTGGCAGGTTAGCGGCTGTTTGTCTGGCACCTGTCTGCAGTTTTTTGCGCAATTTTTTGTCAGTGAGCAGGCGCCGTAAAGCGGAACTGAGTGCAGCTACATCGTCCGCTGGTACCAGCAATCCGGCTTTTGGAGGCACCACATCCGGAACAGCCCCGGTGCTGGCCGCCACGACGGGCAAGCCCGCGGCCAGTGCTTCCGCAAACACCATGCCATACCCTTCGAATCGAGACGGTAAAACAAAGACGTCGGCACTCTGGTATTCAATGAGCAGGTCGTCAACGCTACCTGCAAAATCAATACGCTGTTGAAGGCCCAGCTGGTTCACTTGCTGACGCAGTTGGGATGCCCACTTTGGGTCGAAGTGCTCGCCGCCGACAAATCTTGCCTGCCACTCCAGCTCTTGCACAGAGGCCAGAGCGTCGATTAACACATCATGCGCCTTACGACGGGTCAGTGAGGCCACAGTCAACAGCACCAGGGGATTTCCGTTGCACGGCGCAAATTCGACCGCATCGGTACCAGGCAGGGCTGCGACAATTTTTTGTGCTGGTACCGAAAAATCTGACTGCAGTATTGTCGCGGTGTGCGGACTGGTGACGATGACAGCCCGTGCGGCTTGAAGTGCCATTGTTTCTGAATATTGGAAGTCATTTTTCTGCGTTTCAGTCAGCCCGGACTCCAGTGCCAGAGGATGATGACATAACGCAACGATCTGCAAGCGTTTGGTATTTGCCTCGACAAGTTCATGCATGGCTCCGTATGCCAGGCCATCGATAATTACCAACGCATTGCTCGGCAGGGCGCCCAGCGTATGCGCGGCATGCTCCAGTGCCCTGGCATCAGGAAATGGAAACCGGGCCGAAAGAGCAATTGTCTCTACCTTGATGCCCAACTCACGTAGCTCATTAATCAGCCGCCTGTCGTACCGATAGCCACCGGTAGCTGTGTCCAGATCACCGGGATAAATAAAATAGACCTGTATGCCCAAAGTGTTGCCTGTTGATCCGTTGATGGGTGAGAGCCGTATTCACTACAAGCCGCCGCGCTTGCGTCTGAGCCGGGCGAGGCATACCATGAAACCGTTATATCAACATGTTGAGCGAGCGATGTCCAAACTTTCAGTGACCCGACAGGTCTGTACGCGTATACCGACCCCGCATGGCGATTTTCAATTGTGTTTTTACAGCAACACGCTGGATAACAAAGAGCACCTGGCGTTGTACATGGGAGACCCGTCCAGCGCGCCCGCAGTTCTTGCCAGAGTGCATTCTGAATGCTTCACAGGTGATGTGCTTGGCTCCAGGCGCTGTGATTGCGGAGAACAACTGGATCGTGCCATGGCCAAGGTGGCAGAGGCTGGTTGCGGTGTGATTCTTTATCTTCGCCAGGAAGGACGTGGTATCGGTTTGTTGGAAAAATTACGTGCCTACAATCTGCAGGACAAAGGTTACGACACGGTTGATGCCAATTTGATGCTGGGACACGCTGCTGATTCTCGTGATTACACACTGGCGGCACTGATGCTACAGGATCTGGGTGTTGAATCGATCAGCCTGATGACCAATAATCCGGCCAAGATCAAGGCGCTTGAGTCAGCGGGTATAAATGTCGCCAGGCGGGTCTCGCTGGCTGTGCCGGCCAATACCGATAACGCTGATTACCTGATGACCAAGGCCCTGCGTATGGAGCATATGCTGCCGTTGAACGCTTCGCCGAACGAATCCCTGTCTCTTAAAACTGCAAATGGTCGATGAAACCGCGTCATTCAATTTACAACTTGAGCGCTGGCTGACTGAGGCCCGGAAGAGCTATGTTGAGTCGGCTGGCGGCTCTGAACGCCCGCACGTTACGCTGTGCTATGCGCAAAGCTGGGATGGCAGTATCACTACGGATCCGGGAGAAACCCTGGCGCTGAGCAGCAAGGCCGGTATGCGTATGACTCATCAGTTACGAAGTCTGCATGATGGTATTCTGGTCGGCATAGGCACAGTCCTGGCCGACAACCCCCAACTGACAGTGCGGGAATGGACTGGCAATAACCCTCAGCCGATCGTGTTGGATAGTCAGCTTCGCATGCCTGCATCAAGTCGCCTGTGTCAGGATAACAGCAGACGTTGCTGGGTGTTGACTACAGTGCAGGGTGCGGAAGGTCGTGAAGGCTGCGATCTGATTGTAGTGCCCGATGATGGTGATGGTCATGTCAATCTGGATGCAGCGCTTCGTGCGCTATACCAGCGTGGTATCCGCAGTTTGATGGTCGAAGGAGGCGCCAATGTCATCTCGGCGTTTTTGCGCGCCCATTTGGCTGATGCCATTGTTCTTACTGTGGCGCCGGTTCTGGTCGGTGGGTACAACGCTATTGGCCGCCTGGTTGACCCTGATAAAGCTTCGTTTCCGCATATTGCTCCGTTGCACAGTCATCAACTGGGCGATGAGATGATTGTCTGGGGCGCTTTGCATTACAAGCATTCCGGGGAAATGCTATGAGCACCAGCGCCCACCAGCTATGGTTTACTGCATCGCATAATGTCGAGGTCAGGCAAGTGAGTTTGCCGGTTCCGCGGCCCGGTCAGGTTCTGGTAAAAACGCACTGTTCAGCGGTCAGTGCCGGCACTGAGCTATTGGCTTATCGGGGACAACTGCCCCGGTCCATTGCATTGGACAGCAATCTGGCCTCACTGCAGGAAACTGCAGACTATCCGCTGCAATACGGCTATGCCTGTGTTGGCGACATTCAGATGCTGGGTGAAGGTGTGGATCCCGCTTTGCAGGGGCGCCGTGTGTTCTCTTTTCAGCCCCATGTCAGTCATTTCCTTGCCTCCCAGGAGCAACTGATGCTGATTCCTGATGATTTGCCTTATGAAACGGCTGCGCTTCTACCGAATATGGAGACAGCCGTTAATCTGGTGCAGGATGGCCAGCCGCTGCTTGGAGAGAGAGTGGTTGTGCTGGGTCAAGGTGTTGTCGGCTTACTGGTTACCAGTGTGCTGGCACGATTTCCTTTGCATAATCTGACGGTCGTAGAGAGTCTGGCAGCCAGACAGCAACTCGCTCTGAATATGGGGGCGGATGCAGTTCTGAGTCCGGAACAGGCAGCGGCTGAAATTGAAGACGCTGATCTGATTTTCGAAGTTAGCGGTCACCCTGACGCGCTTGATCTGGCTTTGGGTATCAGCGGGTACTGCAGTCGCGTTGTCATCGGTAGTTGGTATGGTAATAAGTCTGTCTGTGTGGATCTGGGTGGAGCGGCGCATCGCAACCGCCTTCAACTGATTACCAGCCAGGTCAGCACGATCGCGCCGGGTTTATCCGGGCGCTGGACAAAACAACGTCGTTTCGACACGGTCTGGGAGCTGCTGCGCAAGATTGAAGTAGAAAGGCTGATATCCCACCCGACATCCATTCAGGATGCGTCACAGCTATATCAGGCATTACATGAAGGCGAGCCCGGTATCATCCAGGCTCTGTTCTATTACCCCAATTGAGTCAATCGCGAGAAGCACTATGTATACAGTTGCTGTAACACAGGATTTTATTGCCAATCACTATCTGATCGGAGGTGATTGGGGCGCGGAAAATCAACCGCATGCCCATCATTATGTGGCGGAAGTTCAGATAGAAAGTGATACTTTGAACGAACATGGCTATCTGGTTGATATTGTTGAGATCGAAGCGGCACTGGGTGATATCGTCGCTTACTTCCGGGATAGTATGCTGAATGATAAACCGGAATTTGCAGGTTTGAATCCCAGTATTGAACACTTCAGCCGGATTCTCGCCGAGAAGCTGGTGAACAGTATTTCACCACCCGGGCGTGGCTCGCTGACGGTCAAGCTTTGGGAAAACGCTACATGCTGGGCGGCGTATCGGCACGCATTTGCTTAAATCGTTGCGGTAGTTGCCGGTCGGCGAAGAGCGGCCAGACAGCCCAGTCCGATCAGCAGCACAATCGCATCGCGCAGACGAACAAGGGCAATCAATCCGGCGGCTGCAGCGACAGGAAAGCCAAGTACTGTAAACGACCAGAGTAGCGAGGCTTCAATTGTCCCGATGCCTCCCGGTACCGGTAATAACATCGCCAATCTCATGCCAATCATGATCAGCAGCAGCTGCGCAATTGACGGAGCGAGACCGGTAAAACTCATGAGTAACATTAATTCAATAAACAGCACCAGCCAGGTCAGTAACGACAGAATTAAAGCGCAGGCCAGTTTGGCTTTGTGAACTTGCCAGACACTGCGCAGCAATTCTGTCAGCGGCTGAAGTTTTTTGGCCAGCCAGCGTGGATGGCGCATCAACATTAACAAAGCGATCAACATCAGCAGCAGGCTTGCGCCAAGCACCATGGATATCTGTATCCAGTTGCCATCGGGCAGTACAGTGCTTCCAAGCAGGGCCAGCACGCAGCCCAACAGCACCGCCATATTGACGCCGGTTTCCATAAAGCGATCCAGCCCCAGTGTAGCGCCGGCCTGGTGAAGCGACAGCTTGTGGTGGCGATGCAGCCAGTAAAGTTGCAGTGGTTCGCCACCAAAATGAGGTCCGGGCGTCAGAAAACTGACCGCACTGCCGCCTTGGCGCAGGCAGAATAGCTGTGCCAGAGACAGACGTGCATTGGTCGACAGCGCCAGTATCTGCCAGCGTTTCACAGCCAGGTACAGAATTAACAGATTGATAGCTGTCCAGCCCAGCCATTGATGCCATCGCAGTCCGGCAATCTGTGAGGCGATTTCTCCAAGCGGTAATTGCCGAAGTGACCAGGCCGCCAGCGCAAGCGCCAGTATCCATAACAACGTTGTCAGCAGCCGCCATCGATTTGCGTTCATGTTTGCCGACCGCTGACTGCCAGCCAGTCTCGCCAGAAACCGGCCAGCAGCGGCAGCATAAAAACAAATCCAAGCCATTGCGTCACACTGCCAGAAATGGGCGGCCATAATGCGGTTGCAACAAGCGCCATTTGCCAGCCCGCCAGTTGCCGACGCATTTTGCTGGGCGGCAGCGCATGGACAATTTTGCCCTGGCGTTTCCGCCAGGAGATGCCCAGACGGAACAGGTAGTAGGCAAGGCTGACCAACAGATAGCTGCTATGCAGCTTGCCACTCATGACTGCCAGTAGCGGTGCTACCAGCAGACCGAGAGCATCCAGTACCGTGTCCAGCTCAGCGCCAAGCCGTGTGATATGTTGCTGACGGCGCGCCAGAAATCCGTCCAGGGCATCCCCGATGGCGGCAGCGGTATAAAACAGAGCGGGTATAAACAGCCATGCCGAATGGGATGCTGATATGGCGACTGGGATAAAGCCAGCCGTGGCGGCTATGAGCAGCCCTCGCAGCAAAGTGATTTGTGTGCCCCATCCCAATGTTTGATAGTGCTCGCCGTCTTGAGGGTTGTAATTAAGGTCGACTCGTTTGTGACTTTGCCAGCAGATATAGCACCAGCACAGCAGGCTGATAGTCGCGCCAGGCAGGGTTGCCGACTGCCAGCTATCCAGAGACGCCAGACCTGCGGCGGCCAGTAAGATCAGAATCACTCCCAGAAAACTGTACAACGTCAGCTCGCGCTCGGGCGCGGTTGTCGGAATCGAAAAAACAGGCAAATTGTTGAACCTCTGATGTTTGTATCGCAGTATACGATTGCCGGGTCCATGAGGACCAGTCGGGCAGTAAGGGTTGATCCGCCATTCCATAAAATTCGTACAATCAGACAGTCCAGTTTACCGCTAAGTGCGGAAAGGAAATGTCATATGACTTACCGGGAGGTGCTCGCGCATTCAGTGCTGACGGGAATCTTGGTTATCAGTCTGTTTAATTCTACCCGCTTGTTGGCACAAGCTGATGCCGATGATCAGGATTTCAGTCATCAGTGGCTGCAGAGTTATGCCCGTGATCTTTCAAATCGACCATTTGCGCCGCCGGTCAGCGCGGCGACCAGCCCCTTGCGCCAACTGGATTATGATGACTATCGGCGGATTGTTTTTGATCCGTCGGCCGCCGTGTGGAAGAACGAGTCGGTGCCGTTTCAACTGCAATTGTTTCATCCCGGTTTTTTGCATACCGAGACAGTAAACATAAACCTGGTTGCGTCCGGTCGGGAGGCTCCGCTGTTATTTTCGACTGATCAGTTTCAGTACCATGACAGCCTTCCTGCTATTAACCCGGCTGAGGTTAATGGATATGCCGGATTTCGCATTCATCACCCGATAAATTCCGCTGAACGATTTGAAGAGTTTCTGGTTTTTCTGGGTGCCAGTTATTTCCGTGGAGTTGCCAGGCATCAGTTCTATGGCCTGTCGGCACGCGGACTAGCTGTTAATACGGTCGGTGCTGGTGTTGAAGAGTTTCCCCGCTTCTCGGATTTCTGGATAGAAAAACCAGCAGCGGATTCTCGACAGATTGTGGTGCATGCTCTGCTCGACAGTTTTTCCGTCACTGGCGCCTACCGGTTCGTGATCAGACCTGGCGAGACCACTGTTATGGATGTGGAAGCCACCCTGTATCCGCGTCGCAGTATTCAGGCGTTTGGCATCGCGCCTTTGACATCCATGTTCATGTTTGATGCCAGCAACAGTGCCCGTTTCGACGATTTCCGCGACGCAGTTCACGATTCGGACGGTCTCTGGATTCAACAAAGCAATGGCGAGCGAGTCTGGCGTCCGATGGCGAACCCGGCGCAATTGCAGGTATCCGCTTTTGGTAAACAGTCGCCGGTCGCCTTCGGTTTAATGCAACGGCATACTGGATTTGAAGACTTTAACGATGCAGAAGCACGGTATGACAAACGTCCGTCCTTATGGATCGAGCCATTGCATGACTGGGGAGCGGGGCATGTTGAATTGGTTGAGATCCCGACGGTTGATGAAATTCATGACAATATTGTTGCGTACTGGCAACCGGCGGCGGCGCTTGAACCGGGGCAGGTTTACCAATTCAACTATCGATTGAACTGGGGGCAACCCGTTGCAGAACCTGGCATGATCGTGGAGACGGCAGCTGGTAGTGTGCCTGGCACCGCGGAGCGATTGTTTGTGATCGACTTTGCTGATGCCGCAAGCATTGAGTATGTGCAGCAAAACCATAATCTGATCAATATGAAGGCCACTACCAGCGCTGGTACCATCTCTGATGTCAGTGGCACTTTGCTGCCCGAATCTGGTCTCTATCGAGTCTATCTCAAGCTGGATCCTGAGCAGGCAGATCTGGCTGAGCTGCGCCTGACTCTCCAGGTGGGTGACAGGCAATGGGGTGAGACCTGGCTCTATCGGTGGACAAAATGACAGGCACCTCTCCGTTGATTCCGCCACCCGCACCTCTGTCCATGCCCACTCAGGTGCTGTCATCGCGTCCGGATGCGCGACATTCTGCGCCCGGCATGCAAACCCGATTGGCGCGCCTGCTGACCTTTGGTGGCAGCCTGCTGATGACAATATTTGCCAGCGGACAAATGCATGGCATTTTGTTTTCAGAGTTGGCAGGCAACCCAATAACGGTGACCGTTATTTTGTGGATGTTGCTGGCTCTGTTTTCGCTGACCTTCGGCTGGATTGCACTGACGGCTAGTGCGGCGCTGGCGGGTCTGTTGTGTGGACATGCCGTGTTACGCTCAGTCGCTGACGCCCCACTGCGCGGAAGAACAGTGTTATTGATGCCAATTCATAATGAAGTACCTTCTAATGCCAGTGCCTCATTGCGGGCGATGGCGGAGGATCTTCAAAGCAGGAACCTGGCACATCATTTCGAAATTTTTTTATTGTCTGATACATCTGACCCGGCAATCTGGCGCGAAGAAGCGCGAACAGTTCGTCTGCTGCGAGAGCAGCTCGATACGATCATGCCGGTCTGGTACCGTCGTCGTGACCGCAATACTGCCCGTAAGGCTGGCAACATCCGTGAATTTATAACTCGCTGGGGTGAGCGCTACGACTATATGGTGGTGCTTGATGCCGACAGTCTTATCACAGCCGATACGCTCGCGACCCTGGTCAGGGAAATGGATGCTGACTCGTCGGCGGGCATCTTGCAGACGCTGCCAGGAATTTACGGTTCGCAAACACTCTTTGCCCGCTTGCAGCAATTTTCTGGTGTCATTTATGGGCCTGTGTTTGCCCGCGGTTTATGCGCATGGCAAGGTGATGATGGCAATTACTGGGGACACAACGCGATCCTGCGAGTGAGGGCTTTCGCCGAATCTGCCGGCTTGCCGCAAATGCCTGGTCCACGTCCGTTCGGAGGTGAAATCCGCTCTCATGATTTTGTCGAGGCCGCCTTGCTACGCCGGGCCGGCTGGACAGTGCGTATGTTGCCGAATCTGCCCGGATCATGGGAGGAATGTCCCCCCAGCCTGTCAGATGCTGCCGTTCGTGATAGACGCTGGGCGCAGGGCAACGTCCAACACCTGGGAGTTTTGTCAGCCAGAGGATTGCGCTGGCCGAGTCGCGCGCACATGTTGATGGGTGTGATGAATTACCTGATGTCTCCGCTCTGGCTGGCAATGGTCCTTATTGGCCTGGTTTTGAGTGCACCGATTGCCGCTGGCGTGAATGCTCTGAGCTTTGATTTCTACAGCATGCTTAATCTATTTTTGGCGACTCTGTTTTTGTTATTCCTGCCCAAGATTCTGGGACTGGGCCGCGCGTTGCTCAACAGTGAGATAAGTCGTACTGTTGGACGGAAACGATTGTTGCTGGGATTTATGGTTGAGCTGCTGTTCTCGGTACTGCACGCCCCTATTGTCATGATGCAGCATACACGTCACATGTGGGAGATCATACGGGGTCAGGACTCCGGCTGGTCAGCACAACAGCGCCGTGGCACAGAACTGCAATGGCAACGGATGCTCCGCCAACATGCCGGGCATACGTTGCTGGGGCTGTTGATGGTTGTCTATCTGCAGTGGCTGTCTTCGCCCCTTCTGTACTGGATGTTGCCCATGATAATCGGGCTGATCCTGTCCATCCCCTTGTCGGCGCTGAGTGGCAGTCGCCTGCTTGCAGATTGGCTGATGGCCCGCGGGTTGCTGCTCACACCTGAAGAGTATTCCGTGCCTCCGGTAATGGAACGCCAGCGCCATTTGATGAAAACTGTCAACTGAGAGACAATCAGGCGCATCGGAGCCTGTCAAAGGCATTAATTCAACCCCGCGCTGTTAACGGAAACGGGCTCCACACAGGGAGAACGTATGCATAATTTTAGTGAAGTTCTGAGTGCCGCAGGACTGGTCCCGGCCGAACTTGAAGGCGGCGATCTGCCGGTCCATTCACCCATTGACGGCTCGTTGATCGCCACGCTGAAGACAAGTCGGCCAGAGGATATGGAATCAGTCATTGCTAAAGCTGATACAGCCTTCCGGCAATGGCGAACAGTGCCACCGCCCAGGCGCGGAGAGCTGGTGAGGCTGTTGGGTGAGGAATTACGAGCCGCGAAAGACGAACTGGCAGCCGTAGTCACGCTGGAGGCGGGCAAGATCCGCTCCGAAGGTCTTGGTGAAGTGCAGGAGATGATTGATATCTGCGACTTCGCGGTGGGTCTGTCGCGGCAACTGTATGGTCTGACTATTGCCTCTGAACGGCCGGGGCACCGCATGATGGAAACCTGGCATCCGATGGGTCCCTGCGCCATTATCACCGCATTTAATTTTCCAGTAGCTGTCTGGGCGTGGAATGCCGCACTGGCGCTGGTCTGTGGTGATCCGGTGATCTGGAAACCTTCGGAGAAAACACCGCTGACTGCTGTGGCCACCATGAAAATCATGCAGCGTGCACTGGCCAGGTTTGGTGATGCTCCGGCGGGTCTGGCGCAGTTGGTGATTGGTGATCATCGTGTAGGTGATGCCCTGGTCAGTTCTCCTGCCGTGGCGATTGTTTCGGCAACCGGCTCATGCCGAATGGGCGCAGCGGTTGGTCCGAAAGTCGCTGCACGTTTTGGGCGCAGTATTCTTGAACTCGGTGGCAACAATGCCATGATTGTAGCGCCGTCAGCCGATCTGGATATGGCTGTACGGGCTATTGTTTTTTCTGCAGTTGGGACTGCGGGTCAGCGTTGCACAACGCTGCGTCGCCTTATCGTTCATCAGTCAATTCGTGATCATCTGGTGGAACGTCTGCAGAATACCTATCAAAGTTTGCCGATTGGCAACCCGCTGGATGAAGGCACGTTAGTAGGGCCACTGATTGACCACCGTGCCCTGGATGCCATGCAGCAGGCGTTGCAACAGGCGCAGCTAGAAGGTGGTCTGATTATCGGTGGTCAGCGACGTACTGACGGTGTGCCAGACGGCGGGTGTTATGCAGAACCGGCCATCGTTCAGATACCCGCACAATCTGCCATCGTAAAAACCGAGACCTTCGCGCCCATTCTGTACCTGATGACCTATGAGTCACTGGATGAGGCCATCACCATGCAGAATGACGTGCCACAGGGGCTGTCCTCTTGCATCTTTACCCAGAACCTGCGTGAAGCAGAGCAGTTTTTGTCTGCCAGTGGTTCGGATTGTGGTATTGCCAATGTCAACATAGGTCCCTCGGGTGCGGAAATCGGCGGGGCCTTTGGCGGCGAAAAAGAAACCGGCGGCGGACGTGAGAGCGGATCAGATGCCTGGAAAGCCTATATGCGTCGACAAACCAATACCGTTAACTACTCTGCCGATTTGCCGTTAGCGCAGGGTGTGAAATTTGACGTCTGAGAGGGAGAATGCCATGTCAGTTTCAAACAGGGACTTTCAGCGAGTGGCGGTACTGGGCCTTGGTAAAATTGGCCATCTGGCCGCCGAATTGCTGCAGGATAGCGGCTTCGATGTGCTGGGCATCGATTCGCGTGATATCGATGCGCCGTTTTCGACCATCAAAACTGATTTGTCAGATGACGGCGCGATTCGACAGGCGTTGAGCGACCAACAGGCGGTCCTGTCGTGTTTGCCATATCAATTGAATATTGGTGTCAGCACAATCGCTCATGAGCTGGGCCTGCATTACTTTGATTTGACTGAAGATGTGCCGACCACCAAACACATCCGCAAACTTGCAGAAACCTCCAAAGGCATCATGGCGCCGCAATGTGGACTGGCCCCCGGGTTTGTGGGCATTGTGGCGGCCGATCTGGCTTCGAAATTTGATAAAGTGCGCTCTATTCGCATGCGAGTTGGTGCTCTTCCCCAGAATCCCACTGGCCTGTTGGGTTATGCCTTCAACTGGTCTCCGGAAGGTGTGGTCAATGAATACCTGAATGACTGCGAAGTGATTGAGGAAGGAGTTTTAAAAACCGTGTCGGCCATGGAATGGATCGAACAGGTTTATATTGACGGTGTACAACTGGAGGCGTTCACCACTTCGGGTGGTCTGGGCACCATGTGTGAGACTTATCTGGGTGTGATTGAAAACCTGGACTACAAAACCATGCGTTATCCGGGGCATGTGAAATTGATGAATTTCTTTTTTCATGAACTGTTGATGCGTGAAAATCGACAGGAGGCGGGTCGCATTCTCACGCATGCCAAACCGCCGGTCGACGAGGATGTGGTCTATGTGCACGTGGCAGCCGAAGGAACGATTAATGGGCAAATGTCACGCAGAGAATTTGTGCGCTCGTTCTACCCATTGACCATCAACGGGCGTCAACGTACGGCGATTGCCTGGACAACCTGTGCTTCGGTGGTTGCCGTGATCGAAATGGTCAGGCAGGGCGCTTTGCCAGCCAGTGGATTTCTGAAGCAGGAAGAAATTCCGCTGACACCGTATCTGGCCATGCGCACCGGTGATTATTTTCGCAAGGGGCATATCGGCAAGACACACAATCACTAACTGAAAATATCGGGCAGGTCGGTGGAGGCCCTGGCAGTAAACTGAGGGTCGCGCTTTTCCAAAAATGCCTTCACGCCTTCTTTGCCGTCACCCTGGCTGGTGTAAAAAACGGCCAGGGATTCTGCCTTGTGTGCAACCAAGGGATGTGCTGCGGCTGAATTTCGCAACATCATTTGTCGGGTCAGGGCTACACTGACGGGCGAGCGGTTTGCAATGTAGCTGCGGGCCAATTTCTCTGCAGTTGCCAGCAGTTCCTCCGCAGGCACAGCGGCTTTGATCAGGCCTGCCTGCTGGGCAGATTCACTATCGATCAACTCGCCCGTGTAGACCCAGTCCAGGGCCTGAGACAGGCCAACCAGGCGTGGCAGAAACCAGGTTGAGCAGGCTTCGGGTACAATGCCGATTTTGCCGAACACAAAACCCATGCGACCGGTGTCTGCCATCAGTCTGACATCCATGGCCAGTGTCATGGTTGCGCCGATGCCCACAGCGACGCCGTTGATCGCGCCAATGACCGGCTTGTTGCAGGCATAGATTGCCAGTGATACCCGCCCGCCGGTGTCGCGTACTCCCGAGATCATGTCCGGGTCTTCAAAGCGTTCATCGAGCTCTGCCGGTGTCGGTGCCATGCTTTCGTCCAGTCCAAAGACATTGCCCTCAACGGACAGATCCATGCCAGCGCAAAATGCCCGGCCCGCCCCGGTGACGATGATGGCACCCACTTCATCGTCGGCGTTGGCGCGTTCGAAGGCTTCAACCAGCTCATTGGCCATGGTCACAGTAAATGCATTCAGCTTGTCGGGTCTGTTGAGTGTGATGGTGAGAATGCGATCATTGATTTGGTAGTTGAGTGTTTCATAGTTCATAGTAGGCAGGCGTCTCTCTTTAAAATAGTCGTTTGACGCGGAGTTTACTATGTTGACTGAGCTGGATGAAATTCTAAAAAGCCTGGCACCAGAAACGGATAGCCAGCAATACGTGTTCTGTCAGGTGCCCGGCGACGTGACAGCCTATCTTGAGTGGGCACCTGTGGCCATCATTCAGGAACGTGAGGGAAGCACACTGATTTTAACTGAGTCAGCAGCAAGAGAGGCGGGACTGGAATACGCAGACACTTTCCATAGAATTACCCTCATGGTGCATTCCAGCCTGCAGGCTGTTGGTCTGACAGCCGCGGTATCGGGGCGCCTGGCGCAGGCAGGTATTGCCGCGAACATGGTCGCAGGCTACTGCCACGACCATATTTTTGTGCCGGCAGAGCGGGCTGAGGAAGCGCTCGGTCTGCTGTCTGGTTTTTGAGTCAGCGTTGCGCAGCCACAATCTGCAGCTCTACCCGCCGGTTCATTGCACGGCCTGACTCGGTGTCATTGCTGGCAATGGGCTGATCGGGACCCATACCTTGCGTGATCAAACGATTCTGATCCACACCGCGGGTTGCGAGATAGTTGGCCACGCTGCTGGCTCGTCTATTGGAAAGATTATAGTTGTAGTCACGTGCCCCGGTTGAATCAGTGTGTCCGGTGACCATCAGGCGTGTGTCGACAAATTTGTAAAGCACTTCAGACACGGAGTCCAGCACCGGATAAAAATCCTGGCGGATTGAAAACTCATTGGTGTTGAAGGTGATATTTCCCGGCATGATCAGATCCAGTTGATCACCGCTGCGCTGCACCTGCACACCAGTACCTTCCAGTTGCTGGCGCAGTTCAGCTTCCTGTGCGTCCATGTATGCGCCAATTCCAGCACCAATGGCACCGCAACCGAGTGCCGCGTTGCGGGCGCGTGTGCTGCTTTCACCGGCGCCTATCAGGCCGCAGACAACACCACCAATGGCCCCATACGTCGCCGCGCGGCTGGTCTGCGTCTGGCCGGTGTATGGGTTAATGGTTGTACAGGCGGCCAGGGCGGCAGCCAGGCCTATTGTTGCTGACAGTTTTGCCAGAGGGTTCATAGGGTCTCCTTGATTTTTAAATTCTCATCGTGTGAATTGATGTGAGTCAATGCGATGTGATCCATTGGTTTCAAGTCTATCATGGCAGGCGTAAACTGAACGCCGTATTAACCGCATACCTGATTTTCTATCACTTACAAGCCGGGGGCTGTATGACAAAAAACGTGGGAACTGTCGATAAACTGCTCAGGATTGTTCTGGGTGTTGTTTTGATTGCATTGACGCTGGCCGGGGTGATCGGCGTTTGGGGCTGGATAGGCATCGTACCATTAGCGACAGGGCTGCTGAATACCTGCCCACTGTACAGTCTGCTGGGCGTCAAGACCTGTCAGTGATGTCGGCCATGTATTTGCTGGCAGGTGTGCTGGTTCTCACTGCTTTGTCTTTGTTGGTCTTGTGGCGCGTGCGTGACCACTGGTCGGATGCCAGTCTTATCAAAGGCTTGCAGAAAACGCAGCCATCAACACCGGATAAGTTTGATCCGGCCATGGTGGATTGCCTGCCGGAGCCTGCTCAGCGTTATTTCCTGTATACCATTGCACCCGGAACGCCGTTAAAAACAGTGGTGGATCTTCGTATGTCTGGCCGGTTTGGCATGGGTGACAAGACAAGCCCCGGGTATATGCGCATGATCGCAAGGCAGGTCATGGCGATGCCTGAGGGTTTTGTCTGGAAGATGCGGGCCAGGCGCGGGGTGCTTGCAATTTCCGGCTCAGACAGTCATCGCTGGACGCGCTTCTGGGTGATGGGGCTGCTGCCTGTGGCGCGTCTGGGTGGTGATGCGGATCATGCCCGTTCGGCGTTTGGTCGCTACGTGGCAGAAGCTGTGTTCTGGGCGCCCGCATCGGCACTGCCAGCGCCGGGGATCTCATGGACCCGGGTTGGTCCTGATTGTGCGCGGCTCACCGTTAATCACAATGGACTGCAACAGTCCGTCGACCTCTATGTAAATGAGCACGGTCAGCCAACCGAGGTACGCTTCGAACGCTGGAGCAATGCAAACCCTCAGAAGCAGCACCGCTTGCAACCCTTCGGCGGATACCTGTCGGAATTCCGGTGGTTTGAGGGATTTCGCCTGCCGACCCATGTGGAAGCGGGCAACCAGTTTACAACGGATGAGTACTTCCCATTTTTTATCGCCGATATCACTGACGTCAGCTTTCACTGAGCGGGCACCAGACTAAACTGCGTCAACCTGCCACATCGTGCTATGGCTGCGATTTTGCTAACATAACCGCTTCATGTTCCGGAGAGCTGTTATGTCGGATCGACTGCTGGTTGCTTTGCTGCTGTGCTTTCTCAGCCCTGTGGTTTGGGCAGATTCCCTTCAATTCAGTGAGCCCTGGATACGGGCTACGCCCCCTGGTGCAGTGACCGCTGCCGCCTACCTGAGTATTAACAATAATGGCGAGCCAGACAGGCTGCTGAGCATTGAATGGGACCGGGATACCCCCATCGAAATACACACAGTCGACAATCAGAATGGCATGATGCGGATGCGAAAACTGGAATTTTTGCCCGTCCCTGCCGGTCAGCTGACAACGCTTGCCCCCGGCGGGCAGCACATCATGTTTGTCGGCCTGCAACAGGGTTTTGTTGCCGGGCAGTCAGTGGGCCTGATATTGATCTTTGAGCAGGCCGGCCGCCGACACGTTGATTTTCCAGTTATTGATGCCAGAGGATTGTAATGAATCGTTTGTTGTTTGGTGTTCTTGTGATTGTGGCTTTGGGGGCAGGTATTGTTGCCAATACTGTCTTCCGGGGTCCGGATTCCGGTGTGTCCAGGGTCGCTGAGACGGCTGTGCCTGAGGTAGGCGGCCTGGTGCTGCGCGATGCCCGGGAATTGCCGCCGTTTGAACTGCTGGACATCAATGGCGACATTTTCCGGGAAACTGATTTTGCGGGCGACTGGTCATTTCTTTACTTTGGTTTTACCTATTGCCCCGATATTTGCCCGACCTCGCTGGTAGAGATGGAGAAACTCAAGCAGCGGCTGGGCGAATCTCATCCGGAATTGACGCCGCAGTTTTACCTGGTCTCTGTTGATCCGCTCAGAGATACACCAGAGCGCCTGCGCGAGTATGTGAGCTTCTTTGATCCTGAATTCCGTGGCCTGACCGGTGAGATGGCAGAAATTGACAAGTTTGCCGATGCGGCGGCTGTGGTCTATCAGCTCCCCTCTGATGCACAGGCCGGTGGTGATTATGAGGTAGGCCACTCGTCCACCATCGTGGTTATTGATCCTGCAGGTGATGTCAGGGCGATTCTCACGCCGCCGTTGAGAGCTGCAAATCTGGCGAGTGATTTCGCCGCTATAGAAGCGTGGTGGGTGAGCCACAATTAAATTGACACCTCCATGTTCGAGGTATATATTTCTGCGCTATGACAGCAGCGAAATTACACCGTTCAGAACGTAAGGGTCCCGATTACGGCAGCGCATCCTATTGGCATGGCACGATCAAAATGTCACTGTCTAAATTCTTTGTACTGTCTGTGCTGCATCGTAAGCCCATGCATGGATATGAGATTGTACAGGCGGTTGCAAAAAGTACTGGTGGTTGCTGCAGCCCGTCTGAGGGCACGGTATATCCAATGCTTAATGAGTTTGAAGCAGGTGGTTATCTCAGCGTTGAGTCAGACGTGGTGCAGGGCCGTTCCCGGAAAGTTTACTCGCTGACTGACAAAGGGCGCGCGGCTTTTCAGGTGGCTGTGGGCGCCTGGCTGGAGGCCACTGACTATATTATTGCCAGCCGGGATATGCTGGATGTGAAAAAGCCGGAGCAGGGGAAGTGTTGCTGAGGCTTTTTTTTTCAGCAATATACCTCGATGTAGGATGCCTAGAGCATAAAGGTAGCAATTAATGATGGCTTCAGACCAGCATTCATCAAGCCAGATCCGGTTGGTGTTGGCTTTGGGAATAGCCCAAACCCTGGGCTGGGGTTCGACGTTTTATCTGCCCGCCATACTGGCACAGCCCATGGCACGCGATCTTGGGGTTGAAGAAAGCTCGGTGTTTGCTGCTTTTTCCGCGGCGCTGGTTCTGACCGCCATTCTGGGACCCCTTATTGGTCGATTGATCGATGTCCATGGTGGCCGCCGGATGTTGACGCTGTCCAGTATTCTGTTTGCGGCTGGTCTTGTGCTGCTCAGTCAGGCGACCGATTCCCTGACATTGTGGTTTGCCTGGATGGTTATTGGCCTGGGCATGGCGACGGGGCTGTACGAGGCTGCATTTGCCAGCCTGACGGTACTGTATGGAAGCCGGGCCCGATCAGCCATTACAGGAATTACCCTGATGGCCGGTTTTGCCAGCACAATCTGCTGGCCACTTTCCGCGGCTTTGGAGGTCGAGCTGGGTTGGCGGGGTGTCTGCCTGTTCTGGGCTGCCGTTCATCTGTTGCTTGGTTTGCCGCTGAACCATTTTATGATGCCTTCCTGGAGGCACTCAGAAACGACAGTTCTCGCCGATTCTGAGCAACCGCCACCAAACCACAATACGCTGATGGTACTGCTGGCGTTTGTGTTTGCGGTGACCTGGTTTACCAGTACGGCAATGGCGGCGCATCTGCCTCGATTGCTGCAGGACAGTGGTCTGAGCCTGGCAGCCTCGGTTGCCATTGCCGGCCTGATCGGTCCGGCACAGGTGCTTGCCAGATTGCTTGAGTTCTCGCTGTTGAGACAATTTCATCCACTGCTTTCAGCACGCCTGGCATCGCTCAGTCACCCTGCAGGGGCGTTGTTGATGATGGTTTTCGGCGCGCCCTTTGCTGTTTTTTTCACCATTATGCATGGTCTCGGTAACGGTATTTTGACCATTGCCAAAGGCACCTTGCCACTGGCTCTGTTTGGACCGCATGGCTACGGTGTGCGGCAGGGCTGGTTATCCTTGCCAGCCCGTCTGCTGCAGGCTGCGGCGCCCTTTATGTTTGCCTTGATGATCAATCGGTTTGGTTTGAATGCATTGTGGTTGACGTTGTTGCTTGGCCTGCTGGCATCGATTGTGTTGTGGAGAATCAAACCTCAGCCCGCTGCATGAATAGTTGTATGTCAAATAATTGCATAAGAGAGCACAGGAGGAAAAATGGCTCTGAGAAATTTACCTGATCCTGATCACTTGCCGGCACTGGACAAACACCGGCTGAAGGCGGGGCTGCCCGATATCTCCGGTGTCAGTGACAGGCATCCGCCGCGGGTATTGCTGCTGTATGGGTCGCTTCGCGAACGGTCTTTTTCCAGGCTGGCAGTTGAAGAGGCGGCCCGCATCCTTCGTTATCTTGGGGCTGAGGTCAAGATTTTTGATCCCACCGACTTGCCCTTGCCTGATCATCCGCAAGCGGATCAGCATCCGTCGGTGCTGGAGCTCAGGGCGTTATCCGTCTGGTCAGAGGCTCAGGTATGGTGCAGCCCCGAACGCCACGGTCAGATCACCAGTGTCATGAAAGCGCAGATCGATAATCTGCCGCTCAGCATGGGAGCCATCCGCCCGACCCAGGGCAGAACCCTGGCTGTCATGCAGGTGAGTGGGGGATCGCAATCCTTTAACACGGTCAATACACTGCGCGTGCTGGGCCGATGGATGCGCATGTTTACGATCCCGAATCAGTCCAGTGTGGCGAAAGCTTACCAGGAATTTGATGAGCAGGGACGTATGCGGGCGTCAGCTTACTACGAGCGAATTGTGGACGTCATGGAGGAGCTGGTCAGATTTACGCTGTTACTTCGGCCCCACGCACAGACCCTGGTTGATCGATACTCAGAAAGGCCTGTTGTGTCGATGGAAGAGTCGAAAACCGTGCCGACTTATGATGCTGTTGCCAGAAACTGAACGACTGCGCCGGGAGCTCCATGCTGCCGGCGCAGCGTCAAACAGGGCTGATCAGCTCAGGAAGAAGCCAACCAGGCAGCCTTTGGAGTCAGGAATGTCCTGCATGTCCACCGTACCGCCAGCCAGCACGGTATCCAGTGCGTCACGCAGGTAGTTGTGTTCGGTGACCACGCGCTGTGTTTCATAACCTAATGAGTCATCAATGGGGCCGCGGAACACAACTTCTCCGTTACGGGGATTGACGATAAACACCTCAGCCGTGCGCTCTACGCCCAGTGATCTCGCTACCGACTGATCGGCGTCTTTCAGAATGGGAAAGTCGATATTGAATTCCTTGGCTTCATTCTGAATGCGCGGAATATCGTCCTGGATGAAGGAATTCAACATCAGGAATTCGATGTTTTTTGACTCGTAGTCATCCCGGATAGACAGGAAAGTCGGAACTGACAGCCTGGCAATAGGGCAGCCGGAGCCATGAATGTAGACGACGATATAGTCTTTGTCTTCGTACTCATTCAGGGTATGAGTCTGCCCCATGTGGTCGGTCAGCTCAAAAGACTTCATGGTTTTCAGCCATCCATCAGCCGCACTGGCAAACATGGCCAGTGAGCTTAACAGCACTGCGACAGTGATGTTGAGAATCAGTTTCATGTCGGTCTCCTGTTAGAATATCCTGATCACGATTATGGCATTCCACAGCGCTGATGTCCTGTGGCAGATTGTCACAGGGTTTGACTGTGGCGCTTAACCTTTGGTTTGCCGTCGCGCGAAGGTAATTATTGCGGCGACAACTACTATCCATATTGCAGTCAGCAGCCCGGTCATACTCTGTATCGATGGAGGAAGTAATTGAATGAAAAAAATACGAAAAAACAAATAAAGGACGCTTATCCACAGTGCCAAAACGTAGGCGAACCAGGGTTTCATGACGTTTCCGAAAATTATATTGGTTGAGCCCTTTGCAAAGGGCTCAACCAATTGAGTGATTTAACTACAGCGCTCACAGTCTTCTATGGGGTATCGAGAACCACTTCTGCCGTCGCTGGCTAGAAAGGTGTCTCCAGCCCAGTTTGCCACAGCCTTGGCGGAATCCCAGATAACGCCTCCAATGACTGTGTTTTTGACTATGTTCCAAATAATCCCGCCGCTTACGGCTTCAACTTCTGACTGACTCAGTTCCCTCATTTTCATCCTCCTTGAAGCAATATGTTTAGAGTGACTCCGGTCTGAGCCACATTCTTTAAATAGCACATCGATAGTGAATTTGCTTACAATTCACAGCAGGTCACAAATTCATCGGAGTCATCATGATCAAACGCCTCGCCATCCTGGATGCAGACATCCTGTATGATCCGCTGCGTGCGACCTATGGCAGTTACGGACAGATGTTTCTGGATCTGCTGGCGGACTGGCAGGACGAATGGCAAATGCAGGTTTACTCGGTGATAAATGGCGAATATCCGGCCTCGATGGGGGAATTTGATGCCGTGCTGATTACGGGCAGCAAATTCGACAGTTTTGCCGACGATGACTGGATTGTGCGGCTGCGTGATTATGTGTGTGAACTGTATGACCAAAAAAAGCCGATGATCGGTATCTGTTTTGGCCACCAGTTATTGGCGCATGCACTGGGGGGCAAGGCCGGGCGCTCCGATAAGGGCTGGGGGTTGGGCGTGATGCGTTATCAAGTGGCCGACAAAGCTGAGTTTATGGACGCCACTGACACAGTGGATTTGATTGTGAGCCATCAGGATCAGGTATCTGACTTGCCACCGGGTGCCACTCGGCTTTGGGGCAATGACTTCTGTATCAATGCAGCATTCGTCATTCCGGGTCAGGTGCTGGCCATTCAGGGTCACCCGGAATTTACCACGAACTATGCACAAGCTCTGCTGTCCTATCGTAAAGATCGCCTTCCCGGAGATGCTGTAGAGAAGGCTGAACAGTCATTACAACAGACGCATGACGGGGCTGCAGTGGCCCGGTGGATGCGGCGATTTATAGAAAACCTCCCATAGCAAGGAAAGTTGCCAATGCAAACTGTTTTACGTTTAAGTGTCGCCGTCGTCTTGACGGGTGTCATGGCGTGTACCCCACAGTTGGACGCACCTGAGGATCAAAGCATCAATCTGCAGTCACTAGTGGACTCTGCCATCACGCCGGTGATTGAAGAGTATGCCATCCCGGGTATGGCGGTCGCCCTCATTCATGAGGGGCAGGTGCATTATTTTAACTACGGTGTGTCATCGCTGCAGAGTGGGGACGCGGTGACGCAGCACACAATTTTCGAGTTGGGTTCGGTCAGCAAGTTGTTTAATGCCACGCTGACCACCTATGCACAGGCGGTCGGTGCTCTGTCACTGCGTGATTACCCAAGCCGATTTATGCCTGAATTGCAAAATACACCGGTTGATTCGGCCAGTCTGCTGCACCTGGGCACGTATACTGCTGGCGGATTTCCACTGCAGTTTCCCGCGTATGTGACAGACCACGCTAGTATGGTTGAGTATTATCGTCAATGGCAGCCGGACTTTGGCCCGGGCGAATCGCGCCTGTATTCAAACCCCAGTATCGGCCTGATGGGACACTTGGCGGGTCTCGCCCTGGGTCAATCGTATACAGAGGTTGTGGAGGGGCAAGTGTTTCCGGCCATGGGCATGACAGAAAGTTATATTCAGGTGCCCGAAACTGAGTCTGAACATTACGCCTGGGGTTATAACGCGGAGGATCAGCCGATTCGTGTCACGCCCGGTGTGCTGGATGCAGAAGCCTACGGCGTGAAGTCCAGCAGCAGTGACATGATCCGCTTTGTGCGTGCCAATATTTCCCCGGACTCACTGGATGCCCTCTGGTCGCAGGCTATCACTGACACACAAAAGCAATACTTCCGGCTGGGCGAGTTCATCCAGAGTCTTGGCTGGGAGCAGTTTCACTTGCCGGTGAGCGCTGAATTGCTTCGCAGTGGCAGCGCGGCATCCATTGTGCTGGAACCCAATACGGTTGAGGCGCTGGACCCGGATAACAGCACTGCGACGCCCGTCTGGATTCACAAAACCGGTTCAACAAACGGTTTTGGGGCCTATGTCGTTGTGTTACCAGCCCAGCAAAGTGGCATTGTCATGCTGGCCAACCGCAACTATCCCAATACCGCCCGTATTCAGGCGGCCTGGGACATTCTGAGTCCGCTGCTGGATCTGTGACAGGCCGTCAGATGACCAGGTAAACCGGCTGAAAATTTTCAAGGCATGCTTGCATAAAAGTACTTTATGAAATAAAGTTCTCACGAAATGACTGAGGGAGCCTGTCTGTGTCTAACCCTGAATATCGGGCTGATGAACCGATCCACCTGAATAAACGCGCCGAAGAAAACCTGCGATTTATCCGCGCTGCCATGGAAAATGCCGGTGTCTTCACCGGTATTTCCGGTCTGGGATATCTGCTGACCGGTGCAACGGCCATTGCCGCTGCCTGGCTGGCATCCACCCAGACCGATAGCACGACGTGGTTCTGGATATGGATGTCAGCGTTGGTGCTGGCGACGATCCTGGCCAGTTCGCTGACATTTCTGAAAACCCGGCGACAGGGCAAGTCGCTACGCCAGGTTACTACCCGCAAGCTGCTCGCCGCCTTTTTGCCCACCATGGTCGCCGGCGGGATTTTCTCATTGCTCTTTTATCAACTTGGATTGTTCGACTGGCTGCCTGGTATGTGGCTGACATTGTATGGAGCGGCCGTGATCACAGCCGGAGCCTGGTCGGTGCGGGTGCTGCCCTTGATGGGATTGTTGTTTATGGGGCTGGGCGTGTGTGCCTTGCTGCTGCCGCAGTTCGGAGATGTCTGGATGGCGCTGGGATTTGGGGGCTTACATCTGGTTTTTGGTGCAATGATCTGGAGGCATTATGGCGGTTAATAAACACAGACGGAGTGATGAGCAAACTCCAGATTTTGAGCAAAAGACTCCGGCATCAGGCGGTGCGACTGCACCCGGCAAACTGTCACCAGCCCGTGACCTGGATAACCTGATCCATGAACGTACACGCCTGGCTTTGATCAGCGCACTTGCGGTGCATGGTCGCATGAGTTTCAGTGAGTTAAAAACCCTGCTGAACATGACTGATGGCAATCTGAGTGTGCAGGCGCGCAAACTGGAAGAGGCCGGTTATCTGAGTTGTGACAAACAGTTTGAAGGACGCAAACCTAAAACTGAGTTCGCCTTGACTAACCAGGGGCGTAAAGCGCTGCAGCGTTATGTGGATCATATGGAAGCGCTGATTGGCGCGATGAAACAGGAGTCTAACCCATGACATCGCTTGAACACTCGTCTGAAAACGCCGCGGTTAGCAGCCTCAGTCAGTCCGCACCGGATCGACAGCAGGCCCGTGCAGCCGCTCAATTGCTGGTGGCTGGTCTCGTCAGCGGACTGGCCTTACACGTACTGGTCTGGGACCGGGCGGGCGGCAGTCTGGGTTGGTTTTTAAGCATGATGATTTTTGTGGCTTGTAGCGTGTTCCTCAATCTGAATGAGCACAGGGAATGGCGGCGAAGGCAGTGGGCCTGGTTTGCTGTGATGTTGGTGTCTGTTGGTATGACCGTTATCCGGGATGCACTGGAGGTGCGTTTGTTGATGGTCTTTGTGATGTTGCTGGCGCTGGGCATGATGTTTTATCAAAGCCTGGGTTATAGCCTTACGCACGCGACCTTGATAAGGGTATTCGGGCTTGCTCTGCGAATGCCGTTGCGTATGTTAGGTGGCGTTGTGGGTGCCGTTGAAACATTGATTCAGACACGCTGGCACGGCCTTGGTCAGATGCAGGCAATTATTCGCGGTTTGCTGTTGGCCATGCCTTTATTGTTGATCTTTGTCGGTTTGTTCGCCTCTGCCGATGCGGTGTTCAGTGCCTGGCTCGATAATCTGGGTGATATCATGAATGCATTGGCGCCGCAGACGCCATTGATCAGTTTTGCACTGACGATGGTCGCAACGGGTGTTTTAAGCTGTTCGGTTCGTAAATCAGAGTGCGTTGATTTGCCGCGTGCTGAACTGCAGGTTCGGCTGCCGTCGCTGGGTCGCGAAGAAACGGCTGTGCTGCTGGGATCGCTTGCGACCCTGTTTGTCATTTTTGTTGTGCTGCAATTGTCCTGGCTGTTTGGTGGTCAGGATCTGATCCAATCTCGCGGTGGGCTGACACTGGCTGAATACGCGCGGCGTGGATTTTTTGAATTGGTGGTGGTGGCGGGTCTGACGCTGGCCGTTTTGATGAGTGTTTCTGCCATGCAAGGTCACCGCGGGCTGCTGCGCGTACTGGGTGGTATCATGATTGCCTGCGTGCTGGTTATGCTGGTGTCAGCCTTGCATCGCTTGCATCTTTATATTGATCAATTTGGTCTGACCATGGACCGGCTGATGGCACTGGCGTTAGCGCTCTGGCTGGCGTTTGCCTTGTTGTGGTTTGGCGGAACGGTCCTGCGCGGGCGTCAAAAAGGTTTTATTGTCGGGCTTCTGCTTTCAGGAATAACAATCAGTGTGTTATTGGCCCTGATGAACCCGGCTCAGCGGGTTGCACAGGTCAATATTGAACATGCTCAAAGTCGTGCTCAGCCCCTGGATGTTGATTATCTGATCAGTCTGGGCGCAGATGCGATTGTGCCATTGTTGTCGAGCGCCGAAGGTGTCAAACTGACTCAGGAACAGTCGATTAGCGTGCATGAACAGCTGGCTTTTCAAACAGACAATACTGATTGGCGCGACTGGAATCGCAGCCGGGCACGTGCAGTACAGTTGCTTATTGATGAATAAAAAGGCAATGGCCGATGGCTAATGTAAATGACTCATGGACAGAAGACCGCCTGGCGAAACTTAATCGCCACGGCCATTTCCGCCTGCGCGGTGAGTCAATGTCGCGCCTGGAAACCTTTGTGGATGCAGCCTTTGCGTTTGCTGTAACCATGCTGGTCATTTCCGTGGATGATGTGCCACAGAGTTATGATGAGTTTATCGAAGCCCTGCTGAACACGCCGGCATTTGTGGCAAGTTTTTTTCAGGTCATCATGTTCTGGCTGGGCCACAGGGCCTGGAGTCGGCGGTATGGCCTGGAAGATGGCATGGCGTTGACCCTGTCACTGATTATTGTCTGCGGTATTCTGGTTATTGTTTATCCGCTTCGTGTCATGTTTGCTGCGGCTGTTGGCTACTTTTCGGATGGTCTGCTGCCATTTCCGTTTCCGCTGGAGTGGGCGCATATGCGGGCCATTTTCGCCATTTATGGCGCTGGCTTCTGTGTCATGTGTGCGCTGATTGCTGCCTTGTATGTACATGCTTATCGGCGTCGGGACTGGCTGGCGCTGAATGCTGAAGAACGAGTTGCCACGCGTGCTGAAATCGAGGCCTGGCTGATTCCCTCAGCGACCGGGTTGATGGGGCTGGTACTGGCGCTGACGGCACAAGGGGAGTGGATTGTTCTGGCTGGTTGGGTCTACGTTACCTTGTTTATTACTCTGCCGGCTCACGATGTGCTGTTGAAGCTAAGACTGCAAAAACTGGCGCAGACATCATCTGACTGAGTCTGCGCCAATATGATTCATCCCTTGTTACAAGGCTTTGATGCTTTGCACTTTTTCCGTCAAGGCGGCCAGTGCGGCCTGCGCGCTGCGTTGGCGCTCCTTCTCCTGCTCAACCAGCTCTGTCGGGGCATTCTGCACAAATTTTTCGTTGTTCAGTTTGCCATTAATGCCCTGTAGATTTTTCTCCAGTTTGCCGATTTCTTTGTCCAGTCGTGCAAGTTCGGCATTTTTGTCGATCAGATCGGCCAGTGGCACCAGAATTTCCATATCCTGATACAGTTGCGTAGCGCTGACCGGCGCTGCTTCGTCGTCTGTCAGGATGCGCAGTTCAGAGAGCTTGGCGAGCTTCAACAGATTGGCCAGGTTGTCTGAAAGACGACGCTGGTCTTCGCTGTTAGTTTTATTTAACAGAGCAGGAAAGAGCTTGCCCGGTGGAATATTCATCTCGCCACGGATATTGCGTACACCAACAATCACGCCTTTTACCCAGTCAATGTCTGACTCGGACTGGGTGTTGATCAGGTCCTTGTCGACCTGCGGGTAGGCCTGCAGCATGATGCTGGTGCCGGCCGTGTTGATGCCAATCAGTGTAGCTATTTTCTGCCAGATTTCTTCAGTTATGAATGGCATCAGCGGGTGCAACATACGCAGACTGCTCTCCAGCACGCTGAGTAGTGTCAGGCGCGCAGCCTGGGCTTTTTCCGGTTGATTATCAGCATCCCACAACACGGGTTTGGACAGCTCGACGTACCAGTCGCAATACTCGTTCCAGAAAAAGTCGTAAATGGCCTGCGACATCAGATCAAAGCGGTAATTGGCCATGTGTTCGTGCACCTGGGCAACGGTCTGTTGCAGGCGCGACAGAATCCAGCGATCGGCCAGGCTCAAGTGGGCATTGTATTTCAGCGCTGTCACATCGGTGGCGCTGAACTGAATACCTTTTTCCTCAGTGTTCATGATCACATAACGTGAGGCATTCCAGATCTTGTTACAGAAGTTACGGAAACCCTCCATTCGCCCCAGATCGAATTTGATGTCACGTCCGGTGGAAGCCAGAGAGTAATAGGTGTAACGCAGCGCATCGGTGCCGTAGCCGGTAATGCCATCAGGGAACTGGGCGCGGGTGTTTTTCTCGATCTTTTTCTCGAGTTGCGGCTGCATCAGACCTTCGGTGCGCTTGGCCACCAGCGCTTCCAGGTCGATGCCATCAATCAAATCGATGGGGTCAAGTACATTACCTTTTGACTTGGACATCTTTTGACCCTGCTCATCGCGGATCAGACCGGTAATATAGACCTTCTTAAACGGAATCTGGCCGGTGAACTTCAGAGTCATCATGATCATACGCGCGACCCAGAAGAAAATGATGTCAAAACCTGTCACCAGCACATCTGTGGGGTGGAAGGTTTTCAGGGTTTCCGGATCGTCCGGCCAACCCAGTGTTGAGAAGGTCCACAGGGCAGAGGAGAACCAGGTATCGAGTACGTCTTCGTCCTGCTTCAGCTCCAGGTCGGCTGGCAGATTGTATTTCTCACGCACCTGCGCTTCGCTGCAACCGACATAGATATTACCTTCGATGTCATACCAGGCGGGAATTCGATGACCCCACCAAAGCTGGCGGGATATACACCAGTCCTGAATATCGCGCATCCAGGCAAAATAGGTGTTCTCCCACTGTTTCGGCACAAACTCGATATCGCCATCTTCAACAGCCTTGATAGCCGGCTCTGCCAGTGATTTGACGGCCACATACCACTGATTGGTCAGATAGGGCTCGATCACAACACCCGTGCGGTCGCCACGAGGCACTTTTAACTTATGCGGTTCAACTTTCAACAGCAGGCCGGCCGCTTCCATGTCAGTGACCAGCTTTTTACGCGCTTCAAAACGATCCAGGCCTTGATAGGCTTGCGGAGCGTTATCATTGATAGCAGCATCAATGGTGAAGATGTTGATCATCTCCAGGTTGTGACGCTTGCCCACTTCGTAGTCATTAAAATCGTGGGCTGGGGTAATCTTTACGCAGCCGGTACCAAATTCCGGGTCAACGTAATCATCTGCAATGATCTGAATGCGCCGATTGCACAGGGGCAGGTCTACCCATTTGCCGATCAGCGATTTGAAACGCGGGTCGTCGGGGTTGACGGCAACGGCGGTATCACCCAGCAGGGTTTCCGGACGAGTGGTGGCGATGGTAATAAAGTTGTCGCCACTGTCGGTTGTTGCACCGTCGGCCAGCGGGTATTTGAAGTACCAGAAGAAGCCATCTTCCTCTTCGTTTAATACTTCCAGGTCGGACACCGCCGTGTGAAGTTTAGGGTCCCAGTTAACCAGACGGTTGCCACGGTAAATCAGGCCTTCGTCGTAGAGGCGGACAAAGACTTCCTCAACCGCCGCCGACAGACCGGGATCCATGGTGAAGCGCTCGCGCGTCCAATCGATGGAGGCACCCAGGCGACGAATCTGCTGAGTGATCATGCCACCGGATTCTTCCTTCCACTTCCACACCTCATCCAGAAACTTTTCGCGGCCCAGATCGGTGCGCTTGATGCCCTCGCGCTCCAGGCGGCGTTCAACCACCATCTGTGTGGCAATACCGGCGTGATCAGTGCCGACCTGCCAGAGCGTGTTGTGACCCATCATGCGGTGATAGCGAATCAAGGCATCCATGATGGTGTCCTGGAAGCCGTGGCCCATGTGCAGACGGCCGGTGACGTTGGGCGGTGGAATTACGATACTGTAGGACTCGCCTTTGCCGCTGGGGGCAAAGTAGTTGCGCTCTTCCCAGGTCTGGTACCACTGTTGCTCGATGTCTTGGGGCTGGTAGGTCTTGTCCATGGGTGCTTGCTTGTCTCTGCGATGGGTGTGCATTCGTAAGCGCCGGATTATACCCGATGCGGCTCTTCATTTGGAGCGCGCGGCGGTAATTGCTTCGATTGGCTCCGGCCTTTACGACGGAGGTTAGTTTCGATCGGGTCCGGCCTTGGGCGGGTGGGGGTAGTTGCTTAGGAGACGCCCGTGAACCCATCCATGGGGGGCTCGGCGCCAGCCATCCATGGCTGGCGACGCTCCACGCAACTACCCCCATCACCCCGCGGCCGGGGTTGATCGAAGCTAAGCAAACGCACCCGACCCCTCTGGGCCGGAGCCGATCGAAACTACCTCGCACAAGCCACCAGTAGTGACAATCATCTGACCGGGTGGCGAGCGCGTACTATGGGTGTAACATCGTGATGAATTGAGGTTCAGTGGCGCATGATGACAGCAAGATGCTACCGACAGTGGTTGATTGGGCTGGTGCTGGGCTGGGTCGGCATGGCGCAGGCGCAGGCGCAGGCGGCGTTTGAACATCGGCCTTGGACAGAGCTGCTGCAGGCGCATGTGCGGGTGATCGATGGGGGGCAGGCGACGCAGCTGGATTATGTCGGGATGAATGAAGACAGGCAGGCGCTGCGGGCATATCTGGAGGCACTGGCCGCAGTGTCCAGGGATGACTTTGAGCAATGGTCGCAGGATGAGCAGCTGGCATTTCTGATTAATGTTTACAATGCCTGGACTGTAGAGCTGATCCTCACTGAATACCCCGACCTTGACTCCATTCGCGATATTGGTGGCTGGTTTGCTTCACCGTGGAGTCAGGACATTGTGGAACTGTTTGGTGAACGTTACACGCTGGACAATATCGAACATGACATGATTCGTGGCTGGGGCCGCTACAATAACCCGCTGATTCATTTTGCCGTCAATTGCGCGAGTATTGGCTGTCCGGCATTGCGTGATGAGGCGTATGAGGGGGCACGACTTGACACCCAGCTGGAGGAGCAGACGCGTCTTTTTCTGATGGATCGCAGTCGTAATCATCTCGATGGGCGCACACTTTATCTGTCTTCAATTTTCCGATGGTATCCGGAGGACTTCGAGCAAGGCTGGATGGGGTTTGAGTCTGTTCAGCAGTTTGTCAGTGCTTATGCGTCAGCGTTGGATCTGACGGCTGATGATGTGCGACTGCTTGAGGCAGGACAGCTTCGGATTCGGTATCTGCGCTATGACTGGAGTCTGAACGATCTGCGGTAGTCGGTCGGTTCTGGAAAATGCCCAACAGAATCAGGGGTACCACAATCATCAGGCTGCCGATAACAAACCATATATCCGGAGTTTCGGCAAACCAGATCCAACCGATGAGTATGGCCCAGATCAGGCCGGTATATTCGGCACTGGTTACCTGGTTGGCGTCGACAGTGCGATACGCGAGCAACACGGTCAGACTATAAACCAGAATTAAAGCGCCAGAACTGAGAGCAAATCCCAGGATGTCGGGTCGCCAACCCGGAGCGCTGATAAACCATTCGCCCGCAAATAACAGTATGGCAGCAGGCACCATGAGTACATGGCTGATAAACAGCTTGTGTACCGTGCTGTGCTGAGGCGGCAACAAGCGAACCAATACGGCGTTGATGGCCAGCGCCAGCGCACCGCCCAGTGCCGCGATTGCACCCCAGTTGAACTCCAGCGGTCTCAGTATAACCAGCGTACCCGCCAACCCACTCACTACTGCGAGCACACTCCAGGGTGTTAACTTTTCGCTGAACATCAACACGGCCAGTAACATGACCATCAAGGGTGCAATATAAAACACCGCATTGGCAGTGGCCAGTGGCAGGGTAGTCAGGGCGACGACCATACAAAACACACCCAACAGGGCCATCGCTGATCTTAACAAGTGGACGCGCAGACCAGCAAAGGGAGTGTGCAGATCAAACTGGCGATAAAAGGGCAATAACAGCGCAATGGTGATCAACGTTCGTACCAGAATGAACTGAAAAACAGGCGCGCCGCTGCCCATCAACTTGACAACAACATCTGATAGCACCGCCAGTGCATTGCCTATGATTAGCAGCACGATTGCGCTTCGCAGCGTATGACCTTTCATGGGAGATTCCGTGCCCGCCTGTGACCACTGCACCGGCGGGCATTACGAGGAGGGCCAGGTTCAGGCTTTCTGGCGACGCAGATACTCAACCAGCAGAGGCACAGGACGACCCGTAGCACCTTTCTGGGCGCCACTCAGCCAGGCAGTGCCGGCGATGTCGAGATGCGCCCACTGGAATTTCTCGGCAAATCGGGACAGAAAGCAGGCTGCGGTGATCGTGCCGGCTTTGGGGCCGCCGATGTTCGCCAGATCCGCGAAGTTTGAGTCCAGTAACGGGAAATATTCTTCGTCCAGCGGTAGCTGCCAGACGGTATCCAGTGTCTGCTGGCCAAGCTCAAACAACTCCTTGGCCAGTGCTTCGTTGTTGCTGAGCATGGCGGTGTTTACTTCACCAAAGGTCGCCACCGCCGCGCCGGTCAAAGTTGCCACATCAATCACTGTTTTGGGGTTAAAGCGCTCCGCATAGGTCAGTGCGTCACACAGAACCAGGCGGCCCTCGGCGTCGGTATTAAGAACTTCTATGGTTTTGCCAGACATGCTGGTGACGATGTCACCGGGTTTGGTGGCCTTGCCGCTGGGCATGTTCTCGGCAGCAGCTATCACAGCAACCACGTTGATCGGCAGGTTCAATTCTGCAACCGTTGTCATAGTGCCAATAACCGATGCCGCACCGCACATATCGAACTTCATCTCGTCCATGCCTGCGCCGGGTTTCAGGCTGATACCGCCGGTATCGAAGGTGATTCCTTTACCTACCAGGCAGTAGGGTTTACTGCCGGCTTTGCTGGTGCCCTTGTGCTCAATCACAATCAGTCGGGACTCTTCTTTAGAGCCGTTACCAACGGAGAGCAGGGAGCCCATACCCAGTTTTTCCATCTGTTTTTCAGTCAGAACCTTGACCTTCAGCGATTTGTATTTGATGCCCATTTCTGTGGCCGTCTGCGCCAGATAGGACGGCGTACAGATATTGCCTGGCAGGTTGCCCAGCTCTCGTGTGACGCTCATGCCTTTGCTGATGGCTTCGCCGGCCTGCATGGCATCGCTCAGGGTTTTGCGGCTGGCATCAGCGGCGGGTGCGATATTGACGGTTTTTAATGTCCATGCATCAGATTTCTTGCTCTTGGTCTGATCATAACGGTATTGAGCGTTGGCCGTTTCCATGGTGAGCTGCGTCACCGCCCAGGCGGCATCACGACCCTGGATGGCCAGCTGTGCCAGAGTGCTGGTTGCTGTTTTTGCACCACTTTTGTTAATGCTGGTGGCAGCTGCGCGAACCGCTTTGCGCCAGGCTTTAGCATTCAATTTGGCCTTTTCACCCAGACCGACCAGCAGCAGTCGTTCAGTCTGGCTGTTGCCGGGAGTTGGAACCATCAGAGTTTCGGCAGTTTTGCCTTTGATATCGCCGGATTTGATCAAACCGCTGACCAGCTTGCCTAGCGACGCGTCAAGCGTCATGCCATCGGCGGCCAGACCGGTTTTTTCACAGACCCCCAGAACCAGGCAGTCGACTTTCTTGTTCAGGGTTTTGTCAGTCAGTAACTGAAATTTCATAACATTGATGTCCTGATGAATAAGGTATTGATTTTAAATGGCACAGATTGGCTGTCATGCTAGTTAAAAGACGACAACAAGGCAATACTGAACGCCTTCAGTGTACTTTGCCGCCTGAGACGATTAAAATTGGCGCCCTGTTTATCACCCTGAATCACGGAGTTGTTATGGCCCGAGTCAAAATCAGCATGCCGGAAGAGTTTTTGTTCAGCATGGAGTACCCGGTGCGCTTCAGTGATCTGGATTATGCCCGTCACCTGAATAGTGTTGCCATGGTGCATATTTTGCACGAAGCCAGGCTGCAGTTTCTGGCCAGTCTGGGTCTGACGGAGGCCAATATTTTTGGCCTGGGTATGGTGGTGACAGATATGGCGATCGACTATCGCTCTGAGTCTTTTGCCAAGGATGTATTGGTCATTGAGGTAGGTGTCAGTCGGTTTAATAAATATGGCTGTGATATCTGCTTTCAGATTACCAATTCAGCACTGGAGCGGGTTGTGTGTAATGCTAAACAGGGCGTGGTGTTTTTCGATTTTGACAAACATAAAATTGCGCCGGTTCCCCCGGCGTTTAAAAGTCTGGTAGGCGAAACCGAACTTTAGGGCCGCGGGCACCATGATCCTGTTTCGCTACTTTGCCCGTCAGCTGCTGCAGGTCACGGCTGCAGTAACGCTGATTCTGCTGGTTGTCTCATTTACCTCGCGTTTTCTTCAATACTTGGCCGATGCGGTAGCTGGCCAGATGACCACAGATATCCTGTTGTTGTTGATGTCTTTCAGGTTGCCTGAATTTCTCAGCATTATCGTGCCTTTTGCCTGGTTTTTGGCGATTCTGCTGGCTTATGGGCGCATGTATGCGGAAAACGAGCTGGTGGTATTGCATGCCTGTGGCTACAGTCGTTCTCGCCTGCTGGCTGTGACCAGTGTTGTCGCGGTGCTGCTGGCGATTGTCATGGGCGGGTTGAGTCTATACCTGGCACCAGCCGGCTTGCAGCAGACGGAGCGTTTGCGGCTTTCTCAACAGGAATTGACGGAAATTGATCTGATTGTTGCCGGGCAGTTTCAGGAATTTAATCGTGGGCAACGGGTTACCTACGCGGAGACCATTTCTGAAACAGATCAGGGTCGGCAATTGAATAACACATTTGTTGTTGTGCGTGCTCCCGGTGGTGCAGAAGGGGAGCCTGAGTTGCGAGTGATGGTGGCGCGCACGGCCAGACCCATTCTGGATCAGGAAACCGGACGTCGCTTCATGTTGCTGGAAGATGGATATTTCTACGATGGTGAGCCAGGCCAGGCTGATTACTCTGTCACGCAATTTGAACAGCAGGGTATCCTGCTGCCAGAGCAGGCGAATATAGCACCGGTTCTGGAAGAAAAGGCCTTACCAACCGCAGCACTGCTGGGTTCGGCGCAGCCCGGTCTGCAGGCGGAGCTGCAGTGGCGTATTTCGGTGGTGTTGTTATTGCCTGTGCTGACCTTGATCGCAGTTCCGCTAAGCAAGGTTGAACCACGGCAGGGGCGTTTTGCCCGCCTGGTGCCGGCAGCACTGCTGTATGGTTTGTACTTTATGCTGTTGCAGGTTTCCAGAGAGGCACTTGAAGATGGTGATCTGCCTGCAGCAATAGGTCTGTGGTGGGTGCACGCTGTGTTTTTGCTGTATGGACTGATCCTGTTGATGAAAGGTCGTCCACGACAACGTCCGCTTGCAGCGAGGGCTCCTTGATATGGGCTTGTTGGCGAGATATGTCAGCAAAATGGTACTGGGTGCCATGCTGGTCGTGCTTGGCGTCATAGCCACTATTGACCTTATTTTTACCCTTGCCGACGAACTGGGCAGTACCAATGAGTTTTACACCGCTGCTCATGCCGTGATGTACGTGCTTATGACCATGCCGACCAGTGTCTATGAATTATTACCTTATGTGGCACTGGGCGGGGCGATTATCGGACTGGGCGTGCTGGCTTCCAGCCAGGAGCTGCTGATTATGCAATCGGCCGGCATCAAGACTACCCGACTGATTTACTGGGTGTTGTTGCCGGTGTTTGGCGTCATGCTGTTTAGCCTGATACTGGGCGAATGGGTGGCGCCGACGCTACAGCAGCGTGCGCAGAGTGAACGTGCAGTGATTATGAGTGGCGGGCAGGCCATTACCAGTGAAGGCGGTCAGTGGCGCAAAATTGGCAATGAATTTATTCATGTCAATGCCATCGCGCCGGGCGGTCGGGAGTTGTTTGGAGTCACCGTTTATGAGCTGGATGAGCAGCGGCGGGTATTGCGAAGCAGCTTTGCGCAGATAGCAGAGTACATTGATGAAGGTGAGCAGTCCTACTGGCGTATGCACGATGTGCAGGAGACACTGTTTGGCAGTGACAGACTGGTTGCCGCCGACTATCCCATGTATCGATGGGATATTGATATGTCTCCGGAGTTACTGAGCGTTCTGTTGGTTCGCCCTGATCGCCAGTCAATCAGTGGCCTGTTCCGCTTTGCGCGTTATTTTGATAGTGAGGGGCTCGATAGCAGCAGCTATTACCTCGCTTTCTGGAAGAAACTGATGCAGCCACTGGCGACGCTGGCGCTTGTGGTGCTGGCGATTTCCTTTGTATTTGGCCCGCTGCGTGAAGCGACTATGGGGCATCGGGTGTTTGTGGCAATTGCCATTGCGCTGGGGTTCACTATCGCCCAAAGAACGTTGGAACCAGTGACGATTCTTTACGGGATAAACCCGTTTTTTGCGGTTTTGTTCCCCATACTGCTATGCGTTCTGGTTGGGCTGTATCTGCTACGGCGAGTCTAAATACCTGAGTAACTCAGGGAACCAGACTGTGCATGCGAATGTTGATCATGCGCAGGGTGGCCTTTACACCCGCCAGCACCTGGTTGGCGTCGACGCCGCGGGTCTTCAGCTCACGTTCTTCCAGGCGCCATGTAATAATACATTCAGTCAGTGCGTTGGTGTTGCCACCGCGGGGAATGTGCACCTCGTAGTCCAGCAAGGCTGGCATACTGAAGTCGCGTTTTTTTAGTATCTTGCTCACGGCGTCTGTAAACGCGGCGAAGCCGCCAGTACCGGAACCAGACGCAGTATAAATTTTGCCCTGAATGCTGACACGGATGCTGGCGGTGCTGTCGACATCCAGTCCGCTGCTGATGTAACAGTTCAGCAGCTCGACATACCGATACTCGCGCCGCTCCAATACATCAGCAATGATAAAGGGCAGGTCGTCGGCCGTAATCAGAGCTTTGGAATCGCCCAGTTTAACCACTTCCTGCAACACTTTTTTCTGATCTTCAGGCGAAAGCTCCAGACCTAATTCTTCCAGGTTGTTGGCCAGAGATGCTTTGCCACTCATCTTGCCAAGTGCGTAAGTGCGTTTGCGTGCAAACCGCTCGGGACGCAGGGCTGTGATGTAAAGGCCGCCTTTCTGGTCGCCGTCAGCATGAATACCCGCTGTCTGGGTAAACACATCAGCGCCGACGATGGGGGCATTGGCAGCGACCCACTTGCCTGAGAAATTTTCTACCATGCGACTGAGCATGGCGATGCGTGTTTCATCGATAGACAGATGGACTCGCAGTTTGTCTTTCAGCACAACAGCGACTTCTGCAAGTGAGGCGTTGCCCGCCCGCTCGCCCAGGCAGTTGACGGTGCAATGCACTGTGTCAACGCCAGCTTTTACTGCCGCCATGACGTTAGCCGTGGCCAGGCCGTAGTCATTGTGTGGGTGGAAATCAAAGCGCAGTGTCGGGAATCGGGTAATCATGTCGCGCAGTGCGGTGTAGACCTCATCCGGCGTCATCACACCCAATGTGTCCGGCAGCATGAAGTTGCCGATACCAATATCAGTGATGCCGCTAACCAGGCCAAAAACGTATTCGGGACTGTCCTGATAGCCGTTTGACCAGTCCTCGAGGTAAAGGTTGACGCGCAAACCCTGTTCCTGAGCGTAGGCCACAGTCCTGCGAATGTCCTGAACATGCTCGTTCAGCGTGCGGCCAAGCTGCTCACGACAGTGTTTCTCGCTGCCCTTGGCCAGCAGGTTTATTACTTTTCCACCAGCATCACGGACCCAGTTAACACTAAGCGTATAATCAACGAACCCCAGCACTTCAACTTTATCCAGAAAGCCTTCCTGGGCCGCCCATGCGTTGATATCGGCTACGGCACGTTGCTCGCCCTCAGAAACTCTGGCCGAGGCGACCTCAATGCGATCAACTTTCAGGGCCTGCAGCAAAGAGCGGGCAATCTGCAGTTTTTCCTTTGGGGTGAACGATACGCCCTGGGTCTGTTCGCCGTCACGCAGTGTGGTATCCAGTAGTTGGACGTGACGATTGTTGAGCTCGGTATTGGCGTTCATTGTGCAAAGTTTCCCAAAGTGGATCGCAGTCAGAGGCGCGATTCTAGCAGAGTTTAAGTTTCTGACGAAATGACCGATAATACCGGCATGAACCGATCTCTAGCTGTTTCACTGTTAATGGGCCTGTCATTGGCCAGCCTTGATGTTCGTGCAGAAGTGCGACCGGAGCGTTTATGGTTGCCGCCCGCGTTTGCACAGTACTCGGATGCACTGTCAACAGCCGCTGAGCTGGCGCTGGAACATCCTGACTGCAGGGAAGTTCTCTACGGTCGTCTGAATGAGTTCCGCAGCGCTCAAACAGAGATCAGTTTCACCATTCTATGCATGAAAGATGCTCGCAGCACGTTTAATCAGGTTTTTGCACTGGCTGACTTGCTGGATAATCCGGCAGCGGATGCGCGACGCGCGGCCAGGCAGCAGGAGCTTGAACAGCTTCGCGGCCTGCTGCAGCCTTCAAGCAGGCCTGGCAGTGACAACGAGGCTGAAACAGAGGCAGACGCAGAGCAGGATGAGGACTCGTCACCGGAAATTTTCTGATCTTATGACAAGACCTTCTGATAATGCCAATACCGCGTCAAAACCTGGCAAAATAAGTGAACGACGCCTGCTGAGTGATGATGAAATTGCCAGCCTGCCCCGCGCCGGGTTGCTGCGGAGGCTTGCTGCGCTGCTTTACGATATGTTCCTGGTTGCTGCTATCTGGTTCTGTCTGGGGTACCTGCTGCTTTTTGTGTTTGGTCTGTTTGCCGACAATACCAGTCGGCTGGTTGATGGCCAGGTAGTGACACATCCGATCTTGTCTGCTTTGCAATTTGCGATGATGCTGTCGACATCCATCGCATTTTATCTTTGGTTCTGGAATCGGTCGGGGCAGACACTCGGTATGATTGCCTGGCGTATCCGGGCGTTGCAGCTTGATAACCGACCGATCACCCTGCGCCAGGGTTTGATTCGCTGGTTGGCAGCGTGGCCCAGTTTCTGGTTGGGCGGGCTTGGCTATCTGTGGATGTATGTGGATAAGCAGCACGATGCAATTCACGAACGGCTATCACATACAAAAACGGTCCTGCTGCCCAAGCATGCAAGACCGTTTTAAACTATCTTTTTTGTTTCAAGCGGGGATTGGCAGCGCCTTCAAAGCCGCAACAACCCGATCTCCGAATGCCTGTGTGTCAATCATCTTGACGTCTGAACCAGGCCTGGATAAATCTGGCGTCGAGTAACCATCTGCGAAGACACTTTGCATGGCATGCCAGACATTCCTGGATTCCTGAGTCATGTTAAAACTCATTTCCAGCATCATGGCAACTGAGCCGATCATTGAGTATGGATTGGCGATATTTTTACCGGCAATGTCAGGTGCCGAGCCATGCGAGGGTTCATAATATGCTTTGTCATCACCCAGACAGGCAGAGGGCATCAGGCCCAGTGAGCCCAGAATGCCACCACCCTGATCGCTCAGAATGTCACCAAACATGTTCTCCATGACCATCACGTCAAAGCGTCCGGGATTCAGGCACAGGTAAGTAGCGGCAGCGTCTACCAGAATGTTCTCGACTTTGACGTCGGGGTAATCTTTGCCAACTTCGTCGATGACCGCATTCCACAGCACACTGGATTTAAGGACATTGCTCTTGTGGATATTGTGCAGCACTTTTTTGCGCTTTTGCGCTGTCTCAAAGGCCACTTTGGCAATGCGCCGAATCTGATTCTCGTCATATTCGAGTGTTTCTTTGACATACCGGATGCCGTCGGCGGTTTTACCCGTTTCTTTCTCACCGAAGTATAGCCCACCCACCAGTTCGCGAATGATCATGATGTCGATACCGTCGCCAATAATTTCCGGTTTCAGCGGCGAAAAGTGAGCCAGACCTTTGGGCAGAAATACTGGCCGAAAATTGGCATAAGTGTTGTAGCGGCGACGCAGTGGCAGCAGAGCGCCCCGTTCCGGCTGCATATCGACCGGAATCTTCTGGGATTCTTCATGACTCAGACCAATGGGCCCTTTCAGGATTGCATCGGCCTCATCGCAAACTTTCTGGGTCTGTTCAGGAAAGGGGTGTCCGCACTCAAAGTAGGCACTGGCGCCAAATGGCGTATGGATCAGGTCGAAGCTGATATTGTTACGTTCGGCGACCAGATCCAGGACCTTTACGGCCTCACGCATGATTTCCGGCCCGATACCATCCCCATCGAGCAGGGCGATTTTGAAATTACTCATGAAATTATCCGTTGTTTGTCCAGACAGCGACATGCCACAGAAATCTATGACGTTGCATGACGACGTTGTTGCATAAATAGGAGGGTCAGTAATTTACCACGTTAGGTGGTCTGTCGGAAGGTGCAGGAGGGCAGGCTGTCTCCTGATTGTCAGAAAAGCTGCATGACCTGGCGTATGAAGATGAGTGCCAGTATCACCACCACGATGTAAGAAATGGTATCGCTGACTTCAAAACCAAAAAATTTCTTGGGTTTGTCCTGATCATTTTGTGCCATGATAACAACCTGATTCCGTGTCTTGGTGTGTGTAGACTACACTATTAAAAAATAAAATGTCATTACCAGAATGGGGGTGCGACAGATTGTCGCACCTATACAATAGTCAACAATAGTCACACCACTATTAGCCACGCCGATACGTCTGTCTCGCCGCGCGTTAGCCGATGGGCCAGTCTGCGGCGTCCACTGAGTCCAGCGCTGAATCGGGTGTGTGCGGTGCCCAGCGTCTGACATACATTCCATCTACATCAAATTTGCTGGCCTGCGCAGCGAGGTCGAAATGACGTCCGCCACGTGGATCCACCCCTACACCAGCGATATATTGCCAGTTACCCCAATTGGAGGCAACGTCAAAGTCAATCAGCATGTGCTCAAACCAGGCGGCCCCATAGCGCCAATCCATGCCCAGTTCATTCACAAAGCAACTGGCGGCGATCTGTCTGCCACGGTTTGACAGATAACCGGTAGCCTGAAGCTGGCGCATGCAGGCGTTAACCAGTGGCCAGGGCGTGTTGCCATGACACCATTTGCGATACCGCTCCGGATGCAGGCAGGCATGCGGCGGTCTGCTGCGCAGGCCCTTGAGCTGGAAAAGTGAGTCTTTCTGAGCAAGCGCCAGCCAGTGGAAGTATTCGCGCCACAGCAGTTCGAAGTACAGCCAATAGCTGGACTCGTTAGCACCTTTTTGCTGTTCATATCGCAACAGGCGTTTGGTGATACGCCTGGGTGAAAGACACCCTGCCGCTAACCAGGGGGAAAGCCTGGATGAGTTTTCCCAGTCGTCCAACTGATCCCTTACGTTTTTATAGTCAGATGGCAGATCACTGTTGAAATAGGCCTCTAGGTGTTCAGAGGCTGCATTTTCGCCGCCGATAAAATCAGCTGAGCCGCTGCCTGATTGCTGATACCGTTTTGGTATCCAATCTGGCAGGCTCTGATCCGGCACCACTTGAAGGGGGGCGCGTGGCAATGACCCCGGAGCTTGCAGTGGTTCTGGCACAGAGAGAGTTTCAACCTGCTTTCTATAAGGCGTGAAGCCTTTGCGCAGCGTCTCAAGCGAAATGTCAAAGGAACCGGTATCGAATAAAGTGGCGGTGTCTACCTGCTCAATGATCAGCTCAGGAAAATGCTGAGACAGAAATTTGAGTATGCGAAGCTCATCACTGGCTATCTGACGTGAGCAGATCAGCCTTTGAACCTTATGTCGACGGATCAGCTCTGCCAGTTGCTGTTCCGGCAGTCCGTAGCGAATCTGCAGGAATTGGCCCCTGATCCTCAATTGTTCCGCCATCGTATCCAGGCTTTGCCGCAGGAAGCGCCAGCGATGGGTGCCCATGGAGCTGACGTGATATCTGTGCGGCTTGAACCAACGCTGGTCGATGCAGTAGACACAGATCAGCGAGTCAGCCTGGGCTGCTCTGACCAGGGCCGGGTTGTCATCCAGTCGCAGGTCGCTGGTCAACCAGTACAGACTTGTCGTCATGATCGCATCCTTCAGTGTGTTTAGGGTAAAATTACGACCCGCGGCATTTCGCAGATCAGCTTATATCTTTTCAGGAGTATTTATGAAGCAGTTGTACATCCCCGGTTTATCAGTTTTAGCCACCGTAGCGCTTATCAGCCTTGCCTGGATGAATCTGGATCTGCCGAATCAGGAACGTGTTCATGCCTGTATAGGCGAGTGTTACGAGGATTATGTTGCAGCTAATGGTAACATTCTGGACCAGCAGCGCGCGGCCGCGGAAGCTGCGGCATCGGCCAGCCCCGCCGAACTGGGACGAACTGCTTATGCAGGATGTCAGGCCTGCCATGGTGCCACAGGTGGTGGTGGAGTAGGTCCGCAGCTTGCCGGTCGGGACCAGGCGTTTATCGTGGAAGCGTTGACTGCTTACAAAAATCGCGAAACCCGTGGTGATCAGAGTGCCATGATGTGGCCATCGGCAGCCGCTCTGTCTGCGGCTGATATTGAGAACCTGGGCGCCTTTATAGAGTCCCTCTAATCCCTTTTTTGATGCCGGAGCAGACAGCTGATGCGGTCATTGACAGTTACACTCATGATTGTCCTGGCCGCACTGGCTGCCTGCTCTTCTCCGGAACCTGCGCAAATGGTACCTGAACCCGGCGTGTCACAGCAATTAGCGCAAACGCGTGCATCAGCCGTTACCGATGTCAGTTACGATCTGCATTTCCGGATTCCTGAATCACAGAACCAATCAGTCACAGGCCGTGTGCTCATAGAGTTCACCTTGCTCGATGCAGATCGTTCGCTGGTGATCGATTTTCGCGCGCCACCTGATCATATCCACCAGGTTTTTCTGAACGGGCAATCGGCAGAATATTCGACGCCACAAGATCACATTGTCATCGCTGCTGAACATTTGTCCGTGGGTCCAGTGTCTGTTGAGATTGATTTTCAAAGCACTGACAATGCGCTGAATCGTCAACCTGATTTTCTGTATACATTATTTGTTCCTGACAATGCTTCGACGGCATTTCCGGTTTTTGAACAGCCTGATATCAAGGCGCGGTACCGACTTTCGCTGAGTGTACCTGACGATTGGCAAGCGCTGGCGAATGGTCAACTGCTGCGTCGTCAGCCTGATTCAGACCGAAACAATGCCGATCGGCTGGAATTCGCCGTCACCCAGCCTCTCAGCTCTTATCTCTTTGCGTTTGCCGCCGGTCAGTTTCAGACTGAGACTGCCGTGCGCAACGGGCGCGAGATGACGATGTACCATCGTGAGACTGATGCTGACAGTGTGGCACGAAATCGGGATGCCATTTTTGATTTGCATGTCACCGCCCTGGACTGGCTGGAAGACTATACAGCCATTGATTATCCATTTGATAAATTTGATTTTTTTGCAATTCCAGCGTTCCAGTTCGGCGGTATGGAGCACCCGGGAGCCATCTGGTATCGCGCTGAAAGTCTGTTTCTTGATCCCGGTGCCTCACGCAACCGGGAGTTGGGGCGGGCCAGCCTGATAGCCCATGAGACCGCACACATGTGGTTTGGTGATCTGGTGACCATGCGCTGGTTTAATGACGTCTGGATGAAGGAAGTGTTCGCAAATTTCCTGGCAGCCAAGATTGCCGGTCCCGCGTTTCCAGAGCTCGATCTGGATCTGCGCTTTTATCAGGCACACCATCCAACCGCCTATGCCGTGGACCGCACAGCTGGAGCCAATCCCATTCGTCAGCCATTGGACAATCTGCGTGACGCCGGATCGCTTTATGGGGCAATCATTTATCAGAAAGCCCCTGTGGTCATGAATCAGTTGGAGTTGCTGCTGGGTGAAAATGCACTCAGGGACGGATTGCAGCGATATCTCTCGGATTACGCGTTCTCCAATGCCGATTGGCAGGATTTGATCAACATACTGGATGCCAATACTGATCGTGATCTGTCCGCCTGGAGCCACGCCTGGGTGGACCAGCCGGGACGACCCAGGGTGCAAGGTATCTGGCAGCAGTCTGCACTTGAAATAGTGCAACGCGATGACGATCAGCAACGTGATTTGCTATGGGCTCAACCAATGAGCGTTCTGGTTTCTCAGAATGAGCAATTACGAAGCTATGAGCTCGAATTGTCCGAACGCAACGCGTTCATCGATATGGTGGATCAAAGCCGTCCGGATTTCGTGCTGGTCGGGGTCGATGGCGTCAGTTACGCGCGTTTTGAAATGGATGAATCCGGCCGGCAAGTCTTGCTGACAGCTATTCATGGGTTTGAATCCGCCTTACATCGCGCGGTGGCATGGCAGCAGTTGTGGGAAGACGTACTGGAAGATCGCCTGGCTCCTGAGCAGTTACTGCAGGCGCTGCTGGTTGGATTGCAGCAAGAGCGTGCTCCATTGATGGCTCAGCAGATGATGGGGCTGCTAAGAAACATCTGGTGGCGCTATATACCCGAAGCAGCCCGTCAGCGGCAGGCTACTGAGCTGGAGCAGGTCTTGTGGAATGCCATGCAACAGGCGGCTGCGTCTGGTGATAAAGGCGCCTATTTCGATACGTTGGTGAATGTGACTGTCTCCAGAAATGGCGTACAGCGCCTTTATGAGCTCTGGTCCGGTGACAGCTCTATTGAGGGACTACCCTTACAGGAGCAGCAGTTTATTACTCTGGCAGAGGAGCTGGCGCTGCGTGACAGGCCGGACGCCGGACGCATTATGGATGAACAGCAGTCGCGTATTACTAACCCGGATCGTCTGGCAAGGTTTCAGTTTGTCCGGGTGGCGTTTGAGGGCTCAGCCAACGAACGAGGTGCCATGTTCAGATCGTTTGCGGATGTACAGAATCGTCAACGTGAATCCTGGGTGCTCGATGCTGCCCGCGCCATTCATCACCCGCTGCGGGCAGAGCAGTCTCTGTCTCTGATTTTGCCGGGGCTGGAAATGTTGGAAGATATTCAGCAAACAGGCGATATATTTTTCCCCTTGCGATGGCTGCACGCCATTCTGGATGGGCACCGCTCACCTCAGGCTGCGACGGTGGTTGAACAGTTCATTGCAGCGAACGGTGACATGTCACCCAAGTTGATGGGTAAACTGTTGCAGGCTGCAGACGGTTTGTTGCGGGTAGCTGACAGCGACTAAACCCCATCAGGTCAACGAGTGTGCGGGGTCTGTGTTTCCAAACCCCGCCATTCGTCTGTATTCCTATACCATCGGCAGAGCGTCAACGGTTTCAATCATTCGCCGCCGCATGGCAGCGTCTGGCAGTCTGCCCAGCATACCTCCAATATTATCTTCCATATTGGCCGGTCGGCTGGTAGACGGGGTAGCTGCGGTCACCGCCGGATGACTCAGAACAAACTTCAGGAAAAACTGTCCCCAGGTGCTGGCATCAAACTCCTGCGCGTAATCAGGCACGGGGCGATCGCCGACTCTTGCCCACAGGCGAGTTCGGCCGAAGGGTGCGTATACCAGAACAGCGATGCCACGATCCCGGGCCAGTGGTAAAATACGGTCTTCGACATCGCGGTTATCGACGGCGTAATCGATCCCGATAAAGTCCAGGGGTTCATTGTTCATAACTCGAATCAGGTGCTCATACTGCTCAGCGAAGGTTGTGGTGATGCCCATATAACGCACACGACCTTGCTCTTTAAGCTCTCTTAGCAGGGCCAATTGGGTATCCGGATCGCCCATATTATGAACCTGAATCAGGTCGATGACCTCCTTGCCAATGCGCTGAAAGGATGTTTCGAGCTGATTGCGCGCGGCTGTCGGGTCGGCACTGCCGCCTCCGCGGCCGGCAACATTGACCTTGGTTGCCCAGAACAGCGACTCGTTGATTCCCAGATCCTGTGCTATTTGCCCGGCGACTTCTTCGGAGGCACCATAACTGGGTGCTGTGTCAAACACACGACCGCCCAATTGATGCATGCGGTCCATGACCGCACGGACCGCACTGATATCCTCACTGCGGGCCACCTGAGCGAACGTGGCAGACGATCCCAGTCCGATAGCGGGTATGGTTTCTCCTGTCGCCGGAATGGCCCGCATAATGGGAGCGGCATTCTGGGCCAGGGCCAGGAAGGACGGGGATAGGGTGAGTGCGGCAGCAGCTCCCAGACTGGTGCCCAGAAAACGGCGTCGAGACATGCCCTGCGATTTGCTCATCAGATTTCTCCGCGAAAGTCAGACAATTACACCAATGTTGCTCAGAGTTTACCCAGAGAGTTTGTGCGGGTTCAAGGAAAACCGGATGTGCGTGAGCCTCAGCTAATCAGGCTGTTCAACACTAAAAATATCGAACGAATACCTAGTGCGACGGTGACAAGCACAATGGTCATGCCGGCTATATTATGCAGACGGGTATTGCGATAGCGGGCGGGTAGCAATTGGGTATTGATCAACCATAATACGATGCCGGCCACCACTGGCAGGGTAATGCCATTGGCCACCTGTGCGAAGCGGATAATCTCAATCGGGTTGATGCCGAGGGAAGCAAACAGTATTCCGCTCAGCAGCACAAGTACCCACACTGCCCGAAAACCGGTATGTTGCAGGGAGACTGGCCAGCCCATGCAGCCTCGCACAACATAGGCGGCGGCCAGCGGTGCAGTGATAGCGGATGTGATGCCGGCCGCGAATAATCCCAGACCTAACAGGTATTTCGCCGCGCTGCCGTAAAGTGGCTCAAGACTGCGCGCCAGGTCGCCGACGTTGCTAACCTGAGAGACGTCAGCAGCGGCAGCTGATATCAGGATCGACATGGACACCAGGCCGCCGAGTGAGACAGCGACGATAGTATCGCGTCTCGCAGCAGGCAATGAAGATGCGTCAGTCCACTTTTCTCTCACCAGGGCGGCATGCAGGAACAGATTGTAGGGAACCACAGTGGTGCCGATCAGGCCGACAATGGTCAGCAGGTTGGCATCACTGACACCGGGCAGCAACAGGCCGCCCAGAACCTGACCCAGGTCGGGTCTGGTGAGGATTGCTGTGGTAACAAAAGACAGACTCATCAACACCACGAGGGCGGTGAGCGCGCGTTCCAGTACCTTATAACTGCCACTGAAAAGGATGGCGAAAGCAACGCATCCGATCAGCAGTGATAGCCAGGGTCCGATCAGGCTCTGCTCAAGGTCCAGGGCGCTTTCCAGTCCCAGACGTCCGCCGCTCAGATTGCCCGCTTCGTAGGCTGCATTGCCGATAACAATCGCGCTGATGATGAGAGTCAGAACCAGCGCCTTTAATATCGGGCGTGATTGCAGCTGCTCCCGGATGACTTCGGTCAGACCTTTACCACTTATCAGCCCGATTCGAGCTGACATCTCCTGCAGCAGGATGGTAGCGATTATCGACAACAGCAATGCCCACAAGAGTTCATAGCCAAAGTTGACGCCAGCTATTGTGCAGACAGTGACAGTGCCCGGTCCGATAAAGGCCGCCGCGATCAGTACACCCGGCCCTGACTGCCTGTACCAGCGATGCTCGCGGGATGTCTCGGGCATCAGCCTTGCCTGGCGTCGGCCGGGGGTTTGCGGAACAAAACACTCAAGTTGTTGACCGGCATGTCCACAACACCGGCTGCTTCAAGGCCATGATGTCGAGCCAGGGCACTGACATCAGTCAGGTCTCGAATACCCCATTCTGGATTTCTTGCCCTGAGATCCATATCAAAGTCTGCATTGCTCTGAGCTGAATGAATACCGTTCTGTTTGTATGGACCGTAAAGATAAAGAACACCATCCGGCGCCAGGGCGTCTGCAGCCAGACGCATCAAGCCTTCGGTAGCGGCCCATGGTGAGATGTGAATCATATTGATGCAGACAATGGCATCAAAAGCGGGTGGATTGGCCCCCGAGTCCCGCAGGTCAGCAATTATGGACTCAGGTGGCGCGGTTACGTCCAGAATCATTGCTGGCTGCAAGACCTGATTGACTTCATGGCGACGCCAGGCATTGATGCTTTCCAGTGCTGCCGGATTTATGTCAGTAGGAAACCATTTGTCAGCTTGCAACTCCCTGCTCAGATAAACTGCCTGTTCTCCGGTGCCGGCGGCAATCTCGAGTACGGTCGCACCGGGCTTGAGAATTCTGTGAAGCACCTGTCTGATGGGTTCGCGGTTGCGCTGTGACGATGCGTGACTGCGCCTGCCGTCGTTTTCCAGGTCGGTTTTACTCATAACATGGACTGAATGGCACCTGCTGCGGCGCCGATTGCCATGAACAGTGAAGGCAGTAGTGTCAACGCGAAGCCTGGCCCTCTTGATGCAGGATCCTTGATGTAGCTGAAGAAATATAGCTGGCGTCCGATAAGGAAAACGGCCCCCAGGCCTGCACCCAGCAGAGGGTTGAAGTATTGAACAAACAGGAACAATGAGGGCAGGAAGAACAGCAGACTTTCCAGTGTGTTCATGTGCACGCGATAGTAGCGCTCAAATACCGGATCACCGTGCACAGCCGGCGCATCAATTTTATAAGTCATGCGCGCTTTACCAACCAGCATGCCGAATGCGGTGTACTGGATCAGTGCGAGCACTGCAACGATAGTTACCCAGGCCATAATTTATCCCTTTTATCCAAGTTGTTGTTGTCCAGATCATAGGCGCACAGACAGATGTGCACAATACCCGGCTTACAGATTGAAGCGGTCCCGCAAAAACAGTGCGACGCCATCAGCATCGTGGTGGCCGATGACTGCCGTGGCCGCCTCTTTCAGCGGTGTTTTGGCATTTTCGGGTGCATAGCACTCATCGGCGATCTCGAACATACTGAGATCGTTGTCACTATCACCGAAACAGACGACCTTCGAAATGCCCAGTTGCTCACGTAATGCGCTGACAGCACTGCCTTTGCTGGCCAGACTATGATGAATGTCGATCCACTTGAGGGCGCGGTTTTCCATGGCCGGACCTGAGTAGGCAACCAGATGGTCTTCGGTACTGATCTCCGCAGCCACTTGCTCAACAGCGGAATTTTCACCAATCATGTTGATATTGGTTATCTGCGCATCGACTGGCAGGATAGCAAGTGGTTTTACGACATTCTGTGCTCTGGATGCGAACATCGTCAGCAGTTTCTCTTCTGGCGGGTGCCGGGTAGGAGGATGATAGATGACATGGTGGTTACCGGCTTCAACGGTATGCACAAACGGTGTCAGGTCAGCGCGGATGGCTGCCTGCAGAATATGCTGGGCCTCTGTAACGGTCAGAAAGTTACCCAGCGACAGCGCCTGTTTTCGAGGGTCCCAGATCATCACGCCATTGGTGTAGACGTGGGGCAGTTCAAAACCATGACCGTTGATGATGTCGCGGGCCGCCTGCAGATTTCTGCCGGTAGCAACCGTGTAGGCAATATTGTTGGCGGTCAGCAGGCGCAAAGTGTCCCGGGTGAAATCGGAGATTCGCGATGACTCGTTAAGCAGTGTGCCATCCAGATCAAATACCAGCAGTTCCATGAGCAATCGCTCTTTCAAAATACATTGTCTTAAAATTTCTGCAGCCGAAAGTCTAGCAGATCATCGGTGACTTGTACGTTAAAAACGGCTAGTCTGGACTTTTGCATGGGCATCATTATTTAACATCGCCGGAGATTGATGATGAAGAAACTGCTTATGAGTTGCCTGATCGGACTGTCTTTCAGTGCCCAGGCGCAGGTGCCGGCTTTGCCGGACGCGGTAGAGAGTCTGGTAGACGGCGTCATGCCGCAGGTCGTGGAATGGAGACGTGACTTTCATCAGCATCCCGAACTGGGTAATCGTGAGTTCCGGACTGCAGGCATTATTGCCGATCACCTGCGTGCACTGGGTATGGAGGTGCAGACGGAGGTTGCGCATACCGGAGTTGTCGGAATTCTGCGCGGTGGCCGGGAAGGGCCGGTTGTTGCCCTGCGTGCGGATATGGACGCATTGCCGGTGGAAGAGCAGGTTGATCTGCCTTTTGCCTCGCGTGTACGAACGCAATATAACGGTCAGGATGTTGGTGTGATGCATGCCTGTGGTCATGATAATCACATGGCGATTCTGATGGGGGCAGCGACTGTGTTGGCAGACATGCGTGATGAGCTGCAGGGAACTGTGATGTTTATCTTTCAGCCGGCTGAAGAGGGGGCACCTGAGGGTGAAGAAGGTGGCGCCGAGCTTATGCTGAAAGAAGGGCTGTTTGATGATATCCGCCCGGATGCGGTTTTTGGTCTGCATGTCTGGCCGATCCCGGCGGGACAGATAGCAGTTCGTGAAGGCGGTACCATGGCCTCCAGCGACTCCTTCAGAATTCGCGTGCAGGGACAGCAGACACACGGTGCAGCGCCCTGGGCAGGCATTGACCCGATTGTGGTTGCCTCGCAAATCGTGATGGGGCTGCAGACCATTCCAAGCCGTCAGCTCGATGCCACCCTGACACCCTCCATTGTCACTGTGGGTGCCATTAATGGCGGAGTGCGCAGCAATATCATTCCTGACTCCGTTGAGATGATCGGTACCTTGCGGACCTTTGATGCAGAAACCCGGCGTCAGATTCATGAGCGGGTGGAGCGTACGGCAACCCAGATTGCCGCCAGTGCTGGTGCGACAGTGGATGTGAATATCAGCCTTGGTTATCCGGTGACCTATAACGATCCTGAGTTGACCAGGAACATGGCGCCGACCCTTCAGCGAGTGGCTGGCGAGCGCTTTGTCGAAGCATCACTGATTACCGGCGCGGAAGACTTTTCTTACTACGCCAATGAGGTGCCGGGCATGTTCTTCTTTCTGGGAATTGGTGCCGATGATCCAGCAATGGTATATCCGAATCATTCACCATTTTTTTATGCCGACGAGCGCGCTCTGCCGGTTGGTGTCAAGGCGATGACAGCGTTGGCGCTGGATTTTATGAACGGTAACGGTCTGTAAGGAAGTTGGTTTCCCCCGCCCTGCGGGGTACGGGGGAAACCACGACCGTCGAGCAAATCAATTAATTTGAGCTGATCAGATAACGGCTCTGGTCGACATACTTGTAGTAGACCTGACCAAAGAACATTTCGTCCCAGCTCTGATCGCCCCAGCCCACCGCGATACTCGGATCGGGATTGGCGGGATTCTGCTCGGAGTTGTCAAATGCCCCGGTTACGACAATCCGTGTACCTGCGGGCACCAGTTTGGGCTCTTCCAGCTTGTATTCCATTTGCCAGTTATAGTTGTAATTCGGGATATTCATCAGTTCTTCCACCTCGCCATCAGGGTAGTGAGCGTGGAAACGCATGTATTTGCCTCTGAAGTGCATGTGCGAGATAAAGCTCATCACATAGGCGTCAGCGTCGATAGTGATTTCCGCCTGTTGTTCAAAATTCGGATGGTAGGGCGGAATATCTGTCCAGGTGGGTGTGAAAATGCAGGCACACTCGCCGGTGCGGCGTTCAGTTGGGATCTGGTCATCGGGATAGAACCAGACACCGATCCGACCGGCATCAACCGTTTCGCGACCCATGGTGGTGTAATGCAGCTGCAGCGCGATGGACGAGCCAGCCTTTAGCAAGCCGCCAGTATTGGGCGCTTCCAGGTGCGGTTCAGCACCAGGAATGTAAGCGGCAATATGGCCGACATTCGGGTCGCCATCAGCGGTAAATCCGCCTCTCAGTCGTTCGCCTGGTCCGATGACCGAATTCAGCGTGTGGTGCAGCACCTGACGATCGCCGGCCAGATACTGGCTGGCCCTGACCCAACGGTCGCGATCCAGACCTTCAATTGGAACCACGACGTTGATGTAATCCAGCACTCCTGTCGCCGGGATGGTTTGCGGGGGAACATTGATGATCAGATCGGGCTCGCCGAAAGCCCATTCGGTCTCCGGCCATTGCAGTTCCGCCAGCGGGTCATTGCCGTCCCCTCGGGGTGAGCCGGCGGCTATCCAGTCCAGCAGCTTGCGCTGGTCTTCAAAGGGGACAAAATAGGGGTTACTGAACTCGCCGACATGCGGATCCAGCTGGCCCGGCGGCATACGCTTGGTGACCAGCACTTCACGGATCATCGGTGACCAGCCCTGTGCCATGGCATGGCTGTTCAGGGCAAACGGTGCGATGCCGCCTTCACGATGACAGCTTGCACAGTTATCAGCGATGATCGGCGCGATTTCCTCACTGTAGGAGGGCACGTTGTCATTGCGCGTATGATATTCGACCAGGCTGCCATTGCTGGCCATAACAGCGTTGCTGATGTCCTTGCCAACTGCGACGTCTGCCAGTGCGTTTCTGAATGAGTCGCCGGCGGGGCCCCGGTATAAAACTCGAAAACTTTGTGGATCGTAAATCAAAGCCTCGCCGATTCGCTCCACTCCCAGCGCTTCAGAAGCTGCCTGAACGTCGTCAATTAACACCGGAATATCGCTACCCAGTGAATCCATTTCGCTGAGAACGCTGTCGCGAGATTCGCCCAGTGAGTTCAGCAGGAAAAAGACAATGCCCTGATCCTGATAGGTATGTTGAAGTCGCTGGAACTCGGGAAGGGCCTGTTTGACCTCAGGCGCCCCATTGGCCTGCACCAGGAAGGCGATAGCCTTGTTATTGTCGTACCAGGCCATGTGGTGAAAATAGCCCTGATGATCGAGTAGCGCGAAGTCACCAGCCCGGCTGCCCTCTGTTTGTGCTGTCGCAGCGCCCGCCAGTAAGGCCGACGCCAGCGTCACTATGCTGGCTGTGCGTTTGACTATTCCCATGGTTCAGGTCTCCGACGTAGCAATCTGAGTGGTTGTCTGAACTGTGAGGCTAGTCTTATTGAACAAACAGTTTTTTGATGCGTATCAACTTATTGTTCTGAAATGACTTCTAGCGCCTGGAAATTAGCTGTTGCAGTTTGTGAAGCGCCCTTAGCGCAGGGTAGACATTAACCACACTATAGTGAAACGGACGTTTCACGGGTACTGAGCATTGCAGAAAGTCTTCAGCAACCGGGAGTTCGCGCAGGTCGCGCGCTCTGAGGCGTGAAGTGTCTTCCTGGCTCATCGGAATAAATGCCTTGGGTGTTGTGCCCGCCAATTGTTCGGCTTTGCTGACGGCCCAGGTCTTGTGTTTGCCCCGGTAAACCGGCACTTCTGGCAAAAACATTGCCACCGGAAACGGCCAGATGCCCATCTTGCCGAACAATGGGGCCGCCTGATTGGCATTGGCGGCTTCGCCTTCCACGAATTGCCAGTTCGCTGCCTTCAGGCGGTTGGCATGGGCAATGACGCCGTCTACATAGGTCAGGTCGCGGTGATTTTTCTTTTCCGGCTGTTCGCGGAAGTACACCGGAAATCCGGATTCCAGTCTCGTGATTCGTTTGTCACGACGATTACGACGACCGCGCAGAAACATGGGATGCAGGAAGGCAGCGTCGGGGTAGTGGGTGAAAAAGTCGTTGATATAACGCAGGTCTTCATCATCAATATCTCTGACAACCTGCATGTCATCCTGAATAAAAAAGATCAGCTCATCCTGACAGTTATCCAGTGCCCGTTGCATATTGTTATACAGCCCGCCGTGCCGGGCACCGTCTTTTACCTGGCCATATATCAGCTCGACACCAGCAGGCAGACTTGCCAGGTAGGCCCGGGTGTCCGGACAATCGCTGTGATCGTCAACAATGCAGATTCTGCTACCTCGGGCATGCCTGAGCAGCGAATCGATGCAATTCTGTAGAAAGGCACCGCGGTTATAGGAAAATACAAAAATATCCATGGTTGGTGATACCCGATCTGATTTTTGACGTGCACGTGTGAGTTGCGGCATTTTACTTGTAATGTCCGGAGATTTCAGGGTTAATTGTCCGCCAGAGGGAGGAATGGAGTTAGTTATGCCTGATTGGGACCACCCGCAGCCATTTATCTTGAGTATTAAGGTATCGGCGGGGGATATAGATGAGCTTGGGCACGTCAATAATGCGACTTACGTGCGATGGATGGAGATTTGTGCATGGCGTCATTCTGAATCTCTGCATCTATCCATGTGTGACTATCGGCGGCTGGACCGGGCCATGGTAGTGCTGCGTCATGAGATTGACTATTTAGCGGCAGCGTTTGCCAATGAGCAAATTCAGGTGGCAACCTGGATTGTGAAATCTGACGGCAAATTGCGCCTGACCCGGCATTTTCAGATTACCCGACCAGACGACGGTCTGACGCTTCTACGGGCACAGAGTACTTTTGTCTGTATGGAGCTAAGTTCGGGCCGGGCGAAACGGATGCCTGAAGAATTCATTTCCCGATATGGGGGCGCTGTGATTGGTGAAAAAGGGTCGTTATGCGATTGATATCCGAAAGTCTGCTGGCATTATTTGCAGTTGATGGCGATCCGGTGCAGGATATAACGGTATTCCAAAAGATTGCACTTGTGATAAAGCAGGGCGAGGTATATGTCCCCTGACAGCGAGACTGAGCAAACACAGGCGACGCTTGACGGTAAACGCCTGTCCATCAAGGAAATAAATCTGGGGGTTGCGCCCCCGCGCGGGCCTGTGCGGCGCTTTTTTTACGGCCTGTCACAGTTTTTGGCGGGTATGTATACCGGCGAAAGCTGTGCAGGTACGCCACATAGTGAACGCCAGAATAAATCGACTCAATTATCTGAAACATCAGAATCCCGGGGTAAATTATGAAACCTAGCTTGTTGGCCATCGGCCTGGCAGCGATGGCTGTCACATGGGTGACAACCGCGCAGGAAACAGCCACGCCCAACGGAATTGCCGATCATCGCAGAGATGCGGTGGCATTAACTGGTGCAACAGTGTATCAACCTGACGGAAGCTATCAGGAGAACGCTGTTGTCTTGTTTGAGAACGGGCAGATCATATCTGTCAGCAGTAACGGGCAGGCGCCGGACGGTTTTTTTGAAATAGACATGGCTGGTCGGTATCTATACCCCGGATTTATTGATATTTACACGGGTTATGGTCTGCCAGCGCCGGGGCGTCCTGCCAGCGGTGGTGGTGCCGAGGTGTTGCAGTCCAGCGGACAGGCTCTGAATGTTAATGATGCAATTCGCTCGCATGAGCGTGCGGTGCTGAACTTCAAGCCAGACCAGGAGCAACGTGAGACCCTGCGTAATCTGGGTTTTTCCACTGTACTGACTCATCATGCTGATGGAATTGCGCGGGGCACCTCGGCATTTGTTACCCTGAGTGATGATAATGCCAATGAATCAGTGCTGGTCGCTGATGCAGCGGCGCATTATTCATTAAACAAGGGCAGCTCGCGGCAGACGATTCCGGTGTCACTGATGGGTTCGGTCGCGTTGCTGCGTCAGACTTACCTGGATGCTGACTGGTACGCTCAGCATGATCCCAGACCGTTTGCCGATGAGTCACTGGAAGGCTGGCTGCGCACGCAATCTCTGCCACAGATCATGGAAGTACAGAACTGGCACCAGGCATTGACAGTTCACAAGGTGGCCCAAGAGTTTGACACGCGTTACATCATCAAAGCTCAGCCGGATCTCTATCAACAGGCAGATGCGCTGGCGCAGACTGGTGCGCGATTTATTGTTCCTTTGACGCAACCCGAAGCACCGGATGTCGCTGACCCTTTTGTAGCTGATGAGGTGTCTTTTTACGATCTGAAACATTGGGAACTGGCGCCATACAATCTGCGCCTTTTGCATGAAGCGGGTGTCGAGTTTGCGATCACCAGTGCAGGCGCGGGAGATAAATTCTGGGACAGGCTGAATCAGGCGGTTGCCAATGGATTGCCGAAGTCAGCTGCTATTGCTGCGATTACCACTGTGCCGGCTGAGATGCTGGGCGTGCAGGAACTTGTAGGTCAAATTTCCCCCAATACATTGGCCAATATAGTAGTGACATCCGGCCCTTTGTTCCAGGACGGTACGCGCATTCTGGAAAATTGGGTGCGCGGCGATCGTTATGTGATTGACAGTGGGCTTGACGAGCGCCGCGGCGTTTATCTGCTGGCCGCGGACAACCGTACGTTGAGTGTGACGCTTGACTTTGACAGCAGTGGCAAAGTCGAAGCCAGCGCTGAAGGCGCAGATCTTGGTGTAAACCTGACCGATGAGCTCATTAATCTGACTGTAACCTGGGAAGGCGCTGAGGCACCGATACGACTGAGTGGCTGGCCAACGGAAACCGGCTGGCAGGGCAGCGGACAGAATGTTCGCGGCGAGCCATTGAACTGGCAGCTTACCTTTAACTCGGAACTGACAACAGAAGCTGAAGTTTCTGAGATAGTGGCGCGGAGCGCCGAGCTGCCTTCTCCGGTTATTTATCCGTTTGCAGCTTATGGTACAGAAACTCGTCCACAGCAGCAGGACATGGTCATTCGTAATGCTACCGTCTGGACTAATGAAGATATTGGCACCCTGGTGACTGATGTGTTGGTGCGTGATGGCAAAATTGCTGCTGTTGGGGAGAACCTGAATGGCGGGAATGTGCTCGAGATCGATGGCACAGGAAAGCATCTGACGCCCGGCATCATTGACGAGCACACCCATATCGCACTGTTCAGCATTAATGAGGTGGCGACCAATTCCAGTATGGTTCGCATGAGCGATGTGGTGAACTCACAGGATGTGAATATCTATCGCAATCTGGCGGGCGGTGTTGTTGCTGCCCAGCAATTGCATGGCTCAGCCAACCCGATTGGCGGACAGTCATCTCTGATCAAATTCCACTGGGGTGGTACACCCGACGAGCTGGCCATGGATGATGCGCCAAAGTTCATCAAATTTGCCCTGGGCGAAAACGTCAAACGCAGCACTAACCCGGCGTCAATTCGTTACCCGCAATCACGCATGGGTGTCGAGCAGGTTTATGTGAATGCTTTCACAGAAGCACAGGCTTATGCGCGGCGCTGGGATGAGTACAACAGCCTGTCGGCATCACAACGACGCAATGCAATAATGCCGCGGCGGGATCTGGTGCACGAAGCGATGCTTGAAATCCTGAACGGCGAGCGCTACGTGACTAACCACTCCTATGTGCAGTCGGAAATCAATATGATGATGCACATGGCAGAAAGTTTTGATTTCCGGATTAATACTTTTACCCATATCCTGGAAGGTTACAAAGTCGCTGACAAAATGGCTGCACATGGTGCCGGTGGTTCCACATTCTCCGACTGGTGGGCGTTTAAGTGGGAAGTGCGTTATGCCATTCCCTACAATGCGGCCTTGATGCAGGAGGCGGGTGTGGTGGTCGCCCTGAATTCCGATGATGCAGAAATGTCCCGGCGGCTGAATCAGGAAGCGGGCAAAATGGTCAAATATGGTAACGTCAGTGAGACCGATGCGCTGAAGATGATCACGCTGAACCCTGCCAAGCTGCTGCATCTGGATGATCGTATGGGCAGTATCCAGGTAGGTAAAGATGCAGATCTGGTGCTGTGGGACGAGCATCCTCTGTCTGTTTACGCGCGGGCCCAGACCACCTGGGTTGATGGTGTGCCTTACTATGATCGTGAGCGCGACCGAGAACTGCGACAGCAAATAGCCGATGAGCGCGCCCGTATCATCGCTTCCATCGTTGCCAAGAAGGGAGAGTAAGACCATGAAAAAATCAATTCGCAACTCTCTGATAGGTTTGGTGACTTTTGCAGTATCACAAGTAAGCGCCATCGTGCCCGAGCCAGCCGCTGAGCAGAGCGAGCCAATCGCGATCACGGGGGCGGTCATTCACGTCGGCAATGGCCAGATTATCGAAAACGGCGTGTTAGCATTTGACCAGGGTGTGATCACCTATGTGGGAACGGATGCCAACCGTCCGGAATTTTTTAATCATCAGGTCATTAACGTGCAAGGGCGCCATGTGTACCCTGGGTTTATTCTTCCCAACTCAAGTCTGGGCTTGCTGGAAGTTGCCAACCTGCGCGCCACCAACGATACGGAAGAAGAAGGTGACATAAATGCCAGCGTGCGCTCGGCGATCGCCTACAATACAGATTCAGAGTTGATACCGACGTTTCGCTTTAACGGTATATTGACTGCCCAGATTGCACCGCTTGGTGGTTTGATTGCCGGGCGTTCCAGTGTGCTGAAACTGGATGGTTGGAACTGGGAAGATGCCATGCTTAAGAGTGATATTGCCCAGCATCTGCACTGGCCGGCGCGTACCCGGCGCGAACGTAACGAGATCAGTGGCCAATTTGAAACGGTGGACAATGAAGAGTACGCCCAACAGGTCGAAATGTTGCACGCCCTGTTTCGAAACGCACTGAGCTATTCCGGTCAGCCGGTTAATCTGAACCTGGAGGCCATGCAACCGCTGTTTTCGGGTGAGGCGAGTCTGTTTTTACATGCTGACAACGCCCGCGATATTGTTGCCAGCGTGCAGTTTGCTCAGCGCTATGGAGTTGAAAAACTGGTGGTGGTCGGGGGGCGTGACGCCATGAAAGTAGTGGATCTGTTACGTGATGCCGATGTCGCCGTGATTTATGAGTCGGTGCATAGCCTGCCAGCGCGAGAATGGTATGACATTGACGAACCCTTCAAGATTCCCTTCGAGTTACACGATGCCGGCGTTCTTGTCAGTATCGGCGGTGGCGAGTCAGCCCTCGACTCGCAGCGCAATTTGCCTTTTTACGCGGGCACTGCCGCTGCGCATGGTCTGGATCGGGAAACGGCGCTTTCTATGGTGACCAGCCATACGGCGCAGATACTGGGCGTTGATGATCGTATCGGAACGTTGGAGACCGGCAAGGATGCAACGTTTTTTATCTCGCTGGGAGATGCGCTGGATATGCGCACCAGTCAGGTTCAGGAAGCCTTTATTCAAGGACGCCTGATTGATCTGAATGGTACACAACAACAGCTTTATGAACGCTATCTGGAGCGCTACTCCACTCAGCCGCTGGAGTCCGCTCAACCCTGAGGTTTACTGGCTGTCGGAATACAGTCGACGCATCCCGGCAGCCAGTTCACTGATCCCTGTTTCCTGCATATCACCTATCAGGTTTAATGCCACACGCTGGTAGTTGTCGCGCTGCTGTACCGGGTCACCCAGTTCGGCCGCCAGCTCACTGAGCTCGGGTTCCTCGATGTGGCTCTCCATTATTTTGCGCATGGCAACAGCGCGCAGAAAGTCTGCGATGATCCACTCCAGCTTGTGTGCCTGCTCCAGTAACTGCTCTGCCGCTTGAGCCAAACCTGCGGCCTGCGCTGAACTCAGTGTCGCTGGCGTATGTTGCAGAGCACGAGCGTGGCGAATCAATTCAAGGTGTTCAAACTGCAGAAAGTCATAGTTCTTAACCTCATCCTGAACGACTTTCTGCATTTCAGCGATCAGTCGCTCCGGCGCTGATTCTGCGACCTGGATGGCTATTGCGTATGCTTTCTGGTGGCTGGTGGTGATGGTGATTGATGACGGGTTTTCTGGTGCACTGCCTGTGCCGTCATTACTGCCCATCGCACCTGGCATGCTGCCATGTCTACTCATGCGGCCTTGATCATGATGCATGCCGCCACCCTGGCTTCCTGAACCGTGGTTCATGCCCTGACCACGACCCATGCCCTGGCCGCCGTGATTCATTTCATGGTTGTGTTCCTGTCCGTGTCCCTGTCCTTGAGTTTGGGGCTGACGCATGCCCATGCCGCGTCCCATGCCCATGCTGCCCATGGCCATGCCCATCGGGCGTCCTCCCAGACTGCGCAGGAAAGCGGCAATATCTTCTACATCTTGCTCGCTAAGCATGCGCCCGAGCTGGTGTTCACCCATTTCTTCGATAGCCGCCTCCAGCGTGTCGATGCTGCCATCATGAAAGTAGGGGGCTGTTTCGGCGACACCGTGCAGGGTCGGTACTTTGAACAGGTGGAGATCTTCTTCGCGCTGCGTGCGGTTGAAAACACCGTTGTCGGCGGGTCCGGCGACCCGATGTTCAACAAAATAATCCAGAGCGGCGCCCAGTGTCTGGTAGGAGTTGCCACCCAGGTTGATACCGTTGTGGCAGGATAAGCATCCGACCTCGTCAAAGCGCTGCCAGCCACGCAGCGCCTGCTCGCTGAGTTGACCAGTCTGACCATCAAGATGGCGGACAAAAGGCGTGGTGGAGCGGCTGAAATTTACTGTCTGGAAATAGGCAATGGCGTCGGCCATATTATTGACACTGATGCCGTCCGGATAGACTTTGGAAAACTCGTCGGGATAGTTGCTGTCCTGTTCAAGCATCTGCAGGACAGCCGACAGGCTGTGTGCCATTTCCAGGTCGTTTTCAATTGGCCCCAATGCCTGATCGGACAGGGTCACAGCGCGTCCGTCCCAGAATTGCCGGAAGTTATAGGCCGCATTAAATGTTGTCGGCGCATTCAGCAGGCCTTGCGCGCCATTGGCACCGGTAGATACGGTGCGACCGTCGGTACCGCCAAACATGCCGGAATGACAGCTGTTGCATCCTACACTGTTATCCACTGACAGGCGGCGCTCGTGAAACAGGTCAAAGCCCAGTCGGAGTTTGTCTGCATCAAGTTGATCCTGCCGGAAAGCGGGAACGGGCCGGTAAGCGGTGGGTGCAAGTTCATGGTCGGCATTGGCGCCGATCAGTGCAGGCTCACCCAATGCCTGCAGAAACGCGATGTGAGCGCTATCAACACCAGCCTCCTGTGTCTGAGCTGAGGATATAGACACTGCGCCGCTTACTGCAACGAACAACAGTGTTTTGCTGATGGCTTGGCGCATATATTGATTGCTCCTGGGTCATGTTAGCTTTAACAGTTATAAGCTTATTATGCGCGGCTTTTGATCAATAGCAATGCGCTGGGTCAATTTGTCGCAGGAAATGTTGAATCGCTGTTTGTCAGAAGTCGGTACAATGCGCGCCTTGCGGTTGCAGGCCGGATCCTAACGCGGCCGGTGGTGGCGCAGCAAAGGGGTTGAGAATACGAGCGTTGCGATAATCGGTGATCAACAACGCGGTCAGTAGTACAAGTGTATAAATGGCGCTGACTTGCCGTGTCGGTGGCCGGTGAGATTCTGCTCGGCTACTTGCGGTGGTCTGCAAACGTGTCCGTATTCTGACGCCCAGGATGGCACCCGCAAAGGCGGCGATCAGCCAGACCCAACCATGCAGGCTGCCAGTGGCTATGCCGCTGAAATAGGCGCCTACATTACAGCCAAAGGCAATGCGGGAACTGTAGCCAAGCACCAGCCCTGCCAACAACATGGCTATAACAATCTGCACTGAAGTTTCGGTCTGTGTGTCAGATTTAGCGTTATGCCCGGCGCGGCGCCATTGCATGACGATAAACGCACCCAGCATGATACCGATATTAGTCAGCGAGGTGACATCTGTGAAAACTGACTGCTGCAGGCGTTCCGCGTTGGTAGTTGCTGACCAGTAAGCGGTGGTAGCCAGGTCCAGTCCGCCAGCTTGCGAGAGCTTGGCGCCCCACAAACCCAGGCCGTACACAATCCCCCAGCTTTGACCGCTGATGACCAGGTGCAATACAGCCAGAATTGCCAGTAGCATGGCCGCCAGCCATAAGCGGCTACCCGGTAGGCGGAGACCGGCGCGTGCCCGTATCAGGGCAATTACAAGCAGGAGCATCAGGCCGCTGAGAGTCAACAGCAACCCGCCTGCGGTGCCAAACAGGCCTTGCAGGCTAAGCACAGGCAGGGTGCCAAACCCGGTCCACCAGTCCAGGTGCAACGTTGCCAGAAAACTGCCGGCAACGAAACCGGGCAATGCCAGCAAGGCGACAAAATTTCCACTTGCGGCATTGACCAGGGTGCCGGACCCACAACCCAATACGACCTGCATGGTGGCGCCAAACACAAAAGCACCGACGATCATCGCCAGGCCAATCGGGGCATGTGCGCCGCTGAGTTCTTCACTGGCGATCGCCAACAATGGAAAACAGACGGCTGCTGTCACGGCGATGGCCATTAACTGCGCCACCATGCCGCGACTGTCGCGGTCCACAATCAGCTGCCGCCATGGGCCTGCAAAGCCGAATCTGAGACCCTCGAGGGTCAGCCCGAAACCCAGCCCGATGGCCATCAGCAAAGCTGACCTGGGGCCAGCATAAGCAAAAGTGGCGGAGATGATCAGCAACAAACAGGCCAGCAGACCGACTCTGGAGGCGGCAGGGGTCAGCGTCATGAACTGTTAACCCCCTATCAACGATCTGATCCAGTCCCGAGTCATGGACCAGTAATGTTTTATGCGTCCTGGCTGATGATCCATGGGCAGAGCTTGTGCAGACCACTCGAATACGCTTTCGGCGTACAAACGGGTATCAGGCAATCCAGCGATTTCGCTCATCACAAACCAGTTGAGGGAGCCCCAGTGGCCGGTGTTGCAGAACGCGACTTGTTGTTGATTGCTGTCCAGCCCGCTTTGCTGCACCAGGTTGCGCAGCTCATTGGCGGTTTTCAAGGCTGCGTTCTCAAACCACTGGTTGTAACTTATGTTCTCTGCGCCTCTTATAGTGCCGGGACGGCTGGCGCTGTATTGTTGACCGAAATAAAAATCGACAGGACGCGCGTCAACCAGATTCAGGGCCGGGTCATCAAGGCGCTGAGCTAATTGTGCGGTGCTGATGCGCCAGTCATCGCGCCATTGCAGGGTAAAATTGGAGTTGGCAACCGTTACAGGTTCTGTGCTTAAAGAAAGGCCAGCATCGCGCCAGGCATTCAATCCACCATTCAGTACGGCCAATTGTGAAATGCCGGCAGATTTCAATGTCCAGTAAACTCGGGTTGCAGCACCCATATCAGAGGCGTTGCTACCTTGATGAACGACGATCACCGGGGTTTGGCGATCGATGCCCAGCGAGCGGATCAAGGCTTGCAGATCAGCAGGCTCTGGCAGTTGGCCGGCGTTATTTGCCGGCCCCCTGAACCGGGAATAAGCAGCATATACAGAGCCAGGTATGTGGCCTTGTTGATAATCCCCGGTCACCTGGATGATTCTCAGCATCGGTTCGTTGCTGATAAGCTGCCGAAGCTGCGCCGGATCGATCAAAACCGACCAGGACTGTGCTGCTGCCCCGGAACTGAACAGATACAGCAGCACAGCCAACAGTTGTTTTCTGAATCGATGCACGCAACAGCTTCCTGATCTATTTCAGATCAAATCGGTCAGCATTCATAACGTGAGTCCATGCTTTCACAAAGTCTCTGACAAACTTTTCCTTGTTGTCATCCTGCGCGTAGACCTCAGCATAGGCACGTAATATCGAGTTCGATCCGAATACCAGATCGACTCGTGTTGCCGTCCATTTGGCCTTGCCGCTCTTGCGGTCACAGATCTCATAGAGATTTTTGCCGGTTGGCTTCCATGTGTAGTTCATGTCAGTCAGGTTGACAAAAAAGTCATTGCTGAGCACGCCCGGGCGATCGGTAAAGACACCATGCTTTGTGCCGCCATGGTTGGTTCCTAGCACTCTCAATCCACCGATCAGCGCTGTCATCTGATGGGCTGTCAGGCCCATCAGCTGGGTGCGATCAAGCAGCAGCTCTTCGGGTGACACAACGTAGTCTTTTTTAACCCAGTTGCGATAGCCGTCGTGAATCGGTTCCAGTGGTTCGAAAGAGTCTGCATCGGTCATCTCATCGGTGGCATCACCTCGACCGGGTGCAAATGGTACGGTGATATCCACACCGGCATCACGGGCCGCCTTCTCAACCGCTGCTGTGCCGCCAAGGACAATCAGGTCGGCCATGCTGACTGGTTTACTCAATCCAGCCTGCAACTCCGACAGAGCGCCCAATACTTTCTGCAGACGTTGAGGCTCATTGCCTTCCCAGTCTTTTTGCGGCGCAAGACGGATACGTGCGCCATTGGCACCGCCCCGGTAATCGGAACCGCGGAAAGTGCGGGCACTGTCCCAGGCCGTGCTGACCAGGTCTGAAATGCTCAGTCCGCTGGACAGGATTTTGGCCTTCAATTCGGCGATTTCCCCATCGCTCAGTGTGTAGTCCACGCTGGGCACCGGATCCTGCCAGATCAGGTCTTCGGCCGGAACCTCCGGACCCAGATAGCGGCTCTTGGGGCCCAGATCACGGTGCGTCAGTTTGAACCAGGCGCGGGCAAAGACTTCTGTGAAATAGTCTGGATCCTTGTAGAATCGTTCGGAGATCTTGCGATACTCCGGATCCATTTTCATGGCCATGTCGGCGTCGGTCATGATGGGGTTGTAACGGGTTGTCATGTCTTCCACATCAACTGGTTTGTCTTCTTCCTTCATGTTGATGGGTTCCCATTGCCATGCACCGGCGGGGCTCTTTTTCAGTTCCCACTCGTGATTGAGCAACAGGTGGAAATAGCCGTTATCCCACTGAGTTGGATGTGTTGTCCAGGCGCCTTCCAGACCACTGGTTACGGTGTCGCGGCCCACACCACGGGTGGTGTGGTTATTCCAGCCAAGCCCCTGTTCCTCAACGTCGGCACCCTCCGGTTCGGAGCCGAGCAAATCAGCTTTGCCGTTACCGTGACATTTTCCGACAGTGTGACCACCGGCGGTCAGGGCGACAGTTTCTTCATCATTCATGGCCATTCGGGCAAAAGTTTCGCGCACGTCTTTGGCAGTTTTAAGTGGATCTGGATTGCCGTCGACGCCTTCCGGGTTCACGTAGATCAGACCCATCATGACAGCCGCCAGCGGGTTCTCCAGATCACGCTCACCGGAGTAACGGCTGTCGGGATTGTCACTGGGAGCCAGCCATTCCTTTTCAGAACCCCAGTAGATATCTTTTTCCGGATGCCAGATATCGGCCCGGCCGCCGCCAAAGCCAAACGTCTTCAGGCCCATGGATTCGTATGCAACATTGCCGGCCAGAATCATCAGGTCTGCCCAGGACAGGCTGTTGCCGTATTTTTTCTTGATCGGCCACAGCAGTCGGCGGGCCTTGTCCAGATTAGCGTTATCCGGCCAGCTGTTGATAGGTGCGAAACGCTGATTGCCTGTGCCTGCACCACCGCGACCGTCGGCAATACGGTAGGTGCCGGCCGCATGCCAGGCCATACGGATCATCAGGCCGCCGTAATGCCCCCAATCGGCGGGCCACCATTCCTGGCTGTCGGTCATCAGTTTGGTCAGATCGGCTTTCACAGCAGCCAGATCGAGTTTTTTGAAAGCTTCAGCGTAATCAAAATCTTCACCCAGCGGGTTAGTCTTGGTGTCGTGCTGATGAAGGATGTCCAGGTTAAGCGTGTTGGGCCACCAATCCATATTGGAGTTGCCAACTTTTGTGTTGCCGCCGTGCATGACGGGGCAGGTGCCGGAGTTATTCTGACTGTCCATCGTTCCTCCTGAGTCTCATATCATTAGAATTGTGTTGTTACCCGGTCGACTATAAAACTGTGGTATGTCGAAGAAAAGACAAATCGATTAATAGATATAATAGATTTTCACAATTGCCGATTAAACGCGATCAGTTGAGGCGTCACAGCTTGTTAAGCAATATACAATGGCGGGAAGATGGTACCGGAGGCCGGACTTGAACCGGCACGCTATCGCTAGCACCGGATTTTGAATCCGGCGTGTCTACCAATTTCACCACTCCGGCAGGATGTGAGGTTGTGCAGAGGGGCGCATTATAACAATATTGCGACGCCTGACAATGCTTCTTTTAAACATGCGGGGCTTGGTTTTCGTCGGGCATTCGGGCAAACTTGCCGCCCTTATGCAATTATCCGATTTTGATTACAACCTGCCTGATGAGCTGATTGCTCATTATCCGGCGGAGAACCGCAGTGCCAGCCGACTTCTGCAGCTTGATCGCATGACTGGCGAGGTATCACATCACAGCTTTCGTGACCTGCTGGATATGCTCACGTCTGATGACCTGCTGGTATTCAACGACACCAAAGTCCTGCCAGCGCGCCTGCTGGGTCATAAAACCAGTGGTGGTCGTATAGAGATACTGATTGAGCGACTATTGTCCGACAATGAAGCCATCGCACAGATTCGGGCCAGCAAATCGCCTGGCGCGGGTACGCGCATCAACGTCAAATCTGCAAGCTGCGATGGCGTGCTTGAGATCGAAGTAACGGGCCGGCAAGACGCCTTTTTCAAGATTCGTTTCGACTCCAGTAGATCGGCACTGGAACTGCTGCAACAATTCGGGCATATGCCACTGCCGCCATATATCGATCGTCAGGACGAGCCGGAAGATCAGACGCGATATCAGACAGTTTATGGTTGCAACCCCGGCGCGGTTGCGGCGCCGACGGCTGGCCTGCATTTTGATGAACCTTTGCTTGACGCATTGCGCGACAAGGGAGTCGATATGGCGTTTATCACCTTGCATGTCGGTTCAGGAACTTTTCAGCCGGTGCGGACCGACGATATCAAATCTCATCAGATGCACAGTGAGTGGATTGACGTATCGGCCAGCGCCTGTCAAAAGATCAAAGCCTGCCGGGCTCGCGGTGGTCGGGTTGTAGCGGTGGGAACAACGTCTGTGCGAAGCCTGGAATCAGCTGCACAAATGTGTCCGTCAAACGGTGATCTGTTGCCTTACCAGGGTGAAACGGACATCTTCATTTACCCCGGATATGAGTTCCGTGTCGTGGATGCGATGATCACCAATTTCCACCTGCCGCGCTCTACACTGATGATGCTGATCAGCGCTTTTGCATGCCGCGAGCAGATCATGAATGCTTACGCTCAGGCCATTAAGGAGCGTTACCGCTTCTTCAGCTACGGCGATGCCATGTTCATTCGGTAGTGGTATACTCGTGCCCCTCTAATCTTTCAGTACCATTGTAAATTCGACAATCTATAAGGGTTTTAACATGGCAAAAGCACCCGTTCGCGTGGCTGTCACCGGGGCAGCAGGACAGATCAGTTATTCATTGTTGTTCAGAATTGCTGCCGGCGAAATGCTCGGTAAGGACCAGCCGGTCATCCTGCAACTGCTGGAAATCACACCTGCTCTGGAAGCGCTGAAAGGCGTGGTCATGGAGCTGGAAGATTGTGCGTTTCCTTTGGTGCAGGGATTCGTTCAGACAGATGACCCCAATGTGGCATTCAAAGATGCCGACTACTGCCTGCTGGTCGGTGCACGTCCGCGTGGCCCTGGTATGGAACGCAAGGATCTGCTGGAAGCCAACGCCGCAATTTTCTCGGTTCAGGGCAAGGCCATTAATGACAACGCCAGTCGTGATGTGAAAGTGCTGGTTGTTGGAAATCCGGCCAATACTAACGCACTGATCGCCTATCGCAACGCTCCTGACCTGAAGCCGGGACAGTTCACCGCCATGACCCGTCTCGACCATAATCGCGCCATTGCGCAACTGGCCGAGAAGACCGGTCAGCACAGCACCGATGTGGACGGCATGATCATCTGGGGTAATCACTCCGCGACTCAATATCCTGATGTCCACCATACCACTGTTGATGGCAGGAAAGCCCTGGATCTGGTGGATATGGACTGGTTGACATCAACCTTCATCCCGAATGTTCAGCAGCGTGGCGCCGCGATCATCAAGGCGCGTGGTCTGTCTTCGGCTGCATCAGCGGCCAATGCAGCTATCGAGCATATGCGCGACTGGGCACTGGGTACCAACGGCAAGATCGTGAGCATGGGTATCCATAGCGATGGCAGCTACGGTATTGCCGAAGGCCTGATTTACTCTTTTCCGGTGACTTGTGAGAACGGTCAGTACAGCATTGTTCAGGGCCTGGATATTAATGATTTCAGCCGTGACCTGATGAGCAAAACCGAGAAAGAGCTTGAAGAAGAACGGGCCGGTGTTGCCCATCTGCTCCCATAACAGTGATACGATCCCGGCATGTTGAATTCTGAGAGACATGCCGGGATATTCTGTCGATGATTCGCGTTAACTGGCGCAGGGAGTTGCAGTTCTGGATGTTTCAGCTGGCTGGCTGGAGTATCTGGATTGTCATGCTTGTGCTGCGGGATATGACCTTTGTTCCCAGTGAGTATCTGCTGGGACGGGTGTCAGTGTTTGTTGTGGATGCGCTGATCGGCATGGCGCTGACGACTGTCTTGAGATACCTGTATCGAGCAGTCTGGGAGGCAGCCGTAACTATCCGTGTGTTAGCGGTTTTTGGCGGTTGCTGGTTAGCTTCTCAGGCCTGGCGGCCTATCAAAGTCCTTATCACTGACAGTGATTTCGGATCGTCTGTTGATTTGACTGATTATGGCTGGGCGACAATCAGTGTCTGGTTACCGGTATCCATGTCGTTGCTGCTGATATGGAGTGTTCTGTATTTTTTTCTTAAGTATTATCAGCTCTTTCAGAGCGAAAAGGAAAAGAGCCTGCGTTCCGAATCACTGGCGCACGAAGCACAATTGCGCATGCTCCGATACCAGCTGAACCCCCATTTTCTGTTTAATACTCTGAATGCCATTTCAACATTGATTCTGGTTCAATCCACAGATCAGGCTAATGCCATGGTGACACGGCTTAGCAAGTTTCTCAGGTATTCGCTGGAACATGATCCCCTGGATAAAGTCAGTCTTGATCATGAGATCAGCAGCCTCAATCTTTATCTGGACATTGAAAAAGTCCGCTTTGAGGAGCGACTGCATGTTGAGTATGATCTGGAGTCAGATACACGTCAGGCGCAGGTGCCGAGCATGTTGCTGCAGCCATTGGTAGAAAATGCAATCAAGTATGCTATAGCCAGAAGCGAAAGCGGCGGTACCATCTGGATCACCGCCAGTCGTTGTCAGAAAGACAAATTGTGTATTACTGTGGCCGATGATGGTCCAGGTGCGTCGGATCACCCGACGTCAATCGGGGTGGGACTGAAAAATATTCGTGACAGGCTTCAGGAAATGTATGGCGATAAATTTATGCTGGTATCATCGCCACGCGAACCCAGAGGCTTTCAGGTAACGGTTGTGATGCCTTATGAAATCCGATAATCAAAAGCATTCCCTGCGAGCGGTAATCGTTGATGATGAAACTCTGGCCAGGCAGGGGTTGGAGCTGCGTCTGGCTGAGCTGGGCGGTGTCGAGGTGGTTCGAAGTTGTAAAAATGGTCGCGAGGCACTGGAAGCAGTTGCCGAACTGACGCCTGATCTGCTTTTTCTGGATATCCAGATGCCCGGAATGAATGGCTTTGAGGTGGTTGAGAGCCTGCAACAGGATAATATGCCTTTAATCGTGTTTGTGACGGCGTACGATGAGTTTGCAGTCAGCGCCTTCGAGGTACATGCAGTTGACTACCTGCTAAAGCCCATAGAAACACCCCGACTTGCGCAGGCACTGGATAAAGTGCGCGAACGGTTGGCGCTTGGGCGTTCGGATCAAGAGAAGCGACAGTTGCTCGATATCGTCATCGGGCTGACCGGAAGATCGGAACAGGCAATTGCCGAGTTGATGAAAAGTGGCCAGAGCCCGGGTCGCTTCAGTGAAAAGCTGGCGATTAAAGACGGTTCTTCCACCACCTTTGTGCCAGTCAGGGATATTGACTGGATTGACGCAGCCGGTGATTACATGTGTGTGCATGTAAAAGGCGAGACTCATATCATGCGAACCACCATGAAAGAGCTTGAATCTCTGCTCGATCCGGCCATATTTCAGCGTGTCCATCGCTCCACGATTGTTAACCTGGATCGTGTGGAAAAAGTATCATCACATATCAATGGAGAGTTTCACCTGACGCTGAGCTGTGGCGCTTCATTGAAGATGAGTCGTTCATACAAGGATAAGGTTAAACACTTCTTTTGATACTGACCATTCGTGACCTTGCTGATCTTGAAGATGTCACGTTAAATGCATCAGGGGCAGTGCAGTTGTGTCAAGAACCTTGCGCATGATGAAGCTTGAGTGGACATCCGCCACGCCTTCAATACGAGTCAACGTATTGAGAAGAAATTCTTGATAGTAATCCATATCCGGCACAACGACTTTGAGCTGATAGTCGGCTGACTGGCCGGTAATCAGCAGACATTCGATGACCTCTGGATGTTTGAGTATTTCTGATTCAAACCGTTCAAAGCGATCGGGTGTATGCCGGTCCATACTGACCTGTACCAGCGCGCTGAGCTTTAATCCCAATGCCGCAGCGCTCAGAACTATGGTCTGGCCCATGATCAGTCCTTCATCCTGCATGCGTTTGACGCGTCGGGCGCAGGGGGTGGCTGACAGCCCGACTCGCTCTGCCAGCTCCGTGTTGGTAATGGCGCCATCACGCTGTAATTCATGCAGGATTCGCCGGTCAAGTTTGTCTAATTCCATAAAATTTCCTTAATTTGGTGTCTGCTATCTGTTTTTATCAATATATTAGTGTATTGCTCTAAAAAGTTCCATTTTAAGGGTAAATAAGCGGTAGAAACACTAATAACAAATCCCTATTCTATGCAACATCCGGCCGGGCATGATCCGGACCAGCCAATCACTGCGGAATGATCCTTCGGCGGTGATGACAGGCCAGAGACACAGTGTGTTTGCAGATCATCCACAAGAAGACCCCGCACACACTGCTATCCTGATGCTACCAGCATCAGTCAGCCTGCCGGACCTGTTAGCCGGAAACAGACGCAATCGCAAGAATCAGAGGAAAGTCAGCATGGCTCCACAGAACCGTTTTAATCACCGTAAATATGTTCCCTTTGCGCCTGTAGCGCTGAAGGATCGTACCTGGCCTGATCAGCTCATTACGCGTGCGCCGCGCTGGTGTAGCGTGGATCTGCGTGACGGTAACCAGGCGCTGATTGAACCGATGTCGGTAGCCCAGAAGAAGCAGATGTTTGATCTGCTGCTGGAGATTGGATTCAAAGAAATCGAAGTTGGTTTTCCATCGGCGTCCCAGCCAGACTTTGATTTTGTTCGTTATCTGATTGAAGAAAACCGTATTCCCGACGATGTCACCGTGCAGGTTCTGACTCAGGCCCGTCCTGAGTTGATTGCCCGCACTTACGAGGCATTAAAAGGCGTTAAGCGGGCCATTGTGCACGTGTACAACTCAACTTCGGTAGTGCAGCGTGAAAAAGTATTCAAGATGGATAAGGCCGGCATCAAAGCCATTGCCGTTGAGGGTGCCAGGCTGGTTAAAGAGCACGCGGCTCAACATCCGGAAACGGAGTGGGTTTTTCAATACTCACCAGAGAGTTTTACAGGCACAGAGGTCGATTTTGCCGTGGAGGTTTGTAATTCGGTCATTGATGTATGGCAGCCAAACCCTGACCGGCCATGCATTATAAATTTGCCTGCCACTGTTGAAATGGCTACCCCCAATGTGTTCGCTGATCAGATTGAACTGTTCTGTCGGCAGGTCAAGCGGCGTGATTCTGTTGTGATCAGTCTGCATACGCATAATGATCGTGGTTGTGCGGTTGCGGCTGCGGAGCTTGGTGTAATGGCGGGCGCCGATCGGGTGGAAGGAACTCTGCTCGGTAACGGAGAGCGAACCGGCAACATGGACATCATTACCATGGCGATGAATCTGTACAGCCAGGGTATCGACCCAATGCTGGATTTCAGTGATATGGACAAAATCTGCACGGTCAGCAAAGCCTGTACGCAGATTGATGTTCATCCGCGTCAACCTTATGCGGGTGATCTGGTCTTTACAGCATTTTCCGGCAGCCACCAGGATGCTATCAAGAAGTGCCTGGATTTATACCAGGAGGGCGATAGCTGGGAGATTGCCTATCTGCCCATTGATCCGCGAGATCTGGGGCGAACCTATCAGGATGTGATTCGGGTTAACAGTCAGTCCGGCAAGGGTGGCGTGGCTTACGTGCTGCAGAGCAAGTTTGGTTTTAATCTGCCGCGCTGGTTGCAGATTGATTTCAGCCGCGTAGTGCAGAAAGAAGCTGAGGTGACTGGTCAGGAGATAGCAGCAGACAAGATCTGGACACTGTTTCAGTCCACCTATCTCAATGCTCATCAGGATGTGTCTCTGGATAATTTCACCTTCGAAAAAGTGGGAGAGCGCGAGCGCTTTAGTGCTGGATTGAACTGCTTTGGACAGAGTCTCGATATTGAAGGTGAGGGCGATGGGGTGGTAGACGCCTTTGTCGAGGCCATTAAAAAGGCGACCAATATAGAATTTGAGATCATGGAGTACGGAGAGCACGCCCTGGGGCAGGGTGCTGATGCAGAAGCGGTGACCTATATTCAGCTCAAACATGGCCTGGAACGGTATACGGGTGTTGCGATTAGTCGTGATATCGTCAGCTCCTCGCTTAACGCCTTGCTGCGTGCCGCCGGTCAGTTGATCGAAGAGGCCAGGCAGCGTTCTGCGGCTTGAATCTGCGGAGATCGGAACTTTTTTTTGATCATTTCTCCTCTGCCCGCCTGAGAGCTGTCCTCCACTAACAGGGCGATTCTCAGGCAGGCATTCCCTTTCGTGTGGAATCATTGCACACTTCCTGCAAACTTTTTTTCTGCAACGCGCGACCAACTACTGAAAACCTATGGATCAGTCAGATCTGGACCTGATTAGAAAAGCGCAGGCTGGTTCATTGGCAGCCTGGGATACGCTGGTGCGCCGTTACGAAGGACAGGTATATAACTTCAGCCTGCGCTTTGTCGGCAACGCGGATGATGCGCAGGATCTCATGCAGGAAGTTTTCCTGGGTTTATACCGGAATCTTGAGGAGTTCCGTGGGCAGGCGCAGTTGTCAACATGGCTGTTCAGGGTGGCTCATAATAAGGCGATTGACCTGGCAAGGCGGCGGAGTGTGCGCCCGGTACTGAACGCACAGGCTGATTATGATGAGTTGCAGGAACTGCGCAGCGAGCAACCTGCCCCGGATGAGCAGTTGGAGGCGATACAGGGAAATGAAAGAGTCCTTATGTTGTTGTCGCAATTGCCACCAGCCCAGCGCATGGTGATAGAGCTTAAAATCTACCAGGAGCTGACATTTGATGAGATTGCGGACCTGAGCGGTATTTCCGCTAATACGGCAAAAACCCGCTTTTACACAGCGCTGAAAAAGATCAGAGAGTTAATGGAGGCCAGAACATGAATTGCCAGCATACCCCAATCCTGGTAGCCGATTATCTGGGTGGTCAACTGGCTCCCGAGCGACGACTTGAGATCGAAGCTCACCTGGCGGCTTGTGAGATTTGTCGATGTGAAGTTGAATCGTTGAGGCCCACCCTTGAACTGCTGGAAAATTATGTCCCGGGTGAAACTCCGGAATGGGATCGAAAGGCCTCTGCAGTGCCGATTGTTAATGATCCGGGAGTTGGCCGCCGTGTCACAAACTGGCTGCATTGGGCTTCGCTTGCCGCCTCCTGTGTGCTGGCGACAGCGCTGGTGCTGCAATTAAACGTACAACGCGACAGCGATGGTTGGGCGCTCAGTATTGGTGGACAGGGCAGTGAGGCGGCGCCCGGCGAGGCGTTTGTTACAGATCAGCAATTGCGGGACTATCTCGCTGTGTTTGCGGAAGAACAGCGCCAGGAGACACAACAGGACCTGCAACAGGCTCTGACCAGATTCAGCGAAACCAGTTCTGATTCCATGATGCAACTGGTGCAGTATCTGGAGCGTCAAAGGGAGCTTGATATTCAGCGGATGGAAGCTGGTTTTCAGCAGATGCTCGACAGCAATTTTCAGACGGTTAATTCCGTCCAGCAGTTGGCGTCTTACGTGCAATATCAGGAGGCCCGACCATGATCGCAAATACCGTGCAAATTCTGCGACGGAGCATTGCTCCGGGTGCTTTGTTGGTCACGCTTGCTATGCCATTGAGTATCGTGGCGCAGGAAAATGTTACGGAGATGCGTCGTGCCGTGGATCTGTTCAGCAATGTGCTGCGTGAGGGGTTAGGATTGAACCAGCGGCAGGGCATATTCAGTCCTCGTAACGGCGATGTTCAGGGTCGTTATCTGGCCGGGCAGGGGGTTACGCTCAGTATTGTGGCACCAATGCGTGGCACTCCGGATAATGTTGACATATCTGTGCGTGAACTTGGCCAGTCTCTCGATGAGCTGGCCCTGCAATTGGGAGGCATGATGGAGCGGGGTGTCGTGACCCGTCCAGACTTTGATGCGATGCGCGACGCACTGGCGTTGAGCTTGAGAACAGATGAGATATCGCTTTACTACAGGGACCTGATGCAGCAACTGACTCAGATCGGCAGTTTGCCGGTAATGGATCGGGCGCTTGCGGAGGCAGCGTTACAGATTCGTCGATTGCAGAGTGCTGCATTTGCAGATCAGTCGTTGTTGACCGGGCTGGATGATGAGCTGCAGACCTTGCGTGAGCATGTGCAGTCACAGATCGAGGCGCTTGCCCGCTTGCGCAGAGACATCAGTCGGCAGGCTGCAGAGGCGGAATCGATGCCGGAGCCAGCGACGCTTGCAGCCTGGCAGGCGACTCGGGAACAAATTGAATTGCGCGTCGGTGAGCTGCAACGTCAACTTGCCGGGAGAATGCAGACGCTTCGCGACCATCAGGCGACGGTGCAGGCTGAGCAACAGTTGGCACGGCAGCAGCAAATGGCCGAATTCGAGCAGCAACTGTTTACGACAGTTTGCGACTTTGCCGGCGGGCTGCGCGACCTGCCGTCAGGTGAATATCTGAATTTGGTTCTGGTTGGCGCCGGGCGGGCTGATGAACAGGTTGCCGTTCGATACGACCGGGTTTACACGATTTCTCAGCGGGATCTGCAGGATTGCCAACGTGGTGCAATCACCGGTGGACAGCTGCTTGAAACTGCTCTTAGTTACGAATATTGAGACTGTTAAGGTCTCGCCTTATCTTATAGAATAATCCTCGCAGCTATCCAGGCTGGAACCACAACAATAAGCCCAATGTCGTGTCTTGCCGCGACATAAGAAGGAGAACAAGATGGATTGCCCCAAATGTAACGCGAAAATGATTGAGCGATCAGTGGAAGTGCTGCACGGAACAGTCGTAATTGATCAGTGTTCAGGTTGCCAGGGGCTGTGGTTTGACAATGGTGAAGCTGAGCAACTCAAAGAATCCTGGATGTCCGATTTTCTGGACAGTGGTGATCCCCGGGTGGGCAAAACCTATAACCGTATTCGTGACATCCAGTGCCCGCGTTGCAGTAAAGCCATGGTAAAACTGAATGACCGCAAACAGCCGCATCTCGAATATGAAGCATGCCCGGATCACGGCATGTTCATGGATGCCGGAGAGTTTACGGACTATAAGCATGAAACACTGATGGATGTATTCAAGGGCGTTATCGCATCGATTCGACGTCGTTAAATCTGATACTTCTGCCTGGCTTATTGTTCAACAGGTCGGGCAAAAATCTGCCAGCGGGGGTGATGCCAGATTGCCTGTTCAGCACACTGTTCCGGCAGGCGGCGTATTCGGCCCAGATCCATCCAGTGATGCTGCGGCGAGTGGAAATCAGACCCGGCAGTGGCCCATAGGGACTTCTCGCGACTTATTCTGGCCAGATTGGAAAGAATATCTGGATTGAGGTTGGAATAGCTGACTTCAATGCCGTTGCCGCCAGCCTCAACAAATTCATCAATCAACCGATTGAAACGAGGTCTGCTCAAGGTGTAACGGTCCGGGTGTGCGATGGCTGCCACGCCGCCGGCATGCCGGATCGCAGCGACCGCCTCGCCGATCGAGCACCATTGGGCGCTGACATAAGCCTTGCCTTTCTTTGCAAGATATTTGCTGAAGGCCTGTTGTTTGCTGGTTACTTTACCCTGCTTCAATAGAAAATCTGCTATATGCAAACGCCCCGGCGCCGCGCACGCAAGTATGTTGAGGTGATGCTCCAGTCCGCATATTCCAGCTCTTTCGAGTTTTTTTCCAATCTGCGCCGCTCGTTCCCGGCGCCTCTGTTGTTGTTCCTGAAGGAGTGATCGCAGCGGTTGATCGTGTTGGTTGATCAATAAACCAAGTATATGAATTTCCTGATTTTCCCAGCCAGTTGATATCTCTGTGCCAGGTATGATGTCCAGAGACTCGGGAACAGTAATCTGACCTCTTTCGATTTGCAGGTGCGCGTCGATGCAGTCGTGATCTGTGATTGCCAGGCATTGAAGTCCGGCACTGTGAGCTCGGATGATCAGGTTCTGCGGAGACAGCTCGCCGTCGGACAGTGAGGTATGGGAATGAAGGTCAAACATGGGGCGGCAGCCTAATGTAAGGTGAGGTCATTGTAAATAAGCGTCGTGGTATCGTCTATTCTTCCTCTGATGCCTGCAATAGTTGATAAAAATACTGTGGTATTTCATAATCAGTCTACTAATTTTCATCCCTGTCAGGATCCAGACAATTTATGCGACTGACAACCAAGGGCCGCTATGCTGTAACGGCGATGCTGGATCTGGCAATTCATGCCGATCGGGAGCCGGTTACGCTGTCGGATATTTCAGTGCGACAGGATATTTCGCTGTCTTATCTGGAGCAATTGTTTGCCAGATTGCGTCGCCGGGAGCTGGTGCAGAGCGTGCGTGGCCCTGGTGGCGGCTATCGACTGGGTCGTGCTACCGGCGATATTGCCATTGTAGACATCATAGACGCTGTTGATGAGTCAGTTGATGCGACTCGCTGTCAGGGTCAGGGCAATTGCCAGCAAGGTGAAATCTGTCTGACTCACCACCTTTGGGAGGATCTGAGCCAGCAGATTCATGATTTCCTGAAGGATATCAGCCTCGACGATCTGATGAAGCGTCGTGACGTGCGCCGGATTGCTGATACTCAGGACGAGCGTCGTGAGCTGGTTATTCGTGACATGCGCCTGACATCCTGACAGCATACACAGCCAAATCAGGAGTTGTCATGAAGCTGCCCATCTATATGGATTATGCTGCCACCACGCCGGTGGACCCCCGAGTAGCTGAGCGCATGGCCCAGTGCCTGACGCTGGACGGCTATTTTGGCAATCCGGCCTCGCGCGCCCATGTATTTGGCTGGCAGGCGGAAGAAATCGTTGAGAATGCCCGCCGTGATGTGGCTGATCTTGTGTGCTGCGATACCCGTGAAATTGTCTGGACATCTGGTGCCACGGAAGCGGATAACCTGGCCATTAAAGGGGTGGCTGAGTTTTACGCCGACCAGGGCCGACACATCATCACCTCAGCGATTGAACACAAGGCCGTGCTGGATAGCTGTCGTTATCTTGAAACACGGGGTTTCGAAGTGAGTTATCTCAGGCCTGGCAAAGATGGCTGTATCAGTCCCGAGCAACTTGAGGCGTCGATTCGGCCAGATACGATTCTGGTGTCTCTGATGCATGTGAACAATGAAATCGGCAGTATTAACGATATTCATGTTCTAGGTGAGGTTTGCAGAGCAAAAAATGTTTTATTTCATGTTGATGCAGCTCAAAGCGCAGGTAAAATATCAATTGATTTGAGCGCCTTCCCTGTTGACCTGATGTCTTTTTCTGCACACAAGGTTTACGGCCCCAAAGGCGTGGGTGCACTGTTTGTGCGTCGTGAGCCACGCGTTGATCTGGTTGCCCAGATTCACGGTGGAGGGCATGAACGGGGGATGCGTTCGGGAACTCTGGCAACTCACCAACTGGCTGGTATGGGTGATGCCTTCCGTTATGCACGCGAATCTCTGACCACGGAGTACGATCAATTAAAGAAACTGCGCAGCCGGTTTCTGGACGCCCTGTCGAAGCTGGATGACTGGGTGCTCAACGGGCACCCGGAGCATTGCGCGCCGGGTATCCTCAATATCGCCTTCGCTGGCGTAGATGGCGAGTCATTGCTGATGGCTCTTCGATCTATTGCAGTGTCTTCTGGTTCGGCGTGTATGTCGGCGACCATGGAGCCGTCCTATGTGTTGCGCGGGATAGGTCTTGATGATGATCTGGCCCAGGCGGCCGTGCGCTTTTCGTTCGGACGATTCAGTACAGAAAGTGACATTGATGCCGCCGCCAGGGCTGTTACAGAAACTGTTCAGACGCTCAGGACTGTAGAATTACAAGGGCGATAACCAGTATAATGCGCGCCTTTTATACTTGTGACACGCTTTGGAGCTAAGGCAATGGCAATTGAACGTACTTTATCCATCATTAAACCTGATGCGGTTGGCAAAAATGTCATCGGCGAAATCTATTCCCGTTTTGAAAAAGCCGGTTTGCGTGTTGTGGCCGCCAAAATGCTGCAATTGACCGATGAGTCAGCCGGTGGCTTTTATGCCGAGCATAAAGAGCGCGGCTTTTTCAAGGATCTGATCGCGTTCATGACCTCTGGTCCGGTCATGGTGCAGGTGCTGGAAGGTGAGGGTGCAGTTGCCTTGAATCGTGAGCTGATGGGTGCAACTAACCCTGCGGACGCGGCGCCCGGCACTATCCGTGCGGATTTCGCTAATTCTATCGATGCCAATGCAGTTCACGGTTCAGATTCCGCTCAGTCGGCTGCCCGTGAAATTGCCTACTTCTTCAAGGATGAAGAAATCTGCCCTCGCGCTTGAGTGCCGTGATGAGCGAGCCGACCAAGGTCAATCTCCTGGGAATGAGCCTGCCCAAAATGCAGGCTTATTTCGTCTCTATTGACGAAAAACCATTCCGTGCTGTGCAGTTAATGAAGTGGATTCATCGACGTGGTGTGACTGACTTTGACGCTATGACTGATATTGGCAAAGGGCTGCGGGAAAAACTGCGGGCCACAGCCGAGATCCGGTTGCCGGAGATTGTTGAGGAGTATCTCGCCAGCGATGGATGTTACAAATGGATTGTGCAGGTCGCCAGTGGAAGTAAAGTTGAAACGGTTTATATACCTGAAGCCGGCCGCGCAACCTTGTGCATTTCTTCCCAGGCTGGCTGCACCCTGGACTGTAGTTTCTGCGCAACAGGCAAGCAGGGCTTCAACAGCAATCTGACGACGGCCGAAATCATTGGTCAGCTCTGGTGGGCCAATCATCGCCTTAATGGATTTGCCGAACCGCGGGCCGGTGTGGGTAAAGCCAATCGCGCTGTCAGCAATATTGTCATGATGGGCATGGGTGAGCCCCTGCTGAACTTTGACAATGTCATGGATGCTTTGAGCCTGATGATGGAAGACAATGCTTACGGCCTGTCCAAGCGTCGCGTGACCATCAGCACCGCCGGCGTAGTGCCTGCCATTGACCGGCTGAAAGATTACACTGATGCATCCCTGGCCGTCTCGCTGCATGCGCCCAACGATGCGCTGCGTAACGAGATTGTGCCGATCAATAAAAAGTATCCGATACGGGAACTTTTACGCAGCGTTAAAGACTATATGTCCAGCCTGCCCGATAAACGTGTGCCGGTGATTGAATACACGCTCATTGCCGGCGTAAACGATCATCGCCAGCACGCACGGGAGCTGGCCGCCTTGCTGGAAGATTTTCCTTGCAAGATAAATCTGATTCCCTTTAATCCATTTGCGCAGTCTGATTATCGGCGCCCCAGTAATTCGTCTGTTAATAATTTCAGGGAAATTCTGCAAAAGGCCGGTTATACAGTCACAGTCAGGACAACCCGGGGGGATGACATTGGTGCCGCCTGTGGTCAACTGGTTGGCAATGTGGCAGATCAGACACGTCGTAGCGCTCGTTACCGTGACGCTGCTGAAGCAGCGGGTAAAGGTCTGAACGTACAGAATATAATCTAGAAAGAGCCCGGATGAGCACACAACAATCGCCGTCGGACGCCGAATCATCAGATATTGGCTCCGGGGATGCAGATCTTGAACAAGCGAATTTGACGCCTGGTGAGCTGTTACGTTCACAACGTGAGACGCTTGAGCTTTCAGTGAAGCAGGTGGCTGACACGCTAAACCTGACCATGCATTTTATACGCTCTCTTGAATCCGACAGCTATGAAAAACTGCCGGGTGATGTGTTTGTGCGTGGCTATATTCGAAGTTATGCGCGCTTGCTGCGACTGGATCCGGATCAACTAATAGAGATCTACAATGCTTTCGGGGATAAGAAACAGGCCCGCAAGCAGGAAGCGATCAAGCGCTACACCCGTCGGCGTCGCGATAAAAACCGTCCCTGGGTCATTGTCTCCGGTCTGGCCTTTGTGCTGGTAGCGCTGGCTCTGTGGTTTTTTAATCGGGCTCCGCAGAGTCCCGAGCCTTTGTCTTCCGGCAGTCCTGCTGCGACGGCGGAGCAGGCTGTAGTCAATTCCACTGACCAGGCGATAAGCGAGATAGCGGTATTTGAGAGCGATACCGGGCCGGTTGCAGAGAACAATCTTCAGATTAACTGGCCAGGCGACGATAGATTGGAGATCATTTTTGCCGAACAGAGCTGGGTTGAAGTGGCTCATGAGGGCAGTGACGACACCTATCAGCAGGCACAACAATCCGGCGATCATCTGAGAGTATCCGGCTCGGCGCCGTTTCTGGTGTCACTGGATAATGCCACAGCCGCCACAGTGATTTACAATGGTCGCTCCCTGGATATCAGCAACAATATCCGCAGTGATAATAGTGCACGACTGAATGTCGGGATGTAAGCAATGATGAAAGAGTCACCCATAAAACGTCGCAAGAGCCGACAGATCATGGTGGGCAATGTGCCGGTCGGTGGCAATGCGCCGATATCTGTGCAAAGTATGACCAATACAGAAACTTGCGATGTGCCGGCCACGGTCGCACAGATTCAGCGTCTGGCCGCTGTTGGTGCGGACATCGTGCGGGTCTCGGTGCCGTCAATGGAGGCGGCGGAAGCCTTCCGGGAGATTCGTCGACAGGTCTCTTTGCCACTGGTGGCAGATATCCACTTCGATTACAAGATTGCGCTGAAAGTGGCTGAGTATGGCGTCGATTGTCTGCGTATCAACCCGGGTAATATTGGCAGCGAAAAACGAATTCGGGCCGTGATTGATGCGGCCCGCGATAAAGGCATTCCGCTGCGTATAGGTGTTAACGCGGGTTCATTGGGTAAAACGCTGCTTCGCAAGTACAAGGAACCGACAGCCGAGGCGATGGTGGAGTCGGCACTGACGCAAATAGATATATTGGACAAGCTGGATTTTCAGGATTTCAAGATCAGCCTGAAAGCGTCCGAAATTTTTATGACCCTGGACGCTTATCGCACACTGGCCAGCCAGATTGAACAACCTCTGCATCTGGGCATTACGGAAGCCGGCGGTCTGCGCTCTGGTACCGTAAAGTCAGCGATTGGACTGGGGGCGCTGTTGATGGACGGCATTGGAGATACCATCAGAATTTCCCTGGCCGCCGATCCGGTTGAAGAGATCCGTGTCGGGTTTGATATTCTCAAAAGCCTGGGTCTGCGCAGTAAAGGCGTGAATCTGGTCGCCTGTCCAAGCTGCTCCCGACAGAATTTTGATGTGATCGGGGTGGTTAATCAACTGGAAGCGCGTCTGGAAGATATCATTACCCCGGTCGATGTGGCGGTTATTGGCTGTATCGTGAATGGACCAGGTGAGGCGAAAGTGGCTGAGATCGGACTGACCGGAGCCAGCCCCAGCAATCTGGCTTATGTGGACGGCAAGCCCGATCACAAAGTGGACAACAGCAAGCTGGTAGACGAGCTGGAGGCCATGGTTAGAGCCAGGGTGGCGGCAAAACTTAAAGCAGAGCAGGAACAGGCGTCAGGCGCGATTATTGCGCGCGGTTGAACGATGATTATTCGACAGGCAATGGAAGCACACAGATTATGAGCAAGATCCAGGCTATCCGCGGAATGAACGACATTCTGCCGGCCGACTCTGCCGTCTGGCAGTATCTGGAAAAGGTAACCGAACAGGTCGTTCAGTCTTATGGCTATCGTGAGATCCGTTTTCCTTTGCTGGAGCAGACGCAACTGTTCAAGCGCTCTATCGGGGAAGTAACCGACATCGTCGAGAAGGAGATGTATTGCTTCACCGATCGCAACGGTGATGAGCTCAGTCTGCGTCCGGAAGGCACGGCCGGCTGTGTGCGTGCTGCCGAGCAGCATGGGTTGCTTTATAACCAGCAGCAGCGTCTTTGGTACCGCGGCCCCATGTTCCGGCATGAGCGTCCGCAGAAGGGGCGCTATCGGCAGTTCCACCAGGTGGGTGTGGAAAGCTTTGGCATGGCCGGCCCGGATATTGATGCCGAGATCATTCTGGTGTCAGTGGCGCTCTGGCGAGCGCTGGGCCTGACTGAGCACGTGCGACTGGAAATAAACAACATTGGTACTTCCGCAGACCGGCAGGCATTTGGCAAAGCCCTGACGACGTTCCTGTTACAGCATGAGGACGCACTGGATGAAGACAGTCGCCGTCGCCTGCACAGCAATCCGCTGCGTGTGCTGGATTCCAAGGTGCCAGAAACGCGAAGTATATTGCAGGGGGCGCCTCGCCTGACAGACTTTGTCAGTCAGGATACGCGGGATCACTATGAGGCCTTGAAGTCACTGCTGCGGGATAACAAAGTGCAGTTCATTGAAAACGCCAATCTGGTTCGCGGGCTGGATTACTATAACAATATGGTGTTCGAATGGGTGACCGATGAGCTGGGTGCCCAGGGCACAGTTTGTGCTGGTGGCCGGTATGATTCTCTGGTGGCTCAACTGGGAGGTCGCGGCACGCCTGCGGTAGGCCTGGCTTTTGGCATGGAACGTCTTATTCTGTTGCTGGAAAGTACCAGTCAGGTGCCTGAATACGTGCGCAGCCCCCTGGACATTTATGTTATCGGCTCAGATAAAGAGCTGGGAGCAGCCGCACTGCAACTGACAGAGCAGCTCCGCAACACCTTGCCCGGATTGCGCTGTGCACTGCATTGTGGAGGCGGTAAGTTCAACAATCAGTTAAAGAAAGCCTATAATAGCGGCGCTGCTGCGGCAGTGATTGTCGATGCAGCGGAAAGTGACGACTATGAGCTCAGATACCGGAAGCTGGATGATGAAGGTGAGACCCAGTCGGTGAGCCTGGCAGAATTGATCGAAACACTTCGCAGTGAGTTTGGCACGGCTGGCTGTCCTTGACAGGCCGAAGTCGGTAGGACACGATGCCTGACTTTGCAGAATTAACATAGCGGTATTGATAAGACCCAACAGGAGAGGTTTTGTGGCCTTAAGTGCAGACGAAGAAGAAACCCTGGAAGCGATCAAGCGTTGGTGGCATGAAAGCGGAAAAATGCTGGCATTGGGAATTGCAGTGGTGGCGGCCGGCTATTTTGGCTGGCAGTTCTGGCAGGGGGCCCAGCGCAGCTCGGCGGCAGCGGCGTCTGCTGTTTATGACCAGTTGTCTGCCGTGGCCGTGACTGCACCGGGGCAGCAGATCGCCGAGAGCGATCGCGCGCAGGCACTGGCTTTGATTAATACGCTCAAGACTGATCATACAGATTCTGTTTACGCCTTGTATGGTGCTCTGTTTGCAGCCCGCCTGGCAGTTGAGGCTGACGATCTGGCACTTGCTCAGCAGGAGCTCGAATGGCTGCTTGATAATACCCGCAGTGGTCTGTTTGGTAGCACCGAGCCGACACTGATTAGTCTTGCTCAGTTACGACTGGCACAGGTGCTGCTGGCAAGCGACCAGGCTTCTGCGGCATTAAGCCTTGTGAGCAGTGTCGATGGTGGTAGTCTGCAAGCTGAGTTTGATGAGCTGAGGGGAGATATTTATCTTGCCCAGGGCCAGCACGAGCAAGCCGTGGCAGCCTATCAGTCAGCAGCAGAGTCGGGTAACGCGAGTCCGGTGTTACAAATGAAAATTTCGGAACTGCAAGGCAGTATCTGAACCAGGCAGGCCAGTTAGTTATGATTCAGGCAGTAAAAATCACGAGTTTGTTCATGCTGATGACGGTGTTCACGGCCTGTAGTCTGTTTTCCAGTGACGACACAGAGCAGCCTCGTGAGCTGCAATCAATTGACGAGCAGGTTCGACTGCAGCGGGTCTGGTCGGCCAGCGTTGGCAACGGCCAGGGTGAGCATTACAACCGCCTTGTGCCGGCAATTGATGGTGATTTTATTTACGCCGCGGCGGCCGATGGGTCGTTGGCCGCGTTTAATAAGGAAAGTGGTACTGTCCGCTGGCGCCAGCGAACCCGCCTGCCTATCGCGGGTGGGGTCGGCGCTGCAGCAGGTATGGTTCTGGTCGGGACACTTGATGCCCGGGTTGTTGCGTTTGACCAGAGCAGCGGCGAGCAGTTATGGAGTTCGCGGGTCAGCAGCGAAGTTTTATCGGCGCCACAGACCGATGGTCGGCGCGTGGTTGTGCAGACTATTGATGGTCGTCTGATTGGTCTCGACGCTCAGAGCGGTGAGCGCCTGTGGATTTACGAAAACACTGTGCCCGCTTTGTCCCTGCGTGGTACCAGCAAGCCACTGTTGGCGGGCAATACCGTCGTAGCCGGCTTTGCCAATGGATTGATTGCGGCGGTTGACGCCAGTAACGGTTTTTTGCTTTGGGAAGAGCGGGTGGCCATTCCGCAGGGTCGCTATGACATCGAGCGCATAATTGACGTTGATGGTGATCCGATCTTGTCAGGCGGCGTTGTGTATGTCAGTAGCTATCAGGGAAACCTGCTGGGTCTGAACCTGCAGAACGGACAGATCGTCTGGGGCATGCCAGGTTCCAGCTACAATACTCTGGCGATGGGGCTGGGAAACATTTACTGGACTGACGGGTTCAGCCACATCAAAGCCGTACAGAACAACACTGAGCGCACAGTCTGGGAAAATGACGATCTGCGATTGCGTAAAATCAGCAGCCCCGTGACATTTAACAACTTTCTGGCGGTAGGCGATTTTGAAGGATATCTCCACATCCTGTCTCAAGTCGACGGTCGCATCGTGGGTCGACAGCGTCTGGATCGTGCCGGTATTCGCGGCAACATCCTTGCAGAAGGCCGCACACTCTACGTATTCGGTAACAGCGGGCGCCTGACCGCACTGCGCCTGCCCTGAATCAGCGCTGCCTGCCAGACAGGGCGGGCACGCAACACTTGGAACTCATATGAAGCCCGTAATTGCATTGGTCGGACGTCCTAATGTTGGTAAATCGACACTGTTCAATCGTCTGACACGCAGCCGTGATGCGCTGGTAGCTGATTTCCCGGGTCTGACCCGTGACCGGAAGTACGGTGAAGGTCGCGGTGCCAGCAAACCTTTTATCGTTATCGATACCGGCGGACTGGAAGGCGGCGAAGAGGGCATCGATTTCGAGATGGCTTCACAATCCCTGCTGGCGATTGAAGAAGCGGATATTGTGTTGTTGCTGGTCGACGGTCGGGCCGGTCTCAATCCGGCCGATGAACAGATAGTCGAGCACCTGCGCAAGTTGGGCAAGCCGGCCTTTTTGATTGTCAACAAGGTTGACGGCATTGACGAAAATGTCGCGGTTGGCGATTTCTACGGTCTGGGCATTGCCGATATTTTTGCTATCACAGCGTCTCAGGGACGCGGTGTCAGTAAAATGATAGAAGCCGTGCTTGCTGGATATCCAGAGCCGCTGGCCGAAGAAGAACGGCATGAAGAAGGTATCCGTATTGCCATCGCCGGGCGGCCCAATGTCGGAAAGTCCACGCTGGTCAATCGCATGCTGGGTGAAGAACGAGTGGTGGTATTTGATATGCCGGGCACTACCCGTGACAGCGTATACATTCCTTTCGAACGGCATGGTAAACGCTATACGCTGATCGACACGGCGGGTATTCGTCGGCGTGGCAAAACAACTCAGACGGTTGAAAAGTTCTCGGTGGTCAAGTCTTTGACTGCAATTCAGGATGCTAACGTTGTGGTGCTGGTTGTCGATGCGCGTGACGGCATTGTTGAACAGGATCTGCACTTGCTTGGATATGTGCTGGACGCCGGACGGGCGTTGGTCATTGCGCTCAATAAATGGGACGGGATGGATCTTGAGCAGAAAAAAAAGATCAAAAGTGATATCCGGCGTCGTTTCTCATTCGTTGATTTTGCCGCGATTCATTTTATTTCTGCATTGCACGGCACAGGCGTAGGCGACCTGTATCAGTCTATTGAAAAAGCCTACGAATCTGCAAAACGCAAGCTCAGTACCAATCAATTGACACGCATTTTGCAGGACGCGGTGCTGGATCACGCACCACCGATGATTAACGGGCGGCGCATCAAAATGAAATACGCCCATGCTGGCGGTCAGAACCCGCCTGTAATCGTTATTCACGGCAAGCAGACAGATAAATTACCTGATCACTATAAACGCTATCTGGAGAAAACCTTCCGGCACGTGCTCAAGCTGGAGGGGACGCCTGTCCGGATAGAAATGCGCGCTGATGCCAACCCCTATACTGAGCACGAACAAGGTTTGACCGGGCAGCAGGTCGCACAAAAACGTCGCATAGCAAAAAACAGAAAGGCATCGTCTGCCAGAGATAAATAGAGGTTTGGTTATGAAAACAGCAACGGTTTGGCAGGATTGCGGATTTGGCATTACCTGCATTGATACCGGGTTGTTTCGTGACGGTCTGGCGGCCTGTTATCTGCTGCGTTCAGGAGATGAAGTCGCCCTGATCGATACCGGGCCGCGCAATAGTGTGCCAAGAATACTTCAGACCATTGCCGATCATGGTCTTACTCCAGATCAGGTTCGCTGGGTTATGCCTACCCACGTCCATCTTGATCATGCCGGCGGTGCCGGGGCTTTGCTTGCGGAATTCCCCAATGCCGACATGCTTGTCCATGAGCGCGGCGCCCGACACATGATTGAACCCGCGAAGTTGCAGGCGGGATCGCTGGCCGTGTATGGCGAGAAGCGTTATAAGGCGGCTTTTGGTGAGCTGGTGGCGGCTGATGCTGATCGTGTTATCAGTGTGGTCGAGGGCGATGAATTCTGTGTCGGCACCCGCCGATTGCAGATACTCGATACGCCGGGGCATGCCCGGCATCATTACGTGGTCTGGGATGCTGAAAGCAATGGCTTGTTTACCGGAGATACCTTTGGAGTCAGTTACCCAGAGCTGAACACGGGTCGACAGCCTTTTATATTTCCGCCGACAACACCTGTTCAGTTTGACCCGCAGGCATGGCATGCCTCCCTGGATCGCCTGTTGACGTTACCGGTGGAGCGAGTCTTTCTCACACATTTTGGCATGCACGAACAACCTCAGTCGCTGGCTCAGCAGTTACACGAACAGATCGATCGTTACGTCAATCTGGCGCGCCAGGTTGTGGCAGGCAAGTCCCGCTCAGACTGGTCAGCCGACGAACTGCACCCGGTGTTATCCGCCAAGCTCATGCAGAACAGTCTGGATGAACTGGCGGCACGGCGCTGCCCACAACCGCCGGCTCTCATTCGACAGGCCCTGGCGGGAGATATGGACCTCAATGCTCAGGGACTTGTCGACTGGTTGTTCAAGTCGTCACCGACGTGACATCAGCAGGGCATCGATGCTCAGTTTGCCGGGGCCAAAGGAAAACAGTACGAAGTACATTACAAAGTACATAGCCGCCAGCTCACCATTGTTCAAGGTCGGGAACCAGGCAGGGTGCGCAGTCAGGTATGCCATGACCATCAGTATGGCGGCCAGTGCAGCGGCGTAGCGGGTGAACAGCCCCAGCACCAGCAAAGCACCGCCAAACAATTCTATAACACCTGCAACCCAGAGCATATTGAGCCCGACATCAATGCCAAAAAAATCCATTCCGCCGGTCAGCGGCTGAGCCCGCTCACCAAAGATTTTTGGCCAACCGTGGGTCATGAACATGGCACTGCCCAATACGCGCATAATGGTCCATGACAGTGTCTGGGTATTTTCGCCGATGGCGTTAACCAATTTGCCCAGCGAACGGATAACTGACATGAGTGTCCCCTCTTTATTGTTTGTGAATATGCATTGAGAATAGACTTAAAAACGACCTTGGGCTACCCTTTTGTCGCTACTTCCTGGAGTCCGGAAAAACATTCATGGCAGAACTATTGCGACGATTATACGCTCCGCGCTTCGACCTGAGTCCACAGGAGCGTACACTTGCCTGGCGTCTGCATCTGGATTTGCCACTGCTGGCCGCATTGTTGTTGTTGAGTTGTCTGGGCATGTTTGTGTTGTACAGCGCCAGTGGTGAACATGGGCCTACGGTGGTGCGGCAGGCGATACGGCTGGGAGTGGGATTTGCGGTACTGCTGGTGTTTGCCCAGTTGCCGCCCAGAACATTCAGGTATTGGGCAATTCCTCTGTTTGTGGTGGGTTTGCTGCTTCTGGTACTGGTGCTGTTTTTTGGTTCGGTCTCCAATGGAGCTCAGCGCTGGCTGCGGATACCCGGTCTGGGGCTGTTTCAGCCATCTGAAATTATGAAGCTGTCATTGCCGATCACAGTTGCCTGGTATTTCAGTAAACGCAGTCTGCCACCATCGCTGCTGGACATCGCCGTAGCGCTTGTGATTATTGCTGTTCCCAGTTTTCTGATTGCCAATCAGCCGGATCTTGGTACTTCAATCCTGGTGGGCATGGCCGGTATTATTGTGTTGTTTTTTGCTGGCATTTCATGGCGAATTGTCTCCTTTGCTGGCATTTCTGCAGTGATAGCCGCGCCATTAATGTATCTGTTTGTGCTGGAGCCCTATCAGCGTCGGCGGGTTGATACCTTGTTTAATCCAGAGGCGGATCCACTGGGCGCTGGCTGGAATATTATTCAATCCAAGATTGCAATTGGCTCTGGCGGCCTGTTTGGTAAAGGCTGGCTGAACGGCACGCAATCAAGACTGGATTTTCTTCCCGAGTCTTCCACAGACTTCATCCTTGCTGTGATTGGTGAGGAGTTCGGTTTTATCGGTATTGTGATCCTGCTGGCACTTTATATGTTCATTATTGCCCGAGGCATGATAATCAGCTGGCAGGCTCGCGAGACCTTCTCCAGATTGCTTGGCATCAGTCTGTCCTTGACCTTCTGTATCTACGTGATTGTTAATATGGGCATGGTCTCCGGCCTGTTGCCAGTGGTTGGTGTACCGCTGCCGCTGGTCAGTTATGGTGGTACCTCTGCCGTAACGCTACTGGCTGGTTTTGGCATATTAATGTCAATTCACACACATCGTCGACTGCTGCCTCCCTGATCAGGCTAGTCAGCATTGATTCAAGTTTTTTTGCCGAGCGGCCGTTATAGTTGTTGGACAAACAATAACTATAGTGATCGGGTGCCTCAGCTATGTTCTCCAGAGTCTCTGCTCCAGACCTCCCTGTAACTCTGTTATTTCTTGCGCAACTCGGCCTCGCCGGCCAGTCCTGGATCGCACTCAGTGGTGTCAATTTGCTGGTTGCACTGGCATTTCTGGCGGGTACGCTGGCCTGCACAGTCCTGATCTGGCTGCGCAGCAATCAGCGTGGTGCCAGCGCCGAGCTGTTGCAGGTGCTGCGAACTGTCAATGAAGCGCAGGGAGATCTGTCGTCCCGTATGGCAGAGAGCGGCGATAGTCAGCAGATTGAGACTGCCCGGCTGTTTAATCAATTCATGGATCGATTGCGGGTGGCACTGGAGGATCTTCGGAGCCACAGTATCCGTGTGACGTTGACGTCAGCCCAGGGACGTAAAGTCGCTGAAGAGGCCAGTCGTGACGCTGGCAAGCAGGAAGACTACTCCGAGGTTATTTACAACGCCAGTGAGGAGACAGCGACGGCTATTGAACAGCTTTCACGCTGGACCAGTAATATTGCCGATCTCAATTCCCGGCACTTGTCGACCGCTCAGGATGCAGTACAGGATCTGGTTACGGCCAACAGCCAGATACGCGAGATTGGCACCATGATGCAACAGTTTCACGGTACTGTGTCGCAGTTGGAGAAAACCTCTGAAAGTATCAGGGCAATTTTGGGCACAGTGCAGGGCTTTGCCGCACAGACCAATATGTTGGCACTGAACGCGGCGATTGAGGCTGCCCGGGCAGGCGAACAAGGACGCGGTTTTGCCGTGGTGGCGGATGAAGTGCGGGATCTGGCGGTCAAGGTGCGCGGCTCGGCGGACGAAATTGGCTCGCTGCTGGAAGAGATGATAAACGTCGTTTCTGAAACATCAAGCGGGACAGAAAAAATGATCACTGAAACGGATTTCGCTCGCAGCTCCATCGATAAATCAGCCTCAGAGTTCGAACACATGGTTACCGGCTTTCAGTCTACTCATACAGATCTGCTGCAGGTCAGCTCGGCGGCAGAGCAACTGTCAGTCAGTAACCAGGATATTCGTTCCCGCAGTCATGAAATTCGTGAACTGGGCGTGCGGATTCGTCAGGATATGGAAAAGAACAACGAGCAGACCCAGGAGCTGCTCGATTCCACCGACAAGGCCCTGCATAAGCTTTGCCAATTCCGGATTGGACGGGGAGAGCTTGAGGAGGTACTGGAGAGACTGGAGCACCGGCGCGACCAGATAGAACCTGAGCTTGCTCGTCTGCTTGCAGATGGTGTGGATATGTTTGACCGGAATCATCAGGCGATTCCTGGCACTAACCCGGTAAAATTCGACGTCTCCTATGCCAGAGCCTTTCAACAAGCCTGCCAGCAGTTTATCGATCAGTGGGCAGCAGAAGATGACGGCGCGCTCTACTGTTTGCCTTTGGACAACAAAGGATATGTGGCCATTCATCGTAGCGAGTTATCACAGGAACCGACGGGTGATCCCGAAATTGATCTGGCCAGAAGTCGTCATATGCGTTTCTTCCAGAACCGTGATATCCCTTACATGGGGCGTTTCAGGTTGCAGAGTTATTTGCGTGATACCGGAGAGGTTATGTTTAACCTCTCCGTGCCAATTCATATTAACGGAAATTATTGGGGCGGCCTGTTTCTCGGCCTGCCGGCGGCCCGTCTGGGCTTATGATTCGCTGTGACGGTTGACCAGAGCAATCATGTCGATGGGGTTTTGCGGTACGGGGTTCTGGCGACCATTAACAAACAGAGCGGGTGTGGATCGCACACCTGCGCGGGTTCCGCCGCGCTGATCGTTTCTCACCTTTTGCGCCAATACATCGGATGCCATGTCCTGATGAGCCTGTTCGACGTCCAGATCCAGTTGCTCAAGGTAACCATCGAATTCACTTTCTACATCGATCAGCGTTGACCAATAGGCCTGGTTCAGAAACAGCAGGTCATACATCTCCCAGAATTTTCCCTGCGCGCCAGCGGCTTCAGCATACAGCGCCGCTGACCAGGCGTGCTGGTGGGTACTTGTCAGCGGGTAATGTCGGAACACAAGCTGTACGCGCTCAGCAATGCGTGGCCAGGCTTGCGCCATGACGCGGTGTTCGGTCGCGCAGGCCGGACACTGAAAGTCTGCATAGACAACCATCGTTATTGGTGCGTCAGGGTTGCCTTTTACATGGTCTGCAGCGCCGACCTGATCGGGCGCATACACTTCACCCTGCCCGAGGAATCCATAAAGCACACCGATAAGCACCAGCGGAACCAGGATGACCAGCGCAGCGCGGGTGAGGTTTTTCTGTAACTTCTGCTTGCGCTCCGCGGCCTGTTGTTTCTGTTCACGAATCAATCGTTGCTGTTCGCGTTTATTCATGTGTTCCTCCACGAATCACCTGGGTAACTGTGCTGACGATTTCTCCGTCAGACAATCGTGTCAATATTGTGTCGCCCTCACTGGCCTGTGTGACGGAAGTCAGAACGCCATTCGGCTCATTGCGGGTAATGCTGTAACCCCGCTGCAATGTCTGCAGAGGGCTGATGTTATCAAGGTTTCGGGCCAACATCTGCAGTTTCAGTTGCCTTTGCTCAATCATCCTGCGAACCGCTCTGATCAGTCGTTGTTCCAGCTGCCCAAGTTGTTGTGACTGGTCCTGCAGACGTCGACCAGGATGCTGGAGCCGACGTCGAAGCCAATCCAGCTGCTGCTGGCGCTGGTTGAGCAAGGCTGTCATCTGACGCAGCAGACGCTGGCTGAATTGTTCAAGCTGGCGCAACAGGATTGATTGATCGGCGCTCAGTAACTCAGCGGCAGCCGAGGGAGTGGGTGCGCGTACATCTGCAACAAAATCGGCAATGCTGACATCTGTTTCATGACCGACTGCGCTGACAACCGGTAAGCTGCTTATGGCGATGGCGCGCGCCACAGTCTCGCTGTTAAACGCCTGCAGATCTTCGAGCGAACCACCGCCTCTTGCGAGCAGCACGACATCAATGGCCAGTCGATCTCTGAGAGCATTAGCCGATTGCAAAGCTTTTGTGATGGCATCCGGGGAATCTGCACCCTGCACCGGAACCGGGATCACAGTGACTTTCAAGGTAGGGTCGCGACGACTCAATACGCTGATGATGTCATGCAGCACTGCGCCAGCAGGTGAGGTGATCACGGCAATATGTCGGGTTTTTCGCGGCAGTGCCTGTTTGCCTTGTGGGTCAAACAAACCTTCGTCAGCCAGTTTTTGCTTGAGTGCCTCAAAGGCGCGTTGCAGTGCTCCGGCGCCGGCATCCTGCATGGACTCCAGAATCAGTTGATAGTCGCCGCGGCCCTCATACAGACTTAATTTTCCTTTCACCAGGACCTGCATACCGTTAGTTGGTCGCAGGCGGACTGTCGCATTGCGGTTGCGGAACATGGCGCAACGGATCTGCGCCTGCTCATCTTTCAGGGTCAGGTACCAGTGACCGGATCCTGGCATGGCCAGGTTGGATATTTCACCTTCGACTGTGACGGCTGGAAAACAGTCTTCAAGCAGGCTGCGGGCCAGCCGGTTGAGAGTGCTGACGCTAAGGACGCTTTGTTCCGGAGACGGTGTTGCTGACGGTTTTATCATGGACCGCAGTTTACCTCAGCATCCCAGATCTGTATAATCGCGTTTTTGTGGATAGGTGAAAACTTATGTTACGCATTGCTGAAGAAGCGCTGACATTTGACGATGTTCTGCTTCTGCCCGCCCACTCCTCTGTGTTGCCCAAGACAGTCAGTCTGAGGACTCGATTGACCCGGGACATCGCTCTGAATATACCCCTGATGTCCGCCGCCATGGATACTGTGACCGAGGCGCGCCTGGCCATTGCCATGGCGCAGGAAGGGGGTATTGGCGTCATACACAAAAAT